>CAYPIU010000108.1:0-1574 GCA_964410915.1 uncultured Synergistales bacterium | reverse complement strand
CTCCATATAGGCCAGTCCCATTTCTACCTTTTCAGCTTCAGGTCCTGCAAGCATGGAGTTGAAATATTCCTTGCTGAAACCTGTGGTACTTCCCCGGGCATATCCAACTACCTTGCCTCCACCAATGAATTCATGATCGCCAGATAAGGGAGCGATCTGTTCCTTCTCCTCTGGAGTAAGGAATATATCTGCTGCATTGGAGTACATCTTCATGAGCAGATTCCTTCCTTCTGTAAATAAAACTCCTTCACATACAAAAGGATCTGATGTTCGTAAAGACCTTCCTTGATTCTGAATTACCGCTTCCATAATGGTGCTCTCTATTTGTGCGTAGAAGTAATCTTTCTTTTCATAGTGTCTTTCAATATTCAATCGGTTAGAGGGATCTTCAGCTGCTTTTACCATTCGGGACAGTTCTTCCTCGCTTGAAGTAAGAAGCATATAGGATGGGTCTCCTCTGTATAGGGCAGTAAAAACTGTCATTGAAGAGTTTGTATCCATGATCTGGTAAAGTGGTTCTGCATTTTTCCCCAACTCGTTGGTGTATGGAATTATAACGAGGTCGGGATCTGAAAGCATGATGTCATCCATTATGTTCTCAGTGAACTTGACTGGCTCGTCTGTTTTCAATGCAATAGAACCCCAGAAATATGGTTGAATATCCACACCATTTGGTTTTAAAGTGAAAAGGAACTGCATGTCTTTTAAGACTGGTGAAAGCTGACGAAGTTTTCCTGTAAGGACTTTTACAATCGCCATATTCCCAGAAGTGCCTTTCCCGGAGATATTCTCAATATCGGGTGTGTACAGATCAATAAGATCTGCCATTTTTTCAAGATCTCCTCCAACGTTATCAATGTTCATAAGGAACAGATTATTCAGATCGTTACCGCCCGGTATAAAATCTGAGGCTACAGGGGTTTCTGTTGGTTGCATACGGTAAAAAAAGATACCTGCGGCAGCAAGTGTTATTATCAGGAAAAGAACTACGAGTAATTTTTTCAAAATGATCAGCTCCTTGTCTGGTACTGTTTCATTCATTATCCCAGATAATCTGCATCTTATCATTCCTTACAGGAGAAAAAATGCATCTTTTATTGATGCATAAGCAAGTTCAGGTTTTTCAGACCATTTTTAGATCATACAATTTCATCGATGTACTAAAAATTGAAATCTTGTTATGATCAGGATTATCATTAATCTATATCGGAGGTGATCCCTGTTATGTCTGTTTCAGAATTTGTTGTAGTAGATGAACAGAATATCCCTCTGCAGGGTTGGAATGATCCATCCAGAGGAGAACTTTTATGGAGGACACTTTTCAGTAGCGATAGCACCCCTACGGATTCAATGACGGCCGGGACGGGCGAATTGCAGCCAGGAGAGCGGGCAGAGCTTGTTCTTCACAGTCATGCCCAGCCCGAAATATACTATATTCTCTCGGGTAAAGGTCTTATGACAATATCAGGACAGCAATTTGAAGTATACCCGGGGAGGGCTGTCTTCATACCAGGTAATTCTCAGCACAGCATAAAAAATATTGAGGATCAGCTACTCAAGTTCCTTTACGTTTT
>CAYPIU010000107.1:0-1749 GCA_964410915.1 uncultured Synergistales bacterium | reverse complement strand
GCAGGCCCCTGTGCCTGCCCTGAATCAGGAATTCTTTTTGTTCGGGTTGATATTAAGCCTTTTTGAACGTTTCTGGATCAATTCCTGAAACTCCTGAACCTTATCAGAAGAAAGAAACCCTTTTTCGATAAAATTGACCATGTCGGGAACTTTTCTGCCTATCCTTTCGAAGCCGTTTATTATCTGCTTTTCTGAAAGGCCTGATGTTTTGCCAAACTGTTCAAAATCAGATCTTTTAAACCTGTTCTTCTTTCCGTTGACTGTCAAAGCCATTTCCTCGGGATCTGCAGATTCGGGTATTATCAATCTGGTTGAGATCTGATCATATGCTGGGGCAAGGTTAATGCTTCCGTCATCTTCATACATCAGGGAAAAGTTTTTCAGATGCATGTCTGCGTTTCCGACCAGAAAGGAAAAGATAGTCATATCAAAAAAACGGGTGAGATCATATCCCGGGTTGGAGCTGAATTTTTTGATCAATTTTGAGATGCTCTCCATGGAACCAAGATACTTGTTTTCCGTGAGTTTTTCTGAAAGCTGGCACATGTCCTCCATGTGGTTTTTTTCCGATAGTGCACTTTTTCTTTTCTTTGCTGTTTTTCTGTCTATTCTCCTGGTAATAAATGCCAGCTTGTTATCTTCCATTGGGATAAGTCCGTGAGGAACAGTTACAATTCCAGCGATGGATGCCAGGTTCATTGTCATATCCTCAATTTCAGGCATGAAGGGATATTCTTTAACAGGTGGTTTCAATATAAAAGCACCCCACATACCTACAATAGTCAGTTTGCCGCTATCTTTTCCTGTCTTGTCAAGATGAAGGGACAGTTTTGTCTGAACTCCCGGTACAGTAATGTTTGATCGTACAGCCCTTTCAGCGACTTCTTCCAGGTCACTGATGGAATAGGGCAGAAGAGGGAGAGTTTCTGTTCCAAAGAGTTTTTTAGCGCATTTTTTGTGGAAAAAGACATCTTCTTCCCCGAGAGGCTCGTAGCAAATTCCGCAAGAACTTTTCATGACATATCCTCTTCCTTGAGAGGTATTATAGAAACTGCACCTATGCAGTCTTTGCAGGAAACGAGAAGTAGCCCCATCCTGTCTCGGGAGTTAACCTTCCATGTTCTTTCCGTAATATCAAGCAGCCATCCTTCCGGAATAAGTCCATCGAAAAAAGGATGGAGAGTCCGGCTGAAATGTGATTCCTGCTTCAGCGGCAGTGTAAGGCTTATCGCCTTTGCTTCTTTTTGGTTCAAATAGTTGCTGTAGTATCTGAACCTGTAGCCGTCCTCGTCTTCAGAGAGTATTCCTGCAGGCATATCATGCATATAAACTTCAGCTTTCCTTTTCATCGTTCATTTCCTTTTTTGCAGGTATCATTTCATATCCGAACATGTCAAGGACCTGGTTGACCTTGTCCATTCTGAGAGTTGTTTTACCCTGTTCGACCTCCCGAAGAAATCGAAGTCCGACACCTGCCCTTTCTGCAAGTTCCACCTGGGTTATTTTGAGTTTCTTCCTTTTACGTTTGACAAAATCCGCAAGATTATCAGCCATTAATTACACCTCAAAGGGTATAAAAATTTGAAATAATAGCATTCTACACCCTAAAGGGTATAAATACAAACGATAGAAAATTATTATACCTTAAAGGGTATAATAAAATATCGAATCAAGGGCTGAGTTCAAGGTCAAGAGCTTTCTAAGCGCAGGGGCAATCCAAAATCGCTTCACCACAGGAGGTCACGGAGG
>CAYPIU010000106.1:0-1777 GCA_964410915.1 uncultured Synergistales bacterium | reverse complement strand
ATCGAGGCAATGGAAGGCTCTATAGTGCTTTCCCTGGACAGGGACCTCGTAATGAATGTAAGCTCCAGGGAAGGATACAGGATCATTCAGGCTGATGCTGTGATCCTTGCCATGGGATGCAGGGAAAGAACGAGGGGAGCCATCTCCATCCCCGGCAGGAGGCCCTCGGGAATATACACGGCCGGAGCGGCCCAGAACCTTATAAATATGGAGAACATTATGGTCGGGAAAAGAGTGTGCATTCTTGGTTCAGGCGATATCGGCCTAATAATGGCCAGGAGAGTGACCCTTGAAGGAGCCAGAGTTGAAGCGGTCTTTGAGCTGCTGCCCTATTCGAGTGGGCTTCCCCGAAATATTCAGCAGTGTCTCAACGACTATGATATCCCGCTGTTTCTAAGTACGACGGTAACAAATATCCATGGAAAGGACAGACTGGAGGGAATAAGTGTAGCCCAGGTTGACTCTGACAGATGCCCTATTCCTGAAACGGAAAAGTATATACCCTGTGACACTCTTCTCCTTTCTGTTGGGCTGATCCCTGAAAATGACCTTTCGATAGATACCGGTATCAGTATTGACCCCAGAACTCAAGGAGCACTTGTGGATGAGACCTTCATGACCAGCATCCCGGGTATATTTGCCTGCGGTAATGTGCTTCACGTTCATGACCTGGTGGACTGGGTTTCCCTGGAATCCGCTGAAGCCGGTGCTTTTGCTGCCGATCATGTAAAGAAGATCAACAAAACTGATGCTTCCATTCCAGTCTGTGCGGGAGCCGGCATAGGCTATACTCTGCCACAGGCTGTTTCCGGCACAAAGGATCTGACTCTTTCGATGAGAGTATCTGCACCATCCAGGGACAGGACCATAGTGATAAGTGACGGGGACAGGAAAATCAAGACTGAAAGAATGGCACGGCTTCATCCGGCGGAAATGATAAGGATAGACCTGAAAGCTAATGAACTGGTTTCATGTTCAAAGCTGGAGGTGTCTTTATTATGAGCATAAGGGAATTCACATGTGTGGTGTGCCCGAACGGCTGCAGCCTCAAGGTAGAAGTAACTGATGGAGAAAAACCCGAGGTAGTAAAAGTTGAAGGTAATATCTGCAAAAGAGGAGAAAGCTGGGCAAGACAGGAAGTTGAAAACCCCATGAGGACCATCGCCAGCAGTATCCTGGTAAGAGGAGGAGATTTTACCCTGGCCAGTGTACGGACAGATTCTCCTGTGCCCCTGGGCAGCATAGGTGCGATAATGGACGAGATCCGGGCAGTTATCGCGGATGCTCCTCTTGAGATCGGGGATGTGGTCCTGAAAAACCCGGCAGGCACGGATTGCAGAATAATAGTTACTCGCAAGGTAAGAGCAGTTAAAAAGCAGGCCTGAAACTGAAGCTGCATTCCTTTGCAATATACTATACAGATATATCCGCTGTAGTTTATGGAGGTCATTTTATGGAGACTATATTGAAATACGGGAAAAAAGAGATTTCCATCGCAATTCCTGACCGGAATATTCGTGGTATTCTCGGACCACAGGGGGCAGAACCATTAACTGACCTTGAAAAAGAGGCCTCTCAGCTTCTTGATGAACCTTCAGCAGGTCCTTCCCTTGCAGAGATCATAGAGGAAATGGAACCGCGCAAAGTGGCCATCATAGTAAATGACCTGACCCGCTCCACTCCTACGCCTCCAATTCTGAAACCTGTTCTGGAAAAACTTCTGGCTCGGGGATTAGATAAAGAACAGATAAGTATCGTCATAGCCACAGGGACACAC
>CAYPIU010000105.1:0-1794 GCA_964410915.1 uncultured Synergistales bacterium | reverse complement strand
TGAAATCTTGTAAATACGGACTCAAAGCACTATAATAGTTATAAAATAGTTAAGAAAGGTATAAAATGATCAAGAAAGACATGGAACTTATAGAAAAGATACCCTTTCCTGAAGTGGACATCGACACTTTAAAGGGAGTACTTCAGGATTATTCAAAACCATATGAGAAAATAAACTCCTGGGTGGAGCAGGGAGTCCTTACCCGTATTACCAGAGGATGGTATCTCCTTGGGAAGGAGTTCCGAAAGAGACCCTGGTCCAGGGAATACGTTGCTAACGTTATCTATAGATCTTCCTGTATATCTCTGGACTATGCCCTTTCCTTCTATTCACTTATTCCAGAAAGGGTCAATACAATCACGTCCATAACTCCCAGGAAATCAAGAGTGATCGAAACCCCTCTGGGAAGGTTCAGCTACAGGAAGGTTCCGCAGAGGATCTACCGTGCAGGAATGGATCTTCAGGTCCGGGAAGGTGGCCCGTCATTTTTCATAGCCACCCCCGAAAAAGCCCTGGCGGACAAGGTGAACCAGTTTTTTACTTCAGAGGAAATCAAAAATACAGATCTCCAGGAATTACTTATATACAACCTGAGGATAGAGCCGGAGATGTTGATGACCCTTGACCAGGATCTGCTAGACAGCATATCCCATATATACCAATCCAGAAGGGTTACAGCACTGGCAGATTTTATAAGAAAGCTGCGGAGAGAAGGGGAAACAGATAATGAATGAAACCGTGACAAGAATGCTGGCGAAGTATGATATACAAACCCCGGATGATGCGTACAATGTCCTCAGGGAGATAGTTCAGGAGATCGCCCTTTATGGACTCTGGAGCGGCGGTTTTTTCAAAGAAACCGCCTTCTACGGAGGAACAGCCCTGAGGATATTGTATGGACTCGACAGGTATTCAGAAGATATGGATTTCACCCTTCTTGCTTCTGACGGTGAATTTTCTTTTGAACCATATCGCAATAAATTGCTTGAATCGCTGGAAACCATGGGTTTCTCAGTGGAGTTCTCACCTCGAAAGAGACCCAGCCGGGGAAAGATCTGGTCCGCATTTCTAAAGGGCAACACCCTCAACCATCTTTTGAGCATTGGAATCCCCCGGAACCTTATCGGATCAAGAGAGCCCCGTGAGAAAGTCAATATAAAGTTAGAGGTGGACATAGACCCTGCAGGACAGTTTGATACCGAGTTTCTCCCTGCCCTGAACCCAATACCCTATACAGTCAGGCTCTTAACTCCAAAATGTCTCTTTGCCGGGAAAATGCATGCCCTTCTTTTCAGGGCCTGGGGCGAAAGAGTCAAGGGCAGGGACTGGTACGATATGGTGTGGTACCTGCAGAGAAACATTGCGGTATATCTTCCATACCTTGAAGCCAAAATGAGACAGAGCGGGCATTGGACACAGGAACGGAACCTTGAAAAAGAAGATGTTCTTTCCATTTATAGAGAAAAAGCCTCATCTCTGGATATGGAAAAGGCCGTCGAGGATGTCCTCGATTTCGTCAAAGATTCGAAAAACATAGAGCAAACGTGGTCTAACCATTTCTTCCTCTCTCTGGACAGACTTTTTGTCTTTGAGAAATAATGTATATTCGAAGCAGATTTTGCAGCGATTTTTATTTTCAATCGCAGGGACAATCCCCACCGTGATTGCCCGTTATCAGTTTTCTTCAACGCACCAAATATCCGCTTCCTGCAACTTACCATCGTTACCAACGAGTAGGGTGCGCTGAATTCGCACGAAACAGGGTTAGTTTTTCATAGGACGGTCTGCCCTCCC
>CAYPIU010000104.1:0-1806 GCA_964410915.1 uncultured Synergistales bacterium | reverse complement strand
GATTTGATCGATATATCAAAATGATTTATTGATCTTCGGTGGATCTCATGAAACTTGACTCAAAGAGCAAACTGTAATATATTTCATTTAATAATCTGAAAATGGGGAATATAATGATGAGATTTGTTTCATCTGAAATAACTAACATTTCTGAAAATATAAATAAGGGTTGGTGGTGGTGGACTTAGGCCACCGCTCAATACCTGTTGAACTTTACAGGCCGCGGTGGCTGAGTCAGCTCACCGCGGCCCTTTTTTTATCCGCAGATCCGGGCCGCATTCACTAATATAGTGAAGCGGCCTTTTTTTATACAGTTATACAGCTAAAAAAATCTGAGAGGAGATGTATTAAAATGAAAGAGAACGTCAAAATGGCAAAAGGTTTTTTCGGTACATATGGAGGTTCTTTTGTTCCTGAGGGGATCCAGAAAAGACT
Source organism: uncultured Synergistales bacterium (assembly GCA_964410915.1). Lineage (GTDB taxonomy): Bacteria > Synergistota > Synergistia > Synergistales > JAFGMB01 > CAZFJG01. The sequence continues at coordinate 1,371 of CAYPIU010000104.1, read as the reverse complement.
CGATGAACTTGCTGAAGCATACGAGGAAGCCATGAGAGATGACTCCTTTATGGATCAACTCCAGCAGCTTTTCAGTGAATATGTGGGAAGACCTTCACCCATCACTGAATGTTGCAACCTTTCAAGGCAGCTTGGCGGAGGACGCCTGTTCCTGAAGAGGGAGGATCTGAACCACACAGGAGCACACAAGATAAACAACGCACTTGGACAGGCCCTTCTGGCAAAGAGAATGGGGAAGAATAAAATAATTGCAGAGACGGGCGCGGGAATGCATGGAACAGCCTCAGCAACCGTAGCGGCATTAATGGGCATGGAATGTAAAGTCTACATGGGAGCTGTAGATGTAGTTCGCCAGGCGCCGAATGTTGAAAGAATGAATGTTCTGGGCACCGAGGTCGTCCCCGTCAGAGAAGGTCAGCAGACCCTTAAGGAAGCTGTAGATGCTGCACTTCAGGCATGGGTAGAGGATGAAGAGACCTTCTACCTGCTTGGTTCTGCAGTTGGGCCTCATCCTTTCCCCTCCATGGTAAGGGATTTCCAGAGCGTGATCGGCCGTGAAGCAAGGCAGCAGATGATGCAGAGAGAAGGAAGATTGCCGGATAGAATAATGGCATGTGTCGGAGGAGGAAGCAACGCTATAGGCCTTTTCTCCGGTTTCCTTGATGACCCATCGGTTAAAATCACAGGGGTCGAACCTGGGGGAAAAGGTACAGCGTACGGAGAACATGCGGCAACACTTCTGGCTGGTGAACCGGGCGTCATTCATGGTTTCAGGACATATATGCTTTCGGACGAAAATGGTGAACCTGCTGAAGTTTATTCCATCGCATCAGGGCTGGACTATCCAGGTGTAGGACCGGAACATTCACATCTCAAGGATATCGGAAGAGCTGAATATGTCTCCGTCAATGACGATGAAACCATGGAAGCTTTCTACCGCCTTTCAAGAAGCGAAGGGATAATCCCTGCTCTTGAGAGTTCCCATGCAATTGCACACGCCATTAAGATCCTTCCCGGAATGAAAAAGAACGAGATCCTGCTTGTCAACCTTTCTGGCAGGGGAGACAAGGACATGTCGATCATAAGGGAATTTGAAGACAAGTGAAAGCAACAGAAATAACAGGGGTTGGGCTATTCATCTTTGATCTGCCCAGCCCCTGTTCATAAACTTGGTTGCTCAAGACATTTACATTATCTGGATCCATTCTTAATAAATTACTAAAGTATCTCCTGAACGGTTCCGCAGGATGGGCGCATCTCCCATCTTTCTATTTTGGATTTTGGATTACCCCCAACCCGGTTATATAAGGTTTTCGTGGGCTTCGTAGGATGGGCTTCAGCCCATCAGAAGATTTTTACCAGAATTAAAAA
>CAYPIU010000103.1:0-1860 GCA_964410915.1 uncultured Synergistales bacterium | reverse complement strand
TGCTCAAAGTCTGGATCCTGGAACCCTCTTCTGGAAAGTTGCCATTCAGGTTGATCAAACTCTCTGTTTTTTGCATTTCAGCAGAGTCAATATTTCCGGGAAAAAGGTCGTTTCCTTTCCCCTGGTTAATATCTATGTGTTCTGGAACTGAAGTTTTTTTGTCAAATAACTGTTTTACTGAACTCAGATCATCATCTTCATTTACATTGTAAAGAGCTTTTCCGCGGGAAAGTCCCGGATCGTTCTTTGTATTTTTGACGTTTTGATCTGACGGTGTACTGAAAGTTTCGGGTTTATTCCCTTTCCCGTTCTTTTCACCGGAAAAATCGGGGTTTTCCTTCATGTGGAGATCTTTATTTTCCCCCGGTTTAATAAGAGGCACGGATCCATCATTTTCAGTCAATCTCACAACTGATTTTCCATCTTTTGTCTCAGACGCAGTCTGAGAGGTCATTTCAGGTCTTGACACAGTTTCCGGAATAGTCCCAAAAACAGAAACAAGATCCGCATTTTCATTTTGATCTTTTTCTGAAGGTACAGAATTAGACAGGGGTGTTTCAATATCAGTGACCATAATATCTTCATCATCTTTTTCAAATTTGCCGGTGTTTTCTTTTATAAGGGGTACAGGTCCTACTCCGGGACCTCCTTCCCGAAATGAAGAATCGTCCATCCCAGGTTTTACCAACTCATTTCGAAGTTCTACGAGATCGCTGGATAAAATAAACTGGTCTTCCTTTTGTGGATCATTTGATCGGTATGTCGATATAATATGGATCGGATCACTTGATGAATTTTGCTGACCTTGTAGAAAGTTGCGAAAAAGACAATTTTCTTCAGGTGAAATTGTTTCGTCCGGGTTTTTATTTTTTACGGATATGTTATCCAGGTCTGATAAGAGTTGCTTAAGAAGCGCATCTGGTCCTGTTTCTACAACCTCACTGTTTCGATTGAGATCAGCAGGGGTTTTCCCAGCAAGGTTCTGGGAAGCACTTTGCTCGATCATGCTTTCAAAGTTTCTGATCTTGCGGGCACTATCCCCTGATGAACTTTTACCGGTCGACTGTTTCTGTTTTAATTCACTGACTTCTACAACTTGCATTAAATTTAGAGAGTCCAGTATAAGTCCCCCTTAAGCAGCAGATAAAATATCGAATAATCCTCTTTACTTTTTCGGTAATCTGATCCGTTCCTGACAGGTTGGAATGATTTTCAAGGTAAAAACTATTTCAACCTGGTCAGATCTTTCAGTTATTGTTACGCGAGAAGTTCATGCTGGCAAAATCTGTTATATAAGAGGCTTCCTGGTTCATTTCAGCAATGTTGGCCTCCATGTTGGCGTAGATGGCTTCCAGCGAAGCTTTTTCCATGGCCAGCCTTGCGTTGAGCTGGCTTATTCTGTCGCTTATATCTTCTGCCTGTCTTTCAAGAGTATCAATACGATTAGTTATTGCCCCTTCCTTTACCGAAGCAGTACCAACATTGACACTTGAAGTGGAGACCATGCTTTCAGTGAAGTTCTTCATGTCTGAGGCGAAGGACTGCATCAGATCTTTAATCGAGTCGGGATCCTTGAGCATGCCTTCCATAAAGGCGGATTCGTCGAAATCGAGTTTTCCGCTCTTGCCGTAGTCTGCTGACTCCGTTGCTATTCCTATAGAGGACAGGGTTTTGTATTCGCTGGACATATCATAACGGGGCTTGCTAACCCGATGTCTCATGTCCTCCTTGGCGCTCCAGAGCATCGTGTCGCCTTTAAGGAGACCCCATCTTTCCTCAATGTCCGACTGTGGGTCTTCTGCGGTTTTTTCGGAAAGACGGATATTGACCCAGTCCATAGTTGCGTTATATGCCTCTACC
>CAYPIU010000102.1:0-1998 GCA_964410915.1 uncultured Synergistales bacterium | reverse complement strand
TGATTTATGCATTCCATAGATCTACCGGAGTTTTCCTTCCGGTTCAGTGTTTTTTGACCCTGTTTTGAACCAGACTTGTTGACAGAATCCCCCCTGGTCTTTATGATTCCTTTCAATTACACCGAAAAGAAGATGATGAGATGAAAGACATTTCAGAGCTGAGACTGGGTATCGCTGGTCTCGGCCTTATAGGAGGATCCCTTGCATCAGCACTGCGAGGGTATTTTAAAGAAATATACGCCTGGGACATTGATCCCGGGGTACTTGAAAAAGGTCTTGACATGGGTATCAGTTTTATTTCCTGCGAAACTGCAGAAGAATTTGCAAATTCATGTGATGTTATTCTTCTTGCGGTTCCCTTGAGGTACATGGAGGAGATCAGTAAGACACTAAGGCCTCTTTTTAAGGATTCTCCTCCTGTAGCTGTTATGGACGTGGGGAGTACGAAAAAAGAGATCGGAGAGATAATGATCTCCATCTGGGGTTCTGCCTATATTGGTCTTCATCCAATGGCAGGAAAGGAGTACAGCGGTATAGAACAGGCTTCCCGGTCTTTGTTCCAGGATGCCCGTTGTGCTGTAGTTTCCGGGAAAGAAACAGATCCACAGGTTATTGAAATGGCACTGAAAATAGTTTCGTCCATCGGTTCTATGCCTGTATTTCTGGATCCGGAAGAACATGACAGTATCGTTGCCTCTGTAAGCCATATTCCCATTATGGTCGCTTCAGCTCTTGCCTATGTTTCAGGAGAGCAGATGGAGAGCCACCCGGATCTTTCCTGTATGGTAGCCGGTGGATTCAGTGATACAACTCGATTGGCCTCCGGGCCTGCATGGCTTCTTGCCGATATGTGGGATACCAACAGCGGTAATATGGGGAAATTGCTGGACAGGCTTATTGATACGTTGAGAACATTCCGGGAAGCTTCTCCGGAAGTTATAGAAGAAATGGCAGAGAAGGCAAGGCTCTCCAGGGAAAAGATCCTCAGCCAGCGAATACAGTCGGATTAAACAGTTGAGCTTAAGAATTTTCAGATAAGGAGGTGTAACCCGTGAAAACAATTGAACCTGTGCTTACTTTTTCATCAATATCCTTTAACAGTTTCTTTTTCTTTAGCTTTAGCTGCGGGGGCCCTCCTGGAGTTCTGAATGTTTTTTGATCAGAATGATCCAGGCCGGGACCCTTTTTTCAGGGGTCCCGGTTTTTTTTATATCCTGAACTTCAGAAAAGGAGAAACCTGAGATGGATATATTGAAGGAAAAAAGATCTCTTCCGCAAGGCACTGACAACTCAAAAACTTATAGATCCTTTAAAGATGGAGTGATCCGTGTAGGAACTCCTGGAGACTATATCCCTTTCAGCTTTTACAAAGGAAATATACTTTCAGGTATAGATATAGATATCCTGAAAGACTTTTCTTCCTCGTCGGGATTAGATATTAATTTTATACCGACAACCTGGAGGGATCTTATGAATGATCTCCTTGAGGGGAAATTTAATATGGCTGTTGGCGGCATTTCCATTTCAAAAGAAAGAAGAAAAAAGGCTCTTTTCAGCGCTACCTATTTTCGTACAGGGAAAGCTCCTCTTACTCTCAGGGAAAGGGCTCATTTTTTTGGAAGTCTGAAAGATATTGATAAACCGGGAGTCAGGGTGATCGTAAATCCTGGTGGTACGAATGAGATATTTGCCAGGAAAATGTTGAAAAGAGCTGAAGTTATTGTCCACAAGAACAACCTGACGGTTTTTAATATGATAATGGACGGGAGTGTGGATCTAATGATCACAGATGCAGTCGAGGCTATGGTATGGGAACAGAAATGTCCTGAACTCAAGGCGGTTAACCCCAGAAAACCCCTCACATGCTCCAGATTTGCCTTTCTTATTGGCCCGGGAGAAAAGAATCTCAAGAATGATCTTGACCGGTGGCTTGTCTCTTATGGCAGGAGCGGAGGCATAAAAAGGACGATCTTCAACTGGACAGGAAAGGAACTTTAA
>CAYPIU010000101.1:0-2006 GCA_964410915.1 uncultured Synergistales bacterium | reverse complement strand
GGGGTCAGGCCTTGCATGCATGGTTTTGCAGGGATAATAAGACTTTATTTTGATCATCAATGACTTTCTACGAGTAAAGAGAATATTTGTAGCTCTTGGACGAGCAACAAGACGATTTGCTGCTCATATTTCTCTTTTTAAGAGCAACTATGGATTTTGTCAGCTTTAAGGGATAGAATTGAAGCAATATCTCTGTTAATTTATGAAAGGTTGTGAAGACTTTGCTTCCCTATAAACCGACTCAATTACCGCCCGAAAAGATCGACTTTCAAATCCTGAGCAAACCCACCGGAGATGCTACAGCCGACCTTTGTCGTTATGACGGGCTGGTTCAGGGGATAGTAAATCCTTCGATCTTTTTATCACCTTTGACCACACAGGAAGCCGTACTTTCTTCAAAAATAGAAGGTACTCAGGCTACTGTCGATGAGGTTCTGGAAAAAGAAGCGGGAATGAAGTTGGAGATATCGAAAGAAAGGGATGTTCAGGAAATAATAAACTACCGTGAAGCACTTCATAAATCACGAGAATATCTTGTGGATTATCCTGTTACTCTTTCATTCATCTGTGGCCTACATAAAATCCTGCTGAACAGTGTAAGGGGTAATAACAAGAATCCGGGGCAGTTAAGACATGACCAGAACTGGATCGGTCGTCCAGGGGCTGCTATTGAGGAAGCTTCCTTTGTTCCCCCACCACCGATGCGTCTGAGAGACCACCTTGAAGACTTGTTGAAATTCCTGCATGATGACAAAATTGATCCTCTCATCCAGTCAGCAATAGGTCATGCACAGTTTGAACTGATCCATCCTTTTGATGATGGTAACGGACGTATTGGACGAATATTGATCCCCCTTTTTCTTTACAGTAAAAAACGTATCTCCGAACCTGTATTCTACATTAGCGCTTACCTGGAAAGTCATAGAGATGAATACTACAATTGTCTTCAAGGGATTTCTAAATATGGGGATTGGAACGGTTGGATACTGTTTTTCCTGAGAGCTGTTTCTGAACAGTCAAGAATAAACTGTGACAAAATCCACAGGATAATGACCTTTTACGAAGAGATGAAAACAGAACTGCAGAACCTGACGCATTCCCAATACACTATTACTGTTCTGGATGAGATCTTTTCCCGGCCTATTTTCAGTTCCACTGATTTTATTGCAAGAACCGGAATACCACGCCCGACAGCTAACAAAATCCTTTACCAAATGAAAGATGTGGAGATATTAACAGAGCTTAGACCAGCCAGCGGCAGACAGCCGACTGTTTATGCTTTTCCTCAGTTACTGGGGATAACCGAAAGTCCGTAACTGGCAAGGTAAAGGGAGACCCGTAATTAATGTCCAGACCATTAAGAATAGAATTTCCAGGAGCTATTTACCATATAACATCGAGAGGTGACCGGAGGGAGGATATCTTTCTCTCTGATGAGGACCGCATGTTGTTCCTTGAGGTATATTCCAGGACAGCTGAAAGGTTCGGGTGGATCTGCTATGCCTACTGCCTGATGTCGAACCACTATCACCTGGTGATCGAGACTCCTCTACCCAACTTATCCAGCGGGATGGCTTATCTGAACGGTACATATACCCAGAAGTTCAATCGAAAGCACAAAAAGGTGGGACATGTTTTCCAAGGCAGGTATAAGTCTGTAATGGTGGAGAGGAACACCTATCTTCTGGAACTGCTCCGCTACGTTGTATTGAATCCGGTGAGGGCGCAGATGGTGGCAGATCCCGGGGATTGGCCCTGGAGCAGCTATGCGGCGACTGCGGGAAATGTAGACAGACCTGAATGGCTTAACACTGAATGGGTATTGAACTGCTTTTCAGAGGTTCCAGAACAGGCAAGAGATGAATACAGATCTTTTGTTTTCCAGGGAATGAGATGGGGAGATAGTATCTGGGATGACCTGAAGAATCAGATCTTTCTGGGTTCGGATGAATTTGTTGAGAAGGTCCAGGAATACAGGAACAAAGAGATGGATCTGGAGGATATTG
>CAYPIU010000100.1:0-2104 GCA_964410915.1 uncultured Synergistales bacterium | reverse complement strand
TGTCCCTGCCCATTTTCCAGGGCCCGAAGCTTTCACCCAGATCGCTGTTAAGATCAATTTTCGGCATTAGATATTCCCCCATTCTGTGTTTTTTCTATTTCCCAGTCAATTGAGTGTTCTTCTCCATCTATTCTCAATTTAAAGTGTCCCGAAAATGATACAGGCTTGTTTGCCTGATCACTGTTAAAAGATGAGGTCAATGCGGCTCGAGATCTTTTCAGCAGGGATAACCTGTCTTCAATAGCTGCTGCATTAGATATTGCGGAGACCTGGCTGATCTTCTGAAAACTTACCGTGTCTCCGGGCATCCTCTGTGCCAGGTATGCTCTGTCCTCGGAGCAGAGAACGGCGATTTTGGTGTATCCGCCTGTGGTCTGGCTGTCTGCCAGCATGACTATCGGCTGGCCATCCCCGGGGATCTGTATGGAGCCTGGCGGTATGGCATCAGATACAATGTCGGCTGATTCCAGATGTTCTATCCTGTTTCCTTCAAGGCGGTATCCCATACGGTCTGAGGAATTTCCAATTTTCCATTCTGTGGAAAAGAAAAGGTCCACAGCTTCTTTTGAAAAGTGATCTTCCTGGGGGCCTGGAACAGCTTTTAACTTTCTTTTAATATCGTAGTCTGGAAGTAACTCTTCAGGTAGCTGGAATCCTGACATTCTCTCCCAGAGAGAGTGAGGATATCCAGTTGAAATAATATCTCCCCTTGCAATAGCTTTGCCTTCAAAGCCTCCAAGCTTTCCTCTTAGATATGTAGATCTACTTCCAAGAAAAACCGGGACATCGATCCCTCCGGAAATACAAAGATTGCATCTGCATCCCCTTTTTCCCCTTTCCTTTTTGAAGGATATCCTGTCCCCCTCACTAAGGCTTATACAGGTCCATGAAGGGCAGGGGGCTCCATTTATATGCATACCAGGATCTGCTCCTGCAGCACATACAATACCTTTGCCCGAGCTAACTGTCATTGAAGGGCCAAGGATCGTTATTTCCAGTGCAGCAGCATCTTCATCATTTCCAACCATTATGTTACCCATTCTGAGGGCAATGTGATCCATTGCTCCAGCAATTGGTATCCCGAGTTTCTGATAACCTTTTCTTCCTGTATCCTGAACGGTTGTAAGGAGTCCCGGATCATCAATTATCAACTTCATTAGAGATCTCCTCCTCTGTGATATCCGCGCAGAACTGATCTGAAACTGCTTTTTCTCTTATTTCAAGGAATTGTTTCTCTGAAACGGCCTTAAAACGTACCCATAGACCAGCATCCATTATGGCTGGAGGAGTCCTTTGGGGGTCGAACATCTTAAGGGGGGTTTTGCCAATAAGCTGCCAGCCGCCTGGGCTGTCGATCGGGTATACCCCTGTCTGTTTACCAGCTATACCTACGCTTCCTCCAGGGATAGACTCTCTCGGATGGTCCAGCCGGGGAGTTGCTATAGCGTCATCCATACCGCCAAGATAAGGAAAACCTGGTGTAAAGCCAAGCATATAACAATAGTAAGAACTGCCTGTATGGATCCTTATTACGTCTTCCTGGGAAAGATCATTGTAAGATGCCACGTAACCAAGGTCGGGTCCATATTCCCCTCCATAACAAACGGGGATGGTAATGGTCTTTCGGCTGGCAGTTTCAGAGATGATACCGCAAGGGACCATATCCCTGATCCTGGATGTCAGTATTGCAATATCGGTTAATGAGGGTTCAAAATATACGGCAAGAGAACGGTATGTTGGCACTAATTCCGTTATTTGCGGGAAATTTGCCTTCTCAAGTTTTTTCCTGAGAGCCTGGACTCTTGAATTTATATCAATACTTATTATGTTACCGAAATCCACCATCAGGCATGAATCTCCCGCGGGAAGTATTTTTACTTCAAACTTTTGCTCCATGAGATATTTGCCTCCGTAACAGAGAAGTTGAGGAAACAATTAAAATATGCCAGGTTACATTAATAATTATAACTGATAGATTTCTACGGGAAAGGCAGTATACTTCAAAGGAAGAATTTTGTTACCGTTCATTGGCATTATCCCTGTCTGGCGACATATAAGGATCTTACTGCTTGACAAATCCAGGAAAGGGTTTTAAAGTACCCTA
>CAYPIU010000099.1:0-2119 GCA_964410915.1 uncultured Synergistales bacterium | reverse complement strand
AGTTTCCATTTCATTCTTCCTTACTCCCCTGGGAAGATATCCCTCTACGAATGCACTGAAGATAGGTTCTTCTCTTCTTAGCTTCAGGGCAAAATTCCACATTTTACCCAACACTTTCAGCATATCTTTTGCTCTCTTAGCAGTGGGAAGTGCATATCCTGGATAAACAAGTCCCACGCCGGGGTTGTCAGAATGCATGGCTGTCACGGCAGGAATACCCAGTTCCTCTGCTACTGAACTGCATATGGAAGCAGTGGCTACTCCGTTTCTTCCTGAACCAAAGGCAGGGCTGGCCAGAAATACATCCGGCCGGGCATCCCTTATCATCTCCATGAGTTCTAACAGAGCCCTGGCCTGATTCTCTGCAAAATAACTGTCTCCACATATAATTACCTTCACGATCTGAGCGTTACTTCCGACTATTTGACTCATTGCAATGGAAGGACCAAGCAGCTCATCCATTTCAAGGGGAGGTTGATCCGCTTTTTCTTCGCCACCTATGCCTGCGAAAAACTGATTCATATACAATACAACTCTCACGGGATCTTTCATGGTCTGCAACCCCTTTCATATCCATTTCGGATCAGTGATCGTGAGCTCTCAACCTCGTGTTTCCCAACATGGAATTGGCTCCTGCAACAGTCTCATAAATTCCCCGCCGGATAGACCTGTTCCCAGTTAGATCCGTTCCTATCCAGTTTTGTCCTCCGTAGACCTTTTTCATTTCCGGGAAAAGGGCCATTTCATCTGCGTTGCCAGTACTTACTATCAGATCAGCCTCTGGAAGAAAATCAATAAATGAAGACCCTGTTCCTTCATGGCCGCAAAACTCAGACATCACCAATGCGGTCTTTATTCCTCGCTTTTCACATTCCCTGCAGGCAAGCATGGTCTCCAGGAGGATGTTTCCTCCTCCTTCACTTGTTATGATCACACCAGTGGCATCCAGGTGAAGAGCGAGATTGGCCGCGTGAGAACTGAGTCGAACCTTTTCGTTATATTCATATGCATATCCGCGCTCCACGATCACCCCCACAAAGTTATGGTTTATGCCATTATATTTTTTGAGTTCCGTTATAAGACCGTTGTTCTGATAGTCATAGGTAAAATTCTTTGTGGATGACATGAGCGAAGTGCTTGCAACAAGTGATCCCTGGTCCATATCGTTGGGGTGTATCAAAGTAGGCATTGTGCCTATACAGCTATAGCCATTGATATACGTATCCAGTGATGCTGAAGAACCTGATACCACAAGGATAAGGGCTATGTTTGGAAGTTTTGGGTCAGGTTCCTGAAAGGAGAAGTTCTCGTAATGATCAGGATCGATCCCTCTCGTTGTCTCGGCAAGAAATCTTGCAGCTTTCAGTCCCGCAAGTGTGGTCATCCTGTTATGTGCACGCACGGACATCCTGTGCCTGGGTATAACCTCTATTATCAGATCATGTGTTTTCGAATATGGAGTTATACCGGAAAGAGAACCGCTCATGTCAATGCTGTCCTCAGCCTGGATATTGTAGGCATCACTATAAGACGAATATTGAGTACATGTTACAATTGCCGCTCCGGTAAGCCTGTTTATTATCCCCTCTGCATGACTTGAAGGGTCACTCAACCAGCCTGGAAATACAGTCCCCGGACCTTGTATCTTGGTTCGAGGTTCAATTACATCCCAGACATGAATTATTCTTGCTGATTCCCCAGGCCTGGTTATGGAAATCACCACTTCTCCGATATTTTCGTCTTCCCTTACAAGCTCCTCAATATCTGAGCTGTTCACACGGAGAATACCATCCCGATATTCAGTAACATCACCAAAGACCATATCTTTCACCGGGTATGTGTTGGTTACCAGTTCAAGCATTTTAAACCCTCCCCTCTCAGATCCTTAAAGACTCGAAAAGATCCACAACTACATCTGATAACGCTTTATTTACGCTACCATTTTATTTTATTATCAGGTTAATATGAACTGTGTCAAGAAAGATATTACAGGGATAAGAAAAGAGAAAAAAGGTGGGTAATATGTGAAGATACATGGTCATATGATGATGGACCATATGACCGTTCAAAACCCCTTAAAGGTACTGATTGACCGGTTTCTTTTATCTGCTATAGTCTA
>CAYPIU010000098.1:0-2167 GCA_964410915.1 uncultured Synergistales bacterium | reverse complement strand
CTAAGGTAAAACCCAAAACCCTCGGTGGATTAATCGGTGCGTTCAAGACGGTTTCGACAAAAAGAATAAACGAGAAAAATGGGACACCAGGGGTCAGATTTTAGCAGCGGAATTATTTTGATCGCGTCATTCTTAACGAGAAGGAATTAAACCAGATGCAGGAGTATGTTTGCAACAATCCGGGAAAATGGGAAATGGATATCTCTGTTTAATCCCCTGTTTCCATAATATTTCCATATTTATCCTCTATAACCCTTTCCATCAGCTCAACTTCATCATCAGTCAGAAAAGAAAAATGCCCTTCCCTCTTTTTCTTCGAGATCTGCCCATTATTCTGTAGACAGAACCGAATAAAAAGATCTATTTTCACATCAGGCATGTCAACTGTTTTCTGGATGGCCTTTTTCGTTTCGTCGTAATTCAGAAGAAAAACAAGCTCTTTTTTCAGTTCAATCCGGATAGTCTCTTCAACAAAACTGAAAAGAGCTTCTGCCTGGGGTGTCATATCCATATACCGATACCACCTGGCAGTATCGTTATGAACTGTCATCCTTCCCTCACTGTCGAGGGAATATTCCACAAGAGGCATAAGTCCCTTTGAAAAAGCTTCAAGTGACTCGTCATATTTAGTCCTGTCCTTCAGCATCGAAGCGGAAACCGGCAACATGGTCCCCTTGGGACTGAACCCTCGTCTGGCTAGAATATTATGTACAAGGAACCTGTGGATACGTCCGTTGCCATCCTCAAAGGGATGAAAAAACACAAAGGCATAAGCAACAACTGCCGCATGAACCAGGGGATGAAATGAAGAGGATCCCATTCTCCTGTTAACATCTATAAGGCCATCCATAAGGTTTTTCAGATCTTCGGGCTTCGGAGCTGCAAAATGTATTCTTTCCCACTCCCAGGCAACTGTTTCTCCCACATAATTCTGAACCGATCGATAATCATTATCTCGAAAACGTGGATCCACGATCCGGTTCTGAAGACCGATCAGTTCTTCTCTGCTGCAAAAGTCTTTTTCCTCGGCAAGCCTCAGAAGAGAAAGAAATCTCTCAGTCCTGGTGGAGGAAGGCCTCAGATGCTCTATTTCAAAGGAAGATTTCGTTTCCTTCGTGTATAGATAACCAAGGGCTCGCCTCAATAATTCAGGAGAAAAACTGGCTATTATTTCTTTGCACTGGTTTGAAAGATCTTTAGCTTCAAATTCCTTGAGAACAGATGTTTTTCTGACGAGCGGACAGAATTTTATGTTTCCCGGAAGATTATTGTTGATCCGTTGGCGTGGAACCTTCAGAGAGGGTTCCAGAGTGTAGTACCTGTCTTTATCAAGAAGGTCTACATAGTTGCCCTGGTTAATATCCCTGAGTGGCAGTATCTTGCCAGTCAGTAGCTCAAAAATGAACCAGAGTCTGCGAGAGTATTTCCCTGTAGGTTTGGACTTAAGGTAATCCAGAAATTCTTTTTCATCCATAACCTCAAAAATTGAATCCAGAGTGGCAAGATTAAAACCGTCATACTTGAGGGCAAATTCCAGATGATCTCCCAGATTATTCCCCGGCCAGTATCTTGAAGTAAATATCTCTTCTATAACACCATTTGTCGATCGGGTCTGGTGAATGTTCGATTTGGCGACAAAAGAGACATGCCAATTTGGAATAACTTCAAGGTCAAATTTTCTTAAAAGAGCCTCATAGCCTGCCGGTCTCGGATCAAAACTATCTTTAATCATTGGCAAAACATCTCCTCCTGAAAAGCTGTTATCTTTCAAGAATAATTATTATATTTTAGCACTATCTGTGAAAAATAATTATTAAAAAATTCAAGCGAAAGTTTTCTCGGAGGAGAATTTTAATTAGCACCTATGTAAAATAATTATATATTACGCATTGTTTCGAAAAATAATTACACCCATGATCTCCCTTTTTGTACCATCTATAACTATCCAGGGCTTCCAGTCGGTAGGATAGAGTTTCAGCCAGGGGATGTACTAATTCTTATTTCTATTTCTGTCCCCGGTTTTGTGATAGCGTGGCATCATTTACCAAAAAAAACTGGATAGGGGCGGTTCGTGAACCGCCCATTCTTCAAAGATCTTAGGGGCAGGCCCCTGTGCCTGCCCTGGTGGGTGATCTTTCCTGTTCGTCTACTTATCGCCCCGAAAAAA
>CAYPIU010000097.1:0-2174 GCA_964410915.1 uncultured Synergistales bacterium | reverse complement strand
CATTAAAGCAATTAAACCATATATCCGGGACATGCGGGCAAAAGAAAAGATTTTTGCCCTTAGGGTAATGCAACAAATCCACTTGAAAGCTTTCGTGATCTTTCCTGTGGATTTTTTTCATTACCTGGAAAAAGACTGCATCATTTTCCTTCATGTCCCGGGGATTTTTAATACCTGTAGGGTACGCTGACCTCGAATCAACATGGTCCTGGGTGTTAAGGAATTTGTCGATAAAGGGAGACTGATCGCAATTTTTAATGGGTCCTCAAATTGAAACTGTTGATCAACTGATCAATGATCGTTTCTATGGTTATGCTTTTGGGAGGTATTCCGAGGTTTTTCAGTATCCCCGTTATGTTGGGTTTTTCTTCCTCCAGGTGGTTTGTGAAATTTATCATGTCTTCCTTTATCTGATGGGGAAGGGTGACAGGACTGTCATTTCTGAGCAGTGTAACTAGTCTGATGATATCATTTTTGTGCTTTTTTATATTTTTTGTATCCACTCTACCCTGTGATGCCTGCATTTTCATATCCAGAAATGCTTTTGCTTTCAAACAGATGAGAGCGATGGGGGAAGCCAGGTGCAGTCCTTCGATAATATTGCTGTTATCAAGGGTAAAATGGTAATAGCTGTCATCCATGAGTATTGCAGAAAGACTTGATATCTCTTCATCGGCTGGAATAGGTGTCAGGTGTGTGTTGACGGCGAGGTCCAGCAGGTTGGGATTTCGAGAAAACAGCTCTATCTGTTCGGGATATGTGGGATCTTCTGGTCTCTGAAAGCGGTAGTATTTTCTTTGCCCCTGGGATTCAAGCTGGTCACGGTATTCTCCTTTTCTGATAAATTCCCAGAAATGAGAGAGAAAGTTTCCATCCAGTGCTTCAACAACCAGAATAATGTCAAGATCCCTGGTTGCCCTGAAAGTTAAGCCTTCTTCTGAAAAAAGCTCGCTACATGCTGCTCCACCTATAAGAATATAGTTTTGTGAATGATCTACAAAGAAAATCCTAAATATATCCAGTCCTTTTACCAAAGTTTTTTCACCATGCTTTCTATTGCTTTTTCAATGCGTTCGTCTTCTGTATCCCTGAATATAAGATATAAAGACAGAGGGTCAACAAATTGCCTGCTTGACAGTGCTTGAGGACGATAATTCCAGATCTCGACGGTCTGCCCCGATTCCTGGTCTTCTGTTTTCAGTTTATGGATCTTTTGTTTTAGCTGGGAATACTTATCTTTTGAAATGGCAATAGCAGATTCTCCCGTTTCTGCTATGTCTGTGTAATATGAAAGTGCTTCGTAAGATGATCTGAGTGCTGATAGGGGTTGTTCGAAGTTTATGGTAAAGATCTTTTTTTTCACAGGGTTTGACATGTATGGCAGTGCTTCTTCCCACAGGTTGCGTTTCTCTTTGTGAAAGTGAAGATATTTGTTTTTGGTACCGGTTATTTCACACAGTTTGTGTTCTTTTAGTTCTTTTGCGGACCTGGAAATAGTAGTAGGGGAGTAGTCGAGTTTCCCGGCAAGCATCTTGAGGTCCATTTTTTCAGTGGATCCTGTCAGCAGATGAAACAGGAGCAGGCATTGAGTGGCAGGCTGAAACCTGTTTGATACTTTTGGTGTTGATATGCTGAATTCCTTCAGGTGGATCAACAATTTGGGAATAAACATCTGTTGTCCCGGTATTATAAATGCTATCTGTTTTGCTATCATACGGTTGCGATTGTAGGATTCTATATGGTTTAGAACGAGTATTACTGGTCTTGACATGGCCTTTTCAAAGATCTCTGCATGTCTGCGATATTGTTCAACGGTGAAATGTTCACTGTTCTTTTGCTGCATGAGGATCACAGCTTTTCCGAAAAGCATTGTCTGCATGCATAAATATGTTTCCCGAAGATAGAGAGGGAGTCCTTTGATATCTTCCTGCTGAAATTTTTGCAGTTCTACCTGGATACCTAATGTGTCATTGAGGTATTTTTGAAGTTTTTTCATATTCATCACCTTGATAACATTAATTATGCATGATTGTAATTAAGATGTTATTGTGCAGATTTAAGGTTATTATATTACAATAAGTGATTTTATAAAAGTCAGGTTTCTAAATATTAAATATGTCAGGTGTTTAATATTGGCTGGAGGAGGGCATGGTAAAAACCTGGAGAGTTTAAAA
>CAYPIU010000096.1:0-2195 GCA_964410915.1 uncultured Synergistales bacterium | reverse complement strand
ACAAGGAAAGGGGAGCCTTTTATGGGCTCCCCTTTCACTCTTTCAATTAAATTGAAAAAAGGTTATTTCTTCAAAAGCACCAGCAATGGTGCAATAAGAAGCATCGCGATCGGTGTGAGGAAACCGAGGGCACAGCCGCCACTACTACCGCTGGATGTTGCGGTTCCAGAACCGCTTTCATCGCCCAGCAGCCTGATGGGATCAGAGAAAGTACCGTCCTCTACTCCATCATAGATAACCAGGTAGTTTTGTCCATCAATCTCCACATTTTCTGTAACTCCAGCTGTTCCGCCATCCACCATGACGAGGTAAAGCCTGAATATAATGAATGTCTCGTTGGCTTCTTCATCTTCTTCAATTCTAACTTCCACCGCATTGTTATTCAGGGATATTCTCTCCTGGGTTGACCCCCAGTCTTTTTCAAAGAAAAGTGAATCTTTTATAACCTGAAGTACATCAGCTTCCGTGGGATCCTCACCAAGGCTCAATTCCATGGCTTCCGCCAGGTCAGAATTGTAAGCATCAACCATGTCTCCGGTAATGGCAAATTCCACCACCATTGGAAGGGCACACACTCCGCCGGTACCTGATGCCGGGTTAGCAGTGTTAAGAGAAAATTCTGCTATACCCTCTCCGTCAGGAGCAAATAAAATGTTGAAATCATTATCCGGATCCACTTCACCTGAAATGGCATCGTAATCCAGTACTGTATCTATTCCGGTGGAAATCCCTGAGAGGTCAGAAGGATCTACACCCTGGGTTACACCAACCAGAGTATTTTCATCATCCACGAGGGCAACTGCCCACGAGTAGACCAGGTTGATGGTTCCCGCATCATATACCAGGCGTATAGGATCAGGGTAGTATTCGGAGATACTCTTGTTTGTTTTCAACATCATAGCACTTGCAGGTGTCAGGTAGGCATCATCATCCATATCAAAAAGTACCGGATTTTCAAAATCCGGTAATATAGTCGCGGGATCAGAACCAGAGGGGAGGTCTACCTTTTCAACATCGTTGCTGTTGGGGTCCTCATTGATGATCAATTCCTTCTTGCCCCAGTTCACAACAGCAAGATAACCCTTGTCATCTGATGCAGTTATGATAGTTCCCAGGTCAATATCGCCGGAAAAGGATGAACCAGAAAAATTTCCCAGAAATAGAGGATCCAGATCCTCTGTCGCTTCAAGCCAGTTCACCACCTCTTCCTGATCTCCAAGACCCCATATTTCCAGTGAATAGTCTATATCATCCAGTCTTGCTACAGCAAGCTTGAGGTCAACACTTGCAGTCTGATCCGCGCTTGCAAACTCCATTTCTCCATAAAGAAATCTTGAATCTGTGTCGGCAAAATCCCAGTCCAGGGTGCCGGTATACTTACCAGTGCCGGGTCAGGTGTCACCGGAATAGACGAGATCAGGACCAAAAAGGGTGTCAAATGGGCTTTCCCAGGTTCTTGAAACTCCCTCACGAGAATGCTGAACTACCATGGGAATGTCACCTTGTTCAAGAGTCGTTCTTACTACGGCCGTATCATAAGGTACTATCACCAGTTCAGTTCCGTCTCTAAAGATTTCGAGATCCAGGCTTGTGACATTTTTTTGAGATACAGAAAACTCCTGATATTTGAAAGTTTCAGTCACCCCTTCAAGAAAACTACCTGTCATGGCTTCTGGATCGTTCAGAAGATCTCCCGGCGGCAAGGTAACACAAAAAGCAGCGAAAGGAATAAAAACCATAAAGATCACCAATAAACAGACAAAACTCCAATTATTCCTGGATAACATAATATATCCCTCCCTGAAATTATTGATTTCAAGCAATAATTGAACGATAAGACATCAATGCAACAGGTAAGGAACGTATATCCCGCAGAAATATTTGAAACGACAGAAAAGAATACAGGAAAAGACTTTAAGATTTATAAAGTGTAAAAATGCCAAATTGCTTAATTTTCTTATTAACAATTTAATCATATACCATGAAGTTTATAAAGAGGAATGAGTGAATCTTTAACAAAAGTATTAAATTCAACTTTCGCAGTATCTTGAAAATCAAAAAACTCTGCAATGACTGCATAAATAAATATAAGAGGTTCCAAAACCAAGGTAAAACAGTTTGGTAATTTTACAGGATGGGCGCATCTACCATAGTTCTATTTTGGATTTTGGATTGCCGATTTTGGATTAAACCCC
>CAYPIU010000095.1:0-2207 GCA_964410915.1 uncultured Synergistales bacterium | reverse complement strand
CCGCTCGTGCAAAATCAATTCCCATTTTGCGCAGCTCGTCCGATTTTCCCTGAAACCCCTAATGTGAAGTTTATCGGAAATATTGGACACGGAAGTTATCCCATTTTTCCGATCTCTTCCAGATCCACGAGATGTACATCCTCGGAACTTACTAGCCCCTTGAACCCAGACCTTGAAAACAGATAAAACTCAGTATTATCACAGAACCTTCCTATAGTATTTCGAACCTTGTCAGCCTTCCCCGTAAGATTCATAAAAACCCTTGAATTGACAGGCTCTTTTGTCCATTTGCATTCACCGAGAATAAGAGTCTGACCCTTGACAGCAACAATATCTACTTCGTCTTTACCATCCCACCAACGCCCAATTGCTTCAGGAGAGATCAATTCATTCAGAACCTGCTTGCATATTTTTTCCCAGGTAAAAGAAGTATGTACAGAAATAGATTCGTATATCCTGTCTTTTACCTCTGTGCCTCTTTCCCGGTATATCTGTTCCTGGTCGTTCAACAGATATCGAAAGTAAAACCTAAGGTATTCGTCATCGATAAAATAAAGAGGTATCTTCTTTGGCCTTTTCATGGAAAAGGGAAGCTCCTTGCGGATCAAGCCCAATTCCAGAAGGTTTCTAAGGTATGTTGAAATATTCTGATGAGGAATACCAGTCAGAGTTGCTATCTCAGCTGCTTTTGTCCTGCCCTTAGCAATAGTTCGCAATATGGAAAAATATGATGCGGGATCTTTCTTGAATTCTTCCATAACCAGAAAACGTCCCTCTTCCACCAGGAATTCGCCAGGACTCAGCATGGATTCCATCAAAGCCTTGTCAAAGGAGCCATGTCCGGACATTTTTTTGAGATACAAAGGAATTCCGCCAACAGCTGAATAAGCTTTAACCTGGTTTTCAAGATCCAGATCGGGCAAAAATTTCCTTGCCTCAAGAAATTCCATAGGTTCGATCCTGTATTGCCCCGTCCTTCTGCCATAGACAGGACTGTTTTCCGACAGGGCGATTTTTTCCATCATGCCAATAGATGAGCCACATAGGACCATCATCACATTAAGCTTGCAGAACACTTCATCCCACCATCTCTGAAAAAGTGAAACAAAAGAATCATCCTTTGCTGGAATATACTGGAACTCATCCCATATAATAACCATCTTCTTATTTGATGATCGAATTGTCTTTTCCACTAGTGAGAATAATTCATCCCACTTGTTAATTTTTACTGAAACAGGAAGACCAGTTCTTTCCTTGAAAAATAGAGAAAACCTGTCGATTAATTGAGCCGGATCGGACAGATCAGCAGTGAGAAAAATGGCATTCCCGAATGTATTTTCGAGAAGAAAAGTTTTACCAACCCTCCTTCTTCCATATATCACAACAAGTTCTGCATCCGGGGAGTTATACTTTTTTTCAAGAAACAGCCTTTCTTTCTCTCGATCTATCATCAGCAAGCCTCCTTCAGAACAAAAAAATACAGAAGATATATTTTGCAAATATATCTTCTGTATTTTAGTTCAAGAAATATTAATTATCAACAGGTTGCTTTTATTTTTACTTTTCACCATCTGACTTTTGC
Source organism: uncultured Synergistales bacterium (assembly GCA_964410915.1). GTDB lineage: Bacteria > Synergistota > Synergistia > Synergistales > JAFGMB01 > CAZFJG01. The sequence goes on along the minus strand of CAYPIU010000095.1, from coordinate 625 downwards.
TTCCTTTACACCTGTTTTAGAGTGTGATCATAACACCTGCAGTGAGATATCATGCTTTTATATTCAAAAACCCCGGACATAACCAGAAAAATGATGAAGTCATTTTATGATTATGGATAAGTATGCAGGCAAGATTGCAAAAGCTTTCGGGCGGGTTTATTGCATTACAGTAAGAGCAATAAGGGTTTTCTTTTGGCCTCATGTCCTGCCATATCCGGTACATAATTTGATACACCTATGATCCAGTATTGAATACCCTGGACGTTTCTGAAAAAGGAGATTAGTTTTTCAGACAGGCTATATTAAAATTTTAAAAACAAAATTGTTAAAGTCTGGCTCATTTTAGTATTATCACGCCCTGAAGACACAGTATTTGAAACCCGGGGCATACTTGAAAAAATACGAAGTATATTTTTCTAAACAACAAGGAAACGAATAAAAAAGATCAACTATTGTTTTTGCATAACGATTTTAAGGATTGATCATTGTACTTGAAACCCTGGACATGCACGAAAAAAAGAGCTGTTTCTTTTTTCCTGGTAATAAGAAAATGGACATGAAAGATCGTAGGAGTTTTCAGGGACATTTGCGATTACCTATGAGCAAAACATTTTTTGTTTTGATC
>CAYPIU010000094.1:0-2417 GCA_964410915.1 uncultured Synergistales bacterium | reverse complement strand
ATGTGGACAAGGGGACAAAATATCCACATGCCGGAAAAAGAATAAAAAGGGCAAAATCGCTGAAAGGCGATGACGCAAAACCTCGGGTCTAAAGCTGACATGCAATGGCGGCCGGGTTGCATTTTTTGAGTTGCGTTTTTTGGCCTGAATAGCCGGGAAACGCTTTTTTTATGGAAATATATTTTGTAACTTTTAAAACTATATGAAATAATGTTATTTATGTTAAAATAACTATCAAACTAATCAAAAAAATTCAAAGAAACGTTGAATCTTAGGGGGGTAATGCTATGTCCATTTATTTCTACAATGTTGGACAGACGGTCAAGGTGCCACTGCTGGATCCCGGCAATGAAGAATATTTATCAAGGGTTGACACCCTGGGGGGCTTAGTTGCCGGGATAGTCGAAAAATGGGAGATAATTCAGGTTCAGGGAAGAAAAGAAAAAGCCAGTTCTCTTGCCTACACCATCAGAAAACTGGCAGAAATGCTTTCATCAGAGGACATGATGCTAATACCCAAGCAGCCTTTTTTCCGCAAAATTTCCGTGATCATGGAAAAGCTGGACCATGAAGGTCCAGACCCCACTTCTACAGAAAAGGCCATGAAGATCCTCTCTTCCGGTCTGTCAAAAATTCATAACAGGCTGGATTTCGGACTCTCACCCTTCGAAACGGAGTCTTCCAGAGAGCTGGAACTTTCCCTGGTCGAAGAAAAGGACCGGCGCGCCAGCAGGATGCTTCCCGAATTTGATTTTAAAAGAAAAACGCCTGCAGTACTAACGAATTGAATAAGGCTGAAATAAAAAGTTCAAGAAACTATTTTGGGCAGAGATATCAAATACTCTTGTTCTATTTTTTTGCCCTTTTTGAGGAAATGTTTCCTTCTTCCTTTGATTTACCTGTTTCCCTGGCGAGGTCTTCGAGAAGAGATGTATCCTCTGCGGCGGAAGAACCCAGAAACTGTTCAAGACCTTCCTGGGAATTCCCTACAGGTGAGGTTTTTCCCTGTTTTTCCAGATCCTTGTCAAAAAGCAGCGCGAAGAGGACACTTGAAAGACTTCCGGAGTTTATAACACTGAGATAGTCAGTCTCCATGTCTTTCATATAGGGAAGATAATATGGCATAAGATCATGGTTAGATGCAAGTTTAAAGTATCGAATGAGTTTTTGAGGAGATATAAACCCGGGATGGTTCATGGATTGTTTAAGCAGTGTGGTAAGGTATTTAAAGTTTGGAAAACTGGAACTTCTGGTTCCGTCAAGTCCTGATTTTTCCCAGTTTGCAACAGTTACATTGCCAACTTCCATTAGTTCTGCGAACTGAAGTTGTGTAAGGCCGAGGCTGAGTCTTAGTTTCCTGATATATTCCCCGGAAACTACGGGCTTGAACTTCTCTTTTCCGCTGTTGTTCATTGAAAGGTCACCCCTTTAATTTAGTTATAAATTATCCTAAAAATTATAACATGAGGCCGATCATATTGTATTTAACAAAACACTTTATCATGAATATAATTATATAACAAACATAAAGTGATCAACCTGTAGTAATAAGTATAATAATCGAATTAGCCTTAAAAAAACTTTAATTTTATTTTATCTGTATTATAAACAATAGATATAAAAACGATCTGTAAAACCGATCATTAAAACTGCAAAGAGGCAGAGTCTAATAGCAAAGAACCCCGGGATCTTGTTTAATGATATGCCAGAAAGCTTTACCCCTTCTGTTAATCTCCATAACAAGCCAAAAGCATCCAGGATCGGTCTGACCATATAACCATATCCCTGGTCGGTTTTCAAATGGTCTATCCTCCATACATTAAGTATGATAATCAATCTGATGTTTTATCCGGCAGTGATATCAGACCACTAAGTGTTCAGGACTCCGGCAAGTTGTACTATTTCTTCAAATCTTGCTGATTTTATATTCCTGGAGATGATCTCCTGTTCGGGGAAACGGATCTTATCTTTATAGACAGCATTCATAAGAGATTCAAGGAAAAACTTTCTGGTCTTTTCCTTTGCAGGAAAGAGTTTATTATCTCTGACCATGATGTATAGTTCATGAGTCTTGAGGCAAAGTTTTCTGGAGGCTTCCTCAGTATTTATAAAGAGGTACAGGACTTCTGATGAGTTTTGCTTTTTTTTTGATGTCACCTGTTCCATAACATATATATGATCCTCTGGAAATAATGGTTCACTGCTGGGGTCCTTTGGTGTCATAAAGAAGATCTCTCCTTTAAGACTGGTACATAAAGCCGCAAAATCACTAAGAAAAATGTTGAAATTCTCCAGGTCTCTGTTTCTCAACGAAGCAAGCTGGATGTCTTTCTGCCATGTTTTCATCTTGTAACCTGGTTTCCTGCCCGACGAACTTTTACCCTTTGTTAAGGGGGATTTATTCTTTTTGTCCGAAG
>CAYPIU010000093.1:0-2437 GCA_964410915.1 uncultured Synergistales bacterium | reverse complement strand
ATATCTGAGGCATGACATAGAGTTCCGCCTGGTGTTTCTACTGCCGTTATTAAAACTTCGCCAAGCCTTGACCCTTCAGGACCATGGGAAAAGGGTCCATGGAAAGACAGAACATCGTCAGGAGGCTCATCTGCTGTATTTATGCGACCTTCCAGAGCCTTGAAAAGAGCTTCTGCTCTCGACGATCTTTTGACATTATCTCCGGAAAACGGTTTTGCCCAGAATCGGCAGTCGGGATCTTTGGAAATGACCTTTCCCAGAGAAAGCTGAAAAGGATTTGGGGCTGAGAGGGGTATATGATCACCATGATAGTGACTGAAAACAATATCTGTCGCGGTATCTATACAGGACAGAATATCATTCCTTATGACAGCCCCGACACCCACCTGGACAGGATGAGGAAGCAACCCTCCCCTGTTGTAACCAAGAGCAAGACCCGGGTCGATAAGAATTTCCCTTTTTCCTGCCTTGAAAACAGTACAGAGACCCCTTACACCCAGAGTCTCTGTGCCGATTATCTTTATTGTTTCTCTTAGGGCTGTAACTGGATCATGCTTCAATAAAAACCTCCTCCAGAAGGAGTCCGGTTATGGCCGACCCGGAAAGTGAAATTTCCCTCTCTGAAAAGAGACACGCATATCCTGACAACTTCTTCTTCATAAAGGATGCCCGCATAGTTTTCTATCTCTTCAAGAGCTCTGTCTATGCCGAGGCTTGACCTGTAGGGACGATGAGATGATATTGCCTCTACTACATCGGCAACTCCCATTATTTTTGCCTCTGCCATAATATTCTCACCGGTTATTCCATCCGGGTATCCTCCTCCATTGATCCTCTCATGATGCTGAAGAACGATATCTGCTACAGGCCACGGAAAATCAACTGTTGAAAGGATTTCAAAACCCTTTCTTGAATGGGACTTTACAAGGGAGAATTCCACATCATCAAGTTTGCCAGGCTTGTTAAGGATCTCGGAGGGAACCTGAATTTTTCCAATATCGTGAACAAGAGAAGCAAAATAAACAGCATCTGCACGTTCTTCAGGAATTCCCCATTCCTGCGCTATGGCAAAAGAAAGATCTGCAACATTCTGCTGATGACCGGCAGTGTAGGGATCCTTTATTTCAATGATCTTGCCCATACCATTTATAGTTTCCTCAAAGGTCCTCTGAAGAGTATGTATAGTTGTTTTGAGTTCTTCTTCCATCTGCCTGGTCCTTGTGATATCCCTTCCAACTCCAACGACTTCTTTAAGATTGCCGTCTTTGTCGAAAATACCCCTGTTCAGCCATTGCTGCCATAATATATTCCCTGAGGGAAGCTCTTTCCGGGACTGGTTAACCAATATGGGGCAATCCGGGGAAAGTGACTGGATCTTTTGCAGAATATCCTCACGTTCACCTTCAGGCGCCAGATCAAGCAGACTTACACCTTTTACCTCTTCCTTGCCTAAACCGTAATAATTGCAGAAGGCCTTGTTGGCATATGTAATATTGCAGTTGTAATCAAAGGTATTTACGAAATCAAGCTGGTCCTCAATGATTATGCCGTAACGTTTCCTCTCGGCCTCAATTGAACTCTGCATTTCAACCCTCGTTTTAAACTGACTCAGCAGGGAGGCAAATGTCCTTAAAAAACCGCAGATACTTTTTCGCCACTTCGGAGACATGGCTTTATCAATTGCAAATAATAAGGCTCCGGATATTTCACAAGATGAGAGTATCGGGATTATGATAATTTCATTTTCCAGGACAGGATTTGCATGACCTTCGGTCATCCAGGGGAAAACATCTACCAACTCGAATTCTTCGAGTGATACAATACTGTTTCTTCGAAGCACATCACAAAACAGGGACATCTCATGATCAGAAACTTCTTCAGGCATTGGGAACATCTGAAAATTACAGGATCCCACTGACATGATCTCCCTTATGTATCGAGGCTCTTTCTCAAACCCTGAGATCACTCCGCTGTTTATCCCGTCCAGAGAAACTATATGGTCAAGAGCCTTTCTGTAAGAAAGATCAGGAATATCTGAAGAAGAAAAATATGATGAAACAACCGATAGTATCTGAAATAGATCGTACTCTTCCTGAACGGCACTGGATGAACTATTGTCATCCGAGACTCTGGATGCCTGAGTGTTAACGTTGTTGGAAGTTAATGTTTCGATCTCGGGTATAGTGTCTTCGATCTCTCGTCGCATGGGAAATCTCCTTTTCTTTAAACAGGAACAATAACCGCCAGGTTCTCAAAGATCCGCTTTTTAAGTATTACTCTCGATTAAATTATACTCTTAAATTCATTTTATTATTTTGTTATTTAATTATCAATACATATTACAGCTCTACCTTATCGAAAAGTCAATAATTTATTGCTATGGGACGACTCAGGGAATCCAGAATCTAAAACCTGCTCACTACAGAAAACACTGAGG
>CAYPIU010000092.1:0-2539 GCA_964410915.1 uncultured Synergistales bacterium | reverse complement strand
ATGCTTCTTTCCGGCATCTCGGATATGCCTCCTTTCAATCTCTTGTCGGCGTGTTAATTTGATCTTTCAGAAAGCTCAAGCAGTATTCCGCCTGTAGACTTGGGATGAACAAAGGCTATTCGGCATCCTCCGGCACCATCTCTGGGTTTCTCATCAATAAGTCTTACCCCTTTTTCTTTTAATTCTGCAAGGGCTTCCTCAAGGTTATCCACTCTAAGCGCGATGTGATGAATACCCTCTCCTTTTTTCTCGATGAATTTACTTACAGGACTCTCTTCAGAAGTTCCTTCAAGTAATTCGATCTCTGTGTCCTTCAATGGAAGAAAAGCAGTTTTGACTTTCTGCTCTTCGACTTCTTCCACGTCAACACACTTGACCCCCATGGTATCTTCCCAGAACTTTAAAGACTCTTCAATGCTCTTTACAGCAACTCCGATATGATCGACCACTGTGGGTTTCAATCTTATTTCCCCCTCAAAAATAGTATTTACTTCAATTATTTTTTGCTTTTAAATTATATATTAACAGATATTTTGAAAATATAAAATCCTAAAGAATTCAGTTATCGTTTATACCGCAAAGCTACTATTTACTTTTGCTGAATTTTTAAATATTATATTTTTTCATAAAAAAACCGGGTCCACAAAGGATCCGGCTTTGAAAGAGTTTTATACTTTAAAAAACTTCGAACCCCGGTCTGAATATCAGTACAGAGCAATGGGCATATCTTGCAACATTCGTTGCAGTGCTCCCTACGACCAGCCTTTCAATTGCACTTTGCCCTTTATATCCGATAATTATGAGATTATAGTTATCATCTTTTGCTTTTCTTATGATAACATCAGAAGGGTTGCCTTCTTCCACTATGACCTCATGGCAATGCTCTACGGAATCCGGAGATGTTTTTTTTGCTTTGCTGATGTAGTATCGTATCTTCTTTTTTGCGATATCTGAAATCTCAACATCCATTTCCGGTGGCAGCCACGGCTCATATCCTTTCCACAATGTAGGATGTGGGAGAACATGAATAAAATTCGTCTCAACATCAAGTCTTTCTGAAATAGAACATGCATACTGAACAATATTTTCAGACATTTTACTCAGGTCGACCGCAACAAGGACTTTTTTAGGCACTTTAACCCACTCCTTTCAGCTTTTTGCAATTTATTAAATAAAATTGCACATAAAAAGGGAGTGCACCATCGCTCTAATACAATAAACCCTCCCGGGAAAAAGTGCAACTGTAATAAACAGGATAAACAATCGTTCAATTTGAATGTAAGGGACTGAATCTAATGGATATATTATTCATCATATTCAATATGATAATCGGCGCATCTATGGGATCTTTTCTGAACGTGGTAGCAACACGTACCGAAAAAGAACTATCATGGTGGGGAAAGGAGCGGTCCAAATGTCCTGATTGTGAGCACCAGCTCGGGTTATCTGATCTGATACCTGTTTTTTCCTACCTTTTTCTTCTTGGGAAATGCAGATATTGTGGAAAACATATAAATATAAAATATTTTCTTGTAGAAATAGCAGGAGCATTTATCGGTGGCCTTCTATCCTGGCGATGGGGGATGAGCCCAGCGTCTTTATTAGCGCTGATAACTGCATATGGGCTTTTACTGAATTCAATTACGGATCTTTATTCAGGTTATATTTACGACCTTTTCGCTTTGTCCATAGGAGCAGCTGGTCTTTTCATAAGAATTTTTGGTGGACTTACTCCATTTGTTGATGGTTGCCTGGGAGCAGCATCAGGTTTTGCTCTGATAGCACTGATCATAATTATTAGCAGAGGCGGTATGGGCTGGGGTGACGCAAGTCTCATGGCGGGACTCGGAGGAGCTCTGGGGCTTAAGATGGTTTCAGTTGCCCTTTATCTTGGATTCATGACAGGAGGCATTATCGCCATAGGTCTTCTGTTAACAGGAGTAGTAAAGCGCAAAGATGCCATTCCACTTGGTCCTTTTCTTGCTGCAGGAGGACTCTTTGCTATGCTCATCGGACCGCAGATCCTTTCCCGTTTTGGGTTAATGCCTGGATGGCCCTGGTTTTAGAACATGAAGTAATCCTTTGTGAGCGTTGAGACCATGATCTCAAGGGGACGCACTGAAGGCTCTCCGCAAATATTTCTGAAAGCGTGGTCAGAACCTCTGATAATATGAAAGACTTTGTTTGATACAGGCATCAGTTTGAAGAGATTCCGACTTGCCAGTTCACTGAAAGTCCCATCGTCTCCTCCATAAAAGAAAACAACTTCAGGCACCTTTACACGAGAAGCAGCTTTTTGTATAGAGCCAGACTCTGATATGGAATCCAGGATAGGCAGGGAGAGGCTATCTCCCGCTTCATCTCGGATAGAATCCCCCACACCGGACAAAACGAGCAGATTTACTTTTGCAGGATCAAAAGAAGGTTCTTCCAGTCCGTTCGCCGTAAGTATTTCCTTACTTTCACTGCCGGTAATAAACAGGGAATGGATCCCCCCAAGGGAAAATCCCCAGAGACATAATCTGGAAAAGGAAAAACG
>CAYPIU010000091.1:0-2595 GCA_964410915.1 uncultured Synergistales bacterium | reverse complement strand
TCAGGCGGCCTCACCATTAAGACGGGCTTCTATTTTAGCCTCTTTTTCGCTGAAAAATATATTAACTCTTGAGGCACCAAAAGATCGGGCGATACCTTCGAGGGTATGTTTTGCCGAAGACCTGACATCTTCCTGATATTTTACGAGCAGATCATGGGCCTTTTGCTGTACCATTTCCATTGATTCTGCGAAAAGCCTGTTCTTTTCCTCCACATTGAAGGAACGTCCCAGAGGACCATTAATGATCTCCGGCAAAAGGAGGGGCAGAAATCTCGACTTCTGCTCATCATAGAAGAACAGGTCCTTCAAAGCAACATCACAGGAAGGAACAGGCATAGTTATGTCAACTGTGCCATCCCCTGATGAATTAATTGTAAAGATCGGGTCTCTCAGATCGTAGGAAAAATTCATGGAAAATTCAAATATCATGATGATCTTCCTCTTCGAAAAGATCCAGTCCGGCAATAATCTGCCCATCATTCCCTCAAAGGCCTTTTCTTCAACAGTTACGACGTCTTTCGATATGACTTTGAAAACAAGTAGTTCCCCCATAGATCTGAAGCTGTCAAGGCAGGAGTGGATCATGGCTTTTTTACGTTTACCCATTCGCAGAGCCAGATAAAGGCCTGCGAAGAAACAAGATGCTCCCGCGATTATCAGTACAAGAAGTGAGATCTCAAAACCCATGCCTTAATTTCTCCTCTCAAATAAAACCTGGTCAAACCGTTATATTCTATCATTCGGCAGGATTTTCATGGTTGTCGCTCTTTCCTATCTTTCCCAGAATCGGGGATAGTATCACTACTGTAGTTATAAAACACGCCCCTACCCCAAGGAACATTGCCCATCCAAAACCTGCAAACCCCCTGTAAATTGAAAATACAAGAGAACCAAAGGCAAGCATATCCGTAAGGCTCGTGAGCAGGATCGCTTTGCCGGTACTGGCAAATACGGCATATAGATCCTTCTTACCTTCCCTGATCCACCTGTGCATGATGTAGACACCATCATCAATACCAATTCCGAGAATAAGGGGAAGAGCCATAATATTTATGACTGTAAGCTTCGTACCCAGAAGATTCATGAGCCCCACCATCCAGACCAGACCTGCACCAAGGGGAACCATTGCCAGGAATGCATAAAAAACGTTCCGGAAATCCAGGGCAAGAAGTAAGAAGACAACCAGAACGGTCAAGATCACTGCATTTCTTCCATCACGCCCCATGATCTTTATAAGAGCTCTGAAAACAGGCGGCATACCCGTAGCCCGGGGACTAACCCTCTCAAGATCCTTAACGAAAAGATCAAGAAATCTGGCGTCCTGCCATATATCCCTTATGGGATAAACTGTTACAAGAAAACTGTCCCTGGTCCTGTTGGAATACCTGTTAAGAATGGATTCGGGCAGGTCCTGGATCCCCAGGGTTTTCATGGCCCCCATATTTATTACAGAATTTCTGAAATATGGCGAAAAAGCTCTTTCCATATCCTGAAGTCCATTGAATGCCCCGGATGGATCATCTTCAATGGAATTCAAAATAGAACTGAATATAGTCTTTGAACCTGTTTCGCCTGGATACCCCACAAGCTCAGCACATTTTGAATCAACCTTATCCTGCCCTCCAAGGAAAGCAAGGTCCTGCATCTCCATCACGTTCATCTCGAGTCTCACAAGTTCAGCAAGCAGCGTCTTCATATCCTCAGGTTCCCTGAGCCCATAAAGTTCAGAATCTTTCATGGCACCAACAATATCCTGAACATATCCAAGCCTTTTCCCCTGCTCCTTAACTGACGGGAGGTAGATGGAAATATCCTCTACCATGGCCACTGAAGGAAGCTCTCGAGCTTCCTCGGCAAGTTCTGCTGATTCTTCAAGACTCCGGGCGATAAAAAGGGAATAATCTATGCTGAAATCGAATTTATCCAAAACAGTATCATAAAGTTCCACTGAAGTAAGTCCTTTTGGTTCCAGGTTCATATAATTGTGATCGAAGGAAATGTTTCTGCCTGACCAGACCATCAGGGCGGTAAAAATAAGTATAAGACCAAGAACTGTCAAGGGATAGGATTTCAGAGAGGATGCGGCCCTTCCAAGGATCGAAAAGGAAATATCCTTACTTTCTTTTGAGAAAGAATTTTTTTCAGATCTTTTTTCTCTGATCTTTTCACGAAACACCAGAAGGGACGGCAACAGAAGAAGGGTGACCAACATAACGCATATCAGTCCAGTTCCCATTACTATACCCATTTCTCTCATACCCCTTGTGCTGCTTATAGCAAGAGTCATAAAGGCTGCACTGGTAGTAAGACCGCCAGTAATTATCCCTTTGCCGCATTTTAAAAAACTGTTGTTAAGAGACTTCTCAATGGGCAATCCCAGGGATCGTTCCTCCGTGAAAGCAGAGATCAAGTGAATTGAAAAATCTATTCCAAGACCTATAAGTACAACCCCGGTCATGGAAGTCATTAGATTCAGACTGCCCACTACCAGAAAAGCCGCCCCCATAGCCCAGATAATCCCTATAACAAGATTTGCAATGGCAAATGCCGGAGCAACAGCCATGCGAAAAGCTACAGCAAGAAGAATAAAGATCG
>CAYPIU010000090.1:0-2613 GCA_964410915.1 uncultured Synergistales bacterium | reverse complement strand
AATCGTAATAGATGTTTTCTGCCGAAGCAGCGGATGGATCATAACTACTTATGGCAATTTATTTTGAGATTTTTCCAACAGTGGTTTTCGAAAATTTCCATCTTTTATGTGTAAGGAGAACAATGAAAAAGATCATCAGTCCCGCGACTGAAATTAGAGGTGAAGGGTTTATGAAGGAACGTTTGGCAGGTTCGGAATCATACGGAATGCCCACCTTGCGGCTCAGCTGTCTCAGATCGAGAAAATGAATAACGGGGATACCGGCATCAAGAGATCGTGAAATGACTCCATTTCCGGCTTCATGCCCCTCTGACGGGAGCAGAAGTCCTCCTGGAAGTTTCAGTATATCCTCATCATCACCCATATTAGCAGCCGACCCTCCTATACTCACCAGAAGATCGGGTGAAAATGCCTTCATCAATTCTGTTTTCAGATCCACCATTTCCTTCAGATCCTCAGCTCTGAGGATCTGCACAGAATTTCTGCGGGCAATTTCTTCCATGAGGGCAATTCCCTCGGGGGATATGGATCCTCCTGTCTCTTCTCCTCCACCAAGAGTGTAATAGTCAGCTCTGGCATGAATGTAACCTCTTCTGCGAAGTTCTCTGGACATAACAGGCCAGGGGCAGTCCGGGGAATTTGCTCCCCAGGTGGATGATCCGAGTGAAAGGATCAGGAATATTTCCATGTCTCTTTCCTCTGCTGCTGCCAGGACATTGAGAAGCATACCGGGAAATGAGGATGACGAATAGATGGCTATCCTGCCGCCGTCATCCATTCCGAGCTTATCAAACCAGTCTGCGGTCACAATTGACCATAGCGGATTACAGGCTGTTCTTTTGGATTCCAGACTCCCCAGGGTTGTTGTAAGGGGGCTCCACTCAACACCTGTTAGCCCCAGATCCCACGGGTCAATGTCCGGAGAAGCGGCAAAACCTGAACTTTGTCTCCATTCATTCAGGTACAGCTGGGCAGACCTGACCCTCTCCCAGAGACGATCCTCATCCTCTGACAGTACACGCTGTCCTGAAAAAAACCATATAGCAACAAGCACCAGTGCAAGCACGGCAAATTTAAATCTTGATCTTCTGTAAAACTTTTTCTGTTCCTGCTGAAAGGAAAATGTTGAAGTCCGGGATATTTTGCTTTTCACAAAAACACCCCCGGCAGCATGGATAGAAACTGAACTGCCATAACTGAGGCAATTGAGACTGAAAGCGAACCAGAGATCGTCTCTATGATACCCTGACGCTGTATATCAGAACCCACAAGGCCAGGCACCACCCAACCGAGCCAGATAGTACCCTGCCAGTTGAACGTAACAAGAACCAGTTTTAACAAAAGCGCGATAAGCATGGCAGAAGCTATCCTCTGCCTTCCATAAAGACCAAAAAACCTCACTGGAATTACAAGGAGAAAGGAAACGACAATACCCATTACCAGGGAAAATACTACAGCAAAAGGATCACTGATATATAAGGCAAGAATTCCTGGAACAATTATCCCGCCGCAAGTCCAGCCTGTCCTGGAATAATAGAACATTCCAAGAACAAGACCGGCTCCTATGGTTATAAGATCTACATTTTCCATCTTTATAAAGTCTCCAGCATTAAAAGATCGAGAGGCATCCCTATGACATTACCACAGCCGAAAACCTTCTCATGTTCCATTATAAGTTCTTTGAGAGAACCGGCATTCTTTATATCAACATACTCTGCATATTTCGGTAGCAGAAGAGGCCTGTCTCCCACAATTATGCTTCTTTTCCACTGGCCTGAAAATATCCACTTACGGAATGACCGTAACCTCGAGGCTCTATCTCTGCGATGATAAAAAAGCAACGTTGTTTCTGCTTTCTTCCATCCTGTGTTTTGAAATAAAATTTCAGTACTCTCCAGATCATTTGCTGAAAATGCAACTGCGAGAAGTGATCTTCCAAAATCCAATATCCTGAAATCGGCAATATCCGGCTGCAATGAAAGTATCGCCTTCTCTGCCTTGTCCATATCAAGTCCGGTCAACTCACAGATCTTCATAACAAGTGACATGTTATCCTTCATGAAAGGTTCAGTATTCAGACCATGATCGAACATTGACGCCTCTTCCAGAATACAGTTTTTTGATCCCAGCGGTTCAGTCACAAAGGGTTTTTTCATCAATTTCCGGGTCAAAACAACTCTCGACCTGCAGGGGATCCCTGATATCAGGGCTTTTGCTGCATCTTCCTCATCCAGTCCCCATGCATCCTGGTGATCTGGCCTGACATTTGTGATCACAAAAATATCAGGTTTAAACCATTCGGCCGGGAGTATCTGCAATTCTGGAGAAATTGAACTGTTTTCCATAATGATCGCATCAGGATCCCCAGGTATATTTTTCAGCCACCATCTCATTTCTTCTACATGAGCCCCGGAGCTTCTCAATATAACCCTGGTTCCTGAAGGTGTAAGGGATCTTGGTATGACACCGGTAATACGGGCATATGAAGCGAGACCATTTACCAGCAGAGCTGTATGGATATACCTCACCACACTGCTCTTGCCGCGGCTTCCGGTTACAAGTATCTTTACAGGATACTGCTGCTGTCTGCTCATAGCGGAATTCTATCACTCG
>CAYPIU010000089.1:0-2639 GCA_964410915.1 uncultured Synergistales bacterium | reverse complement strand
GCAAGCTCTGATCTATTCATGACATTACAACCTCTCTTAGCGGAGCCACTTTTATACCTTGTTCCTGAAGTCTTCCTTTTATTATTGCAGCCATTTCAACTGCTTCAGGTGTATCTCCATGAAGGCAGATCGAATCCGGTTTCAGGGAGATATCTTTTCCAGTTATGGTTTGAATTTTTCCTTTCTCTACCATTCTTATGACCCTTTCTGCAGCTATAAGGCCGTCATGGATCATGGAACCTCTTTTTTTTCGGGGAACCAGGCTTCCGTCTTCTTCGTATGCTCTGTCTGCAAATGCTTCGGATGCAAAAGGTACACCTATATCTGCGGCGGCCTTCTCGAAAATAGAATTGGCAAGTCCCATTAATATAAGGTTTCCACCGGCATGTTTTACTGCAGTCGCGATAGCTCTTGCCAGTTCTATATCATTGGCGGCAGTATTGTAAAGTGCTCCATGGGCCTTTACATGCTGCAGCTGAGTTCCGGAAGCTTTGCAGAAAGCCGAAAGAGCGCCGATCTGGTAAAGGCAGTCGCTATATATTTCATCGGGAGAACAGATCATTTTTCGCCTTCCAAATCCCTGCAGATCAGGGTAACCGGGATGTGCACCAACAGCTACATCTGCATCCAGGGCCAATTTAACGGTTTTACTCATTACAAGCGGATCTCCCGCATGAAACCCGCAGGCTATGTTTGCAGATGTTATATTTTGCATTACTTCACTGTCCCTGCCCATTTTCCAGGGCCCGAAGCTTTCACCCAGATCGCTGTTAAGATCTATTTTCAGCATTAGATATTCCCCCATTCTGATTTTTTTCAATTTTCCAGTCTATTGAGTGTTCTTCTCCATCTATTCTCAATTTAAAGTGTCCTGAAGATTTTTCAGGCTGTTTTACCCGACTGTTTTTAAAAGATGAGTTCCATTCGGCTCGAGATCTTTTCAGAAAGGATAGTTTGTCTTCAATGGATGCTGCATTCGCTATTGCAGATGCCTGGCTTATCTTCTGAAAACTTGCCGTTTCTCCTGGCATTCTCTGTGCCAGGTATGCTCTGTCTTCGGAGCATAGAACGGCTATTTTGGTATACCCGCCTGTGGTCTGGCTGTCTGCCAGCATGACTATCGGCTGCCCATCTCCGGGGATCTGTATAGAGCCTGGTGGAATGGCATCAGAGACAATATCGGCTGACTCCAGATGTTCTATCCTGTTTCCTTCAAGCCGGTATCCCATACGGTCTGAGGAATTTCCGATTTTCCATTCTGTGGAAAAGAAAAGATCTACAGCTTCTTTTGAAAAGTGATCTTCCTGGGGACCGGGAACAGCCTTTAATTTTCGTTGGATATCATAGTCTGGAAGTAACTCTTCAGGTAGCTGGAATCCTGACATTCTTTCCCAGAGAGAGTGAGGATATCCAGTTGAAATGATATCTCCCCTGGCAATAGCTCTGCCTTCAAAGCCTCCAAGCTTTCCTCTGAGATATGTAGATCTACTTCCAAGAAAAACAGGGACATCGATCCCTCCGGAAATACAAAGATTGCATCTGCATCCCCTTTTTGCCCTTTCTTTTTTGAAGGAGATTTTGTCCCCCTCATTAAGGCTTATACAGGTCCATGAAGGGCAGGGGGCTCCATTTATATGCATACCAGGATCTGCTCCTGCAGCACATACAATACCTTTGCCCGAGCTAACTGTCATTGAAGGGCCAAGGATCGTTATTTCCAGTGCAGCAGCATCTTCATCATTTCCAACCATTATGTTACCCATTCTGAGGGCAATGTGATCCATTGCTCCAGCAATTGGTATCCCGAGTTTCTGATAACCTTTTCTTCCTGTATCCTGAACGGTTGTAAGGAGTCCCGGATCATCAATTATCAACTTCATTAGAGATCTCCTCCTCTGTGATATCCGCGCAGAACTGATCTGAAACTGCTTTTTCTCTTATTTCAAGGTATTGTTCCTCTGAAACAGCCTGGAAACGTACCCATAGACCGGCATCCATTATGGCCGGGGGGATCCTCCCGGGGTCGAACATCTTCAGGGGGGTTTTGCCAATAAGCTGCCAGCCGCCGGGGCTGTCGATCGGGTATATCCCTGTCTGTTTTCCGGCTATACCTACACTTCCCCCGGGAATAGACTCTCTCGGGTGGTCCAGCCGGGGAGTTGCTATAGCTTCATCCATCCCGCCAAGATAAGGGAAACCTGGTGTAAAGCCAAGCATATAACAATAGTAAGAACTGCCTGTATGGATACTTACAACATCTTCTTCGGAAAGATCATTGTAAGACGCTACGTAACCAAGGTCAGGTCCATATTGCCCTCCGTAACAAACCGGGATGGTTATAATTTTTCGGCAGGCTGTTTCAGAGAGGGCGTTGTATGGGACCAGATCCCTTATCCTTGATGTAAATTTTTCTATTTCGGTTAATGAAGGTTCAAAATATACGGCAAGAGAGCGGTATGTGGGTACTAATTCCGTTATTTGGGATAAATTTGCCTTCTCAAGTTTTTTCCTGAGTTCCTGGACTCTTGAATTTATATCAATACTTATTATGTTACCGAAATCCACTATCAGACATGAATCGCCTGCGGGAAGTATTTTTACTTCAAACTTTTGCTCCATGAGATATTTGCCTCCGTAAC
>CAYPIU010000088.1:0-2746 GCA_964410915.1 uncultured Synergistales bacterium | reverse complement strand
AGATGCTTGATGATGAGACAATGCAGCAGCTTAATTATGAAGTCGATGTAAACGGGAAGCCTGCAAAAATGGTTGCTGAGATATTCCTCAAGGAACATGGTTTTATAGAATAGGCCGTGTTCTTGAGACGAATCCCTCGCATAAAAGCAGCGGCCTCTCTTCTGAGAGGCCGCTGCTTTTATGCGAAATTACAATATCATATGTTGTCGATCTTTGTGTGAACTGTATCAGTTAGATTCCCGTGCATTTTTGAAGTCCATATGCGGGAATCTTTAGCCTTTTCTGTAACACAGGGAACTCTTTCCGGTACTTTATCTGCAAGATCCATAAAGTTTTTGAATATTTCCGAGAGAGGCTGCAAAACTGGCTTATCTCTCATGGAGGAAAGTCCAGGATGACCAAGTTTTGAAAGAAAGTCACTGTACTGTTCAATCAGCCCTTCAATGCAGAGATTGTCAAATTCCGGATGAAATTGAAGGCCATGACATAATGTTCCCGGGACCTGGAAAGCCTGAAGAAAAGTTTCTCCGGATAAGGTTGTTTTGGATATAGGGATGAAGCCCTCGACCCTGATCTTGTTGTAATGAAATTCATATACTGGAAGAATATCCGGCATATTTCTGAAAAGAGGATGTTCAGGAATATCAATATAGACAGATCGGGGACCAATTTCCGAATCTTTCAGGAAAGATACACTTCCCTGTCTGTATGATTCTGCAATAAGCTGAGCTCCAAAACATATACCAAGAACGGGAGTCCTGCTAATGCTCCCATCTTCCGGTAACATCAGTTTTTTCAGGAAATCCCTTGACCTGCATACCCATTCAAGGTCAGAGGTTGCTTCCGTCATACCCCCGGTTATTATAATTGGTTTTGTGCCGAGCAAGTGCAGTAATTCATGGTCTCTTACCAGGGATATTACGAGAGTTTTATAGCCAAGTCCTTCGATGCATTTACGAACAGGGAGCGAAAATCCATTTCCTTCCCGGTCTATGTTTCCTTCGGATTCCAGAATGATAATATCCGAAAGGGCATAGTTAAGAAGAAAATTTCCAACATAGTCTTTCATGGCAGAAAAATTCCTCCAGAGTTATATTAAGATCTTGAAAAATAAAAAAGAGAAGTTTAAGAGTTTAGACAGGCTTGTTTCTTTTACAATAATATTATAGCACACATATTCTATAGGAATAACGGGTAAAACGAAGAAAGATGGTGAAACATGAGAATAAAGTTATACTAATTAGCTGCTATCATCACTGCAAGGGCTGGAGTTACCATAATAAAGAAAAAGGTTATCATCCCAAGGTTGCCTTTTAAGGGATTGTAACTTTCGAGTATAAGCAGCATTCTCTCACGGAAAAGAATATGCTTTACGAGGATCTCAATGAAAAATGAGCATATCGCCCATAATATACCTGTTAAAAGCAATGCTGCAACGGGTGCGGATAGTTCTGGATCAGCAAAAAAATAACTAAGAAGAAAAACAGTGATAATTAACAGTAGCCTTTCTATGATATGCGATCTTTTTTCCCCGAAAACCGGGATAAGAAATGCATTTTTTATCCCGGATATAACTATCATAACTACCGGGAATATCAAGCAGAAATGCAAGGTCCAGATTGCAAGTTTTATTGAAATGCTCGCCAATACGATCCCTCCATTTTCTATACTGTATCATCGTATTGAAATCGTGATCTAAAATGTTGAAATTGGCTTATAGACAGGGGAAACTGAGACTTTTTGATACTTGAAATAAATAGACTCAGGCGGATAATCCTGGATTTATGATCCTGGTTCATGGTCGTTCCTTTTCCTTTGTCTGCAGGGTAGTTATGGATGTAGTTGTTTGATTAATTCCAGCGTGTGTATGATCTCTTCTGCCTCTTAATTAGGACTTTACCCCTTGTTCTTTACACAGTCCTTTTTCAGCCAGAAACTGATCCAGGATGTTCTATGATTCTGCAGAGAACGAATCTTTAAAATTAAAAAATTAACCTTTAACTTAAATACGTTACAGCAAAAGAGAACTGGATGCAAGAAACATGCTTTTACGTCACGCTATTCTAAAACACAACTACTTAAATGTAAGGCAGTATATTTGACCATTGATCAAGAGAGATGTAAGATATTAACACTTCTACTATACGCACTGATAAACAGGCAACGTTATGGAGGGGTGATGTATGTATAGTTTACATAAAAGTTCAATGTATTTTGCGCTTGTTCTTTTGCTGACAGCTATCCTTATCCTTACAGGGAGGTTCCTTGTTGATGCAGGGTACAGTGAGGAAATTACGAGGGTAGGTGCTGAAGAAGCCAGAAGCGAGGTTTTCAAAGGGAAAGCACTCCTTGTATGTGCATATGAAGGAATAGAAGCTTACAAAACTTATGCTCTTGAGGGTTCCATTTCCCTTGATAGTCTTAATGAATTTTCAGAGGAGATAGACAAAGACAAAAAGATCATATTCTATTGCAACTGACCCAGCGAGGCAACGTCTGCCAGGGTGGCAGACTCGTTCTTAAGCAGAGGATATAACGCAGTTGCTCTTAAAGGGGGAGTTGAAGCCTGGCTTTCAGCAGGCTACATAGATCTTTCATGTGAGTAACTGTTATTTTAACCTTATTTTAAACAGGACAGCGAAATTTCAGGTAAAACGATATTTTCCTGTCCTGTTCTTTCCTGAGTTCAAGTTCGTATCTTTTGGTATTTCAGGTAACTGTTTCCTTCCCCTTTCTAAATTATAAT
>CAYPIU010000087.1:0-2900 GCA_964410915.1 uncultured Synergistales bacterium | reverse complement strand
AAGTATCTTTACAGGATACTGCTGCTGTCTGCTCATAGCGGAATTCTATCACTCGAAATAACTGTTGTCTAAATTGCAGAATCCCTTTTTCCCTTTTTCATGTATCATTCAAAGGGTAATATTTTTCTTAACTTGTCCACTTTATATATCGGAAGGGAAGATTTGAATTTGGAGAAAAAACCCTCAAGACAGACTTCGATAAAGACAAAGATCACTCTGCTTGCTTTCGGGATCTTCTTCGTAAGTCTTATGGTGGTGGGACTTTTCGTCGAAGGAACGGTTGTAGCACCTTTTGAACACAACCTCAGCGATAATGCCATGGATATTGCCCTGTCAGTGGCATCCATTCCGGATATTCAGAAAAATGTTGGCATAGATGGTGGAGAAAGAATAATTGACCCTATAGCGGACGGCATCAGGAAAAAAACCGGGGCGGAATTTGTTGTGGTCATAGATAATACAAGTAAAAGATATTCCCACCCTGTTAAGGAAAGGATAGGGAAAAAATTCGTTGGTGGAGATGAAAAGAATGTCTTTAGCGGAAAAAGTTACATATCAAAAGCAGTAGGGACTCTCGGTCCTTCCATGCGTGCGTTCGTACCAGTATTTCATGAGGGGAAACAGGTCGGAGCTGTTTCTGTGGGAGTTCTGCTGGATGATGTCAGGGCTCTCAGATGGCAGCTCACAAGACGTCTGATCTTTGCCCTTGCCATTGGTCTTCTGGTTGGCCTTATAGGTGCTCAGCTTCTGGCCTGGAACATAAAGAAAGCGAATAGAGGCCTTGAACCCTATGAGATCGTAAGAATACTAAAGGAACGCGAGGCTATCCTGGACTCTATTCCGGAAGGAATTCTTGCAATTGACGGAAAAGGTAACATAAGCCTTATTAATAATACGGCAAGAAAACTTTTGAGTGTCGATGAAAAAGATGTCCTTGGAAAACCTGCCGAGGAACATATACCAAATACAAGGCTCCCGGAAGTTATAAGGACAGGAAATGCAGAATATGATCAGGAGCAATTCCTTCTAAACAATCGTATACTGACAAACAGGATCCCTCTTATTGAAAGGGGTAATACTATTGGAGCAATAGCAAGCTTCAAAGACATGTCAACAGTACAGAATATGGCAGAGGAGCTAACTGGGGTAAAAAGATATCTTGAAGCTCTCAGAGTAAGAAATCATGAATTTCTTAATAAGCTACAGACCATATCAGGCATGATCCAGCTGGGAGAATATAAAAGGACAATTGAGTACATTTCCGGTATCGTAGATGAACACCAGACAGCAGTATCCCTGATCACTAATAGATTCAGAAACCCTTCCCTTGGAGGTCTTCTTCTTGGGAAAATGGGACGCTGCAGGGAACTTGGTATAGAGCTTGAGTTAGATCCGGACAGTTACTTTGGCGAAAAAGCGATGATATCAAGTAATGCTCTGGTCGTTATCATTGGGAACCTTCTTGAAAATGCAATGGAATCTGTGCTGGAGGTATCAAAAGAAAGAAGAAAGATAGATTTTTCCATTTTTGATGAATCCGAAAGGATAATCATAAGCGTCAGGGATACAGGAAAGGGAATAGACCCCTCGAATATTGATAACATTTTTCAAAAAGGCTTTACCACAAAAACTGATGGCAAGAGAGGATATGGGCTTTTCAGTGTAAAATCACTTGTGGAATCATACAATGGAGAGATAAACGTGGTATCTGAAAAAGATAAATACACTGAATTTGTTGTAAATCTTCCCAATAAAGGAGAAGTATTATGAACCCTATTTCTGTTTTTATAGTTGAAGATGACCCTATGGTAATGGAAATACATAAAAGGTTCATAATGTCCACCGACGGTTTCTGTATTGCTGGAACTGCTTCTGATGGACTGCAGGCCATAGAGTTTCTGGAAATGGATCCTGTTTCAATAAATCTCGTTATACTTGATATATTCATGCCGGAAATGAATGGAATAGAAACAATGAGGCGGATCCGACAGGCAAGAAAGAATGTGGATATTATAATAATATCTGCAGCACATGAAGCCGAAACGGTGAAAAAAGTTGTTCGGTATGGCGCTTTTGACTACATTGTAAAACCTTTCACCTATGAAAGGTTCAGAAAGGCTCTGGATTCCTTCAGATCATATTTTGAAAAGGCCATGTCAGAAGATCTGAGCCAGGAAGATATCGATTCCATGTTCTCAATGAAAAAAAATGGCGGGCATGCAAAAATTCTCCCTAAGGGACTGAATGAATTTAAACTGAAAAAGATAATTCAGCTTTTAACAGAAAACAAGCATCCTATTTCAGCCGATGAAACGGCTGAACTTGCCGGCGTATCCCGTGTTACAGCAAGAAGATATCTTGAATATCTTGTCTCATCAGGAAATGCAGTGGTTGAACCGTTTCACAGGGAGGTGGGCCGCCCCGTGAACAAATATAAATTACTCCAGTAAAGAGCTCTTGATAATGAAAATTTTTTAATTATCCTTCATTCCTCCCCATATTCAGAGAAATATCTTATAAACAGGAGCTGTTTAACAGACAGGTTCTCTTCTAATACAGGTAAAAACTGTTTTGTGTTGCAGAAAACAGATCAATGTTGCTGGAGCAAAGAATTCCAGTTATTCGATCTGATCATCTCACATAACCCTTTTGTTCAGAATTTTTGGACAAAACCCTTTCATAAATAGTACATATCCTTTCTTTATGTTCAAATTATTGATGCTAAGGACCCTTGTGGTTTATGGTTGGAACTACCCTTTTTAATTTTCTCAATTTTCTAAATCAAAATCCGTCACTACCATTGTTCTATGTGTGGAGTGAACTATTCAGGAGGATAATTTATGGCGAACAAGGAAAAGATATTCCAGGAATCACTGGAACTGCACAGGAAGTCCAGGGGT
>CAYPIU010000086.1:0-2990 GCA_964410915.1 uncultured Synergistales bacterium | reverse complement strand
ATTGCCTCCCTTGTCTTATCATCATGTGTGGGACCCAGACCACCTGATGAAATAATGCAATCAACTTTTCCAACCCATCTTGAGAGGGCTTCGCCAATATCCAGCAGATCATCCGGAATGATCTCTATGGCTTTAATTTCCCACCCGGCATTATGTAATCTTGATGCAAGCCAGTTACAATTGCTTTCTTTACGAAGCCCACTTAAGATCTCGTCTCCAATGGCAAAAAGAACCGCCTTTTTCATTAAAAGATCCCGTCCCCCTAAAATATCAGGAAAATAAAAAAGCCAGGCCTCCCTGAAAATAAAGCCAGGTCGCTCCGATCAGTATTATGTTGACAAATATTCCGGCAACAATATCATCTGCCATTATCCCCGTACCTCCAGGCAACCTTTCCATAAGGCTAATCGGAAAGGGTTTCAGAATATCCAGTATTCTGAAAAGAAATAGAGCTGGCAGACCTAAACCGGAGGGCAGATTATACATAGCCACCCACATTCCAGCCACTTCATCAATAACAACCTCTGAAGGATCCTCTATCTTACTATGTTCGCTATATCTACCTGCACAGTATCCTCCCAAAAGAACTAATGGTAAAAATACCAGGACCGGTATATCAACAAATCTAAAAATAATAAAAGCTGCAACTGATCCCAAAGTGCCTGGCATTCTGGAAAATTTGCCTATATACATAAAAGTAGCTACAATTTCTTCAATTTTTCTCATATTCATCGTCAATTACCTCTGCAAAGAGATCGTGTTCAGTCGCTTCTGTAATTTTTACGGTAATGAACTGACCTTCTTTCAAAAGACAACCCTGAGGAAGATCCTGAATTCCAACCATTCCATCAACCTCCGGAGCATCTCGATAAGACCTTCCCCATACAATATCTTTTTCAGAATTAACGTCTTCTACCAGAATATCCATTGTTTTTCCTTCAAAGAACCTCTGCCGTTGAAGAGAAATCTCTGCCTGAACTTCCATAAGCCTGTTATATCTGGATTCTTTGGTATTATCATCTATAACAGGAACCATTTCAGCAGCCGGTGTACCCTCCTCAGGATAAAAAGGGAACGCTCCAACTCTGTCAATTCTGTTCTCTTCCAGAAAATCCAGAATTTCTTCAAACTGACTATCCGTCTCACCCGGGAATCCTACAATAAAGGTAGTTCTAAGAGCAAAATATGGGTCAATTCCCCTCGCCCTTGCGAAAAGCTCATTAAATTTCTTTTTGCTACCCTCTCTGTTCATTGCTCTTATTATATCCACATTTACGTGCTGTACTGGAGAATCAAGGTAAGGCAGAATATTCGGGGTTTCTGACATTATCTCAAGAAGATCAATGTCTACTCGAGAAGGATTAAGATAATTAAGGCGGATCCAGATATCATTCGGAACTGAACTGCCAAGTTCTTGCAAAAGCTCCTTGAAAATTGGGCGACCGGCAGAATCCATCCCATACATGGTTGGATCCTGACTCACTATACAGAGTTCCCGAGCTCCACTTTCTACAAGATCCTGGGCCTGCTTTATAACCAATTTGAGAGGAATGCTTTTTAATGCCCCTCTGATCGATGGTATGGTACAGAATGAGCAATTACAGTTGCAGCCTTCACTAATTTTCAGATAACGGCTCCACCATGTAGTTACAGATATGGCGCCTTTCTTTGCAGGAACTATCTTTCTGCCCAGTTCAGAAAAAACTTTTTCCCACTCTTGAGCTTCTGCCCAGAAATCAACTGAAGGGAACTCCCTTTTAAGATCATCTCCATACCTGTTAACCAGACAGCCAATAACACCGATAGTATCAAGAGATCCTTGATTTTTAAGCTCTTCCAGCTCAAGTATTGATTCGACACTCTCCTCCACCGCCGGACGTATGAAACCGCAAGTATTTATTATAGCTATCCCAGCATTGCTCACATCATCAACTATTTCATACCCGGCAGCCTCCAGGAAACCTGCAAGATCTTCACTGTCAGACTGGTTCTTGGAACAACCAAGATTGAGAAGAAATAGCTTCATCAATCGTTGATCCGCCCCTTGTCACCATCTGGAGAATAGAACCATTTTTCAACATTCCCGCCTGTACCAGGATTACCAAGATCCTCTCCCATAAAGGTTATATTTATACTGGCTGGCCGGCCATATGTAACATTAACTTTCTCATTTATCTCAAACTCTCGAGTCTCGTCTCCTTTGATAATGCCCTGAAATATGGACTCATCATCTGTAGAGATACTTACCCAGCAATCTCTGGTAGTTGACATTACCAGTATAGATGGTCCATCCTGGATGATCTTCTCAGCCTCTGTGTCCATGCCGGTGCTATCATCATCCTCAGTAGCAGGTACAGCAGAGATCATATCATCAGAGACAGGCTTGTCTCCTGAGATAATCTCTGTCTCAGACAAAGAGGACACCTCAGATGTTTTATCATTACTTGCCTCAACTAAAATATTATCCTCTCCGGGGTTTTCGGTTTCATTAATAATATTTGAAGGACCATCTGCGTTTTCTTCAACCGAAGACAGTTTCTCCTCAGGTACTGTCTGTTGCCTTTGTGCAACAACAGGGGAAGATTCTTTACCTTTCCAGAGAGAAATACCATAAAAAGCCAAACCAGCTATAACGATCAGAAGCATTATTATAAGCCAGAAACGTGACGTATGCCTGAATCCCTTAGTTGGAGGGGTAAGTGTCCCGAGTACCAGTTCCGAAGTATCTATTATCTCTTCAGAATAAAGATACGGCTTGTATTGGGACCACAATTCGTCCGCACCAAGGAACCTCAAATATGACTGAATAAAACCTCTTATATATACTCCACTTGGAAATCTGTCAAAATTACCATCCTCTATATCTTCAAGGAAATTCGTCCTGATCTTCACTACTTCAGTAACATCTTCCAGAGTCAGGCCCTTTTCTTCCCTTATTCTTCTAATTTCACTGCCCAGCTCAGCCAAGGCCTTTGCTCTGTCCTTCATAA
>CAYPIU010000085.1:0-3099 GCA_964410915.1 uncultured Synergistales bacterium | reverse complement strand
TACCAGAATTTAAAAAACCTTTAACCCGATGGGCTGAAGCCCATCCTACATTTCTACTTACTAAAATCCATCCTACATTGCTGCATAAATTAATATAGAGTTGATTTAAGATCTCTACATTTCTGGAGGGTTAATTCAAAATTGGGCAGCTTAAATGACTGCATGATTTATCAATTAACCTTGAAAATTATCATCTATACTGTAAATTGGTAATATTCAGATAAGATTGGAGAGACTCAATATGGACGAGACAGGCAGAGTCGGAAGAAAATACTTCTCATCAAAACCATTGAAGGTAAAAAATGCCCTATATGATGGTCATGGTAATATTACCTACTCAAGTGGAGAAATCGAACCCGGTAATATAGAAATGGCAGCTTCCATCCTTGAGAACATTGCAGCAGCCTTCGGCAGATCCATAACCATACGCATCTTTCAAAAAGAATTGATCCTGCAGGATGAAGAAGGGGAATTTGGAAAACTCTCGCCAGAACACGCTCTTTCCATGGTAGAGGATATGAGGCTTTCCCTGTCAAGCCTTCTTGACCGGAAAATTTAGTTAGATTTACCCCTGCTTATTATCTTAGCTTCACGTTTAAAGGGCTTTATAATGATCGCTGGATAAACTGAAACAGATCTCTTTGATATTATCCCTGCAATATCAGCCTTCAAAAATTGCAATACCTGCCATTACAGTTTTTGCATGTTTTCCTTCAGGATCATAAAACAGAAATAAAAAACTAATTTACACCCCCTTACCCTGCCGATACCTAAACAAGCGGATAAAACGGATCCAAGGAGGGAACCGTATTATGTCAAGGAGAGGACAGGGGGGAGTATGTTTACTTACCCCAAAAGAAAAGTGTGTTTCCACCCCTTCACAGTCCAGGTTGGATGAAGACCTGAAAGTGATAGAGCTGAATACCGGTATCGATAACGAGATCATAGAGATCAATGTCACTATGAAAGAAGAAAAAGAGGTACTCAAAACAGTTTATGAAATGTTTCATGCAGAGATCGGCGCCATACCCCTGCTAACCCCCGAGGAAGAAAAGGAACTATCCCGACTTATCCAGGAAGAGGGAGATAAGGAAGCCTATCAGAAATTTGTTCTTGCAAACCTCCGTCTGGTAGTGGCCTGCGCAAAAAAGGTAAAGGACCGTATGGGCCAGCAGGGCATTCTTTCGTTTATGGATCTTGTCCATGAAGGAATACTTGGCCTTGTGATCGCCGTAAAACGGTTTGACTATAAAAGAAACACCAGGTTCAGTACCTACGGCATCCCCTGGATATACCAGAGGATAAAAATGGCCCTGGTTCAGCATCGTTATGGTTTCAGTGTTCCCGGATACGCCGGGACTTCCGTTCATACCATGTCCGATCAGATCAAAGCCTTCAAGGAGGGTAACCTTGAGGCTATCCCTGCGAACATGGACATGGAAAGAATAAAGGCACTGGCCAGAATTTCCGGCACAACTGTCCCTATCGATTACCCTGAAGAATCAGGGAAAGGCAGCTTTACCATCAGCCCGGAAAAAGTAGGCTCTTCCTCCGGGAACTTCAGCACCATTCCCATGGATCTCGATGAGACAGACAGCCAGTACGAAGAAAATTTCTTCAGGGAGAACACTCTCCAGATATTAAGAGAAAAATTAACTGAAAAGGAATATGACGTTCTCTGCAGACGCTTCGGTCTTGGTGTCTACGGATGTCAGACACTTTCGGACATCGCAGAAATATACGGTAAAAGTTCTGAACATATCAGAAACGTAGTCAAAAAGAGTATGGATAAACTAAGGAATAGCAACGAACTGCAGAAATTCTGCAATACCTGGGATATTCTGTAAGAAGTTCACGTACAGACTTTTCAAACCAGTAAAAGGGAAATTTTTTGGAGGTGTATCCTGCAATGAGTAAATTTGTTATTTTCGGTCTGGCAGAGGAAAAATATGGTGTATCTATAGAGCAGGTCAGGGAAATAATGCCCTGCACAGATGTAACTCCAGTTCCTGGAACACCGCGATTTTTCGAGGGTTTTCTGAACCTCAGGGGAGAACTTATCTCCCTTATCAACCTCAGGCTTTTTGTAGGTATGGAAGACATCAGTCAGAGGGATGAAGCAAGCATACTTATACTTAGCTCCCGGGAAGGGATGGTGCAGGGGATCCTTGTTGATGAGGTAACTTCTATCACAGAGATCTCATGGGATGATCTCCAGACCATAGAGGAAGGAAAAGACGGAAAGGGTTTTCCCAAGGAACTGTTGAAAGGCATTGTTGATACAGATTTCGGACTTGTGGTTATTCTTGATGTAGAAAGAATACTTTCAGATAAAAACCAGGAGAACATCAGCAACAGTATCACTGGTTAAGGTATCCGGGGCTTTGAAAAGGTGTTTCGTTTAAAACGATCATTAAAGATATTCACTTTTCAGACCGGAAAGCTCATTGATGTCTTCCATGGCCTCGCTGTTTTCGGCCATAACAAGAAGACTCGATAGCCAGTGAGTCAAAAATGAAGCTATAAGGATCTGGGGCGTTTTTCTGTTCCCCTCAAGCTGAACGAAGGGATCAGAATAGTCGACCGGTCGGATGACATTTTCCAGTGGATGATAGAAGAATCTTATTGAAGGGTTTGGCTGCACCTGTCCCCGGAATTCTTTTTCCTGCCAGACCCTCCAGAAGTTTCCGCGGCTGTCAAGCTTCTGGATCTTTACCTCATCCAGATCTTCCAGGGAATGACTGAGAAGGCGAAAATCTTCTTCCCTGTCTATCATTGCATCAAGAAGCCTTTCAAGTCTGGGAAACCTGAGGTTAAGGTAAGCAAAATCAGCACTGTCAATATATGTGCCCGAGCAATCCACCAGGGCTATTTCCATGATATTCTTGCTTTCATCTTTCAAAATTACTTCCTCCTTGTTTACCGGAGAATGATACTCCCATTCTTCACCTTAAAGATGACTGCTAAAGTACCGATACTTACGTATATCGTTCACATTTGATCAGGGAGGTGTTTTTTCTTGAAACCCTCAGAAAAGAATCCCACTTCGGACAAAAAGAATAAATCCCCCTTAACAAAGGGTAAAAGTTCGTCGGGCAG
>CAYPIU010000084.1:0-3258 GCA_964410915.1 uncultured Synergistales bacterium | reverse complement strand
TCTACCAGGCCAAGACTTGCAAGATATGTCATATATATCGCGGGCATACTTATGACTATTCCCAGCCTTGCCCTTTTCGGATTAATGGTCGTGATCCTTGCTCCTTTCAATGCCGGGATCGGAATGGTTCCAGCCATAATAGCGATAACCATGTATTCTCTTCTGCCTATTACCAGGAACACTTATACAGCTATCAATAATGTACCTTACGGTGTTATCGATGCAGCAAGGGGAATGGGGCTTTCAAAAAAACAGATATTGTGGAAGGTGAAGTTGCCATTGTCAGTGCCTGTAATTATGGCAGGAGTCAGGACATCTGTCGTTCTGGGGGTCAGCGTTGCGACTTTTGCATCACTTGTTGGGGCTGGAGGCCTGGGATATTTTATTTTTTCAGGGATAAGCAGGGCCAATCTGGCAATGGTAAGTGCCGGGGCTATACTTGTTTCTATTCTGGGAATAGCTGTTAACTACCTGTTTATGTGGCTGGAGATCCTGATCACACCGAAAGGGCTCAAGATAGACAGGTCATAGGAGGTATCGACTATTGATACAAATTAGAGAAGTTACTAAAAAATTCGGAGAAAAGACCGCCGTCGACAAACTTGATCTAACACTTGAAGAGGGTACTATTACAATGCTTATTGGTCCCTCCGGTTGTGGTAAGACCACAACTCTCAGAATGATCAACAGGCTGATTCAGCCTACTTCCGGAGACATTCTCATAAAGGGAAGATCCGTAAATGATCTTGATCCGGTGATCCTGAGGAGAGAAATTGGTTACGTAATACAGGAAGTTGGATTATTTCCCCATTATTCTGTTTATGACAACATTGCACTTGTACCGAGGCTTCTCAAGTGGGATGAAAAAAAAATAAAGAGTCGTGTTGAAGAGCTCCTTGATCTTGTTACGCTCAATACAAGTTATGCAGATAAGTACCCTCTCCAGCTATCCGGCGGAGAGAGGCAGAGGGTTGGTATTGCAAGAGGACTTGCCGCAGATCCTGATGTACTTCTGATGGATGAACCCTTTGGAGCCATAGATCCGATCAATCGTGAAGTCCTTCATGAATCCTTTCTTGATATTCAGGAAGAGATCAGAAAAACAATAGTCTTTGTTACACATGATATCAATGAAGCAATAAAACTTGGTGACCGTCTGGCCATTATGAGAAATGGAGAGCTTGTCCAGTTCGATTCCGTCGAGGAGATCCTTGAGAATCCTGAGGATGAGTTTGTTGAAAACCTGCTCGGAAACGACAGGAACCTTAAAGCCCTCTCCCTTAGAAAGGTCAAGGACTGTGCTTCTTCTACGGGTTTTGTAAAGGTTACTGAGGATGATCCAAGGGATAAAGTAAGAGAAATGATGAAAGATAAAAAAGCTTCTGCCGCATATCTTGTTGATGAAAAGGGCAAATTGCTTGGAAGATATGTATACAAGAAAACAGGCAGGGGAAAAACTGCTGAAAGAGATCTATACCTGGAAGACTCTCCCGCTTTTCTCGACAGGAATGTAAATCTTACTGAGTCTCTTTCAAGGATGCTTGAGGCAGGAGAGAAGGTTCTTCCTGTAGTTTCGAAAAGAGGTAAGTTTATGGGTGTAATAAGTCTTTCCGACATTTTTGCACAGGTAGAACAGGTTGAGGGAAAACCCGCAGGAAGTTCCAGGGGGGTTTAGCGATGGGTTTCATTGAATATATAGCGATCAATTATACCGAGATCGGTATAGCTGTATGGAAACACTTTTATCTTTTCGCGATCTCCATGTTCTTTTCAGTTCTCATAGGGATATCCCTGAGTATTTTTATAACTGCAGAGGGAAGGGAAAAGATAGGCAGAATATTGCTTGCTGTAACGGGAGCTGCCCAGGCGGTCCCTTCTGTTGCTGTTGTAGCGCTTGTTTTTATTTTTGTAGGTATTGGTGCTGTGCCGGCAATAATCTCTCTTGTCATATACAGCCTTGTTCCCATAGTTTTTAATGCTACATCAGGTATCCTGAATGTTCCCCCAAGGGTTGTTGATGCTGCCAAGGGAATGGGTATGACAAATACCCAGATACTCTGGAAAGTAAAGATACCCATGGCGATCTCAGTGATCATGTCAGGGATAAGAAGTGCTGCTACGATAAATATTGGAACTGCGACTGTAGCAGCGATAATCGGTGGAGGTGGTCTTGGGGACATGATCTTTACTGGAATTAAGCTTAACCAGCCACGGCTGATAATAATTGGAGCAGTTCTTGCTGCATCAATGGCAATAATAGTTGACACGATAATTGGAGTTTTTGAGACGAGGATAACGCCAGAAGGGCTTAAGATTTCCTGACCGGATTATCTGCCTGCAAATGACAGATATTCCGGAAGGAAAAAGTAGATCATATACCAATTATCCAAAAGGAGGAATAAGCTTGAAGAAACTCTTAATGGTTTTTGTAGTGGTGGTTTTTGTGTTTTCGGCAATAGCAGGATTTTCCCCCGTCAGGGCGGATGCAGCGGATAAGATCACAGTAGGTGCAAAGAACTTTACAGAGCAGTATGTAGTTGGAGAAATGCTCGCGCTTCTGCTTGAAGAGAATGGTTTTAAGGTTACGACAAAAATGGGAACCGGAAGTTCCATTACCAGGGAAGCACTTGTCTCCGGACAGAGCGACTTGTATCCAGAATATACAGGAACTGCATGGCTCGTTTATTTTGGTCAGGATGAAGTGCTGACAGACCCGGATCTTCTATACGAGAAAGTCAAAAAAATGGATCTTGAGGAAAACAATATCGTTTGGCTTGACAGGGCTCCATTGAACAATACCTATGCTCTTTCTATAAGAAAGGCAGATTCAGACAAGTATGGGACTACCATTAGCGATCTTGCCGAGTATATCAATGAGAACCCCGGAGAGATAAGGGTAGGTATTGATCAGGAGTTCTATGCCAGACCTGATGGTTTTCCGGCATTAGCCAGGAAATACGGTATGGATGTGGAGAAGAAAAGTCTTAAGATTATGGAAATAGGTTTAACCTATGAAGCAATGGGAAGAGATCAGTTGGATGTTGCCATGACGTTTGCTACGGATGGAAAGATACCTAAATTTGATCTTCTCGTACTTGAAGATGACAAACAGTTTTTCCCTGTCTACAACCTTTGCCCAACCATCAGAAAAGATGTTCTTGATAAGCATCCGGAGATCGCTGATATCTTCCGGCCTGTTGTAGAGATGCTTGATGATGAGACAATGCAGCAGCTTAATTATGAAGTCGATGTAAACGG
>CAYPIU010000083.1:0-3467 GCA_964410915.1 uncultured Synergistales bacterium | reverse complement strand
AAAGACCGTCACACCATTTGCCATATCAATTACCTCCAATTAATTTAGAACAAAAAAGATGATCTCAAGCATTCCGAAATATATATTCCGAGTATTGACAATCATCGGAATAAGTATATCATAAATGGTGTCTGCGGAACAATAATTCCGTTTAAAGGGGAAATAGTGAAGATATAATCCTTTTTAAGGAAATAGCGAAAGTCTGAACATGTGGATGTTATGAACTCTATCTGTTTGGACACACTAACATTTCGAAGAGGGGAGGCGTCAGGTTAAGATAGTCTATGGTGAGGGGATACTCAAAAGATACAAAACTGAGAGGAGGATCTTTAAATGAAAAAGAAAATGTTTTTGATTTCAGTTGTATTATTAGCTTTTAGCCTGGTGGCTGTGGGGTGTACGTCACTACCGTCAGAAGCAGCAGATGATCCCATTATCTGGAGAAACGCTATAATGTGCGCAGGCACAGAAGATGCCTTCAACTGGGTAGAACTGGCAGAAGCAGTTAAAGAGGCCACAGACGGTCGACTTATAATTGAGCTCTACCTGCCTGGTGAACATCCATACGGTCCCGCTGACTCACTCAGGGCTGTAAGGGATAACGAGTTCCAGATCACTGGACTTACCGGCGGTTATGTCACTGGCGTTGATCCGAGACTGGGAGTCCTTGATCTTCCTATGCTTTTGCCTCTTGGAGACTACGAAACATTCCTCAAGGTTCATGACGTATTCGACGGTTATCTCGGCAGAGTTCTTTCAGAAAGCTGGAACTCCGAGATACTGATCCACCATAACTGGGGTAATATGCAGTTCTACATGAAAGAAGGATTTATAGAAGATTGGGACAGCCTTAAGGGAAAGAAAGTCAGGGTATGGAGTGCAGAGATCGCAGACCTTGTAACCCTGCTTAACGGAACACCAGTTAACGTTGCATGGGGCGAGACCTACACATCACTCGCAACCGGACTTGTTGACGGACTTACCACTGACTTCTTTTCTGCATACAGCACAAGACTTACTGAACTGGCTCCTGATCTGACAATGATGTCATATATGTTCGGCACAAACAACTATATCGTAAACAAAGATGCATTAGCAGCCTTACCGGATGATGTAAGAGAGATCCTGCTCAATCTGATGGCTGAGAAAGACCAGTGGTTCAGAACCTGTAACGTGCGTAAAGATGGAATGGCACTTCAGGAAGCTTTCCTGACTGATAATATAAAGGCCCATGGAGTTTCCAAGGAATTTTTCGAAGAGATCAGAGAGAAATCATATGATGCTATATGGAAACCATGGCTTGAACGCAGCGGAGAAGAAGGCGCAAAAGCATTTAATGAAGTTGCCAAACTGATCATTGAGATGGGATATGATGTCCCCGGTTATACGCCTGAATAGAGCAGGTGGACAGACGTATCACAATCAAAGTTAGGAGATATGTAACGTGGGAAACATTCTGAATAAGATATCAAAAGCTGTTTCAATGACTCTGGTTAGTATTGCTGCCTTTACTCTTGTATCCTGGGTATTTGTAATAGTGATCTTTGTTACAGCTCGGGCCCTTTTCAACGTACAGTGGATGTTTGTGGAGGAATACACAGGTTACTGTATGGTCCTTCTAACCACATTCTCCTTTGCTTATGCTCTGAGAACAGGCGCACATATTAAGGTATCGGCAGTTACTAATACTATTCCGGAGAAGATCCAGAAACCCTTACGGATAATAGCTGACCTGATCGGCATTATAGTAGCACTTTATCTGACTTGGCGTGGATACCAGTGGTTCATCCATGGCCTGACCGGTGGAGAACGTTCCTGGTTCCCAAGCAGAACTCTTCTATGGCCAGTGTACCTTCTGGTTCCGATCGGCCTTGGAGCATTGACACTGGAATTCATCAATCAGTTTTTTTTGAACATCAACAGTTTACGTAAGGGCGGAACAGAAAGAAGTTAAGGGGGCAGATATTGTGCCGTTGTCTTGGTTAATTATTCGACTCGTTGTGCCACTTTTTGTCTTGCTGGCAAGCGGGGTATACATTGCAGTTTCTCTTGCAGCCACCGGTATTCTTGGCTTGGAATTACTTGTTAAGGTTCCACAGTTGATAGGCAACCTCATGTTCAAAAACCTTAACAGCTACACCCTGTTAGCTATACCTCTTTATATATTTATGGGAGAGATAATGCTTCACAGCGGTATCAACCGTGGTCTTTTCAGCGGAGCATCCAAGCTCACAAGAGTTGTACCCGGTGCATTATTACACACTAATATTTTAAGCTGTGCCTTTTTTGCTGCTGTCTCCGGTTCCAGCCTGGCGACTGCGGGTACCATAGGCAAGATAGCCTATGGTGAGGAGAAAGATCGAGGGTACAAACGAGCAGCCATAGGAAGTACTATAGCTGCCGGCGGATGTCTGGGCATTCTCATTCCTCCGTCCATTGACATGATAATCTACTGCGTTATCGTCCGTGCATCTGTAGGGCGAATGTTCGCCGCCGGTCTGATCCCCGGAATAATGCTGGCCCTTATCTTCAGCTTATATATCGGAATAAGGTCGACTCTGGATCCATCAATTTCAGAACCCAGGGAGAAAGTCTCAAAGAGCTATTTTGCCGGGATCCCGGCCGCACTTGGTGAACTATGGCCCCTCTTTCTGATCATGGGGATAGTTTTCGGAGGTATCTATGGTGGCATATTCACTCCCACCGAAGCTGCAGCTGTAGCAAGTGTTGCTGCTCTGGTAATTGCAGGTTTTTACGGAGAACTTAATTTCACTCTCCTGAAAGGCGCCGCAATGGCTGCCCTTGAAACTACCGCAATGATACTGTTCATAATGCTTGGGGCCCAGATCTTCGCAATAGCTTTATCCATGCTGAAGATACCAGCTCACTTGTGTGCAATGGTGGCCGAATTACCGATCCATCCTATGATAATATGGTTCTTTGGTATTATTCCACTCTACCTTATTCTGGGATGTTTCCTGGATTGTGTGTCAATGATCGTGCTTACCGTTCCAATAATCTATCCTATCGTTGTCGGAACATTTGGTTTTGACCCGATAATGTTCGGTGTTGTTCTTGTAATCCTTATCGAATGCTCATTACTTACCCCGCCTGTGGGGATGAACATCTTTGTCGTTCACAATGTCACCGGCGGAGGGGACATAATGGAACTTTTCAAGGCAGCCATTCCTTTTGTTATCTGCCTGCTATCTGTTATCGCTATACTTACATTCTTCCCCAAAATAGCGCTGTTCCTTCCCTCCCTTTTGTTTGACTAAGGATTTATAAAAACATTGAACTGAATTTTTCATAAAAAGAGAACGCCCTGACGGGCGTTCTCTTTTGTTTAATATATTTATCACAGAGATGGTCAGGCTTTAATTATTGATGCCCTTGTCAATAAGCACTTTTTCAAGAGAATGTAACCTGTCAAGAACCTGTCCCTTTTTCTGCTTACCTATTTCTAC
>CAYPIU010000082.1:0-3849 GCA_964410915.1 uncultured Synergistales bacterium | reverse complement strand
CCGCTCGTGCAAAATCAATTCCCATTTTGCGCAGCTCGTCCGATTTTCCCTGAAAGCTCTAATGTCCTATTTTCTCACTGTCCCCATGTCCTCTCTTCGATAAGGTTTTTGAGCTTTTCCCAGGTTTATCAAAACCTTCATTCAATAAAAAGTAAGAAAAGAGTCTTATTTGACTTGTTCCCTTTGGTGAAAACGTGTAAAGTAAATTTATTGATATCTTCTTCAAAAATCTTGAGAAGGAGTCGATTACCGCATGGTGGTGAATAATTACGTAAAGGTTTCTGGAAGTCTGCATCTGATCAAGGGGCATATGGAAGATGAAAACCAGGTAGGTAAATATGTTCATTTTTCAGTGAGGCAGGACACTGCATGTGAGGACGGGAGAACCCGTCATGATTTTCTGATCATGCGTGCATATGACCCGGAAATAGGGAAATGGGTCAAACAGCAGCAGGAGGGAACTCCTTTGAGTGTAGAGGGTGAAGTAAAATCTTCCCTTGGTAGTGGAGAAATGTATATCCTCGTAAAGAAGATCGAAAATAACTGAGCGATTTCCTCAATTTTGAGCCCCCTCCAGCGGGGGCTCTTTTTTGTTTCTAAGATTTTCATTTTTTCCAAATTTAAAGTTGACAAAAATGGTCGGGTATTGTATCTTTCCCTTGTTTGAATATTGCCAGGTGGTGATCTGATGAAGCTGTCAAATCGGACAAGATACGGAATGAGAGCTATGCTTGAACTTGCAGCCCGTTATGCGGATGGGCAGCCTCTTCCTGCTCATGAGATAGCAAAGCACAACAAAATACCGCAGACCTTCCTTGAGCAGCTCCTCAGGGCTTTGAGAAAGAATGGCCTTGTGAAAAGCATAAGGGGTTCACAGGGAGGATATGTCCTTGGTAAACATCCGGCTTCTCTGAATGTTTCCGAAGTAATAAATGTACTTGAGGGCCCCATTTCTCTGGCAGAATGTCTTGATACCCCTACTTGCGATGAGTCTTTGAAATGTCCTTCCAGGCTGTTATGGTCCAGGATCAGGCACAGCATAGAAGAAGTCACAAAATCCACAACACTCCAGGACCTTATCACAGGAGATCTTGAAGATAAAGAAAGGAAGAGCGATCCTGATGAGTAGAAAAGTATATCTTGATAATGCTGCAACCACAGGGACCGATCCTGAGGTTTTAGAAACTTTGCTGCCCTATTTTAATGAGTACTTTGGGAACCCTTCTTCAATATATTCCTTTGCAGGAAAGAACAGAAAAGCAGTGGAATATGCAAGGGAGCAGGTTGCCCGTGTACTTAATGCAGAGGTTTCTGAAATATTCTTTACAAGCGGAGGCACCGAAGCCGACAACTGGGCTTTGAAAGGTGCTGCTTTCAAACAGGGTGAGAAGCGTGGTCATATAATTACCACTGCAATAGAACACCATGCCATCCTTCATTCCGCCGAATTTCTGGAAAAAACAGGATATAAAGTTACCTATCTCCCTGTCAATGACAAGGGAATGGTATCAGCAGCCCAGGTGGAGCAGGCAATGACCCCTGAAACTTTTCTGGTCTCAGTCATGTTCGCCAACAATGAAATAGGTACCATACAGCCAGTCAGGAAAATAGCTTCCCTTTGCAGAAGCAAAGGAGTTCTTTTCCATACTGACGCCGTTCAGGCAGTGGGACATGTCCCTATAGATGTAAAAGAGATGGGTATGGATATGCTCTCTCTGTCAGCACATAAATTCCGTGGGCCAAAGGGAGCTGGAGTGCTTTTTATAAGAAAGGGAGTCAGAATAGAGAATCTTCTTCATGGCGGTGCGCAGGAAAAAGGCCGGAGGGCGACCACGGAAAATGTCCCCGGAATAGTTGGACTGGGCAAGGCGATCGAGCTTGCCTCCCAAAAGATGGAAAAAGAATCTGCCAGGCAGTCCGAACTTAGAGATATGCTGATAAAAGGTCTTGGAGAAAAGATCCCCGAAGCCGTTCTCAACGGAGCAGAGGGTACACAAAGGCTCCCAAACAATGTCAACATGAGTTTCATCGGAGTTGAGGGAGAAACACTCCTTCTCGATCTCGACGCTGCAGGCATATCTGCTTCTACAGGAAGTGCATGTTCATCCGGCTCACTTGATCCCTCACATGTTCTCATGGCTATAGGGCTTGATCATGAACATGCTCATGGTTCCCTCAGAATGACCCTTGGTGATACCACCACCAGGGACGATATAGATTATGTAATTGAGACACTCCCAGGAATAATCAGCAGGAGGAGACAGATGTCCCCTCTCTGGGAAAAGCATATATCAGGAACAAAAGAGGTGTGACCTAATATGTATACTGAAAAAGTAATGGAACACTTTCAGAATCCCCGTAATGTCGGGGTCATAGAAGATGCCAATGGAATCGGTGAAGTAGGAAATCCCAAGTGCGGCGACATAATGAAGATCTACATAAAAGTGGAGGATAATATCGTCACCGACATAAAGTTCAAGACATTTGGCTGTGCTTCCGCCATAGCTTCCTCGAGCATGGCTACAGAGCTTGTCAAGGGAAAGACGCTCGAAGAAGCCTGGAGACTTTCAAATGACGCAGTAGCAGAGGCCCTTGACGGACTTCCTCCTGTCAAGATGCACTGTTCACTTCTCGCCGAGGGTGCTATTCACATGGCGATAAATGACTACAGGATAAAAATCGGGCTTGAACCATGGGAAGAAGACAAGGCACACAGGGCAGTTCACGAAGAACATGCTCATTGACAGATCCTGAGGGGGACTACATAAAGGGTCCCCTTTTTAATTGTGGTCCCTTTTT
The DNA here is from genome assembly GCA_964410915.1 of uncultured Synergistales bacterium. Lineage (GTDB taxonomy): Bacteria > Synergistota > Synergistia > Synergistales > JAFGMB01 > CAZFJG01. The sequence goes on along the minus strand of CAYPIU010000082.1, from coordinate 1,050 downwards.
CACGACGTTTAGTAATCTATCATGATGAACTATAATATTAATATTACGGATTGTAATAAAACTCACTGTTTCCAGAGGTGATATTTTTGAATGAACTGAAATTCCATTCCCTCGATATCGAACATAAACAGGATTATATAAAGGTCTACAACGAATGTCCTGAAAGGGCTGCAGATTTCAGTTTTATCAACCTGTATGCATGGGCTGTGGAACGAAACTTTGAAATAGCATTTTCACATGGATTATTCTGGATAAGGGCTTCAGAGGAAAGCAGATCTTCTCTGTGGAGTCCTGTAGGTCCGTGGTTTTCTGTAGACTGGGGTTCTGCCCTGGCCGGGCTCTTTCCTGAAGGAACTGTCATTGAGAGGGTACCCGAAAAACTTGCCCTTCACTTAAAGGAAACTCTGGGCGAAAAAATACTGATCACTGAACAGGTTGACCAGTGGGAATATGTATATAATGTTGAAGAACTCGTTCAACTCAAAGGAAACCGCTTTCACAAGAAGAAGAACAAGCTCAGACAGTTTGAAAACAATTACAAATATGAATTTATTGATATCAACCATGTGACAATTGAAAGGATCCTCCTAATGCAGGAAGAGTGGTGCAAGTGGAAGAACTGCGACGGCTCTCCCGGTCTCAAGGCCGAACACGACTCCATAGTTCGTATTCTTGGTGCATGGGATAACTTTCCTGACATCCTCGGCGGAGCCATCTTCATAGATGATTATATGGCCGCCTATACCATTGCAGAAGCCGTCTCTAAAGACACCCTCATAATCCATTTTGAAAAAGGAATGACAGAATATCAGGGAATATACCAGGCAATAAACCAGAAATTCCTTGAGTACAAAGGCGAGCATTTCACCTGGGTCAACCGTGAACAGGATATGGGCAAAGAAGGACTCCGAAAAGCAAAGAGCTCCTACAATCCTGATCATTTCGTAAAGAAATATTCAGTCCAGTGGAAACCATAAGATCCCAGGATCCTTCCGTCCTCAGACCTGAAACCCCTCTCCCAGGTTTTGACAGGATTTGCAGGGTGCGCTT
>CAYPIU010000081.1:0-3884 GCA_964410915.1 uncultured Synergistales bacterium | reverse complement strand
GAACAAGGAAAAGATATTCCAGGAATCACTGGAACTGCACAGGAAGTCCAGGGGTAAACTGGAAGTTGTCAGCAAGCTTCCCGTAGAAACAATGTCAGACCTTTCGCTGGTGTACACTCCAGGAGTGGCAGAACCCTGCCGCGAGATAGAAAGAAACCCGGATTCAATTTACCAGGTGACCTCAAAGGCCAACATGGTGGCAGTAGTCTCTGACGGCAGTGCAGTCCTTGGTCTCGGCAATATTGGAGCGGATGCATCTTTGCCCGTAATGGAGGGAAAGAGCGTTCTATTCAAGAAATTTGCAGGCATAGATGCCTTTCCCATATGTATCAAATCCCAGGAAGTAGACGATATAGTCAATATAACGTACCAGACCACCAGTTCTTTTGGAGGTATAAATCTTGAGGATATAGCAGCGCCCCGCTGTTTCGAAGTAGAAAGGAAGCTCAAGGAGATCTGCGATGTTCCCGTATTTCACGATGACCAGCACGGTACAGCGGTGATCGTACTGGCAGGTCTCTGGAATGCCCTGAAGATAGTCAAAAAGGACATAAAGGACTGCAAGATAGTCATGAGCGGAGCAGGAGCAGCAGGCACAGCCATATGCAGGTTCCTTCTCTCTGCCGGTGCCAGGAACGTTATTCTTCTCGACCGTGCCGGTGCCATATATGAAGGCAGAAGTGAGAATATGAACTGGGCAAAGGAAGAGATCGCTCTTGTAACAAATCCTGATAAGGAAAAGGGTTCCATGGAAGAGGTCATAAAGGGAGCCGACGTATTCCTTGGTATATCCGCACCGGGTCTGCTTACGGAGGAGATGGTCAGGACAATGGCCAGAGATGCTGTGGTATTTGCCATGGCCAACCCCACACCTGAGATATTCCCGGACGTAGCAAAGAAAGCAGGAGCAGCAGTAGTAGCTACAGGAAGAAGCGACTTCCCGAACCAGATAAACAACTGTCTTGGATTCCCCGGAATATTTCGGGGGGCACTTGACGTGAGAGCCACCGAGATCAATGAGGAGATGAAACTTGCAGCATCAGAGGCCCTGGCTACTCTCATATCAGAAGAGGAGCTTTCTTCTGAAAATATAATCCCTGAAGCACTGGATCCAAGAGTCGTACCTGCCGTTGCTGAAGGCGTAGCCCGGGCTGCAATAAAAACTGGTGTAGCAAGAATATAGGCTTATCCCCGGATAACCGGGTTAATTGAGCAAAATACTTTAGGAGGTATTATTTAATGAAGAAGTTTTCCAGAATAATGTGTTTCGCCCTTGTTGTAGTTATGGCAATAGGTACAATGGCTTTTGCCGCAGATGTCACACTCAAACTTGGACATATAGCTGATCCCAAGAATCCCTATGCACAGGGCGGACAGAAATTCGCCGAACTCGTCTCTGAAAAATCTGACGGAGCAATGGAGATCCAGGTTTTCCCAAGCAGTCAGCTTGGAAACCAGAGAGACCTTGTCGAGGGACTGACCCTCGGAACAGTCGATATGTGCCTGAGCAGTTCTGCAGTCCTGGGCAACTTCCTGCCCCAGATAGCAGTATTTGACCTTCCTTTCATTTTCCGCGACAGGGCCCACACATTTAAAGCCCTCGACACCATAGGAATGGAAATAGCAGCAGGTCTCGAGCCCAGAGGCATAAAGGTCCTTGCATTCTTCGAGAACGGTGTCCGTAACTTGACCAATAATATCCGTCCAGTCCGGAAACCTGGAGACATGGAAGGTCTCAAGATCCGCGTTATGGAGCAGCCAATCTACATTTCAATGATGAAGTCCCTCGGCGCCAATCCCACCCCCATGGCCTTCGGGGAACTTTTCACAGCTCTTCAGCAGGGAGTTGTAGACGGTCAGGAAAATCCAGCTGCCCATATTTATACCAAGAGATTCTTTGAAGTCCAGAAATATATTTCTCTTACAGCACACACTTATTCCGCAGAACCAATGCTTATAAGCATGATCGCATGGAAGAAACTTACACCAGAACAGCAGAATATCCTTCAGGAATCAGCCAATGAAGCAAAGGATTGGCAGCGTAAACTTGCAGTAGATCTGGAAAGCAGTTATTGGGACAAGATCCGCAAAAGCGGAAAGAGCGAAATAATTGAAGACGTCGATCGCGAAGCATTCAAAAAAGCTACTGCTCCTGTATGGTCAGATTTCGAGGACAAAGTAGGTAAGGATAATATCGAAGCCATAGTAAATCTTCAGTAAGACTTAATTTACAGAAATTTATTTTCAGGTAGCGGGCTCTGTAATGAACCCGCTACCTTTGTAAGCTTAGGAGGTTAAGCGTGTGAAGCTACTAACCAGGATAAATTCGATGGTAGACAAGTGTCTTAGGTCTATAATTACCTTCACGCTGGGAGCAATGCTCGCCCTGATTTTCTTCCAGGTAGTTTCCAGGTATGTTTTTCATAACTCTCTCGCATTCTCGGAAGAACTGGCCCGCTATCTCTTTGTGTGGACGGTCTTCCTGGGAATACCTGTAGTTCAGAGAATGGGAGGACACATGACTGTCGGTGTAATAACAGAAAGGATCAAAGGCAATCCTCTCAAGATATTCAGGATCGTGGCAAGTGTTCTTACCATCATTTTCATGGTAATTATTTTCAAGAACGGCTGGCTTATGGTCCAGAGAACTTCCTTTCAAATCTCGCCGGCCATGCAGATACCAATGTCATATATTTACTATGCTCTTCCCATTGGCTCTATAGCAATGATCCTTAATACCGTGGAAGAGCTGATAGATATCTTCAAAACCCCGGCATCTGAGACAAAGCCGGAACTTAGTGTAGACTAAAAGGAGGGTCGGTTATGCTACTACTAATAATTCTTGGTTCATTTTTTGCGATTCTTTTAACCGGCGCTCCCATTGCTACGGGTTTGGGGCTGTCTTCCGCGATAATCCTTTACAATATCCTTGATCTTCCACTTGTGGTTGTTGCACAAAGGATGTTTACTTCTGTTGACTCTTTCTCATTCATGGCTGTCCCATTCTTCATGTTGGCGGGGACCTTCATGTCCTCCGGTGGAGTCACCAGGAGGATAGTAGATTTTGCAAACGCCCTTGTGGGAGCACTTGCTGGAGGACTTGCACTTGTTGTTGCCGTTTCAGGGATGTTCTTTGCTGCTCTTTCGGGATCTTCTGCTGCCACTACCGCGGCCATAGGAACAGCCCTTATCGACGAAATGGAAGCCCGAGGCTATAAGAAATCTTTCGCAGCAGCTGTCGTTGCAAGTGGCGGAACTGTAGGAATAGTTATTCCCCCAAGTATTACCATGGTGGTTTACGGTGTTGTCGCAGACGCTTCCATCGCCGATCTTTTTCTCGGAGGTTTCGCTCCCGGTATACTCATGGGAATTTCCATGTGCATTGTCAGCTGGGTCATATCCAAGAAACGCGGTTACGGCGGAACAGGAAATATGTCACTGAAAAACATCATTCTAACCTTCAAGAACTGTTTCTGGGCCCTCATGATGCCAGTAATAATCATTGGAGGTATTTATGGCGGAATATTCACTCCCACAGAAGCAGCAGCTGTTGCTGCTGTATATGGAGCCTTTGTAGGGATCTTTGTTTACAGGGAGCTCAAGATCAGAGATCTTCCGAAGGTAATTTTCAAAGCTGCGGTGAGCACTACAATGATCATGTTCGTAGTCGGCGGAGCAAATCTTTTCGGCTGGATACTTACAAACGGTCAGGTACCCCACCAGATGGGACTCGCCTTTTCAAACTTTACTAACAGCCCAATTGTATTCCTGATGCTCGTAAACGTCCTACTTCTTTTTATCGGAACTCTTATAAATGCTTCAGCTGCAGTTGTTATCCTGACCCCCATTCTTCTGCCGATCGCCCTTACAATGGGTATCAATCC
>CAYPIU010000080.1:0-3986 GCA_964410915.1 uncultured Synergistales bacterium | reverse complement strand
TTTCCTCCGCGTTCTCTGCGTGGACTCGAAGAGTCCCTGCGGTTAGATTGTCTTGACTTTGCATTCATGCAGTTCTCCGAACTTCCTCCGTGACCTCCGTGGTGAGCAGGTTTTGATCTGACTTTATTGCATCAGTCGAAGGCGTTTATTGCTACGCCGGCGCTGACTGCGACTTTGTACACTATGTCGACTATGTCCCTGGTCTCACGAATCTGGCTTGTAAGCTGGATCTTTTCAGGTACCACCACTGTGTCTCCTGGCTGGACATAAGGATTGTCGCCTTTTTGTGATATTCTCTGGGCAGATCCGTCGGCACGTATTATGTAATTGCGTTTGCGGTCTGCGTTGACGGAGTATCCTCCGGCCATATTTACATAATGGCTGAAGGTCTTCCTGGGTTCATAAATGAAGCTTGAAGAATTGAGGACAGACCCGATTACATCTACTGTGCGCGGTTTTCTGGGTATATAAAGGCTGTCTTTATCTTCCATCTCCAGGTCATAGATGGTTCCTTCAAGGATCTCGGGTTCCTCGAGCCTTATCACTACCCGTCCGGTGGCTTCTGTAGACCTGAGCTTGGAGAGGAACTTTTCCTTTGCCTCGGTTTCAAGTGCTACTATCTCTGCATCATCTTTTGAAAGGGAAGAGGAGCTTTCTGAGGATGACTTGCTGTAAAGTTCCTTTTCAAGTCTGTCGGTCATTTCAATGATCCTTTTCTGCTGACTCTTTCTTACACTCTCTCTTTTGAGAACGGCACCCTGAAGGAATGCATGGTCGGTATAACCTCCAGCCCTCTCGATAACAGAAACAAGAGTATCTCCCTTTTTAATGGTATAAGTTCCCGGATAGCGTACCTCTCCGTTTATTGCTACGGTGTTGTAGAGCTCCCATTCAGGGATATTCTGGACCATGATGTAATCATTGAGCTGGAGGATCAGATCATTTGAAGGGTCTCCCTGGAGAGCCTTGCTAAGGCTGACCTGTATATGCTGTGTAACGGGTCCGTCCTGTGTAATGTTGACCCGGGTAATGTTGACCTGGTCTGAAGCCATATAGAGGGGGCCGCCGGCTCTTCTTATCACGTCGGACAGCCGGGTGGTGTTTTGAGTTACGGTAAAGCTTCCAGGCTGCGTTACAGCTCCGGATACCTTGACCTTGCTTGGTTTCTGGCTTACGGAATAGATCTTTACGAGATCACCATTCTGTATGACGAAGTTCTTGGATGCATTATTCTTGAGGTTTTCAAGGTCATTCTCCAGTGAGCTTCGATATTGATTGCCCATTGTTCGCTCAACCTGAACGCGTCCCTTGAAGTACCTGTTGGTAAATCCACCTGCCATACTGATGAGGTCCGAGAGTCTGGTCCTTCCATCCTTGAGTTCATAATAGGCGGGTTTTTTTACATTTCCTGTGATCCCGGCGATTGAACCTACTGGTGGGATAAAAATGAGGTCTCCGGGCATAAGCCTGATATCGTTTTTGTTATTTCCGTGCAGAAGCAGTTCATAGGCATCGAAGGTACTGACTACCCGGCCGCTTCGCTTCACCTGGATGTTCCTCAGAGAGCCGGAATAGCCGGGTCCGCCTGACACGAGAAGAGCGTTTACAAGGGTGGAGAGTGAAGATATGGTATAGGCGCCGGGGTTGACTGCATTGCCAACTACATAGACTGTGATGGAACGCAATTTTCCCATGGTGATGTTGATCTCAAAATTTGTAAAATATCTGGAATAGGCTTTTTCAATGGCTTTCCGGGCCTGTTCAAATGAAAGGCCTGCTACACCTATGACCCCTGCATGGGGAAGGGAAAGATTGCCGTCCCTGTCTACTGAAAGGGTGTAGTGCCCTTCTTCAAGTCCCCAAATGGATATACGAAATGAATCACCGGGACCGACGCGATAATCTGCCCCAACTGGTACCTGCTGAAGGGGAGTGTAGTTTTCTGCTGCTTTCCTGAAGAATTCATAGCCGAACCTTGGCAGGGTGGATGTTATTGTGGCAGGTTCTGCGCCCGATACGAAATCTTTGCCGTAATCCTTCTGTTCACTGGTTGCCGAGGTCCTGCCCTGTTCTTGCGGAATTGCATCGGGGAAGGGATCTGAAGCTGTTTCAAAACCCGTTTTTGCGGAATTGTCTGCTGGATCCTGTGCAAATGCCGGAATTGAAATGCCTGCGATGACAATACACATAAGTATTATAAGAGCTTTTGATGTAGTTTTCATGACCATATGTCCCCCGAAAGAAGTAAAAAATATTTAAAAAGTTAAAATAGAATAATCAACATTTGTTAATCTGGAATATACAACAGCTGTTAATTATAAGGTTTTATCAAAATATTTAAAGGCCCAAAAGTAACAAAAATGTATTTTATTTGAACAAATATTTTTTGATAACTTTCAGTTAATCAGTCGTTGAAGATCTTTTATAAAATTTGTACACTACTTCTCTCGAGAGTTGAGCTGGTCCCTGTCGTTCATCTTCCCATTTTTCCAGGTCTTCCCAACTGCTGAAACTTGTGTTGGGACTTACGAGTGCTTCAAGATCAAGATATCGGGGATGTTCTACCAGAAGGACAAGGAGATCTTTTCCGGTTGTGTTTCCCCATGTAGATAATCTGTGTTCGTAAAAATTCCTTACCTGGCTGTTCTGCCAGTATGTTCTTAATCTCTCTGCTCTCACTTCTCCTACAAGCTCGTATCCTGTAAGGTCCTGCGGTTCTTTTGACAGGGCTCCTACAACAAACTTTCCTTTGCGGTTCATAACCAGAAGGTCTGAATAGAGGGGGAGGTCCTCTGGTCTGGTTCTCAATACATTGCCGATGGTACCCCTGGCAAGGGTAAGCTGTGCGGCAAAACCTTGAGGTGTTCTTGCATAATCGGCGGCGACTTCTCCAAGAAATTCGGTGGTTCGGTCGGGACAGAACTTTACTGTAATACCTGTATACTCTTCCTGCCCTTCAAGATCTTCGAAAAGAAAGCCTATTTTATGGTCATTGTACTCTGTACCCAAAAATATGTTATAACCTTCTGCGCCTCTGCCAAGAGGTTCGGGTCTCACTGCGAGCCTTCCTGCTCTTGCCTCTATTTCCCATCTGCCTATTTCAGTGCTGTAACCGAGATATGCTTCTAAGATCTCAAAATCATCTGTTCTTCCGAATCCAGATTCCAGCATGGATGTATGAAGATTCCATCCGGAGTCATGGGAATAATCCAGGGTGAGCAGTCCGCCGCTGTAGCCAGTATCATCTCCGCCCTTTAGATCTCCTATCCCGGGGACCTGGTCAAAGACGGCTATATTGTCAGGGTAGGGGAATCTCAGGTATCGCATTTTTCCTATCTTCAGGCTTGCGCTGAGAAGTCCATCTTTGAATGGTCTGAAACCATAGAACTCTATGAAGTTTTCATCAAAATGGGGATCAAATTCTTCAATGTACTTCCACTCCCTGCTTGCTCTTATGAGGGAGTGCCACCTGATCCCGGAGGCGATATCCACATCGGTTCTCAGCTGAAGGTTCCTTATCCAGAACTTGTCGGACCAGAAGAAAACCCCGGTGGATATTTCCCAGTCTCCGTTGCCAAAACCGATAGAGGGGAAATCCCAGCCTTCATTTTCAGACTTGAAGGGTTTGAGTGATCCTGCACTGATGCTGGATTGAAAGAAAATTGAAAGGATAATGGCACAGAAGAATATTAAGACTGACTTTGTCTTCATGGTATAGTTCAAGAATGTCCCCCAAAGAAGTTTAGAAAAGTGTGAAAGTCCCCCATTTGCGTTTCACATAATGAATACTACTCTGGATTGAGAATGATTACAAGTATTCTGCAGAATGAATGTAATATTTTATATGCATTAAAGATCAAGAGAAAAATCAGGGGGGACCTGTAAGACTGAGGGAGATAGTAGAAAACCTGGAGAGGTCAAAACCTCAAACATATATTAACCGCAGGGACTCTTCGAGTCCACGCAGAGAACGCAGAGGAACATGG
>CAYPIU010000079.1:0-3994 GCA_964410915.1 uncultured Synergistales bacterium | reverse complement strand
CCGCTAACAGGAGGTTTGTGCAAGTTAGGGGGAAAATGATTCAGGTAGTTGCAATAATCTACAACTTTAATAATCACCCCCCCGTTTTACCTGGATTCAGGGCTTTTTTGCTTAAGAATAATTTAGTCCCCTCACGGATCTTTGAGGGGACTAAATTGTGGGTTTACATCCCGAGTATATTACCAAGCTGGTAAACTGCAACCGAAAGTACCCATGCTATACCTGTTGTATATAGCACCATGAATATAGGCCATTTCCAGCTGTTGGTTTCCCTTTTCACCGCAGCAATTACTGCAATGCATGGTACGTAAAGGAGGGTCATTATCATAAAAGCATAGGCAGAAAGGGGAGTAAAAAGAGTTGGCAGTACTGCCTGAATACCTTGTTCCCCAACTCCGAACAGTGTCCCAAAAGAACCCACCACGATCTCCTTGGCAATGAACCCGAAAAACAGTGCAACTCCGGCCTGCCAGAAACCAAACCCTGCAGGCGAAAATACAGGAGCAATAAAATCCCCGATCCTACCTACCAGGCTCTCTCTTGAAGCATATTCCACCCCTGCCGGCAGATTTGAAAGGACCCATATCAGCAAAACTGCCATGAAAATCATGGTTCCCGCTTTTTTAAGGAAAATTGAACCTCGTTGCCAGGCCTCCCTCATAACTCCTCTAAAGGTAGGAAAGTGATAGGGAGGCAACTCCATAACAAGCTGTGAACTTTCTCCCTTGAAAAGAGTTGAACCCAGGATCTTAGCTGAGAAGACAGCTGTAATTATACCTGTCAGATAAAGGGAGAAAAGGACTGTAGTGGCATGTTCTGCAAAGAAAACAGCGCTGAACATCGCGAATACAGGAAGCCTCGCAGAACAGCTCATAAAAGGCAGGATCATCATTGTTATCATTCTGTCTCGAGGCCTTTCAAGGATCCTTGTCCCCATTATGGCAGGAACATTACACCCAAAGCCAATGAGCATGGGAATAAAACTTTTACCGTGAAGTCCCAGCATATGCATAATACGGTCCATCACGAAGGCGCCCCTTGACATGTACCCCGAATCTTCAAGAACCGCTATGAAGGCGAAGAGAAGAAAAATGTAAGGGAAGAAGACGATAACTGAACCTACACCTCCAATTACGCCATCCACAAGAAATGATGAAACGAGCGGGGAGAACCCTTGACCGGATAGCCAGGTACCCAGCAATTCGCCAGAAGTCCCAACCATTCCATCGAGCCAGTCAGAAGCAGGATCGCCTAGGGTATAAGTGAGCTTGAAAATTATCCATGTAATAGCCAGGAATAAGGGCAGTCCAAGCAGTCTGTGGGTTACAAAGCTGTCGATCCTGTCTGACAGGTTAAGCCTCTGTTTCAGGTTAAGATCTTTTTTGACCACCTCTGCAACCAGGCCGGTAATATAACCCCATCGTCTTTCGATAATGGCTGTCTGGATGTCATAACCGAGTTCCCTTTCAAATTCCCTTCCTGCTTTTTCCATGATCTGGGATACTCTTTTCTGGCTTCCTGTTCCCTCGATCATACGCCATACAAGGGAATCTCCCTCTGCAAGTTTTATGGCCGCCAGATGGAGATCCATCCCTGATCCTTCCATTTCTGAAGCATTGATGACTGTTTCCATTTCCTGGATCAGGGCATTCAGTTTCTCACCATAGGGTATTCTGAAATCAGCCACAGCTGATGATCTCATGGAAAGGATAATTTTTTTCTTAAGGTCCTCTATACCTTCTCCTGTTTTTGCAATGGTGGGAATTACAGGAATACCCAGAAGTGTTTCCAAAACTGTATGATCAATAACAACACCTTTAGAAGCTGCAACATCATTCATATTCAGAGCTACCACAACAGGCTGACCGATCTCAAGAAGCTGAATCACCAGGTACAGGCTCCGTTCAATGTTGGATGCATCGGTAACCACCACAGCAAGTTCAGGTTTCTCCCCGAGAAGGAATTCCGATGCAATCTGCTCATCCACTGATGTAACCCCCAAGCTGTAAATACCGGGTAGGTCCACCACGTGTATATTTTCCTGTTGGGATCTGAATCGGCCTTCCTTCCTTTCAACTGTTACACCCGGCCAGTTCCCCACTTTCTGGGTTGATCCTGTCAATGCATTGAAAAGAGTGGTTTTCCCAGTGTTAGGATTTCCGGTAAGAGCAATTACTCCACTCATATCAGCGCCCCCTTCCACATGCAGTACAACCTGAACACCCTAAGGGTTTGACTAACACTGCCTCTGCTTCATTCTGACGGAGACTAAGCTCATAGCCTCTGAACCACACTGAAACAGGGTCATTAAATGGGGCCTTCCTTTCCACTGAAACCATAGTTCCAGGAACAAGTCCCATATCAAGAACCCGCCGCTTGAGAGTATTCTGACCGACAATTTTTACCACCTGAACCTTTTTTCCCGTTTCGATATCGCATAGACTCATATTACTGGAGCTACAAATTTGATTTTTCATTTCAAGAACCTCCAAAAGTTTTATTACTCAAACAATGCTTTTTTCAAAAAAAAGGAGCCTGACAGGCTCTATCTTTATAATTCATTCCAACGAGAATTTATACTTCTTTAACGTAGATCTTCTTTGCTATTCCCTGACCCAGAGCTACCCTGGAATTTCCCAATCCAAGCATTACAGGACCTCCGTTATTCTGGAGCACCTCGAGTATAGAACCCGGCAAAATACCCATCTCTTTTAGTTTCTTCAGAAAAGAAACTCCTCCCAACAACTGCATGACTTCCACTGTTTTACCCTGACTTATAAAACTAACTGGACACAATATGTCTCAACTCCTCCCTTTCATTGGACCCTTTTGTAAAGGTCTTACCCAAACTGTGGTGGCCTCACTCTTTCGGAGGCTGAGTTCTATCCCTCTAACCCGGATCTTGAGTGGATCCCCCAAGGGTGCAACACCATCCAGAGTCAACGTTGTTCCTGGGACCAGTCCCATTTCAAGGAGTCTTATCCTTAGAGGCCCAACAGAAGATAAACGCACTACCTCACAGGGTTCTCCATGTTCCATCATTGCAAGGGGTTTTGGAAGATCGTATTCATGGGTAAGTTCCTTTTGTAAGCGATATAACCAATCTTCTCCGTATCTCCTGCCCCGACAGAAAAAATCCACCAGAATAAAGAGCTTCTGTTCCAAATTCTGATCTATTTCGTGCTCCAGAAGACATGCCAGAGATTCAGCCCGCTCTCTTTCTATACCCAGTATCTCAGAAAAAAGAAATGACACATTCTCGTGGCGACGATATATGGTGAGAGCTTTCTGCCTTCCCGCCTCTGTAAGGCGCACAGAACCATAAGGTTCATGCTCAAGCATCATTGATTTTACAAGTCTCTTTACACCTGTAGTTACTGTACCCTTAGTAATCTCCAATCTTTTTGCAATCCCTGTGATTGTAGGAAGTTCACCTGAGATTTCAATAGCGAATATTGTCTCAAGGTAATCCTCAAGTCTTGAAGAATCTGTCATTAGACCACTCCTGTAGTTTGACGTATCAAACTTAATAAAAAGTATGATATCTCAAACTTTATTTCCCTGTCAACATCTTCCGCAACAAAAAAACCTTTTTTTTCAGTTAAGGAATGGATGTGATCTTTTATAAAAGTGAGTAAAAACGTCTATAGTTTTGATGGAAAATTCCCGGCCACTGAAGAGAATTGGCCCGGAAAACAGATCCTCTTTTTTATGGATTGCCTTCGTTGAAAGATTGAGCTATATTTTACTGCATCCAGGCAAGTTCAGAATGAATGGGACAATACAGGAGGTAATAGAATGAAAAAACCTGTAATTACAAAAATGATAGAGACCTTCGGTAACGACGCAACAAGGATCAACCATGCACTCAAAGTATTTGGATTTGCCACATCAATTGCAGAATCTGAAGACCTTGATCACGAGATCATGGAAACAGTCAGAATATCAGCTATACTTCACGACATTGGCATAAAGGAATGCGAACGAAAATACA
>CAYPIU010000078.1:0-4006 GCA_964410915.1 uncultured Synergistales bacterium | reverse complement strand
AGGTTTCGTGGGGTTCGTGGGGTTTCGTTTCGATGGGCTGAAGCTCATCCTACATTTCTATTATGAAAGTTATCAATGAAGTATAAGTCTATGCCATACTTGACTTCCATTACCCGCAGAGATCTTTAATATAATTCAAAAACAGAATTTTAAAACCTCAAAAAAGATACCCTCAAAGTTGGTGAATTTATCATTGGAAATAATCTACAGAAAAGCTGAAGTTTCAGATTGTTATAAAATTGCGGAACTAATGAACCTTGCCTCTGGCGGGATCATTGAGTTCCTTTACCACGACATGGATAAAGATATAGGACCTGTCGGGATCGTTGAGCGGGGAATTCGAAATGGTCAATATCCTTATAATTATAATTCCTGCATCATTGCTGAATTAAAGGGCACTTTTGCGGGAGTTTCCTATTCATATCCCTCCAGCTATCACCTGTTGACAGAAAGGGCCAGGAAACTGATCCCCTCGGACAGGCTCTATCACTTGAGGGATTTTTTCAGCACCAGGATCGATAACAGCTGGTTTATTGATTCTTTCGGGGTAGAGCCCCTTTTCCAGGGCCTGGGGATAGGAACAAGGCTTCTGGAATTAACCATGGAAAAAGCCAGGAAAGAAGGATTCTCTTTGCTGAGCCTCATGGTATTTCAGGACAATGAAGATGCGCTCCGGCTTTATCGAAGCAAAGGCTTCAAAGAAATTAAAAAGGTACCATTGAACCGTCACAGTTTAATACCACATGATGGAGGGTGTTTCTTAATGGAAAAAAACCTGAAGAGGGACTGAGCTAACATCACAGAGCCTGAGAATATATCAAACCGTAAAGCCATCTTAATGAGAGACCAGAGTCTTCAGATACAGTCCCTGAGGGGGAATAAATAAGGGAAATACTTCACTTCCGATAATGCTGCCTGAGACTGCATTTCATGAGCAGACATCCGCCTTCATGCGGACTTAGTTCATGTAGACTCAATCCAACAATGCAAAAGGGCTCAAACCCATGCCGGAAATAAAGTTCCAATGCTTTGCTATTATCAGAAAAAGCACTCAGACTCAGAATATCGTATCCTTTTGCAATAGCTCTTTTTTTCGTCTTTTCGATCAACGTACCTCCTATCCCATTTCCGTGATACTTCGGAAGCACAGCCAGGTAATCAAGAAACCAACTGTTCTCAACTCTAACAGTATAGTTTTCCCGAACTAATTCCAGTCTGTCTTTTGGGATCAGTCTCTCCATTTCAGGTGTAATGCGATACTGTTCTGAAGGATAGGAAAGTGACAGACCTGCGACCTGGCCTCTTATTTCTGCAACTATGGCATTTTTCCAGGTTAAGGGTGGTTCTGCAGAAGCAAGCTTATCTTCAATGATCTCAACCGGTCTCTTACCGGGAATAACGTCCTGATAAAGAAGATCGATAAAACCACCCGCAGCGAGATCAACCAGACCTGCAATACTTGAAACATCTTCAATTTTTGCATCCCTGTAGATAATTTCCATATTAACCTCTCCGATTTCCTGAATAAAAACAATGAGATCCGGAATAAAGATCCAAACCCATTAATTATTTAATAATATTTTAAGACATGTAGTGCTATAACTCTTTCAGAATACTTTTTGCTTCATCATAACCCCTTTCTATAAGCGCAGGTACCTGATTGATATTGACCATGTTAAATTCTGAAAGATCAGGTTCTATTAGAATACCTGCCTTTTCCACCTGGAGTCTGGTCGCGGTCTGGAGAGTAAGATCGAAAGATCGCAACAAGACCTCTATAATATTGCGCGGTTTGATGAATCTGTGCCTTCCATTCAGATCAACACCTATGATCAGGTCAGCACCCATATCTTTAACAACCGAAACAGGGACATTTTCAACTATCCCTCCGTCTACAAGAAGTTGTTCATTTATTTCGACAGGAACAAAGATCCCCGGTATACACGTGCTCGCCATAACAGCTGAAGCCACATCCCCCTCTTTCAGGACAACCTTTTCTCCACTGGTAATATCAGTAGCTACCATAGCCAGAGGTATACCTGCCGCATCCAGGTCCGTATGGCCAAGATATTCATTGATAATATTGCCCAGCTTTTTATTTGAGAGCAATCCGTACTGAGACAGTGATACACCCGAAATATCCAGCCAGTTCAGGTGTTTGACTATTTCCTCGATATCTTCGCACTTTTTACCAAAAGCGAAAAGAGCTGAAATAAAAGCCCCTATGCTTGTACCGGCTACAAAACTGATATTAATATCAAATTCTTCCAGCGCTTTGAGCACTCCCACATGAGCAGCTCCAAGAACAGCTCCACCACCCAGGGCCAGACCCACTTTTTTATCTTTTCCCAGTTTCATTAATAATACCCTCCAAGCTTTTTACAGGGACAAAGCATTATCTATACGCATATCAATTTCTCTCAGTTCTTAGACAAATACTATTTTTGCTAAGAAGAATATTTCCCCTCAATTTACTTTACCTATGAAAACTGATTCTTTTCAGGATCTAACATAGTCGGAATGGACCTCTCTCCATGATCTTTATTCTGAAAACAGAAACCTAAGAGAAACTCTTTTCCATTTCTTTTCTTACTCTCACGGCATCATTATCCGGTGAAAGATCCACATCTGCCCACGTCAGAGGTTTACCCCTGGAAACTTCCCTTACCAGTTTTGCCTTCTGAGCAAGTCCCAGAGGTAAAAGTCCCCGTGTCAGGGAATCCTCCGCAGAAAACAATTTTCCCCAAACGGAATAGCCACCTTCTCCATCAAGTATATCTCCCGGGTAAAGGTCCTTCTTGGCTATGGAGGCCACGTCACCCCTGAAATCCGAAGCGCAGCCCGTAGCTTCCCCCCTGAGGCAAATTGACGCAACCGATATACCCAGCTCAAGTCCGATCAGGTGATAAGGTCTGTACAACACGCTGTATCTTCCCGTATCATCAGTAACAAGTCCATACTCTGAAAAACAACGTTTTACATAATCAGAAGGTGCCTCGAAAGAAACATATACTCCCCAGCGAAGATCTCTCTTAACGTCGCTTCCATCCCTTTTCTGAGAAGATATAACCTCCAAAGTACCCTTTTTCTCTAATTGCCCTCCATCCTGCCTGGGCTTAAGAACTCTGGCGAGATCTTCAATACCACACGGAGGAAACTGAAGTCCACCATTAGGAGGAAGAAGTCCAGTTGCATTTGCTACTGAAGCCATCTCTATTGCTGATTTTGTACCATCGAGGAAGGAGTTGAACATTTTGGAATTCATGCCCCCGGCCTTTGCTTCTTCAGGAGTAAGGCCATAGTAGTCCCATACGGTATCCGGAGTTGAATAATGATATTCCGGAAGATACCTGGTCCCCTTGCCTGCTGCTACCACCTCGAGACCGCAGGCCCTGGCCCAGTCCACCTGCTCCGAGATAAGTGCCGGCTGATCGCCATAAGCCAGGGAATATATCACACCAGCATCCCTTGCTTTCATTGCAAGAAGTGGACCTGCGAGGGCATCTCCTTCCACGTTGACCATGACTACATGCTTACCTTCATTAAAACAGGCAAGAGCGTGTTTTATCCCCACTGATGGGATACCTGTTGCCTCTATGATCACATCCACATAACCGGACTTTATTATCTCTTCCGAATTATCAGTAATATAGGTACTCCCCCTGTTTAAAGCATCATCTAAAGAGGACGCTCCTATCTGTTCTTCAGTCCATCCCGTCTTTATCATGGAATCGCTGGCTCTTTCCGGATCAAGATCTGCCACTCCGACAAGATGCATCCCTGGAGTCCTGATAACCTGAGAAAGGAACATTGTACCGAATTTTCCCGTCCCAATA
Organism: uncultured Synergistales bacterium; assembly: GCA_964410915.1. Classification (GTDB taxonomy): domain Bacteria; phylum Synergistota; class Synergistia; order Synergistales; family JAFGMB01; genus CAZFJG01. Next base: position 170 of record CAYPIU010000078.1, on the reverse strand, counting down.
AGCCCTACTTTGATCGGATCTCTTTTTTCCTGTCTCTCACACAACATCCTGTAGAGATTCATCTCTAATCCCTCCCATGAAATGAAAATTTTTCTCTTGCTGATCATTTCTCTGCTCCTGAGGCATCTTTATCGGGTAAAGGATCTTCCAGATAATTATATTATCAAATT
>CAYPIU010000077.1:0-4031 GCA_964410915.1 uncultured Synergistales bacterium | reverse complement strand
ACCAAGCATGTCCACCGTGATATGAGGAACTGACAATGGCAGTTTCTGATTCACCATATCGCCCATAGCTGATATGAAAGCTCCAAGGATAATATTTCCTGCTTCTGAGAGAGCAGATTCCCTTAAACTTTCCTTCTCCATTTCTTTCATGGGTATACTTATATTCTTGAGGAGCATTTCGGCAAGATCTTCCGAATCTCCCAGAGACATTATGAATACAAGGATCGTTTCCAGACTGGATTCACAGGAGGAAAAAATTGCACATACCGGATCCTCGGGATGACCAAAGTGAAAACCGACCTGTTCAAGAGGTATCAGGTCTACCTTGGGAACATTCATATCGACTCTTTTGCCTATAAGCTCCGAAAGAGCATTAGCTGCGTGCCCCGTTCCAATGTTCGCCAGTTCTTTCATTGCATCCAGCTGCATATTATTCAAATAGTCACCCTCCTTGAATTCAATCCCGGGCTTCCTGCTTAAGATCTTTAAACTGGTTGACTATCAGTTTTGGAAGATCGTATATCGGGAGTGCCAGGTCAACGATGCCAGCTTCTATGGCAGAGCGCGGCATACCGAATACCACTGAAGTCTCCTCGGATTCAGCAAATATAAAAGCACCGTTCTCCCTTAATGCCTTTGCCCCGTTAGTTCCATCCCTTCCCATGCCTGTCAGTATGACTGCAGTGCTCCTTATATCCTGAAACAGGGCCGCACTGTTGAAAAGGCAATCCGCAGCAGGTCTTACAGAATTCACAGGCGGGAGGTCAGAAAGTGAACAGAACATACCGATGGAATTTCGTTTAAGTATAAGATGATATCCTCCAGGTGCTAAAACAGCCCTGCCAGGAACAAGCTGCATATCCTGTCTGGCTTCACAGACCGGGATCCTGCACTGACCATCCAGTCTTCTGGCCAGAGATCTTGTAAAACCAGCAGGCATATGCTGAACAATAACTATTGGGGCCGGAAAATCCCCGGGGATCTCCGGCAGGAATCTGCTTAAAGCCTGAGGTCCGCCTGTAGAAGAAGCTATCAGAAGAAGTTCCGGTTTTGTTCGGCTGATCTTATTGAGTGGTGTAAAAGCTTTTTCTTTTTTGCTCTTCAATAACGCCTTTTTTTCTATCTTTGAGGGAGCTTGCGGTTGTATGTTCATTGACGAACTTGCCATCCTGATCTTTGCCAGTAACCGCTTTCCGATCTTCTCCATTTCTACAGGTTCACGGGAAGAGGGTTTCTGGATAAAATCAAATGCACCTGTCTCCAGGCATTCAAGAGTTATATCAGCGCCCCTGCTGGTCAGGGTGCTCAACATTATTACTGGAAGAGGAGGTCCCTTCATTATTTCTTTCAGGGCTGAGACTCCATCCATTTCAGGCATCTCAACATCCATAGTAACAAGATCAGGATTAAGAGATGCTATCTTCCTGATAGCATCGGCTCCGTTCCTTGCTTTCCCAACAACTTCTATATCAGGTTCCGAGGAGATAAGATCCTCAAAGAACCTTCTCATAAAGGCTGAATCATCGACAATAAGTACACGAATTTTTTTCAAGGCTGTGAAATGACACCTCCTGCAATCCATCTGCCTGGACTGAAAAGACAGGGAAAGGGCAATCATATGAATATATAGGAAGTGTAATTATCGGGGGCCGCTCAAACATACTTCTGAAGAATGTTAAAAACCATTAAAGATCAATTACAGAAACACAGCTAACACCAGCAAAAATAATGTCATGGTTTTAATCGAAAATGCAGAATCGGCAATCCACAATTGGTTAATACAGATTCGCGGCTGAAATAAGGGCATATGCCAGGTCACAGAAGGTAAGACGTTCCCTGTCAAGAAATCCTCTCAGTCTGGCTATCTCAAAAGCCTGGTAAAGGTCTTCCCAGTCTTCCAGCTTTAGATCCACGAACTGTTCCAACTCTCTAAGGCTGGAAATACCTGCTATTTCCAGAATTTCGATCATACGGAAAGGGATCTCGGGAGGCTCTGCATGGGTATGGAAAATAAAATCTGTGTCAGCCACTTCCAGACCATTCTCAGTTGAGAGAGAGATCCATTTTTTTAAAACCTTCCTGTTTTCATTGAAAAATAAACTTACTTTTGAACTATCCAATGTTGATATTTCCTCAACCTCAACTGCCGGTTTCTGCTCATCAGGCTGGATCTCCTGTTTCAGAGTTTCCTGAGAAGAGGAGGGATCTTTATCTGCAATTCCTTGTGATAAGGGTAATGAAAAACCCTGATCCAGTTCCCTCGCCAATTCCCTGAATCGGGCTGGATTGAATTTATCCTCAGACATACCTTCAGGAATGCCTTTTTCAAGCATCATGGTAAAAGAAGCGTTAAAAACCTCTGCGAAAGGAGTATTTACTGAAATTATGACCCTTTTATCAAAAAAACCTTCCCATTCAGCAAATCCCGCCCTGGAGGGAGCTGAAGAAATTACATACAAAAGGGGATCAAGATCACCCTGTTTTGTTTCATTAAGAAACCTGGAACGAGAATTATCGATCGTAAAATTCTCACTCAGAATATCCTCAACAGCCTGAAGATCTTTCGAAAAATATACAGTAAGTTCGACAAGAAGTTCATCATTGATCTTTCTTCTGCTTCTCAGGAGGTATACCGGAATTTCCCTCTGGAATAAGCTGTTTAAAAGCATTTGCTCCAAAACGTTCCTGTTTTTGTCAAACTCTTTCATGCATTCATCATGAACTGCCATATTTTCACCTCTTTCAACTAAAAAGAGTAAGTTCTGGAACACACCCTGTCAACTGGATCCATGAAAGATCGAACAATAAAAAGGGGCCCCGGCCGGGGCCCCTGATATCAGGATCATTTATTATTCAGTCTGGAACTTTGCAATTTCGGCAGTGAGTTTTTCCGCCATTTCAGAGAGAGTCTGGCTCGAAGCAGCAAACTCCTGAGCCTGTGCGGACTGTTCCTCCGAGGAAGCCGAGAGCTGCTGGGTCGAGTCACTTACCACTTCTCGTCCACGATTGACCTCTCCGAGTTTTTCCTCAATTTCGGAATATGTGGAAGCGAGGTTACTCAGAACATCCGCAGCCTGACCACCCTCTTTCTTCGCCGTCCGGGCTGCATTCTGAATAGCGTTGAAAGCTTCACCTGTCTTTTCTATCACATCGGCTCCCTCTGTTGTTGCCTTACCAGCTTCAGAGAGAGATTCTTCGGCTTTCTTGACCCGGGGCTGGATCTCTCCTATGTAACCATGGATCTGGTCCGCCGCCTTGGCAGACTCTTCCGCCAGTTTCCTTACTTCCTCCGCAACAACAGCAAATCCTCTTCCGGCATCTCCAGCCCTGGCAGCCTCAATAGCCGCATTCAGAGCAAGGAGATTTGTCTGATCAGCAATGGAAGAAATTGTATCGGCCATTCCGATGATCTTGTCCATGCTTTCGGTAACCTGGGAAAAGGATTCATTCACTCCCCTGGATATCTCTTCAAGGGACTTGAATGTATTCTCGCTTTGCCTTGCAAGCCTTGCTCCTTCTTCTGTTGCCTCAAGCTGACCATCATGACGTTCTCCCAGCTGATTCATCAGGTTCTGACAGTTTTCAACCTGCTCTCCGCCCTGGTTGATGAAAAGGGAAAGTTCCTCAAGTGCTTTGATCTGTTCAGAAAGAGCATCTACGACCTTCTGAACCTGGACCATGCTGTTCTCGGCCCCTCGCCCCGATTCATCAGCTCCTGCAGCAACCTCTTCAGATGAAGCCGCAAGCTGTTCCGAAAGGCTCCCTACCTGACGTATCATGGAACCAAGGTTCTCCACTGTACGGGAAATAGCATTCTGAAGCTTTGAAACCTCTTCACTGGAATTACTGTTAAGAGAAACTTCCCTGAAATCTCCCTCTCCCATTTTTTCAGCAACACCAGACACATCCACTATAGGTCTGGCCAGACGCTTACCCATTGTCATACCAAGACCGGCAGCCACTAAAAGGGCGATCAGCGAACCTGTTATGATATGCAGAATAGTTGACCATAGAGGCGCCATTACTACAGA
>CAYPIU010000076.1:0-4046 GCA_964410915.1 uncultured Synergistales bacterium | reverse complement strand
TTGAATTACAGAAATTTCTTTTCAAGTTCAGAAAGCTTATCAAAACTGATACCGATACCTCCGCAAACAACCACCATAACCTTTCCTGCATCCTCCAGCACAGGACTGTTCTCATACACTGCAGAAAGAGCAGTTCCGCAGGCAGGCTCAACAAGGACGCGATGATCATCAAGAAATTTTCGGCATGCAGAAACAGCCCATTTATCAGACCCCACAAAAGAACGGATCTTATTGGTCTTCAAAATCTCAAGAACATGGGGTGTAACAGATGTAGCACCAAGGGATGTTGCAACAGAATTTATCCCTTTTAGCTTGACGATCCTGCCGGCTTTAAATGTTCCCGCAAAAGAAGCTGTCCCCTCAGTCTCACAGGCAACCACCGGAACATCGCTCCAGCCATTTCGATTCAACCCCTCCACTACACCGCTCAGAAGACCTCCGCCGCCAACGGAAAGCACTATGGCATCAGGTTTGGATCCCTGTTTAAAAGCCTCATCGATGATCGTTCCGTGTCCCTTCCACATGATGGGATTATCATAAGGATGTACATAAGCAGACTTTGGATCCTCTTTCAAAAGGGAAAGCACCAGTTCATTGGCCTGGTTCCAGTTGGCACCATGGACACGTACCTCTCCTCCAAGAGACCTGATGGCATTTATTGCTTCCTGGGAAGTAGTTTCGGGCACTACCACCAGAATTGAAAGATCAAGCTCCTTTGCAGCCCAAGCTGCTGCATATCCCGCATTTCCTCCCGAAGAAGAGATAAAGCGGTTAACTCCTTCTTTAGCTTTCTCTTCACAGAGTCGGCCAATACCCCTGAGTTTGAAGGAACCCGCCGGCTGGAGGGCATCCATTTTAAGAAAAACCTGTCTTCCGGAAGCCTTCTCCATGGGTATGGACCTGATAAGGGGTGTTTCAACGTGCAGTACCATATAAAGTCATCCTTCCTGTTTTATTATTAAATTCTTTTTATTCCTGAAAAGATCCTGCCATTGATCACTGATCCTGCTGCCAGGTCAAGGCAAAGTTCGCCATTACAGAGGCCCCGGTCCAGAGAACATCCTCATGAATATCGAACTTCGGATGATGATGGGGAAAATCTGTTCCGTCAGATTCACAGGAAGGATGAAAAAAGAATGACCCGGGAACTTTCTCCAGCAAGAAGGCCATATCCTCTCCTCCCATGGTGGGTTCGGGAACTTCCATAACATCTTCCTCACCGAGAATTTCCAGAGCAGCTTTTCGGAGTTTCTTCGTCATTTCTCCATCATTTATCACAGGAGGAGGACCAATAGTGAATCCCACTTCTGCCTGCCCCCGCATAGCCTGGGCAATATTCTCACATACATTCCTCACTCTTTCATGCAGTATTTCCCGAGTCTGAAGATCAAGGAATCGTAAAGTTCCCTGGATGCTGCAGGTGGGAGCAATTATATTTGGCATATGGCCTCCCGAGATCTGGGCCACGGTAACCACTGCGGAATCCAGTGGACTGGTCTCCCGGCTTACGATCATCTGAAGGGCTCCAACTGCCTGACAGGCCATAGCAATAGGATCGACTGTGAGATGGGGAGTTGCACCATGGCCGCCCTTACCCTTAAAAGTGACATCAAACCAGTCTGCTCCTGCCATGAGTGAACCGAAACGGTATCCTATCTGTCCCGGGCTCAGGCCCTTCCAGAGGTTTCCCGTATGGAGGCCGATGATCCCGTCCAGGGGAGGATTGTCCAGAACCCCTTCTTCTATCATTGCACGGGCTCCTTTTCCTCCCTCTTCATAAGGCTGAAAAATGAGTTTTACAGTTCCATGGAGGTTCTGTTTAGATTCTGAAATTATCTTTGCCGCACCAAGAAGCATAGCCACATGGGCATCATGCCCGCATGCATGCATATAATTGTTGGTTGAAGCAAAGGGAAGACCAGTGTCTTCCTTCATATCAAGAGCATCCATATCTGCTCTTATCCCCAGGACCTTACCGGGCTTATCTCCCCTTATCAGGGCAGTCACACCGTGACCGGCAACACCCTTAGTGATTTCCACAATACCCATTTCCTCAAGGTTTTTAACTATGAATTCTTCTGTTCGGGGAGTATCAAACCCAATTTCCGGGTTTTGGTGAATATACCTTCTCCACTGAACAATTTCCGGGTTAAGCTCTTTTGCTCTCTCTTTAACACTCACCATAAAAATCCATCCCTTCACTATCTGGCTTTTATCTGCTGTTTATTTACAATAAAATACAAAACTCGTCGCAGGGATTTCTTATATCAATGAGAAAACCTCGAAAAAAATATTTTATTAAGCTTATCATATTCAGTTTTTTTTCTCTATTCAGAACTGAGCTACAGCACCAACTGCAAAAGGCCTGAAACTCAAAGGTCTGATATACTTATAAAAAGGTTAATTACTTCATGAGAGGTGTATCCTGAATGGACAAAAAGAACGGGCTGACATCAAAGATCAGTGTTTTCGGGTGGGGTTTATTTCTCATCTGGCTGGGTATATTTCAATGGTTACATTTCAGGATCGGTTATTTTCTCCTCGGGATAGGAGCAATAATACTGGTAGTCCAGCTTTTGAGACGTTACTTCGACCTTGCCCAACAGAACCTCTGGCTTGTAACAGGAATTCTTTTTATCATCGGAGGATTGTGGGATCTGATAGATACGGATCTGCCCCTGGTTCCCCTGCTCCTTATCGTCGCCGGAGGAGTCATGGTTTTCTCATCTTTCTGGTGGAAGAAACGATACTGAAGCGACGCATGGAAATGACCATTTGGCACCTGCAACCCTTTAACGGGCTTTTCTTATGAATTAATTTATTAATATGAAAAGTCTAATCAGACTGACATAAAAACCCCACCTCTTTCCAGGAAGAAACCGCAGAGGTGGGTTTTTAGAGACAGCATATTTCACATTATCCAGGTTGGTTTTCCACCGTCAGGCTTCTTGAAACCAGCCCCACACCCAGATAGCAAAAGGGAGTATCCATTAAGGCCATAACAACCTTCACAAACCACTGACCTGCCATCATCAGCAGCAAAGCCCTTAAAGGCATTGTTCCTGCAAAGGCAATGGTAATAAAGATTATCGTATCCAGAAACTGGCTTCCAATGGTGGAAAGATTATTCCTGAGCCAAAGATGCCTTCCTTCAGTAAGGTCCTTCAGAAAATGGAATGTCCATACATCATGGGACTGGCTTATGATATAGGCCAATAATCCCGCAAAGGTAATTCTTCCCACCTTTCCGAATATCTCCGCAAAGACTTCCTGGTGAGAATAAAATGAAGCTGGCGTCAAGATCACTGCAACGTAGGAAAGAATAAGAAATATCACACTGGCAAAGAATCCTGCCCATACAACCCTCTGTGCTGTGTTTCTGTCCCAGAGCTCGCTTATTATGTCCGTGCATAGAAAGGTTATAGGATAAGCTATCACTCCCGCAGGAGCCATTATCGGTCCAATGGTGAATATTTTTGTCGCAAGGATATTTGCACCTATCAGGCCAGTGATAAAGATCGAAACAAGAAATATCAGGATATTATTCTTACGTTCCATGATATTTACGCCCCTCAACTAAATGGAGACTACTTCTTCAGAAGTACCTGAAGAAGATATGTATGTCGTGGACTTGATACCGCCGCGAACGTTATAGACAAGTTTTATGGAGAGAAAAACAGGCTTCAGGATCTCGAAAAGATCTTTGTAAATGATCTGTGTAGCCTTTTCCTGGTATACACCGCAGCATCGAAAAGATGTAAGGTAGTACTTGAGGGATTTCAATTCAAGAATGGACTCCGAGGGAATATATCGGATCTGGAGAAGACCCGTATCCGGAAGCCCGGAAAAGGGACATACAGCAGAAAACTCCTCTGTCTCATAAAGGATCTCCTGAGAAACCCCCGAATAGGGGATCAATTCAAGCAGCTGAGCCTGAATAATCTCCTCACCGAAAAAATCAAAACTCTTACCTTCTGCAAATGGCATTTGCTGTTCCTCCTTAGTTTTTTATTTGAAGGTGGGATTTCGCGAACCACCTTTTGCCT
>CAYPIU010000075.1:0-4070 GCA_964410915.1 uncultured Synergistales bacterium | reverse complement strand
TTATTATCTTACACGAAAAGATAATTCCCGGTCTGAAATTTTCATATCTTTCAGGACAAGTAATGCTTACAGAACTTTTACCCCCCCTTATCTCCTGAATATAAGATATCCAAGCGGGAATAGTAATAACAGAATCAAAGAATTAAAACAATGGAGACTGCAGCCGCCAGAAGTTCCTCCTGTAACTGATCCCACGTCTTTTTTCACGCTTTTTTCAGGATCATTAGCTATGGTATCCGGATTAAGAGGTTTTCCTGACATTACCGGCAGGGCAGACTTCTGTGAACTCAGCATTTTTTCATCGTTAGAATCCATTCTGAAAAGGAAATCATCTTCCCTTCCTCTATATTCATCGATGAAATCCCGAGTAATTTTCTGGCCCTGGACTGCGTTAATTATAAGATTTCTAACCTCCCAGCATTCAAGAGAAGGTTCAAGAGCCCAGATAGTAGCGGCAATACCGCAGACAAAGGGACTTGAAAAGGACGTCCCCCAGACTGTTTCATATTCCTGTTCATTTCCAGTGGTCACTATCTCTGATCCAGGTGCTGCTGTTTCAACAGTTGTATAACCAAAGTGAGAAAAATCAGAAAGGCTTCCTTCTTTGTTTATTGAGGCAGCAGCAATATAATTTGAACTTTCATTACTCGTTGGATAGACATATCCCACGTCAACATTCTTTCCTCCGTCTGAATCTCCATTTCCCGCAGAGGAAACCATAAGTATCCCGGCTTCTTTAAGGAGAGATAAAGTAATATCATAATAGTTCTCAAGTCCACTATCAGGAACATCGAACCATTCCGAATTGTAGCTCAGGTTGAGTATTATCCTTTTCCCGGTGAGCTCTTTTTCTGACAAACCAATAACATGATCAAGGGCTTCTGTAAGATCTCCGAGGCTGATCTCTCCCTTAATATCAGCCACTTTCAGCGGAATAAACTTTACGAAAGGGCAAACCCCTGTTTCAGTTCCCGCCAGAACACCTGAAACTTTTGTTCCATGACCATATTCATCGGTAATATCCGAAGTATCTTCACCATAGAAATTCAGAGCATGATCCATTTCAATACTGGCTGCAAGATCCTCGTGTTGACTGTTGATCCCGCTATCCAGAACAAATACCCTTACTTTGTCGTAAAGCGCCCCTTTCCCTATTGAATATTCCTGAAGCTCAACAGCAAGAGAAACATGCCAGGGCATGGCTATTTCATTGGGGAGTTGTGAAGAAACAGGCAATTCTGAAGGATACAACTTGATATCAGCGGGAATAATAAGAGAATTCGGGTTTTCCACTTTGTATCTGGAGACCTGTTCTTTGTCAATATCTACTCTGGCCGCTCTCATATGTTCCAGCCATTGTAGAACAACAGGATCTTCGAGACCTGAATTTTTCAATGCCAGATCTATATCATTCCGAAATGACGACATTAATTGACTGTCTGCTTTACTTTGAAGAATAAGATATTCTCTGGCTAAAGCAGAACTTACGATCAGACAAAGAATAACACCTGCCAAAAGACATATTTTCAGAAATCTTTTCACTGCTATCTCCCCCTTATAAAATGCCATGGGTGACTAAAGCAGTTTTCGAAATGTCAATTATTCAATAATTGTGACATAAAGAAAGTTATTTAAGGATCATAATGGAAATAAACTCAACGAATCCATAACGTGTACCCATGAACCCTTTTCACCTGACCGATCATTGAAATGAGCGGTCCCTGCAAGGTCAGGGGAATCCGATCAGGGCCCCCTGACCTTTGATCATTTTTTCAGCATAAGATACAGAAGCGGCAGAAGAATAAAGATAAGGGGTTCCAGACCGCTAACCAGACTGCAGCCTCCACCTCCTCCGCCACTGTGAACAAGCGATCCATCGTCAGAATCAGAAATGGTACTGAACTCCCATACCTCCCCTGGGGCTTCCATGATCGAATTCGAGGAAGGATCCTCATACAAGGTATTAACCTTCCAGAAATAAATGGTATCATCGCTGATCAGACCTGCATTGAACTCAGATGTCTGAATTGAGGAAGCAAGGCGGACAGAAGGATCCTCATTCTCTACAAGATCTTTCGATGTTCCCAGAAATAACTCAAATGATGAACCCTGGATATCATAAAGCCACTTCAGTACAAGGTCTTCAGTCTGGACTTCTACTGCATTATCAACAGGAAAAGGCTCATATGCCCCGGGGACTATAGTTGAAAAAGTCCAGTTTTCACCGGTAAGTTTTTCTCCGTCAAAAAGTGTATCGATCCTCCATTTGTAGGTTTTATCCATGCTGAGTCCGGAGAGAGAGTATTGATCCGATGTAATATTATCATCGCTCAAAACAATTCCAAGATCATCGGAAAGGGTCAGGTCACAACTCGTTACATTTGAACCGGTCGACCATGTAAGGATCAGATCGAGGGGGAGATGCCCCTGACCGTCAGCGGGATAAGGATCATATGCTTCATCAGGATCAGTTGGATCATTTGCTACAGTGTCAGGATAAAGTGATCTGCCGGCAATTACATGAAGGGGAATTTCACCGGGGACCACTTCTGAGCTATTTACCGCCAAATCATCAAAAAGAAAATCACCGAAATTACCCCTGTATTCGGCCATGAAATCATCACTTATTTCCTGTCCCTTAACTGCATTTATAACAAGATTTCTAACTTCCCAATATTCCAGAGACGGATCTATGGACCAGATTACTGCTGCTATACCTGTCAAAAAAGGACTTGAAAAGGAAGTGCCCGAAACAGTAGTATAAACGTCATTTATACCTGTGGTTATTATCTCTGAGCCCGGAGCGGCAATTTCAACTGTGGTCTCGCCATAATTTGAAAAATATGATAACTGCCCTGCGCTGTTTATTGAGCCTGCAGCAAGGTAATTAGGATTTTCATTGCTTGTGGGGTAAACATACCTTAGATCAATATCCTGGCCGTCGTTTCCTGAAGAGGAAACAAAAATGATATTTTCAGCCTCAAGAGAGGAAAAGATAATTTCAAAATATTCTTCAAACTCGGCATTGGGCGAATAGGACCACCCGGAATTATAACTGAGGTTTATTATGATCTTTTTACCCGACAGTTCACTTTTTGAAAGGGCGATAATATAGTCCAAAGACTCAGTAAGGTCTCCAAGACTCAATCCTCCCCTATCGTTGGCAACCTTTAGAGGTATAAGCTGCACATCAGGGCAAACACCTGTCCGGCTTCCAGCAACAACACCTGCAACATTAGTACCGTGCCCATGCACATCAGTTACATCGAAACTGTCCGGACCGGCAAAATTGAAGGCATACTCCATTTCGATATTTGAATTTAGATCCTGGTGACTTTCATTTATACCAGTATCAAGGACAAAGACCCTCACCTGGTCATAATTGGCTTCTCTCTCAAAGGAAAATTCCTGAAGTTCCTGAGACAGTAAGACATGCCATGGCACATCAGGATCTCCAGGTTCTTCCTGCAAATTTAGTATGGATGGATAAAGCTTCATGTCTGCCGGGATCAGCAAAGTATCCGGATTATCAATACTGAACTTTCTGGCCTGGTCTTCTGAAAGGGAGACCTTTGCAGCTCCAAGATGGCTCATGACCTTTTTCAGGCTGGGCTCAGGGATAGCGGAACTCTGAAGCCTTATCTGTGCTCTGTTTTCAAATGAAAGATGCATATCTTCGGCATTTCTGCTCTCAAAAAAAATGTATTCTCCTGCATGTAAAGGTACCGTCGTAAGAAGCAAAACAAACAGAGCAAGAATTGCCTTACCCAATTTTTTCTGCATAACTATTTCCACCTCTCGGAATTCTCGCAACATAATAGTATTTCATCTCAACAAATCATCTATCTACTATCACATTAAATATGCACCTTATTTTACTACATTAAATAGCGCAGGGCCATGGCTTGACCCTGCGCGGAAAAATTACATTTTACTATCTATTACTTTTTAAGGAAAAGCATCATCAATGGAAGTAGCAGGGCAATTGAAGGAACTCCTGCCCAGGCGATATTACATCCGCCGCCTCCTGAGCTACTTCCGCCTCCGGAATTAGCTCCGCTCTGCGCAAA
>CAYPIU010000074.1:0-4153 GCA_964410915.1 uncultured Synergistales bacterium | reverse complement strand
CCCCTGGAGGCTTACGCCTCAATTGATTTCAAGTCAACCGCCTTCGACCACTCGGCCAGCCCTCCGTGCCGATATATTATATACATCGAAGGCCTTTTCGCCAACCCCCCATTTTTAATTCAGGATTTTTCAGAACCTTTTGCTACAACATAATATTCAGGCAGTACGAACCTTCCATCGGTTAAAGGTTCATATCCTGCTCTGAGTATGAGTGGTTAATGGCAATGGGGTAATTTCTTCAGAGATTTGACTTGAAGGAGTGATACCCCTTAGCATAGTGCAAGTCGACTTTAACTTTTATTTTTTGATTTGGAGGGGATGTCCTGGCTATTAATGGTAACATACGTTTTGAATACGGTTACTCAAAGGTTATCTGTAATTTCATTAAAACTCTGGCACTCTTTTTATATATTCTGCTGACAGGATCGTTTCAGCTCCCTTAGCCTTGTAATTCATTCAGATAGTATTGGCATTCTCATCATTGGATATTTGAAACATTGAAGTCAGGACCTGAATCGTTTTCTAATCCAATATTAAGAGGTGATCACATTGAACAATTCTGTTTTTCAGTTTGACCTTCCTGATAATGAACCTGTCCTTTCCTATGCTCCTGGAACCAGAGAAAGGTCTTTGATGAAAGAGGAACTTGATCGTCAAAGCCAGCTGGAACTGGATATCCCCCTTATAATAGGCGGGAAAGAGATTCGTACGGGTAATAAAGGAAAAGTCTGTATGCCTCATGATCATGGGCATTGCCTTGCTACCTACCATAAGGCTGGTCCAGAGGAAGCTGCACTGGCTATTGAGGCTGCGTTGAAAGCAAAAAATGACTGGATGGATCTTCCCTGGGTCGAACGCGGCTCAATAATGATGAAAGTAGCAGAACTTATCACCGGAAAATATAGATATATGATAAACGCTTCCACCATGCTGGGGCAGGGGAAAAATGTCTACCAGGCAGAGATCGAAGCAGCTTGTGAGACGGCTGATTTCCTGAGATTCAACACTCATTTCGCATCGAGGATCTATGAAGAACAGCCCATTTCAGGAGGGAAGATCATCAACCGCCTGGAATACAGGCCTCTTGAAGGATTTGTATTTGCGCTTTCACCGTTTAATTTCACTGCAATTGCCATGAATCTCAATCTATCTGCAGTGCTGATGGGAAATACTACTGTGTGGAAACCAGCATCTACTGCGATCCTTTCCAACTATTATCTTATGAAGATCTATGAAGAAGCAGGAATGCCTGAAGGTGTGGTTAATTTTCTTCCAGGTTCAAGTGGAGATTTTGCTGATGTTATCCTGGAACATCCTGAACTTGCAGGTCTACATTTTACTGGTTCGACATCCACTTTCAGGTCTCTCTGGAAATCTGTTGCTTCAAATCTTGAAAATTACCGTTCCTATCCGAGGCTTGTAGGAGAAACTGGAGGGAAGGATTTTATTTTAGCCCATCCCTCGGCGGATGCGGAAGAGCTTGCAACTGCACTGGTAAGGGGTGCATTTGAGTACCAGGGACAGAAATGTTCTGCTGTTTCACGTGCATATATTCCCAGATCTTTATGGGAAAAAACCCGGGACATGGTAATCAACTGGACTGAAGAGCTTAATATGGGGGATGTCAAAAATTTCAGCAACTTCGTAAATGCAGTTATAGACGAAAGATCCTTCGACAAGATCATGGGCTATATAGATAAGGCGAAGAGTTCCGGTGATGCTGCGATAATTGCAGGTGGAGAAGGGGATAAATCGAAGGGATATTTCATTCGTCCCACTGTGATCCAGGTTAATGATCCTCATTTCATTACCATGGAAGAGGAAATATTCGGTCCAGTTCTCTCGATATATATTTATGAAGATAATGCGTTTGAAGAGACCCTTGAACTCTGTAACAGTACTTCGCCATATGCTCTTACGGGTGCTGTTTTCGCCAGAGACCGATATGCCATAGAGAAAGCATGCAGTAAACTGCGCTATGCTGCCGGCAATTTCTATATTAACGATAAGCCTACTGGTGCAGTGGTTGGTCAGCAGCCCTTTGGTGGAGCGAGGGCTTCCGGTACGAATGACAAGGCTGGCAGCTATCTCAACCTTACACGTTGGGTGAGTACCAGAGCGATAAAGGAACCTCTTGCCCCTGCAAGGCATTACGGATATCCTTTTCTGGACGCCGAATAAATTAAATGTTCAGTTAGAGACGGGTCTTTTTCGAAAGATCCGTCTCAATTTAAATTTCAGTGTACATATGTAATGAGATCTTTTAATAGTATAGTGATGGACGTTTTCAGCAGATCTATGCCCCTCCAGATGAAATATCAGCAGGTATTTTGTTAAAATCTGTATGGAATGATCAATAAAGGAGGATGGGGAAATGGATATTGAACAGGTAGCAGCGGATTATCTATGCAAGGGTGCCACTATAGCTGTTGTAGGAGCTTCTCCAAAGCAGGAAAGGCCCTCTAACGAGATCGTTGAATATCTTAAACAGAACGGCATGAAGGTTTTTCCTGTTAATCCGGGACATAAGGGCAAGATCATACATGGTCGGGAATGTCTGGAGAAACTTGAGGACCTTCCTGAGAAAGCTGATATTGTTAATGTTATTGTTTCTTCCCGTTTTCAGACAAAGATAATTGACTCCATAAAGGGACTTGATTACAAGCCTGTAGTATGGTTTCAGCCTGGCGCTGAGAATCCTGATGCACAAAAGGATCTTGAGGATGCCGGTTTTTCTGTGCTGAGCGAGGCTTGCATAATGGTGGTTCATACTTTGTATTGTTCAGAGGATAGCTGATATTTCAGCCATTTTCCTCTGATGTTCATATAGAAATATATACTGAGCTGAGAATATTGGGACTATGGACGGCATACATACCAGTTGTGCCATTTGTTGACGCCTATTACTTCCACTGTGGTGAAAAATGGCTTCATTTCTCCTGGGGCAGAGCCTATGAATTCTCTATAATGGCTTCCTTCCATATTTTCAATAGCAGAAATAACAGGATTCGTTTTTTTGCTGAAATCATGAAAGATAACTGCTTTTTCAGCTACCCTTGCAGATTCTTTATAAAGAAACTCTCTCTGATCTAAAGGCAGTCCATGAGCAAGATAGGCAGCTGAAACAACCTGGAATTCATTTTCACTGAAAGGCAATCCCTGGTTAAGGTCCAGCTCTATGCAATCCAGCCCGTTTTTGCGGCACTGTTTTATCATTCCCGGAGCTGCGTCGGTTGCAAGGACTTTTAAACCAGATCTTTCCCAGCTCTTTGCAAATGCACCTGTACCGCTCCCTATATCAAGAAGAGTATCATCCCTCAGGATACCTGTTTTGTGTAAATTCTGTTCAATGATCATGGAATAGTTCCAGGTCTGAAATTTAAAAAACAATTGATAAAAGGGTGCAATAAAATGAAACTTTCTGACATGCCAGTTCACACCGGAGATCCCACCTTTTTTTAAGGTCTTCAGTTTACCCAAAATCCCTTCTTAAAATATTGACCTGCGAGTTGACATGATCAAGCGTTATCTTCTGGTCTTCATGTGGATCCATAAAACTATATAATATCAATCCCATTTTACCTCGTCAGATAGATCTTCAGTTAAATTCCTGAAATATGTATTGAATATTTAGACTTTTATATCTCTGGTTGCTTAATGCTATATAATTAAAGGTAAATTTGAATTAAAGGCGGGCGTTTCAATTGGAACACTCAACTCTTATCAGGGTTAGATATTCAGAGACTGACAAAATGGGCATTGTCAATAATGCCAATTACCTTAACTGGTTTGAAGTAGCAAGGACTGATTTCTGCAGGAAACTTGGGAAATCCTACCTTGAATGGGAATCTGAAGGGACATGTCTGCCAGTGGTGGAGGCCTGGTGCCGTTATAAAAATCCTGCATTTTACGATGATCTTTTACGTATAGATGTGCAGGTTTCTGAGTTAAAAAGATTCAGCCTGACCTTTTCGTACAGGCTGGGAAAAGAGGAAGATGCCACACTTGTTGCACAAGGGTGGACGAAGCATGCAATTGTTGATCAGAAGGGGAAACTGATCAAGGGATCCAATCCTTTCATGGACTGGATCAAAATCCAGGTACAAGGTATTTCGGAGGTGGAGTAGAAATTGACTAAGAGAGCCATACTATT
>CAYPIU010000073.1:1870-4444 GCA_964410915.1 uncultured Synergistales bacterium | reverse complement strand
CAACGACGGGAACTGATGGGCTAAAGCCCATCCTACGAAACCCTGATATAGCGGGGTTGGGGTTTAATTCAAAATAGAATAATGGGAGGTCAGCCCATCATTCGAACCTGAAACTGATCTTCAAACATGGACCCTTTTTGAAAAATATTACTCACATTACTCTGGAGAGGTTTCCTCCTGCTCTGGTTCACATGATGCATCTTCTGATGCAGCTTCAGTGATCTTTATTGTCTCGAGCCTGAAGGCAGCTATGATCTTCCTGAAATCAGGCATCAGGATATTTCCGCCCTCCTGCTTTATGACGCATTTAAGGTTATCCCCCACGAATGTACCCTGCAGAGTATTATCCATGTTCTCATCAGGTACGTTGTAAATTCTCCTGACCGTGTCCACGGCAATTACAGCCTTGATATTATCCTCATTGAACTCCATAATGATAAACTTTTTCTCTACATCACTATCTGACTCTATCCCGAAAAAGGATGCCAGGTCGATAACCGGCAGAACTTCTCCCCTGATGGTGGAGACTCCAAGCAGAGAAGCCGGGGTCTGGGGTATGGATCTTACATCCTGCCAGCGTATTATCTCTCTTACTGTATCCACTTCTACGGCAAAGGCCTGGTCGCCAAGATCGAAAACAACCATCTGGGTCAGTTTTTCCCCGCCCTTTTCATTGACGTTTCTTTTTCTATTATCAATAGATGAGTTGATCAAATATTCCACCTCATTTAATTTTTACAGTTCCCGCCTCTGTTTAGCCTTTTTTCATCGAATTGGCAATGGCCATGAGATCGTCTGCCGTCTGGACAGCCTTTGATCCCGCCTCGTATGCACGCTGGGCTGTTATCATGCTCACCATTTCCTCTACCACCTGAACATTGCTCATTTCGAGACTGCCCTGGACGATAGAGCCGATACCCTCCTGGGCCGGTTCGGCAATGATCGGTACTCCGCTTGCGTCAGTCTCCACGAACAGGCTCTGTCCCTTTGCGATAAGGCCAGCCGGATTTATGAACCTGGCAAGTTCTAACTGACCTATCTCCTGCGTCAGCGGATCACCCGCCACCTTTATTGAAACCAGTCCTGTGTCGCTGATGTTAAGGCTTGTAGCATCCTCCGGAATAGTGATAGATGGTTCAAGCAGGTACCCGTTATCTGTGACCATCTGCCCGTCGCCGTCCACCTTCAAGGCTCCGTTTCTGGTATATGCCAGGGATCCGTCAGGCATTATCACCTGAAAATAGCCATCCCCCTGGATCATAAGATCAGTCGGGTTGTCAGTGACCTGGACAGTGCCCTGTCCCATCATTCGCTCGGTTCCCGTGATCCTGCTGCCAAGACCTACCTGAACTCCAGTAGGTACAGTTGACCCGGGTTCCACCGGTGATCCTGGTTCGCGTTCGATCTGGTAAAGGAGGTCCTCATAATCTGCGCGCTGTTTTTTGTATCCCGCTGTGTTGACGTTAGCAAGGTTGTTTGAGATAACATCCAGATTAGTCTGCTGAGATTTCATTCCTGATGCTGCCGACCAAAGGGCTCTGATCATCTTTTCCACTCCCTGTCTATTGGTTGCGTTTCTCCGTCATGCCACAAGGGATACAAGACATCCCCTGATATCTGCTGTAATACCCATGATCCTGCTTCTTCTGCCTTCTCTGCCAAGTATTTCCTCAAGCTCCTTCAGGCCTTTTTTAGTCCTGTCTACAAGCATTCTTGGAGTTCCGCTGCTCAGAGAAAAATCTCTCCTTATTTCAAGCATTCCCTCAGCTTTCTGAAGTATCTGCCCAACAACGCTCCGGTAATTTTCAAGAACACCCTGGGAGGGATATCGGAAAAGCTTCTCTGCAATGCTGTCCAGCTTGTTCAGCAACTCCCTGGTCTCAAGATGAAAGAGATTCTCCTCAAAGGCCCTTTCCTGCGACGGAGTTTTCATCCGTAAATTTGCTGCCATAGTATTTTTTGAATTTTCAAGGAGCTTATTTTCCATGAGGCCGCTATCTAAAACGTTATTTCCATAAATGCTCATATTCGGCGACACCTCTCGGGAAGTTATCCTGATCCAGAATTAAAAGTTTCCTCACATTATGTATCGGACTTCTGCCATTGCCACTTGAGCCAGACCGCTGACTATTCAAGTGCTGTTATGTACCATCCATTCTGCAGGCGTGATATCTCTATATCCGCAGAACGCAGTGTTCTGACAATGAGCAGTTTCTGGGCAAAGATTATCCTTGCCCTGTCTGCCCCCTCCTCAGCCTTTAATTTGGCATCGGAAGGCAATTGATCAGGCAGGGCCTTGTCCTTCAGATATTTTTTCAGACCATCCGAATTACCCAGCTCTTTCCGAAAAGCAGGTGACAGGAAGCCTGCCATTTCCTTTATATCACCTTTCTGCCAGGCCATCATGAACAGATCAATGACCTGATCATGTCCGAATCCCGGAGGTGTTTTTACCTTTTCCTTTTTGACAGCCTTTTCAATACCCGGTATCCCGCTCTCAACTTTCTCGATTACAGGCCTGTTTCTACGGGCAAGTTCAGCCAGGGATTTATCCAGCCTGCTCCTCAGCATATC
>CAYPIU010000073.1:0-1770 GCA_964410915.1 uncultured Synergistales bacterium | reverse complement strand
ACCTTATCCCTGTAGCAGTGAAGGGAAAGAAGTACCGGGGTTGATTCGCCCATCCTAAGGGATTTACGGAAACTGTCCGCTATTTTCCCCGTAGGGTCACCCGCACCCTCAGTGGTAGCCATGACCCATGGACCCACGATATCCTCGGGATAGTGGACCACCCAGGCCAGATAATCCCTGCTCCACCGGAAGGACGTGCGGTTGTCCAGTATCGTTTCGACAGGATCTGCCGCATAGACAGCGAACGGATATAACAGGAACATCAGGATGAAAACCGTTACAGGAAAACGCCTCAGGTCCTTTATTCTCACGGGAAATATCCCCCTTTTTAAAAAGCTGAAATGAAAGCATATACAAATCTACAAAAAATATTATAATAATAAACGTTTATATGTCTACTATAATATTGTAATTAAAATAATATGGACATTTTCACTGTTCACCATGTCCAGGAAGGAGCTGTTCCAAAGTCATGACATTAAGGATACAGACGTTCCTCATGGGAGAGATCGATGTAGAAGAGCGTGACCTCATATTTTTCCCCAGGGGACTGCCGGGATTCGAAAAATTTCACCGCTGGGTTCTCGCCGGGGAGGAGGAGAATTCCGTAAAATGGCTGATCTCCGCAGATTGCGGCCAGATAACGCTTCCCGTTGCCTGCCCCTCGGTCATAGACAGGGAATATTCTCCCCGAATACCAGAGGACATACTGGAGGATCTTGGGATAGAGGATCTTGAGAATGCCCTCATACTGGCAGTGCTAAACCTCCCCCGGGAAAGGCCCTGGGAAGGTACTGCGAATTTTCTGGCTCCACTGGTGCTGAACCCGGACAACAAAAGGGCAAGACAGGTAGTCATATCAGATGAAAGGTACAGCGTCTACACTCCCCTTCTCTCAAAGGCCGATCCGGACTGTCTCCAGACAGAGGAAAAACAGGCCGGGACAGAAGAAGGTGGCCACTGATGCTGGTCCTGACAAGGCGCAAGGGTGAGAGCGTAGTTCTGGACGTGGGAGACGGCATCGAGATCACCGTTATAGAGACGGGCAGCAGCTCCGTACGTTTGGGTATAAAAGCTCCGCGTTCCGTGGATGTGTGGCGCAAGGAGATCCTTCTTCAGGTACAGGATTCCAACAAGGCAGCCGCCCAGGTTCCGGCAGAAGACCTAAAGAGTCTGGAGGATATGCTGAAAAAACGTTCTGCCCCGGGATCGGAAGACCAGGGCGACCATGGAAGCCGTTGAAGCAGTCGAGGCCGGCTCTCTAAACCAGGAGACATACAGAAGATACGATCCAAAAGATCCATACAGTTATTTTTTTGTTTCACCGATACCGGACTCTTATAATTTTTCACGAGGGGCAGGCTCCAGCCGGCGGATACTGCCCGGAGACGGCAAAGGTGCTGTCTCGGATTCCATGGAAGGAATTTCAAAAAAATTACAGGGAGGTTCAAACAGCATGAGAATTTATCACAATATTAACTCTATGGTAACCCAGAACAGCCTCAAGACAAATGAGAACTCACTTTCCAAATCACTGACCAGGCTTTCCACAGGACTTCGTATCAACAGCGCAGCCGACGACGCCGCAGGACTGGCCATCTCCGAGAAAATGAGAGCCCAGACCTCAGGACTCGACCAGGCAGTGAGCAACTCCCAGGACGGCATCTCAATGATCCAGACCGCTGAAGGCGCCCTGAACGAGACCCAGTCCATCCTTCAGAGGATGAGGGAACTCTCCGTCCAGGCAGCCAATGATACTCTTACATCCAA
>CAYPIU010000072.1:0-4638 GCA_964410915.1 uncultured Synergistales bacterium | reverse complement strand
CTCCGTGGTGAGATGGTTTGCTCTTGTTTTTAATCTAAAATTGACCTCAGCTTCCCATGTTTAGCAGGCTCAGGGCCGTATACACAAGGAGCATACTCAGGAAGATGTTGATATATTTCTTCACTGCCGGATTGGCGATCCACCGTTTAAGAGCTGTTCCTGAGAGAGTCCAGAGCGTTAATGAGGTAAATACCATGGTGGTTAGCATCAAGGTCGAGATAACAAGCAGAAAAGGGTTGGACGCGATGGGCTGGAGAAAAGTGGAAAAGAGAGTGATCCCGAAGACAAGGCCCTTTACATTCACAAGCTGAAGAAAGACCCCGTAGAAAAAGCCGAGTCTTTTGACTTCCCGGCCGTCATCAAAAGCATAACTTGCTTTCAGAGTCTTGTATGCCAGCCATAAAATGTAGAAGCAACCTATCCATCTGAGCCAGTGGGACAGAGATGGCAGTATTCTCAGAATAAGACCGGACATGATCCCGCATGACAGCATTACTGTAGTGAACCCGATCAGGATACCTGCGTGGAAGGGAAGGGTCTTGAAATACCCAAAGACAAGTCCCATGGAAGCACTGGTGACGTTGTTCGGGCCAGGAGTATACAGGGTTACCGCAACAAAAGTAATAAGCGGAACAAGGTCCAGAGATTCCATTATTGTTGCCTCCATTGAAAACAGGATTTAAGATTAACACTGATTCTACATTAGCTTTTGAAAATTTGCACCTTTTAAATACATGTTTCATATAGTAAAAAGGAAGTGTCTTGCATGAGTGAAAAAGACAGGGTTTACGAAGTGCTGAAAAAACTTGAGATACCATATGAAATTACTCCCCACCCTGCAGTTTATACTGCTGCGGAGGCTGAGGAATACAGGGATCTTCTAAAAGGTACCAGGTGCAAGAACCTTTTTCTTAAAAACGGCAGGGGAAGAGTCCATTACCTCGTGATAGTTCCCCACGATAAGATGCTGGATCTCAGGAAGCTGGATGCCCTATTGGATGAAAAAAGACTTGGGTTTGCATCTCCGAGAAGACTTATGAAATACCTTGGGCTCACTCCTGGTTCTGTATCGGTATTCGGCCTCATCAACGATGAAGAGAACCACGTCAGGGTAGTACTTGATGAAGACCTCCAGAAAGATGACAAGATCAATTTCCATCCCAACATTAACACGGAGACCCTGACCATTCTGTATACTGACCTTATTCGTTTTCTGGAATGGACCGGCAATCCTTACATGGTGATAAAGTTTGAATAGTCCTGACAGAAAGGTTATCTTTGCAGACCTTGCCATGGTGATGATAGCAGTGTTCTGGGGGTCCGGTTTCGGAGTCTCCCATTTTCTGCTCAAGTCCATGAGCCCTTTATGGCTTATATCTTTTCGCTTTATGTTAAGTTCTGTCGTGGTTGTGTTGATATTCTGGCGCCGGATTTCAAGGTTATCCAAGGGGCAGATTATTCTGTCGTCCCTGGGAGGACTTAACCTTGCTGCGAGCTTTCTCTTTCAAATACTCGGGCTGATGTTTACTACGCCTGGTAAACAGGGATTTATCCAGAGTACAAATGTGATAATGGTCCCTATCATTTTTGCGTTCTTGTACCGGAGATCTCCCGGTTTTCTGAGCATAGTGGGTGCTCTTGTAACTACTGCGGGACTGCTGGTAATGGCTTTTACTCCCGGAATGGCCTTTAACCTGGGTGATACTCTGTCAATGGGTCTCGCCTTTTCAGTTGCTCTCCACGTTATAATAGTGGGGAATCTAAGCCGCCGAATGGATCCCCTTGCCTATGCAGTAGTTTCTTTTATAAGTGCTGCTTTTATAACTACTTTCTGTGCGATCCTTTTTGAACCGTTTCCAGCGATAACAGGTCTGGGCGGTCACTTCTGGATGACCTTCGTGTATGTTTCCATAATGGTCACGGTGGTCCCATTCCTTATCCAGCCCATGGCCCAGAGATATTCACCTGATACACATGCAGCCATACTCATGTCCACAGAAAGTCTGTGGGGATATGCCATAGCCATATTCATAGGCGAGGAGATACTCAACTTACAGGTTCTTTTCGGGGGCCTCATAATATTCCTTGGGGTAATGGTCACAGAATCAGAACTGTTTTTCTCAAGAGTGGGGAATAAAGGGAAGTCCAGTGGCGGATGAGAAATCACGTTAATTCCCTGGCTTATCCCTCGACTTATTGAGGGGGGAGATATATATCTATAGCACTATTCGCAGGAGAATTCAGGTTTTCTTTGATAAATGTTATTGGTACTTGAGATTTTTCACCCTTATTTCTTATGATTCTGTAAAATACGGGCAAAAAATGAAGGGGAGGCCCGAAATTACCGGGCCTCCTTCTTGTGACAGGTTTTAAGAAAGGGTTTATGAGGTAGTTAAGACCCGAACAGCTTAACTGGAAAAAATGTCCGGGTTTTGAGGCATATCATTCAGACTGCCAGGTGTTAAGTATATCGACATCATCCCTGCTGATCCCCCTGAAGAAAATCTTCAGGGCATGAGAGGCTCTTTCAATGGAATAGCTGGGTCTGTCCAGGATCCAGTCCATGAGTAGCCCCCTCACCAGAGAGGACATGGAATCTGAAACTTTATCAAGGTCAAGATCAGGCCGTAGTTCTCCCTGTATACGAGCCTCTTCCAGAAATTCTCTATCTTTCAGCTTATGTTCATTGAAGATGTCTAATACGGTCTTCTTGAGTTCCGGTTCCTCCAGGAGATGAAGGCTGTAGAAAAGAACCCTTACCAGAAGGCCGAAATTCCTGCATTCTTCAACCTTTTTCAGAAATTCTATGCTTATATTAAAAAGATTCTCCAGCGGAGTCCTTTCTTCGGATACCACCTTATAGACTTCTTCGGAAAGAGTGGAGGAGGTCTCCAGGAGCAATTCAATAAGGATCTCCGTCTTGCTGGAGAAGTGACAATATATAGCTCCTCGAGTATAGCCTGCTTTTCTGGCTATTTCAGAAAGAGTGATCCCCGGAACCCCCTTCTCATAAAAGAGTCTGAGGGATGTTTCAAGGATACAGCGTCTTGTCTGTTCAGCTTCCTCTCTACTGCGTCTTGCCATCACTATGTTCTCCTTTAATGTAACTGCGAATATGAATTAAGGCCCAGGGCGTAGAGAAGGTCTGCCCTCGACTGGTAATTATCATAGATAGAATCTGCAAGTTTGGTTTTTGCGTTGATAAGTGCCACCCTGGAGTCCAGAACATCAAGGTTTGTCCCCACCTGGGCTTTGTATCTCTTCAGGGCTATACGGTAGTCCTCTTCGGCGCTTTTCACCTGATCTTTTGCTACTTCAACCCTCTGGCTGGCAGATCTCAGGTTCAGAGATGCGCTCTTGACCTCGAGCCTGATCTGTTTCTTAAAGTCTTCAATACGGAAGAGTACTTCTTCTGCAGCGGCTTTTGCCTCGGCTTCTTTTGCCTTGCTTTCCCCGCCGTCAAAAAAATTCCAGTTAGCCGCTACGGTGATCTTCCAGTCATCCTGAACATCTGGAAAGAATTCATCTCCCACTTCGTAGGTTTCACCTTTTAGCACCACCTGTGGGCCTCCCGATCCTGCTGCTGATCTGGCAAGCGCCAGTGCTGAAAGTCTTGTTTTTTCCAGTGCTTGAAGCTCCGGCCTGTTATTTATTGAAAGATCCTGAAGGTTATCGGGGACCTCGAACGGATCAATTAGAGTCTTTGTCTCCGGAAGGCTATATTCTTTCTTCAGATCGATACCAACAGTTCTTTCCAGTGCTGACCAGGCTAGATCCACTGCATTGGCTGCCTTTATACGGTTTAGCTCAGAATCGGACACCTCAACCTGTACCCGGAGGACCTGGTTTTTGGCCACCACACCGTTCTCGTAGAAGAGTTTTACCTCCCGCAGGTGTCTTCTGGCCAGTCTCAGGGCTTCGTCCGCTACAACCAGCTTGGCCCGGGCGCGCTGAAGGTTGTAAAAGGCATTGTAAACTCCATTTCCCACAGCCTGGCCTGTTCGAACAGCCTGTGCCTGCACGGAATCCAGAGCCAGCTCCTTCGCCTGAACGTTGTATTTTACTGCTCCTCCTGAATATATGAGCCAGGTTAATTCAATGGCAGCCTTGTATGTTTCCCTGAAGCCGTCCTGGGCGTATCCAATCTGCATCCCCTGTGAATAAACAGGAAGATATGGATCTTCCCCTGTCTGCTGATAGGCCATGCTTGCTGCGAGTTTCGGATATTGGTCAGCCTTTGCCTGGTTCAGCTTTTCTCTGGACTGGACAACCTTCTGACGGGTTGCCGAAATAACCGGGTTATTTTCTGCTGCCAGTTCAAGAGCCTTCTCAACCGTCAGAATGCCCGGATTCTCTGCAGACCATGCCCGGTGTCCCAGGACGATTACCAGCACGCATGCCATAAGAACAAGTATAAAGCGGTGCATCAGTTGCTTTATCATTACCATTTTTTCTGTCATTTCATCATTTTGTTTCATTTATTCCACCTCCGGCGCCTGGCGCCTGAATATCATTTTATAAATCCTTATGTTTATTAGCTGAAAAGGGAAAATAACATACGCCATGTATCTAAACAGCACGATTATAGATTTATGGTGTATCTATGTCAATGGGTTTATCGTTTCAGGTTTCCGGGAA
>CAYPIU010000071.1:0-4743 GCA_964410915.1 uncultured Synergistales bacterium | reverse complement strand
TTTTGCACGAGGGGTCAAGTGCATAAGGATGAGGACGCAGAGTAAATCCAAAATCGCCTCACCACGGAGGACACGGAGGGAGATCTGAGAAAGGATTAAAACATAAGTGATGGAGAAAATCATAGTAAACGAGAAAAATGTTGGTTCTATTTTTCACGCTTAGAAACCATAATCCCTGCTCACCACGGAGATCTGAGTAAACCTTGGAGAGAATCCAAAAACACGAGAAAAATGCGGGTCTATTTTTCACGCAGGATTTAAGTGAAAACATTAAAATCTGTTTAACCGCAAAGGTCGCAGAGGACGCGGAGGGTACGGCTTTGCATATCCTTTATGGCTTTCTGATCCTGTGGTACTATCGTATTTTCAGATACAACGTGGTTATGAAAGGATAATTTTAAATGCAGATTAGAAAGGTCGAACTGATATTTGGATCGGTAACAAAACCAAACCGGATAAGAAGGCTCCCCGTTCATACATGGAAGTGGGATGAACTTCCTGAAAATATAAAGGAACTTTACATCAATGACAAACCCTGGGAGCTGGAAGGCATTTACGGAGACCCAAAGTCTGCAGTGCCCGTACAGTACCATCGTCTCCGCATATTTCGCGAGGACAGGGCATACCGGATCGAGTTCTTTAATCTTGCCATGTCCATGTTCGTTGATGAGAATACCGAGGAATTGGGACGTATCTTCAGATGTCTTATCCAGCTTGAACAAGAAGTCAAGAAATAATGATCCATCTTCATATATCATTATTGGGCGGAAATCCATGTCTCTGGGCGGAGCCGGATTTCTCCAAAAAAGAATTGACTGACGGATCGGGAATAAAGGAGCTAAGGAGGGGGCTTAAACCTCACCTTCCCGACCTGAAGATCCTCAAGTCGAATACTCTTTCTGCTTTTGTCTGGCTTCCATCAAGGGGAGGAGTCCCATTGATGTCTCATTCCTCAAATGAAGCTTCCCCGGACCGAAGATATAAAATACGTCTCAAATCCTTTGAGGTTACGGCTATATCCCTTAAAACCATGAACCTGGCAGAGCTTGCCCGTCTTGCCGAGATGGAGCAGCCGCTTGAGGGAGGCATTATTCTGGGCCCATCAATAATATGGATGTCCAGGTTATTCAACAGTGTTCTCAGCATGGTAATAGGCGAGCAGTTCCTTCCCGGATTGGAATATCAGGAGGATGCCTGGCAGGCAGTATGGAAACCCCTGCCAGAACAGGACCAGGAAATGGAGCTTCAGAGATTGTGCGATTCAATGCCTGGTGTTACCAGGTGCTTATCTACATCGGCTGAAGAACCTCCACAGATAGATCCTCAATATCTCACCAGCCAGGCGGTAACACGGCTCCTGGATTCTTTGATACGTACCGCACAAAGCTCCGGAATTTCCTCAAAGAGGAAAAGTTTTCCCAGTATTCACGACGCCTGGTTAAGTGCCCTTAGAACTCCTGATCCTGTTGTAAAGTGGAAGGGAAAAGAGCTTAAGGAACTAAAAGATCAGCTGGGCCAATGGCAGAGGACTACAAGAATAACAAGGGAATCTCCCTTTACCTTCTGTCTCAGGCTTTCTGAACCCGAAGAAGGAAGAGGAGAAACCGGCTGGAATGTGGATTATCTTCTCCAGCCCAAAGCAGATCCCACACTCCTGGTACCCATTTCAGAACTGTGGGATTCTTCCAGTTCAGCGTTCCTCGAGCTCTCCAGATTTGGGAGCAATATTTCTGAATATCTGCTTATCGTTCTTGGACAGGCAGCCAGACTATGCCCTCGAGTGAGCGAAAGCCTGCGGCAGAAAAACCCGTCAGGATTCGAGCTTGATGGTCAAGGAGCTGTTGAGTTCCTAACTCAGTATGCCGACCAGCTCAACAGATCCGGATTCAACCTCATGCTCCCCTCCTGGTGGATAGGCCAGGGACCAACTTCAAAAGCAGGCCTGAAAGTCAAGGTCAAAACACCTGCGATGCAAAGCAGCTCAGGTCTCACAATGGATTCCCTTTTCAATTTCGATTACCAGTACTTTTTCAATGGAGAGGCGCTTTCAATAGAGGAACTTGAGGAACTCGCCAGGCTGAAGACACCCCTGGTTCGTCTTAGAGGGCAATGGACCTATATGACCAGGGAAAGCATAACGACTGCCATCAATTTCCTGCGCAAACAGAAAGAAGGCAGGATCACTGGCCGGGATCTCCTCCGAATAAGCCTTGACGCTGAAAGTAAAATGGAAGGCATTCCCGTTGAAGAGGTGGAAGGTGAAGAATGGCTCGGTCATATACTTGCAAAATTGAAAAGGCCCGAAAAGATCAGAGCCATTGGTGAACCCGAAGGGTTTATCGGAAAACTCCGTCCATATCAGAAAAAAGGGCTGGCCTGGCTGTCTTTCCTCCAGAGTGTCGGGCTCGGAGCATGTCTTGCAGATGATATGGGATTGGGTAAGACTATCCAGACCCTTGCTTTGATACAACAGCAGATAGATTACGGTGAAAACCGTCCTGTATTGCTTATATGTCCTACATCAGTGGTCAACAACTGGAAAAAAGAGGCCGAAAAGTTCACTCCTGATCTTAAGGTCATGGTACACCACGGCTCGGACCGAAGAAAGAAAGGTTCCTTCTGCAGTAAAGCAGAATCGTATGATCTGGTTATTTCCAGCTATGGTCTGCTCCTTCGAGATGTGGAGTTTCTCTGCAGGGTAGAGTGGTCAGGTCTTGTCCTTGACGAAGCCCAGAATATAAAGAACCATGAAACCAGGCGGGCGAAGGCAAGCCGGGCGATAGCGGCCGACTACAGAATAGCCCTTACCGGAACACCAGTGGAAAACCATGTTGGTGATCTGTGGTCGGTCATGGATTTTCTTAATCCGGGGCTGCTGGGAAGCCAGGCATCTTTCAAAACCCGTTTCTACAAACCAATTCAGCTGTGGAAGAATGAAAATTCAGCGTCCAGACTCAAAGAACTCACAGGCCCTTTCATACTGAGACGCCTTAAAACAGACAAAAAAATAATATCTGACCTTCCCGAAAAGATCGAGACAAAAGAATACTGTACTCTGACCCGGGAACAGGTCACACTATACAAAGCAGTACTCAACGAAATGGAAGAAAAGATACATGGATCGGAAGGGATAGAAAGAAAAGGAATGATCCTGTCCACGCTCACTCGTCTCAAACAGATATGTAACCACCCGGCACAATTCGCCGGGGATACAGAACTGCTGCGCGAGAGATCCGGAAAGCTCGCAAGGCTGCTGGAAATGCTGTACGAGGTGCGCACTTCAGGAGAGCACTCCCTGATCTTCACCCAATACGCAGAAATGGGACAGATCCTTAAAAGCTTTCTCAGCGAGGAATTTCTTGAGGATGCATATCTACTGACCGGAAAAGTTTCCAGAAAAAAACGGGACGAAATGGTGAGAGCATTTCAGGAAGATCTTGACGCGCCAAAGATCTTCATACTTTCCCTCAAGGCAGGAGGCACAGGGCTCAACCTGAGCAGGGCCAACCACGTGTTCCATTTCGACAGATGGTGGAACCCCGCAGTAGAGAACCAGGCTACAGACAGGGCCTTTCGTATTGGGCAGAAAAAGAACGTACAGGTCCACAAGTTTCTCGTGGCAGGAACTCTTGAGGATCGCATAGACCAGATGATAGAAAACAAAAGTGCCCTGGCAGATAAAGTAGTGGGAAAGGGCGATGCCGGTCTGACTGAGATGTCGGATAACCAGATCAAAGAACTGCTGAAACTGGGCAGAGAAGCAACAGGAGACTGATATTCATGAGTAGCTCATTCTATGGAAACTGGTATACTCCATCAACCCCAAAAAAGGTAAAGGGGGGGATAAAAGCGCAAAATCAGCGAGGCTCCTTTGCCAGAAAATGGTGGGGTAAACGCTGGATAGAGGTGCTTGAAAACTTTAGGATCGGGGCACGCCTGACCCGGGGGAAATCCTATGCCAGAAAAGGGCAGGTAGTCAGCCTGGAAATGGGAAAGGGGACAGTAAGTGCCAAAGTCCAGGGATCAAGATCTGGAACGTATACCGTCAAGGTCAAACTGACACCCTTTAAGAATGAAGAATGGGACCAGGTCTTATCTACTATTGCGGAACATCCGGCTTTTGCTGCGTCCCTGCTCTCTGGTGAAATGCCTCTTGAGATGGAAGAGCAGTTCAGGAGTGAGGGAATATCCCTTTTCCCACAAAAACGGAAAGATCTCAAGACATCATGTTCCTGTCCAGATTCCTCCAATCCATGCAAACACATAGCCGCTGTCTTCTACCTCATGGCAGAAGCTTTTGACGAAAACCCTTTCCTCCTGTTCTCCCTGAGGGGAATGGAAAGGGAAGATTTTCTGGCAAAACTGCAGGGAGAAGTGCCGCAGGATCAACCAGAGAAAGTCAGTCTTCCTATAGAACCCCTTCCTGAAGATATAGACCTCTTCTGGAAGGGAGCAAAAATAGACAGGAATACGGAAGCATTTTCAGCCTCTCCAAATATTCACGGCTCACTGCCCAAAAGACTTGGTAACCTCCCGTTCTGGAGAGCAGAGGAATCCTTTCAGAAGACAATGGAAGAAATATACAAAAAAGCGTCATTTTTCGGAACAGATCTGATTGAGCAAAAGATAGAAGGAGAGCAGGAATGATAATAGCAGCGTAACTTTAAATCCCGTAATGATCAGTTCGGGTCTTTTCCGTTCTGATCTTTCAATAACCAGGGAACGCTTAAGTATTGCAGGGCG
>CAYPIU010000070.1:0-4757 GCA_964410915.1 uncultured Synergistales bacterium | reverse complement strand
CAGGGTTTGTTGGGTTAATCCAAAATCGGCAATCCGAAATCTAAAATTGAAGGCCAGACCTTTTCAGTCCTTCGAGAAATGAATCAATATACTTTTCCCGCTCAACATAAAAACCTTTGTGGCCAAGACCTTTCATGGTTACAAATATCTTGTTTTGTGAAGAATAATTCTCAAAGACTTTTCTCCCAAGCCTGTAAGGCACAAGACGGTCTCTGTCACCGTGAAGAAAGACCACCGGACATGAAACGTTTCTCAAATGTTTCTGGGTATTGAATCTTTGACCTAATACATTTTTGGCCAGAGGGCTCAGAAATGAGGGCAAAAATGATGAAACTTCCTCGCTCAGGACTGGAAATGTAGACTCAAGAACAAGCAAATGCGGCATTTTTACAGATGCGAGAAAGGCTGCCACAGGACCGCCGAGAGATCTTCCAAATACAATTATCCTGTCAGCGGTTATACCCCTCTCCTTTACAAGATGATCCCATGCCCTTGAAGCATCAGCAAGAACACTTTCCCTGCTTATCTTCCCCGAACTTTCTCCTGTTCCTCTATAATCAAAAATGAACAGGTCCATGCCGGTCATTGAAAGAGTTCTTGTCAGGTCAACTCGAAATGGAGTTGTGAGATTGCCCTTGGTACCATGGCAGACAAAAAGTACAAGATCAGTGGTTTTGTTGGGTGAATGAACGAACCAGCCATGAAGCATATTCTCTTCCGAACCGATATAAACATCGGAATAGTTCAGGTCTGAGCGCTGGCAAACTGGGTAAATTATTCTGTCTGGATTGAAAAAAATACTATCAAGGTCTGAATATATCCACCAGACGATAAGGAAAACTAAAAGTAAAGATAACAATATGAGCAATATCATAATTTCAAGAAGACCTTATCAGAAAACATTTAATTCATGTTCCACATTCTCAACTGGATCAGTTTTAAACAGTGGCTCCGGGTCAACCTTATGACCATTCAAGCTGATCCCCAGATGAAGATGAGGTCCGGTGACCCTCCCTGTACTCCCTGAAAGCCCGACCAGGCCCTTTGCGGCTATGGACTGCCCCTCCTCCACATCTATTCTGGAGAGATGGCAATAGATCGATACGACGCCATTTCCGTGATGTAAAAATACGGACTTACCCGAGAAATAAAGATCATGTGCAAGGACGACCCTGCCATCTGCAACCGCTCTTACGGGTGTCCCGTTAATGGCTCTGAGATCGAGTCCATTGTGTCTGTAATGTTTAGTACCGTTGAGAACCCGTTTTTTTCCATAACAGCTTGTGACCTTACCCTCGACAGGAATACTGAAAGGAAGGTTCCACCAACGATCCGGGCTATCGGAGGAAAGAGCCTTCCTTACCATTTCTTTTTCACGGAGGATCCTGGATCTCAATTCTGAAGGCGGAGTTATCATCTCCTGGCTTACAGAAAAATGCTCTTCAGGATAGGTCATTGGCAGGACCTTGATCTGCCAGCTGAAAGAAACTGTCCTTTCATCCGATACAAGATGAACAGCAAGAAGCCTTGACCCCGCCGAATCACTTGAAACATCGGTACCGAGAAGGAAACTGGCCCTTGAAAGACCATCATCACCTGTAACAGCATTCGTAATACTGACATTGTCAAGCCATTCTACCGAGACGGTATCCAGCTTTTTTTCAGTAGAGATACTAACGCTGAAAGGTTTTCCAAGGAAAACCTTCTGGGGGCATGAAAACCTGATCTCATCAGATGCAGAAGCAGAAAAGGAGATCGAAAATAATAAAATAATACATAGCGACAGTAAAACTGCTGTTTTTCGAATTGTGATCATAAAGTCTGTCATGCCTCCACTATTTTCTATATTTTATCCTATCTATCCAGAGGAGCTGATAGTACCCGGCCGTCTTCTGTTCTCAGAAGTACTTCAAATGGAACTTCCCCGCTGCTCAGTTTACCGTTATCCGCCACCCACAGCAAAAGTAATTTTTTGCCTTTTACAGGAATTGAGACACTCCCATCGGTATTGTTAAGAGGGGTTTCTCCTGTCGTAGTAACAAGGATGGCCCACCTACCATTGTCGGGGACCGTATCCCATCTCATGTCCATTTCCATGGAATCTTTGAGGATAACTTCTTTTATAGTCCCATCAAGACCTTCCACATATATCCGTATCTTCACATCCCTGTTGGAGTCACTTTTGATACGATCATATTTACCAACCCGATCCTTCATTGACTTTTCAATATATCTTGCCTTGAACTCGATCAGTTTCGGAAGATCGGGTATGACCTGCGGTTTGACCTGTGGTTTGATCTCTGCAAATGACTGATGTTTATCCGCCTTAATGGTATAAGTCTCACCCTGATCTGTCATAACTGTTACGACATGATCTATGCTGCTGTTTCCAAGAGAGCCGTTATCTGCTATCCATAACCATATTCTTGAACCAGGATCAACATCGATATCGATACTTCCGTTGCTTTCATTGAGAAGCTGGCCGTAATCATCTGTAACAGCTATAGCCCATCTGCCGTTATCCGGGAGAGTATCCCAGACACCGAATTCTCCACCTTCGTTCCTGATCTTGAAGGAAATTATCTTCCCTTCAAAACCGGGAGTAAAGGCCATGCCCCAGTCAGGATAACCATCCCTGGAGATATTCTCCGAGGCTGAAACATAGTCATTCTCATATTGCATTATCTCCGGGATATTTGCTCCGCTTTGCCCATCAGCCTTTCCGTAGAAAATTGCCGAATTTTCCTTTTCTGCAAGCTGTAACCCGGGAAGAGGTGTGATGCTTCCTGTTATCTGCGTATTGACCGGAACCTCGATCATGTTACCGTCGTTAAATCTGACTATAACCTTGTACGTGGTATCTCCTGCTTCAACAGACCCATTATCAGCAAACAGAAGCTTGAATTTTTTCGAATCAGATATGCCGTAACTGAAAGAACCATCCGTATTGTTAAGTATATTCCCCTGATCGTCCGTTACGACAAGAGACCATCTGCCATTAGAGGGTACGGTATCCCAAACAGAGAAACGTCCTGTAGCATTCCGGACTTCAAGTGATGATACAGTGAAATTGCCAACGAGCTGGAGCACTATCATGACATCATCATTTCCATCCGGTGCAAGAGACTCGTCTGGTCCTGCAAGATCTCTTTCTGAAAAACCACTGAGATATGCATAGGTATTCCCTGCCGGCTGGCCTTCTTCGTCAACAGGCTGGGGTTCCTCTTTGACCGCCTTTACCTCCACTGTTGAAGATGTGGATGATCCATCGACAAACCGGACTTCTACAATGTATTTTCGCGTTCTGGTCTCGAAAAAACCATCATTTCCCGGATAAAGCCTGAAAGAAGCCCCAAGGATGAAGGGAACTATTCCTGCAGAACCTCCCTTGTTGATCATGTCACCGTCACTGTCTTCAACTGCAAGGGCCCATTCTCCCGCCCCTGGAGACGAATCCCAGATAACGCTGCCATCTTCTGTCCTTACAGAAAAACCGGTTAAAGCACCGGCACCTGTAATAGTAACTGAAAAACACGGGTCAGCAACTGAGTCAGGCTGGAAACTTCCGTCTGTTCCTGCTATATCACTGGTAATACCCCTGTAAACGACATCTTCAATGCTTCCCATTGCAGCAGAGGAAACGGACACTGATAAAAAGAGTAACATGAGCACCATAATTATGACTGCCGGAATCGGGAAATTTCTTTTGCATACCATGATAAAAACACCTCCATGAATAAATATGTATCCGACTATTCATTCAGCTATTGGAATACAGTGTAACTATATTTATTCTACAACACAGGGACGATCCTGTAACTTTAAAAATCTGCCTGAGCAATAAATGAAAACGAGAAAAGTGCGGACCTGTTTTTCACGTAACATAAGAGTCAAGAACTTAAAATACTATTAACCGCAGAGAAGGTCAAAGGCTATTCACCACGGAGATCACGGAGGAAGATCTGAGGAAGTCAAGATCAAAAGCTGACCGCGGAGGGCGCAGAGGTTGCGCAGAGTAACGCGGAGGAGACCCAGGTCAAGGGCCTTTCAACCCGGGACATACGGACAAAAGAAAACATTTTTGTCCTTCCAGGCAATACTCAATTCTCATGTAAAATATCGATTTTACCTGCTCATTGACTCATTGCCCAGAAAAATGAAATCTTATTTTTTCTGTATGTCACGGGTCTTCAATACAGAATCTTCAGGCGTTAAAAATATGCAACTGAGCCAGGTTTTTTCAATTTTGCCTATCTGAAAGCTAATTCTTTTTTCAGATTTTTCCATTACCCGGAAAGTGATTTCATCACTTTTGTATTATACCCTGTGTTGAAAATATCATTCCATAACCTTGCATATCTACTTGCATGCGGGCAAAGTTAAAAAATACTTTGCTCAGATCTCCTAAAACCTCCTTTAATTTATATGAATGATGACACTCTATTATGAAACCCTGGACATGCACGAAAAAAAGAGTCGTTCCTTTTTTCGTGGTAATAAGAAAATGGACATGAAAGATCGTAAGAGTTTCCAGGGACATTTGCGATTACCTAAGAGCAAAACATTTTTGTTTTGATCGCATGTCCAGGGTAGAATAAAAGGTCTCCTCTGCGAAACTCAGCGTGTACTCTGCGTCCCTCAGCGGTTAGCTTTTGACCTTGACCTCCTCAGATCTCAGTAGTGAGCAGTCTTTGACTTTGATCCTGAACTACTCTGCGCTCTCTGCGTGGACCCGAAGGGTCCCTGCGGTTAAAAAA
>CAYPIU010000069.1:1526-5092 GCA_964410915.1 uncultured Synergistales bacterium | reverse complement strand
ATTTTGACTTCACTGGTTGAACGATTTCTTAAATATGTTTCTTATGATACTCAGTCGATGGAAGGAGCTGGAGTAGTCCCAAGTTCTCCAGGCCAGATGGATCTTGCAAAAGAGGCAGCCCGTGAGATGGAAGAACTTGGTATGACGGATATTTCTGTTGATGAAAATGCCTATGTAATGGGAACTCTTCCGGGTAATGTTGAAAGTGTAAATATTCCAGCCATTGGTTTTATTGCCCATCTTGATACTGCAACGGAGATCTCGGGTGCCAATGTTCATCCGCGGATAGTCAAAAACTATGATGGCAATGACATACCTCTCGATCCTGAAAATATGACCTTCCTGTCTCCTGAAGACTTTCCGGAGTTAAGGAATTATATGGGAGAGGATATTATTGTTACTGATGGGAAAACTTTGCTTGGTGCCGACGATAAAGCGGGAATCGCGATAATCATGACGGCAGTCCAGTATCTGGTGGAACATCCTGAGCTGCCCCATGGTCCGGTCAAGGTCTGTTTTACTCCGGACGAAGAGATAGGTCACCAGGCCGCTCTTCTGGATATTGTAAAATTCGGGGCTGATTTTGCATATACTATAGATGGTGGTGCTGTGGGAGATCTGAATTACATTACCTTCAATGCCGCAAAAGCACGTTTATTGATATATGGCAGAAATGTGCATCCGGGACAGGCCAAAAATAAAATGATCAATTCTCTTCTTATCGGTAATGAATTTATATCCATGCTTCCCTGTTTTGAAACTCCTTACATGACAGAGGGTTTTGAAGGGTTCTATCATGTCCTTTCATTTTATGGGGACGTGGAAAAGACGGAGATCGATATGATAATTAGGGATCATGACTACGATATCTTTCTGGATCGGAAAGAGAAAGTTGCAGAAATAGCAGGGATATTAAAAGAAAAATATGGATCTGCTTTATTGGAACTTAACATTGAAGACCAGTATTTTAACATGGCACAGAAGATCAGGGATTCAATGCATATTGTAGATACCGCCGAAAAAGCTATGCGGGAAACAGGAGTTGATCCGGTGATACAGCCTGTCAGGGGGGGTACGGACGGATCGAGTCTTTCTGAAAGAGGGCTACTCACCCCCAATCTGTTTACTGGAGGTCATAATTTTCACGGTCGCTTTGAATATATTCCTGTGTCTTCAATGAAAAAGGGAGTTCAACTCGTTGTGAAGATCCTGGAGATGTACTCATCGGGTAATTCTTAAAGGATCTTAAAAACTATGTATATATCACAGGGTCTTTTCAGGGAGGAGTCCCTGTTTTTTGTATGCATATTTCTGTTATGAATTGAATATGTTAAACTGATATCTAAAGTATTTGAGTAAATTTAATATTCATACAGAGGAAGGGCTGATAAGCAATGAATATTTATTCCAGAGGGATGAAAATATTATGTTTACTGTTCCTTTTTATTATGTGTTTTTCCTCGCCCTCATCTGCAAAAGATCCCGTTATTTTCTCAGACCTTGACTGGGCGAGTATTCAGCTTCATAACAGAATAGCAGGTTTTATTTTTGAGCATGGTTACGGAGAGGAAGTGGAATATCTTTTTGTAGATCTTACTCCAAGCCTTATGGGTCTTGAAAGAGGAGATGTCCATATCAATATGGAAGTGTGGCCCACCTATAACATAGAATGGTGGGACAAAGCACAGCAAGAGGGAGCTGTTGAGAATATGGGCATTAATTATGAAGGGGCTTCTCAGGGTTGGTATGTTCCCACATATGTTATAAAAGGTGATCCTGAACGTGGTATTGAACCAATGGCACCTGGATTGAGATCAGTTTTTGATCTTCCGGAATACTGGGAGGTTTTCAGAGATCCGGAAGATCCTGAACATGGAAGGCTTGTTAATGGGCCGATCGGCTGGGTGGCCCATGGGATAAACATGATCAAACTTGAGGGCTATGGACTGGATAAATATTTCAAACCTTTTTCTCCGGGATCCGGAACAGCGCTTGATACTGTTATTGTAAGTGCGTACAAAAAAGGCGAACCTGTTCTTTTCTATTATTGGGAGCCGACATGGATCCTGGGCCGCTATGATATGACCCGTCTTGAAGAACCTCCATATGATGAAACGCTTTGGAATTCTGATAATAAATTTCTTTGTACATGGCTTACAGCAACAACATATGTTGTTGCTAACAGGGAATTTTCTGAATCAAAACCCCGTCTTGCAGATATGTTGAGAAGGTATTCCACAAGTCTTGAACAGAACCAGAAATCATTAGCCTGGCTTGAGGATAACGGAAATGACATGGAGGGAGGGGCCAGGTGGTTCCTCAGGAATTATGATAAGACCTGGAAATCATGGATCAAAGGTCAGGAAAGGGAATCAGTAATAAGGCGGGTCGAAAGAGCTCTTGAAGTTCAGGGATCTTAGAGGAACAAGTAATCCATGCTGGTTTATTGAATTCCAGGATAGCAGGAAAGATTTATGAACCGAAAGGGTAACGCATATTTAACTATTTAGTTTTAATACCTGTATTCAGGATGGGGTCTCTTCCAGTAATAAAATAAGTCTGATTTCCAAGAGGCTTGCTGTATTATAGTGTTGGCGAACAAGAGCCGTCTGTATTGTTATGTCAATATACCACATAGATGAAATGAACTGAGGAGAATAAATATGTTTTTACGAAATGCATCTATTTTTCTGTTAGTGTTATTCCTGCTTATTCTTGTGGGTGGAAAGATCTATGCCATTAAAGGACACCATGTGGATTCACTGCCGGAAGGCTATTCTTTTGGATTGAATAAAGGTCGTCTTGCTCCATGCAGAGATAAACCCAACTGTGTTTGTACAGATCATGAAAATGGTCATTACATGAAGCCATTTCCACTGTCTGGAGATAGCATTGATGTGTTTTCACAGGTTTATCAGGTTCTTGAAGGCTGCCAGTTGGTAGAAAGCAGGGATAATTATCAGCGATTAGAATGCAGGACCTCTTTTTTCGGTTTTATCGATGATGTTGAACTCTTTCATGATACAGATCATGATCTCCTGAGATTCCGGTCAGCTGCAAGGCTCGGATATTCCGATCTGGGTGTTAACAGGAAAAGGATGGAGTCACTGCAGCGATGGCTGGAGGATAGGCCTTAAAAACATAGTTCATACATTTTCGATGATCCCTTTTTCAATTTTCATAAATCTTTTTAGGAAATACCTGTTTTCTTTTGGTTTACCGATGGTTACGCGAATAAAATTTCCCGGCATTTGATCTGAAAGGTCCTTTACAAGTATCCCTTTATCCCTGAGTCTGTTGACAATTTCTGCTACCTTTGAATTGATAACTATGAAGTTAGTGTGAGTATTCCATACCCTGACTCCTTTCCCTTCAAGTTCGGTGACCATTTCGTTCCTTTCGTTGATAAGTTTACGCACTCTTTTTTCTGCTTTTTCGGTGTCATCGAGGGCGGCAACACAGGCAGAAAGAGTAGCCCGGGGCAGGTAGACGGGAAAATCAGCAAAGCCTTTAAGAAAGTTATCCCCAGCGATCCCATATCCCATGCGCATACCAGCCATACTCAT
>CAYPIU010000069.1:0-1426 GCA_964410915.1 uncultured Synergistales bacterium | reverse complement strand
AGGATAATTCTGCCTTCGCTGGTATTTGAATATTCTGAAAGGTATCTTTTCAGATCGTTGTGAGAGTTTTCATCAGAATAGCGGTTCATTTTGTCCAGGGCAGCTTTTGCCGCTTTGATGACACTGGATGATGGAGGCCAGGGTAATTCGTTGAGATGCATTCTGATTTCAGGCATTTCAGTACTTCACCTCCAGTATGATCTTTTCATGGTATCCGGTAATGACTTTTGCAGGGCCAGCAAGGGACCTGTCGACCTCCAGATCACCCGTATCAACGTGAAGACAGTCAAGTGTTCCCATTTTCCCCATATCTCCTGCAAGGATTATGTTGTCTTTACCTGTCAGGGTTATAACCCGGGGAGTGAATTGCCGGCTTCCCCGTCCAAAGATGAATCCATTTCCACCGAGGGGGGTAACTGCGATCTTTCTTCTCTCATATTTCTCATATAGTTCAAGAATATCTTTCTCGTTAACATCAGCCTGAATAAGTTTTTTATTAACAACTGCATCTATACCCAGAAGGGTTTTGGGAATACCAAGTCTGTCAGTGAGGGATTTCATTGTTGTCCCTGGCCCAAGAAGATAAAGAGTATCTTTTTCCA
The DNA here is from genome assembly GCA_964410915.1 of uncultured Synergistales bacterium. Classification (GTDB taxonomy): domain Bacteria; phylum Synergistota; class Synergistia; order Synergistales; family JAFGMB01; genus CAZFJG01. The sequence goes on along the minus strand of CAYPIU010000069.1, from coordinate 824 downwards.
TCTGCTCCAGTAGATCTCTGGAAACTTTATCTTTATTTTCCCTGGCTGAAGATCCGGTTGTGGAGGCTTTTTTACCGACCTGGAGGAATTCTTTTATCCTTGGGACTTTCAGGTATCCGTAAAGTCTTGCTGAAAGCCTGTTTTCCCTGAAAGCGTCCTCGTCAATATCCAGGACTTCCTGTTCTTCTATTTCAGATCCCTCTACAAACCTGTCCAACATAGAACCTGCAGCTCTTGCACTCAGGGCAAATACGGAGCTGAAAACCTTTACCCCCGAGGGGACACCTATAACAGGTATTTGAAGGCCAATGGCGTCATAGATATTTCTGGCAGTACCGTCACCGCCTATGAAGACCAGAAGATCCATACCTTTTTCTAAAAGGAGCCGGGCAATTTTTATAGTGTCTTCAGAGGTCGTTATCTCTGGTATTTGCCCAGTAACAGTATATTGAAGATCCGTTTTTTTCAGGATATTTTCACCCATTATTCCCGGAGATGTGAATATTTTAATGTCTTCCCTGTGTTCGATAAAAGACAGGAAGTCCTGCGTTCTATATGGGGTGACCGGAATTGCTCCCAGTTCAAGGGCCTTGAAATAAAAGTCTCCGTCAGTACCCTTGAGACCTACAGTGCCACCCATTCCTGCAACTGGATTAACTATAAGACCTATATTTTTCATTTTCAGATCATCTCCTGTTATTCTGGATCAAGAGTTTTAAAAATACCTGCACAGAAATGTTTTATGATCCTCAATATCAATTATAAACCTTTGGTTTTCAAACAGCATAAAAATTTCACTTCCCAAAAATTGTAGTATCATTGAC
>CAYPIU010000068.1:0-5390 GCA_964410915.1 uncultured Synergistales bacterium | reverse complement strand
CCTTTCAAGATCCTGTTTCCTGGATCTGCCAGTATAGAATATTTTCATGTCAAACCCAGCTGCCCTTCTGGCAACAGCCTGACCTATTCTCCCAAGACCCACTATACCCAGGGAAGATCCTGATACCTGGTTTCCCAGAAGAAATCTTGGCCCCCATGTTGTCCAGTTACCCGAGCGGATCAGTCTCTCTCCTTCACTCATACGCCTTCCCGCCATCAGTATCAGGCCAAAAGCTATATCCGCCGTAGCATCCGTAAGGACACCAGGTGTATTTGTAACAATTATTCCTTTTTCTGTAGCGTACTCCACGTCAATATGATCATAACCAACACTGTAACAGCTGATAACCTTCAGTTTTTTAGCAGCATCTATAGCCTCCCTGTCGATCATTGTCGTTGCACTGGGAAACGCAATAATACCGTCAGCCCTTGAAATCTTTTGAAGGAAATATGATCTTTCCGGTGGGATGTCGTCTCTCCAGACCTCGAAATTAGCCTTTCCAAGAAACATGTTTACGCCCTTTTCTGGAATATTTGTTGAAATAAAAATATTAGGCAGCATGTTTTTTCCTCCTGTATAAAACGTTATTGGCAACTATCTTTGCACATACAATGTTGATGCCTTTCAAATAATTATATCAAAATAATGATAAGATCATTTTTATGTCTAAACAGCTGAGCTATAGGAATAAATAGAAAGTTGTTTCCTCTATATTCTTGAAAACTTACCCTCCCTGAAGGACAGTGTTTTACGGCTGTTTTGATAAAGTTTTACACAATATTTTACCAGAGTGAGGAACGGGAGTTGCTTTTCGAAAGATCTTGAAAAGGGACTCTGCCATCTATTATAATCATCACTGTTGTGAAAGCCTTGACAGTTTGCAACAAAAAGATGCATATTGTATAATCCAGAAGATTGAGGTTACAGATATACTAAAGTATTTTTTCTTCACATAGGAGGGAATTATAATGGCAGCAAAAGTCGATAAGGATACCTGTGTAGGTTGTGAAAGTTGTGTTAGCACATGCCCTGTAGAAGCTATTTCTATGGTTGATGGAAAAGCAGAAGTTGATGAGGAAAAATGTGTTGAATGCGGAGCCTGTGTTTCCGTATGCCCCGTAGAAGCCATTTCTATGTAGCAGTTTTACTACAATTGATCATTTTGTAGCAAACTAATCTTATATAAAAAGCCTGCCTTGTACAAGGCAGGCTTTTTATCACTCTTAAGATCATATTGCTGGATCAAAATGGTAAATTTTACGACCAGGCATATAAAGAGGTATCGTCAGACTGCAAAGGGCTTTTCGTTTCGGGGGACCCTCAGGAAAAGAAGGGGGGGGGTTATCTTTTCCAAAGTGGCGATACACTCTTTTACCCGGTCATATCGAATATATCTCGTAGTAAACTTTTTAATACAATTCTGAATCATATTCTCGGTATTCTACATATTTGTTCCCTGAATGTCAAATAAAAATTGATCCCTGAAACAGATTTCTGCTATTAACCTGCTACTAATCCAGATTAATAGCAGGTTAATAGTGGAGGTATGATCGCGATAGCGAACTTAAAAGATGTTAAACGTGTAAGGAACAAGAGGTTATTACCATCTAAGGAAAAGGGGGAATTTTGCTTCAGGAGGCATATAACATTCTTCCGGGGAGTGAAGAGCCAACCTTTAAGGCAATAACCTCTTTTCAAGTTCCTTAACACAGTAATGAAGGGGGAACCTTCAAATCTATAGTGCCTTCCGGCACCTATCCAAGTACGCAGTATACTTTATACTCTGATACAAGCCTTGTCAACAAATCCCGATCTATATAAAGTAAATCTTTTATAAATTTAGTATTCAAGAACTTTCAGCCTGTATGCAGGATGTCCACAACATGTACATCACGAGGTATTGTACCCGCTATCTTGGAAAAGTCAAGCCCCTTTCTTCTCTTTAAAAAAACTTTTTACATAAAAGAATTTATAGAACGATCCGCAGATATTAAACCTGGAATGGATCCGGTAATTTAAATTCTTCAGCATACTTTTTTAACAGATCACAAGTAGCATCATCTACTGAGATACCTTCTTTTTCTGACCTTTTACGATTTTCTGTTTCCTTTTCTCCATGGATGTAGATCCTGTCCTGACCAGGAGCTTTTTCACTTTCCCGGATCTCTTTAAGAATTGAAGAAGCATAAGTCTTTATATCTTCTTTATTGCCAAATATATCAAGGCGAAATACGCCAAAAAAGTGAGTTATTCCTGAACCTTCACCTTCAAATGTATGCCTGCTCCATCTTCCCATTGATAAGGCTGAGGAGAGTAACTCTACCATAAGTCCAAGCCCGTAACCTTTATGACCACCCAGGAGTTCTCCTTCTCCTCCAAGGTATAACTGAGCACCATGGGATTCTTCAGAACCAAATAGTTCTTCAACATGATGAGCGTCTGTTGTAACATGGCCGTTTTCATCTACAGCCCATCCCTCAGGCATTTTTTTATCTCTCCTGTGATAAACTTCTATCTTTCCATGAGCCACAGTAGTAGTTGCCATATCAAGAAGGAATGGCTCCCCTTCTGTTGTTGGAAAAGCAAATGCTATCGGGTTTGTTCCCAGGAGACGTTCCCGGCCAAAAGTTGCGATACCGCACTTCCTGGTATTAGTCAAAGCGATCCCTGCCATATCATGTTTCGCAGCCATTTCCGCCCAGTAACCGGCAATACCGAAATGGTTTGAATTCTTTACGGAACCGAAGGCAACTCCTGTCTGCTCTGCTTTTTCAATGCAGGTTTTCATGACCGAATCAGCAATATAGGGACCGATACCGTTATGACCATCAATAATTGCAGAAACCGGGGTCTGGGATACTATTTCAGGTTCTGCAGCTGGAAAAGCATAATTGCCTTCGATATTCTTCCTGTAGAATGCCAGCCTCGCAACTCCATGTGAAGGGATCCCCCTTGCATCAGCCTCCACAAGCACTCTTGCTGTTATCTCAGCCTGGGGCAGGGGATAACCATATTTTTGAAGAACGGATACTGCAAAACTTTCCAGATCGTTAAAGTTAATGTTTTTCATTAATTGCTACACCTCTTCCAGGATATCTTCTGCACTGGAGGAACCTCGAGAAGTATTTTCCGAGGAAACCGAAGACTTCACAAGGGTCCCGGCAGGTTCTTTTCCAATAATAATTGTAATGATAAAGACCGCAAGGCATATTGGCCATTCAAGATAGATAACATGAGGTACAATCCTGGATTCAGGTATAAATGTCCAAACCAGCCATACTACTATAGAAGCAAGAATGGTCCAGAAACCGGATATTTTTTTGCTTAAAGTGGGAAGGAATATGTTTGCAAGGATCAAAAGTGTAAAAGAAACAGTTATTGCAAGAGCTGTTGTTACCATCTTAAGTATACTTACCGCCGTCAAGGCAAGCATAAAAGTAAGAATGCTGACGCCAAGGACTGTTAATCTCGAGAATAGGACCTCTTTTTTGGGTGAAAGATCCTCAGGCAGTATCCTTGCCATTATATCCTGCATAACAAGTGCTGTACTTCCAAGAAGAAGACCTACAGCAGTTGAAATATCAGCAGCCCAGAGCGCCGCAAGAAAAATACCCCCAATAAGAGGCGTTATTGTTGTCATAAGCTGAGGAAGTGCCATGGCAGAATTTTCAAGACCAGGGAATTTTACAGCTGCTATGACACCAAAGATCGCACATAAGAAACCTGCAGGCATGATAATTATGCCTCCAAGAATAAAGCCTTTTCTTGCAGCCTTCTCATCTCTCGCTGCAAAGGCGATCTGGGATATGGCCTGTACAGAGAACCCCTGAGTTATCATTACTACCATCCATGCAACTACCACAGCAAGCCCTACGCCTGAAATGGGATCAAACCACGATCCAGCGGGCAGGGAAACAATCATTTCTCCTATACCTCCAACTGAACCCAGACTTGCAAAAAGGGCTGCCCCGATACCGAGATAAATAACTATAACATTGACTATGCTTGCGAGCCCTCCAGCAAGATAACCTCCGGTGAGGGTTATTCCTACAAAGAGAGCCGCAGTAGCCAGCATCCCTGTGTGAAAAGTGAATATTTCTGGAAGAAGAGCTGCAAGAACTGCCCCGCCTGCAACATACTGCAGGGATGTGATTACCATCATTATTAGAAGCTGGGCAAAAGCACCCAGCACATGGGCTCCTCTGCCGAACATCTTGCCCATCATTTCTGGAATTGTAACAACTTCCATACTTCTAAGAAATCTTGCTGCAAAGATGCCCACGAGTATACCTGCAGTACCCCATGCCGCGTTGTACCAACCGGCAGAAATTCCGCTGTTATAAGCATTCTGGGCAACACCTACTGTTGAAACCCCGCCTATAGCAAGACCTGCAAGCATAGTTGCAACCATTATCGGAGGAAGCTTCCTTCCTGCAAGAAGATAACTGGTAGTCCCCTCTTTCATTTTTTTCTGAAGCCGATTAGCAAGTATAGAGACCGCTGCAAGCGTAATTACATATAAAATAAGGATAACAAGCTGAATGTTCATAGATAATCCTCCTGAGGAATAAATATGCCGTGGAAAAGCTGTTGTTATGCTGAACCCGGAATTTTAAATGTGTGTTACATCTGATAAACAATAAAAAGGCAGTAAAGGAACGATCTGGTCTTTATTTGCCAACCCTCATATCCAACAGCATTGTTTCAGCAAAGCCATGGCAGAATAGGCGGATTATTATGAATATTTATTTCGTGCTGACGATCAACTTTTTTCTTCTCTTCTTTTTTCATTATTCTGACCTCCTTTCTTTCATTCTCAACACAAACATGGCAAGATAGCTGGATTATTTTCTAAAACTGGTTCTTTCTTTTCAATTTTTCCTGACTTTTTCATATCCTCAACCTCCAATATCAGATTTTTTAACCATATTTGAGACGTTTCAACTTCTCCGCCAGTGCGGGATAATTTCACTCAAAACCGCCTCAGACCTTTCAACCGGATCATGCCTGGAACCAGGGAGAATTTTGCAGTATTGAAATCCAGTTGAACTGAAACTGTTTTCAGGACCCTGTTCAGATCCCTGCTTAAAAAATCTCAAATCGTCCATTTATAAATCCCCCTTTCAACTGCAAAATAAAAAAAGGCCGGGTACCCTTTGTGGGTACCCGGCCTGAGAAAACTGGTCAAACAGCGCTAAACGCCGACCACCTCAGGTGAGTCCCCGCACTCCATAAACCAGTAATAAAAATAATAGCTGGAAAGAACAAAATTATTCTTTTTCACGGAGAACGCACCTGCCTTTCATCGACTCGTACAAATTTTCTGACTTCTTTGTAGGGTACTTTAAAACCCTTTCCTGGATTTGTCAAGCAGTAAGATCCTTATATGT
>CAYPIU010000067.1:0-5551 GCA_964410915.1 uncultured Synergistales bacterium | reverse complement strand
TTGATCGACAATATCAGGGCCTATACGAAGTCGTAATATTCGACCCTTTTCCTGACCTCATCCCTGCCGAGAAATTCACATATCTCAAAGATGCCCGGGCTGACTTTCATCCCTGTCAGAGCCCAGCGCAATGGCATGGCAAGGAGTTTAAGTTTTACATCATTTTCCTTCGCCCATGTTTTGGATACAGCTTCCATCGTTTCAGCATTCCAGGTTTCTATACTGAAGATCTCCTTAAAGAATCCCTTCAGAAGAGCCCTGTGTTCCTCGTCGATATCCGAAGCATCATATCTATCTTTGACTACATCAAAAGTAACAAAGTAATCCGAATATTGAGCTACTTCCTTTGTGGTACGGCCTCTACCTCCAAGTACCACGAGAGCCTGCGCAAGGTACTCATCACTGCAGTTTTCTACAGGAAGGCCTGTTTCTTTCCAGAAAGGCCTTACGAGTTCAAGCCTTTCCATTGGGTCCATAACCTTCAGATGTTCCTGATTTATGTAGTTGAGTTTTTCCATGTCAAAAACAGCTGCTTTTCTCGTAACCTTTGCAAGGTTAAAGGCTTCAACTGCCTGCGGCCTGGAGAATACCTCTCCCATTTCACCCGGGGACCAGCCAAGGATCGCCAGGAAATTAAAGATGCCTTCAGGGATATATCCCTGATCTCTGTATTCGTAGACACTTGTCGCTCCGTGTCTTTTGGACATTTTTTTCTTGTCCTTGCCCAGGATCATCGGAAGATGGGCAAACTCTGGAGGTTCCCATTCAAAAGCCTTGTAAAGAAGAAGCTGTTTCGGGGTATTGGATATGTGATCTTCCCCTCGTATTACGCATGAGATATCCATAGTGTGATCATCTATCACCACGGCATAGTTATATGTCGGCATGCCGTCACTCTTGATAATGACGATATCCTTCAGTGTTTCACTCATAACTTCGATCCTGCCATACACGACATCCTCGAAGATCAGCTTTATTCCGTGGGGGACCTTGTAGATTATAGCTGTACCTTCCCTGTAGGCTTTACCCTCTTCCACAAGCTGTTCAGCATACCTGCGGTATATTTCGAGTCTCTCAGACTGTCGGTAAGGTCCATGATCTCCTCCAGCATTGGGACCTTCATCCCAGTCAAGGCCCAACCATTTCATGCCGGCAAGGATAGTGTCCTCAAATTCCCTTGTAGATCTTTCGCGATCAGTGTCCTCGATCCTGAGGATGAATTTTCCACCACTGTGTCTTGCCCATAGCCAGTTGAAAAGGGCAGTGTGTCCTCCGCCAATATGAAGAGCTCCAGTAGGACTGGGAGCAAATCTCACTCTTACGTTTTCTGACATTTATAAGTCCTCCTTGTTAACACTTAAATGTTCGGTCTACCTTGCATTATTCAAGTTCCCAACAGTTTACACAAAGGGTACAATAAACAATGATCTGCGGGTTATTATAACTTACCACGAAATAAAGGGAAGGAGTTGTCTGTTCTGAGTCAACCGAGTCTTTTACTGATAGACGGCCATGCTATGGCGTACAGGTCTTTTTATGCACTTCCGCCGCTTTCTGCTCCTGATGGTACACCTACAAATGCAGTAACCGGTTTTTTCAATATGATGCTCAAGATAGGCAGAGAATGGGATGTAGGAGAGATCATCGTCTTTTTTGATGCCAAAGGGCCCACTTTTCGGCACGAGTCCTATGAAGATTATAAGAAGGGACGCAAACCCGTTCCTGAGGATTTCAAGGAACAATTACCTATCCTGCAGAAGATGCTCCAGGCTTTCGGAAGTACTGTCGTTATAAGAGAAGGTGTAGAGGCAGATGATGTAATAGCTTCAACAGCACTGCACTATGCACCTCTTGGAAGACAGGTCCTTACACTGTCTTCTGACAAGGATCTTATGCAGATACTATCTGAAGGTATCAGGATCGTAAGGCCCCAGAAAGGTATCAGCAGCTTCAAGGTATATGATACCGGATCTTTCGAGGAAGAATATGGGTTTTCCCCCCGCTATATGCCCGATTATCTGGCTCTTCTCGGAGATAAGATAGATAACGTCCCTGGAGTCCCCGGGGTTGGCAAAAAGACAGCTTCCGATCTTATATCAACATATTCAACCCTGGAAGAAATAGAAAAGCATTCAGAGGAGCTCAAGGGTACTCTCAGGAAAAAAATAGAAGAAAATATCGAGCAGGCATATTCCAGCAGGGAATTGATATATCTCAAAAAAGACATTTCTCTTTCAGATGATGAGATCGACGGCAATAAGCCTGACGTTCCTCTTTTCAGCAGGATGTGCAGGGAACTTGGTCTCGTACAGATACTGGAAAGAACCTGTCAGTTCTGGGGAGTAGAGCCGCAGGAGGTGGAACAGGGTGACCCTGTAGATAAGGCCGATAAAATCGAAGAGTTCAATGAAGTCTCTCCTGATGTATTGCAGGAAAAGAAAGAGCTTGCATGTTACATTAAGGAACCTGTAAAGGATAGTGCCGAAAAGCAGAAGATCATCATTATGTCGTCCGACGGTGAATTCTGGCAGGGAGATATTATAACGGGCCAGTTACCGTCTCAAATAATCAGCTGTCTTAGGGAAAAAGATATAATTACAGAGAATTACAAGCAGATGAAAAATATTCTGGGAAGTGATGCTTCCGGGCATAGTTCTGTATGGGACTATACTACAGCACATTACCTTCTTCACCCGGATACCTCTCCACACAGCCTTTCCGGTCAGGAAGGATATAAAGATCTCGATCTTCCGAAAATGGCAGCAGCCCTGATCGATCAGAAAGACAGAATGCATGAAGAACTCGAAGAAAATGGCATGGTTGATCTGATGAGAAATATTGAACTGCCTCTTATCCCCGTGCTTGTAGAAATGGAAGAGTATGGGATCGGACTTGATACCGGCAAGTTTGAGGATCTGGCAGGAGAGCTGAAGGATCGTCTATGGGAGATAGTTTCTCATATCGAGGAAGAAGCAGAAGCCTCTGTAAATCTCAATTCTCCAAAACAGGTAGCCTGGCTGCTCTTTGAACATCTTGGCCTGCCTGCAAGGCGAAAGACAAAGACAGGTTATTCCACAAATGTTCAGGTTCTTGAGGAACTTTCATCCCTCCCTGAACCGGAAGGGAAAGTCCCTTCCCTGATCCTTGAACACAGGGAGATCTCAAAGATGCTCTCAGGCTTTGTCGTTCCCATATTAAGATCTGTCAATGCTGAAACTGGATCTATCCACAGCAGGTTTGAACCCGCAACTACAGGAACGGGCAGACTCAGCAGCCGTGATCCCAATATGCAGAATCTTCCGGCCTATGGAGCATGGTCGCGCAAACTCAAGGAAGGATTCGTACCGCATTCGAACGGAAGGTGTTTTGTCGGTGCAGACTATTCCCAGGTCGAACTCAGGGTCCTTGCACATCTCAGCCAGGAATCCAGGCTTATCCAGGCTTTCAGCGATGGAAGGGATATTCATACAGAGACAGCAACACTGGTATTCAATGTCGAACCCCAGTTTGTAACATCGGAGTTGCGGCGTTTTGCAAAGATGGTAAACTTCGGTCTCCTTTATGGAATGAGTTCTTTCGGGCTGGCGCAGAGACTTGGAATAGGGAGACAGGAAGCATCAAAAATAATTGAAAAATATTTCAAGGCTCTTCCCGGAGTCAAAGAGTATATGGAGAGGACATTCCAGGAAGCAAAGGAGAGAGGATACACAAAAACTCTTCTTGGTAGGATCCGTCCGCTCCGTGAGGTCACCACAGTAAATGGCCGAGACAGCGGGGCACTGAGAAGAGTAGCCATAAATTCCCCAATACAGGGGACTGCTGCAGATATTGCCAGGAAGGCAATGGTCGATTTTGCTGACCATTTCAGATCTGATAAAAGCGTCAAACTTGTAATGCAGGTTCATGACTCACTCATCTGCGAATGTGACCGGAGTGGCCGTGAGGATGTAGAAAAAGAACTCTGCAGGATCATGGAAGGGGTAATTGAACTCGCAGTGCCATTAAAAGTGGAGTCCAAATCTGGATTCAGCCTTGCAGATGTATAATTCATGACAGATTACCCTTAAAGAATTGCTCACATATGATACAATAACCTGTCGAAACGGGTAAACAAGAGGGAGGACGATATACCTTGCTAATGCGGACGTTAAGAAGAAATGTAAAATGGATAATGTTGATCATCGTAATTGTCTTCAGCCTTTCGATCCTTGGTTATTATGGGTTCGGAACAAGGGGCCAGGATAACAATGCAGGTAAGGATTATGCTGTAGCAAAAGTTGATGGCCAGAAAATACTGCGGTCTACAATGGACAGAAGCGTCAGAGATTATGTCCAGAGGGCCGAGATCAGGGATCTGAGTTCAAAAGATCTTCCCGGTATCTACAAAAAGACTCTGGATAACCTTGTTATTCAGGCTGCCCTCAGGAACGAGGTTGAAGAGCTGGGTATCAAGGCCTCCGAGGCTGAGATAGATGAACAGATAGATCAGATAGAAGATCAGTTCCCAACGAAGGAAGCATTTCAGCAGTACATCGAAAGAAATGGTATCAAGATGGATGATCTCAGGGAAAGTGTAAGTAACAACTTGTCCCAGATGCAGCTTCTGGAATCTGTGACCATGGATGTAAGCGTTACAGAAGAGGAAATGAAAAAGTTCTATGAAGATACGAAAGGTATCTTCTTCACGCAGCCATCTGGAATAGACCTTAATATTGCCGAGTTCAGCAACAGGGATGCTGCAGAACATGTTCTGCATCTCCTGAGGAATGACTTTTCCTGGGATGAAGCATCCGCACAGGTAGATTCTGAAGATATCCTTCAATTCGTACCCTATGAAGAGACAGTATTTATTCCAGAGAGCCGGTTTGTTGAACAGCTTCAGCCTCTTTCCGAGCTGGGGGTACTTGATGTCAGCGATGTTATCGAAGTTTCCAGTGATGACTACGCACTCTTCCTGAACAGAGGATATGTCAATGAGAAGAATATACCCTTTGAGGAAGTCAGCGGAGATGTCAAAGAAATGTTAATTTCCCAGAAAGAAGGAAAAGCTCAGCAGAAATATCTTGATGATCTCAAGGCAAGTGTTGAAGTTGAGATACTTGACCCGGAACTTTTTGCAACACCGGAGGTCAAGGAAAACGCTGAAAATCCAGTCGAAACATCGGCAGATAATTCATAGATCAATAACGATAAGCCAGGACAGTTCTTATAACTTGGTTAAGACCTATTGACAGGGGCCTGATTCATAGCATAAAATAAACCCCGCACTTGAAATGGTGGGTTGGCCGAGTGGTTGAAGGCGCTCGCCTGCTAAGCGAGTAAGGGGGCACAAACCTCCTTCGAGGGTTCAAATCCCTCACCCACCGCCATTTTTAAAGTGTGCGCCGGTAGCTCAGATGGATAGAGCGGCGGTCTACGGAACCGCAGGTCACGAGTTCGAATCTTGTCCGGCGCGCCACTCTTTCTACAAAACTGAAAATACTGGTTAAACCGTATGCTTTAACTCGCGAAACAGAACTTGTAAAAAGTAGCGAGACCGTAGGTCTAAAAT
>CAYPIU010000066.1:0-5948 GCA_964410915.1 uncultured Synergistales bacterium | reverse complement strand
ATAATAACAGGAGGTATAGTAGGAACACTTGCTGCACTTCTGGTTACATGGGGCAACCCTGGGAACATGGGTATATGTGTGGCCTGTTTCACAAGAGATATAGCAGGAGCCCTGGGTCTTCATCATGCGGCTGTTGTCCAGTATCTCAGGCCTGAGATAGCAGGTTTTATTCTTGGTTCATTTTTTGCAGCACTTGTGTATAAGGAATATCTTCCAAGGACAGGTTCTTCCCCTCTGATCAGGTTTTTCCTGGGATTCTTTGCCATGATAGGCGCACTGGTCTTTCTTGGCTGTCCCTGGAGGGCTTATCTCCGTCTTGCAGGGGGGGACTGGAACGCAATTCCAGGAACTTTAGGTCTTATTACGGGTATTGTCATAGGGATAATGTTCCTCTGGAACGGATACAGCCTGGGAAGATCCTATGAGGTCAAAAAAGGTGCAGGATATGTAATGCCTGTCATAGCAGTGGTGCTTATGGTACTTCTGATCGTTGCTCCTGAGTTCGGCAAAGGAGGAACAGCGGGACCAGTATTTTTCTCTGAGAAGGGACCTGGAGCCATGTACGCACCAGTTGCTATAGCACTGGCAGTCGGACTTTTGGTTGGATGGCTTGCCCAGAGAAGCCGCTTCTGCACTGTAGGAGCTATAAGGGATCTCGTAATGCTCCGTGACCCGCACCTTTTCAACGGTGTGGTGGCGTTTATCATAATGGCTTTTGTTACCAACTATGCACTTGGGCAGTTCAATCCCGGATTTGAAGGTCAGCCTGTGGCTCATACAGATCATCTATGGAATTTTATGGGTATGGTACTTGCAGGATTAGCCTTTACCCTTGCAGGAGGATGCCCAGGCAGGCAGTTCATTATGAGTGGAGAGGGAGACGGAGACTCCGCAATTTTTACTATTGGCATGCTTGTGGGTGCCGGTTTTGCACATAATTTCAGTCTGGCCAGTTCCCCCGCTGGTCCAGGAGCCTTTGGGCCGGCTGCTACAGTGATCGGTATTGTCTTCTGTCTTGCCGTCGGGTTCCTGATGAGAGAGAAACTGGATTAAGGAGGCATAGATAATGTCTGAACCTGTAATTGTAAATGCAAAGGGTCTTTCCTGTCCTCAGCCAATAATGGAGACCCAGAAAGCTGTGAAGAAGACTAAAGAAGGAATCATAGAAGTTCACGTGGATACTGTCACGTCAAGGGAGAATGTAGCCCGTTTTGCAAGAAAAAAAGGCTGGGAAGTGAGTTTCGAAGATCATGATGACTGGCACAAGGTCATAATGAAAAAGTAGCGCCAAAAGGCCCGGCCCAGGGGTTCCCCCCTCTGGACCGGGCCTTTGCTCAGCAATATACTTTTCTAGAAAAGTCCTGTAATATTTCCGCTTTCATCAATATCTATCTTAAGAGCTGCAGGTTTTTTTGGAAGTCCCGGCATGGTCATTACGCTCCCTGTCACAGGTACAAGGAAACCGGCACCTGCGGAGAGTCTCACTTCTCGAACTGTAACAGTGAAACCTTCTGGACGCCCTTTTCTGGAGGGGTCATCCGATATGGAGGACTGGGTCTTGGCCATGCAGATCAGAAGGTCATCCCTGCCCTGTTCATGGATATCGGCCAGATCCTTCTCTGCCTTGTCAGTGAAACTTACCCGGGCCGCGCCATAGATCTTTTTGGCTATGGTGTTGATCTTCTCCCGGGGAGTTGCATTGCTTTCGTACTGGTAGTGGAATGTATTCTCCTTCTCGCATGCTTTTACGACCTTTTCTGCGAGATCCATTCCGCCATCTCCGCCCTTAGCCCATACTTCAGAGAGTGATACCTCTGCTCCAAGCCTGTTGCAGTGCTCCTCAACAAGCTTCAGCTCGGCTTCCGTATCGGTGGGGAACCTGTTAATGGCAACAACAACAGGTACGCCGAAGGAACTCAGGTTCTCTATATGTTTCTCCATGTTGGGGATACCAGCCTCGAGAGCCTCAAGGTTCTCTCCTGAAAGTTCATTCCGGGGCAGTCCGCCGTGCATCTTGAGGGCCCTGACCGTTGCCACCAGAACTACAGCATCGGGGTGAAGACCTGCCATACGGCATTTTATGTCAAAGAACTTTTCTGCGCCAAGGTCCGCACCGAAACCTGCCTCGGTTACAAAATAATCGGAGAGTTTCAACCCGTATTTTGTTGCCTGCACGCTGTTACAGCCATGGGCTATGTTAGCAAAGGGGCCTCCGTGGACAAATGCCGGAACACCCTCGAGGGTCTGGACAAGATTAGGCTTTAAAGCATCCTTCAGAAGCACTGCGAGCGATCCCTCCGCCTTGAGGTCTCCAGCGGTTACAGGCTCTCCACTGTATGTATATGCAACGACCATATTTGCAAGTCTTTCCTTGAGATCCGATATGCTGCCTGCCAGACATAAAATAGCCATTACCTCGCTGGCTACGCTTATATCGAATCCAGACTCCCGGGGAACTCCGTGAGCTTTCCCGCCAAGTCCGACTACAATGTTGCGAAGAGCCCTTTCATTCATATCCATCACTCGTTTAAGGACTATTCTCCTCGGATCAATGTCAAGCTCATTGCCCTGTTGCAGGTGATTGTCCAGTAACGCCGACAGAAGATTATGAGCTGTGGAGACTGCATGTATATCCCCGGTGAAATGAAGGTTTATGTCTTCCATCGGTACTACCTGTGAGTAACCTCCGCCTGCGGCTCCGCCCTTGACTCCAAAGCTGGGACCAAGACTGGGTTCCCTCAGTGCTATTGCACTTTTTTTACCGATCTTTGACAGCCCCTGGGAAAGTCCCACTGTGGTAGTGGTCTTGCCCTCTCCTGCAGGAGTTGGCGTGATTGCTGTCACAAGGATCAGTTTTCCGTCAGGGTTTTCCCTGACTCTTTCCCACAGTGACCATGAAACCTTCGCTTTGTAGTGACCGTAAAGCTCAAGCTCATCTTCCCGGATCCCAAGCTTATTCGCTATCTCTGTTATGTCTCTCATCCTGGACTGCTGTGCGATCTCTATATCTGTAAGCATTCCGATATTCCTCCTTTTAGAACTGATAAATATCTCGCATTACAAAACTACTTCTACCAATACAAAACATCAGCTTATTTCTACCAAAAAATGCGTTAAAAATCAACCTGCTAAAGCTTAATTCTGATACAAGTCTTGCTTGATATTTTCACTAAATGGAAAATGATGCGAAGAAAATCCTTATCTGAAGGTGAAAATATGACCTTAAATATCAGAAAGACAGTAAAGAGAAGTTTTTTGTATATCCATAATAGATGTGTTGCAGTGCAAAACATGTTCTCCTATTTTTTAAATATCAAACTTTCGGGTATAGTTAAAGGGTTATTTAACAGTTAGTATTTTAGTTTATTGTGATAGTTTTTTGTGAAACGTGGGTTCAAACTATAAGTCAACTCTCTTGTTAATATCTGGATTATTTAACCCTTTAATGAAATCCTCTCAGGAGAAGAGACGGCAAAATAGGATAATCATTTAATCTTGCATTTAGTGAGTAAATCCAATGGTTTGATTCCCAAGGCCCAACAGGTATGATCCGATTTACCCTGATTATTTAGTAAAAAGGTCCTACCTTGTAAAACTATCGTGATATATAATCAACTATGAATAAGTTTGTGTAGTCCTTTTTTAGGCGGGTTTTTAAAGACCATTTTCAGAAAAGTGAGGAGCTTGTTTATGAAAAAGAATCAGGGTTTGTCTCTTGTTGAGGTTCTCATAGCTATTATGCTCCTCGCTGTTGCTTTGCTTGCTATCGCATCTTCTTTCATTTCTTCCACGAAATTAATGGCTCACACGGTGGATAAGGAAAAGGCTACCCTTCTTGCCAGTGAGATCATAGATTTCATAGAAGGTCAGGAGATCGATGAAGCCCAGTCAGACTGGGGGCTTTCGTTTGATGACCTTTCATCTGACATAACTGTACCTCATCCCTTTGTTATTGATTCCTGGAATGTTACCTCAGGAGATAACCTTAGAAAAATAGTAATTTCACTTACCTGGGATGGGGTTGGTCCAAATGATAACGTGGTTCTTGCCCGGTCCATAAGTCCCTTTGGCCATGTTGATGTTGACGAATGAGGATATTGAGGTGAAGTCATGAACATTTTACAAAGCTGGAACTGTTTTCCCAGAAAAAGTAAAGGTACTAAGGGGTTTACCCTTGTGGAGGTCCTTATAGTTATCCTGATCGGTTCCATGATAATGGGATCTGTGGTAGGGCTTCTCTATACGTTTGTTTACAGTTATGAGCAGGATCTTGAATATACCACTGCCCGCCAGAAAGGTCAGATGGTTTTCACTCTTCTCGCCGGCCCATTGAGGCAATCCGGTCTGGGACTTCCCAATACTTCGGCGGATTTTCAGGCCTGTTTCTCCCTGGAAGCGGATATAAATTCATGGAACGGTCCTTTGAATGTTATCAGTGGCGACAGGGCGATACAGATTGCCTATGCTCTGCCCTCGGGCATTGCCAACGAACAGGAAATTATTTTCACTTCTGGGACTGCGTCAAATCTTGATCTGACCGCAGGGAATGTACAGCCCCCTACGGACTGGATCACTTTCCCATCTGCCAATGCCCCTTTTTTTGTTAATACTCCAGGGACTTCCCCAATTAATGTGACTCCAAAATCAGATGGGACCCTTCCATTCTTCGATGAAATACATTATGTCCGTTTTCTGGAGGCGAGGCTTGTAAATGGGGAATTTATTGTCGAAGACCCTGTTAATGATGAAACCATTTCAACTGTGGCGGGTATTGAGGATGTGATATTTGACTATGATCCTGATGATCGAATTATTACTGCGTCGGTGCTGGCAAGGGGTAATACCAGGCATGATGAAATGGTGACACCTGCTGATGTTTCAGGCTGGCCTGATAATCCTGTTGCGGATGAGACCAGGCATTACAGGGTATCCGTTCACAGAAGCAGATGGAGGGTGAGGAACTGATGAAAAATAAAACCTTGAAAAAGAAGGGTTTTGCGCTTCCCCTTGTCCTTGTGGTCCTTCTTGTGGGAGCCCTTCTGGTATCTTTAACCTTTGAAATAGTGGGTAACCTGTTCAGTTCCTCCAGATATGTTGTGGAGGACGTGGAGATGTACAATGCCGCATCAGATGGAGTTGAACAGGGAAAAGCATGGATACTGAATGCCAGGGAAGAGGATGGGAGATTACCCAGATGGGAAGCAACGGATCCGGGTGGTGAGCTGGTATCAGGTGATCTTACAGGAACAGGCGAAGATGTATATGATGTTCTGCTTGTAAGGAAATTGAATAGCTCAACTCTTCCCGGTTGGAACTATCCCGATGGCAGCCAGGTAGCTCACGGGATATATTCTCAGGGTCATGTCCAGGTCAGGGTCAGGATATTTGATATGGGTTATACCGTGGGTTCCGGTGTGGATAAGGACGACTATGAAACAGGTTTCCCTCCCAAAATGCTTTATAGTGCAGGAGAAGCTGCCATGTCACAGCATATGGGTTCCTCCTATGCCAGTTCTAACAGAGGAGAAGGCAGTGTTGGTGAGGGGTCTGGTGTCAATCTGGGATATTATCTCATACGAAGTGAGGCTTCCTTTGAAGAACAGACAAGAAAAGTTGACCAGGCAGTTATCATAAGATTGTAGACGAGCTGCAATATTAAATTGAAACAGATCCTTGGCCGGAGGGATTAATATGAGAGAAAAAGATCATCTCAGGGATAACAGAAAATGTAAGATCATTTGCATAAAACAATGCAGTGCAATATTCGTATCGCTTTTCATTTTTTCTATGTTTATTTTTATACCTTTTGCTGAAGCAGCATGGGAACCCATCCTTGTGCCTATGTCCAAAAATGTTCCCCTTGGTTTTCAGGAAGGTTTCATGCTGGAGCCCAATGTTATGCTCCTTCTGGATACAAGCGGATCCATGACTTTTCGTACAGAGGATGA
>CAYPIU010000065.1:2719-6015 GCA_964410915.1 uncultured Synergistales bacterium | reverse complement strand
GGTGAATCAGAAACTGCCATTGTCAGTTCCTCATATCACGGTGGACATGCTTGGTTCGGTAATGGATATAATGGTGGCCATATTTGGAGTTGAGACTGATACGGTTTTTCTGATAGAAACATCACTTTCCTTTCCTGAGAATGAAGGAAGGCTTTTTTCAGGAAGGATAATGCTTGTTCCTACACCTGGATCCCTGGAAAATTTTTTCCAGGTTCTCGGGCTGAGGTGAGCTGATAATGGAGAAAATATCAAAAAAAGTAGAAAATAGCTTTCATGTGGGAATGGGTGAAATTGTTATTACTTCAAGCCCCAATGTTCTTTCAAGCCTTGGCCTGGGTTCATGTATAGCTCTTGTTCTGTATGATCCTGTAGAAAAGATCGCCGGTATGGCACATATCATGCTTCCTGACAGTTCAATGGGGACAAAGAGCAGTGATAATACCAAGCCGGGAAAATATGCGGATAAAGCTGTTGATGCGCTCATAAAGGAACTTGACAGTAAAGGGGCTTCAAAAAAAAGAATAAAGGCCAAGATCGCAGGAGGCTCAAAAATGTTCAGTTTTGAAATTTCTGCGTTGCGCTCAATAGGAGAACAGAATGTAAAAAAGGTGTTGGATCTTCTTCAAAACCATTCCATTCCCCTCGAAGGCTGTGACACTGGGGGCAGCAGAGGAAGAAGCGTTCGCTTCAACATCTTTGAGTGTGTTCTTGAGGTAAAGATAATCGGCCAGGGTATAAAGGGTATATGATCTTCCGTTTTCAGGCCTTTTGGTCCAGACATGAACTTCTGGTGTTGTTACTCGCAAATATTCTCATCCTTTCCAGAACCATATCGGCAAGAAAGCGGTGTTCCTCAGCCTGTCTGGAAAGAATAAAATTTACTTCCTTTATTGAAATTATTGCCTCAAGCAGATCTTTGGCGGAATTTTTCAGCTTTCCTCCATCGTCAGGATCAAGAGCCTGAGAAATTTCTCTTATTACGGGCCTGCAACCCAGCGAATCGGCAAGTCCCTTGGCTGCAGTGTTTCTCTCAGCCTCTGCAAGCATGGCTTTTCCTGAGACTTCCTGAAGTCTTGCCAGAAGTTCCGGAAGCTCCCTGGATCGGGTTTCCCTGAGAGCTTCTTTTTCTTCCTTTAAAACTTGAAGGAGCTCTAGAAGAGCATCTTTCTGTTTTTTGTTTTTTTCTATCAGGGCATTTAACAGATCATTCATTGCTTTTGTCATCCTCACCTTTCCCGGGATCATTCAATGAGTTGATCGAAGCTGGTTCGCCTTTTGTTGAATTTTCCTGAGTGCTCAGGCTTTCATAGAGAACTCTCCACAGGCCTACACCACCATTTTTCTGTGAGGCCAGAGCTTCTCCGGTTCTCTCAAGTGTCAAGTCTTTAAGCGAATCGAAGTGGCCTGTATCCTTTCCTTCCTTCTCTGCTGGAGCATTGTTCAAGGATTCTTTCAGCATGGTAGCTATGAAGATACCCTCGAATTGTTTGCAGGCCTTCTTGAGACGCTGATCCCTTATCTCTGAAGGTGTTTTTGTTTTTTGAACCTGATCCGAAGAAAAAACAGGTTTTACAGCCAATTTCCAGACCTCCCTACATTACGATGAGTTCACCCTGAAGAGCCCCTGCATTGTCTATTGCCTGAAGGATGGTGATTATATCCCTTGGAGTAGCCCCAAGAGTGTTCAGGCTTTTTACTACATCATCTATAGTTGCTGACGTTTCCAGATGAGCAAGGCTCCCTCTTTCTTCTTCGGCAGTTATGGACGCCTGCTCCAGTGGGACAGTAATTCCACCTGAAAAAGGCTCGGGCTGACTTACTGCTTTCTGGACCCTGATACTGACTGTCAGATTTCCGTGGGCCACTGCAACTTCACTGATCTTTACGTCGCCACCCATGGCAACAGTGCCGGTTCTTTCGTTGACAACTACCCTGGCGACAGTATCAGGCCTTATGTAGAGTCCTTCCAGGTCTGCTATGAACCGGGAGGTCCTTCTCCTGAATTGAGGAGGTATCCGTATTTCCACACAACCGGCATCTGTAGCATATGCAACAGCCCCGTAACGCTGGTTAAGGGCGCTTACCACCCTGTTCGCTGTAGTGAAATCGGGTTTGCGAAGAAGAAAGCGTATCATGTCCTGATCTGTTTCCCAGGCTGTTTCCCTTTCAACGATCGCTCCGTTCGGGATCCTTCCGGTTGTAGAGATGTTTTTTGAAAGCCTGGAACCAGATGAACCCGCAGAAAATCCTCCAATGGAAAGGGGACCCTGCGCAACAGCATAGACATCTCCCGTTGCAGCTTTAAGTGGTGTCTGGAGCAGAACTCCGCCCTCCAGGCTTTTAGCGTCTCCAGCAGCGCTTACGGTTACATCGATGTTTTCACCATTCCTTGCAAAAGGGGGGAGTTTGCAGATGACTGTTACAACAGCAGCATTCTTGCTGCGAAGATCGTCCCTGCTCATTGATATTCCGAAATTTTCCACCAGGTTGCCGAGCATGGCCAGAACGAGATCTCCCCTGTCACCTGTACCCTGAAGACCTACTACCAGACCCATTCCCACCAGTTGATTTGACCTTACTCCCCCTATCCTTCCAAGGTCTTTGAGCCGAACCTCTGGATGGACCTGGGAATATGCTTTAACAGGGAAGGAACAGATAAAAAGAAACAACAGAAACAGAATGATCCGGCCGGATCGCCTTTTTTTATTTTTTTTCAGGTTACTGTAAATATCCATCTTTTCATCACCTCAGAAAATTGCATTAAATAGTTTTGTCAGAATGCCAGGGGCCTGTATGTCGCTTATGGTCCCAATCCCTTCCACGCTGACCGACACATTTGCCAGTCTGTCACTTCTGACAACATTATCCGGATCTATATCTATGGGACGGACTATTCCTGTTATTTCGAGAGTCATGGTCTCTCCCTGGACCTGAATGTCCTTTCGGCCTTCCAGGCGAAGGTTGCCCCCTGATACCACCTCAGTGACAAGGCAGGTCACAGTGGTTGAAAGATTATGGGTTCTCTCGGTGGAACCGTCACCTTCCATGCTGCTTTCTGTAGAAAAACCGAGTTTGCTTACAAAATCGAGGATTCCTGTACCATCGGAGGCTGAGCTGGCGTTTTCCTTTGAAATGTCCGTGTTTGCCTCATCTTTGGCCCGTGTCTTTTCCTCAACTGAAACGGTTACAATATCGCCTACCTCAGATGGTTTGTGATCCTGAACAAGGGAGTTTCCATCCTCCCACAGTGATTGTGCCATTACTGAACCAGAAAAAACAAGAACGAAGAAAATAGT
>CAYPIU010000065.1:0-2619 GCA_964410915.1 uncultured Synergistales bacterium | reverse complement strand
CCCACAGTGATTGTGCCATTACTGAACCAGAAAAAACAAGAACGAAGAAAATAGTCATAAAAAAAGAACGATATGATCTCATTCAAATGTCTCCTTCCATAAATGGAATATCAGTTCTGGACAAGAACCAGGCCTTTGTCGATCACAATAGCTTCCAGGTCTTTTCTGTAAAGAGGTATTCTTACCCTTATTCGAGACCCTTTTGCCCCGGATTCAAGAGCAATACCTTCGAGTTTTGCTTCAACTGCCCCGGATCTTGACAGTATTGTCAGCCTGTCCCTTCTCTCTATCAACATGGTTTTTTCAACATCTCTCGCCGAGATCGCGTCCTGTGCGGATATTTTCCTTTTTGTCCTGAAATTACATATACCTGACAGGTCAGAAAATATCCTTCCGGAACTCCTTCTGTAAGAAGCGACACGGATATCCAGGTCCTCGGGAGAAAGGATCTCTCCTCTGTCGATATCCCGGGTGGCGAAAACCGTAAGGGCAAACCATTTGAGTCTGAGTATTCTTGTAACAAGTCTTTCCCCTGAACGGATCCTGAGGGTTATGGATGGTGTCCCGGGATATACCCTGGAGGGACTTTCTATCTCTCCGGAAATACCAAAAAAGGGAGGATCCATTTCAATATGGCTCCACGTGACCCTGCTTTGATCTTCTTCAAGAATATCCATGAAAAATTCAGAGCCGTCACTATGTGAGACATTCTGGCCCTTCAGATAAAGAGGATCAAGCAAAGCAGCCTGCAAATCTTCAGAAAGTAACATAATAAATAATAAACTTAAAACAAATATACATTTTTTCATTGTTATTATACCCCACTTAAAGATAATAACATTATAAACAACATATTTACAATATTTTTCTGCTAAAGATATTTGAAAATAACTGTTAATGCCCATCATTTCCTCCGATAAAAGAACTGGTAGGGTAAAAACGTTCCAGGGATGGTGGTTTTAGGATGTCGAATACATTTTCAGGTCTTGAGATAGGCAGGCGTGCTTTAAGTTATTTCAGGCAGGGTATAGAAACTGCGGGTCACAACATAAGCAATGCGGATGTAGACGGATACTCCAGACAGCGCGTAGAGGCTTCGGCCACTGCCCCCTATACTTTGCCCGGGATCAACAGCGGCGGAGAGCCGGGGCAGATAGGTACTGGTGTAGGTATAGATGCCATAAACAGGGTCAGGGATGCCTTTCTGGATGCCCAGTACAGGGGCGAATCAGTCGAAGGGGGTTTCTGGGAAGCCGCAAGTACTTCTATGGAATATATCGAGATGTTTATAGGAGAGCCCTCTGATACAGGAATTGCAACTGCTCTTGAGAACCTCAACCAGTCTATGCAGGAACTTCAGAAAAGACCCGATTCAAGCAGTACCAGGGAATCTTTTGCAAGGGAAATGGATAATCTGTGTACGATGATAAACCATACATATGAAAATCTTTCCGAGTACAGGACTTCTCTGAATCAGGATATAGAACTTCAGGTTCAGAATGCCAACGACCTTATAGACAGGATAGCTGATCTTAACAGTCAGATAGAGACAGTCTATGCACTGGGTAACAAGCCCAATGACCTGATGGATAAAAGGGATATTCTCCTGGAGGATCTGACTCGTCTGGCCAATGTAACGGTTTCAACTGACAGCGAAAGCGGAGCTGTCAGCGTCAGCCTTGCTGGACGCCTCCTGGTACAGAATGCGGAGACTCGACACCTTGTACTTGTTCCACAGGATGGTAACCAGGGTTTTTATGATGTCCAGGTGGAGGAAAATGAATTTCTCTCATCTTCGGATCCTGATACTGCATCCATTGCCACGGGAAGGGATGCACTGAAAGGAGTTCATTCACTGGAAGTTCAGAGGATAGCTACCGAAACCGGTTGGGCTGTAGGCAGTGATTTGGGTTATCCGGGAGTCTCCTCTGCGGAAGAAGCTCTGGGAATAGAAGGATCTTTTTCCCTTCAGGTGGGATCCGACGGTATTAAGGCGCTTTGCACACCAGGATCCGGGACAGTCCTTCTGCAAGAGCCTCTTTCAGGAGAAACAGAACATTATTCCTTCAGGGTCGCGGCAGGAAATGAAGAGAAGGTTGTTGATATAGACTGGAATTCTACTACTGATGTTTGGGATATAACTGGGGGATCAGCTCAGAAGTCTACAAGTGACGAATTGACGCTATCAGATCTGGGAAATTATTTTAAAACAGAGTTGAGTGAAGAACCTGTTCAGGCTGAAGTGGTCGGGGATAGAATGATCCTTTCAAATTCAGAGGATTTTCTGGTCTCCCTGACTGATCTGAAGGGAAACCTGGTAACCTCAAAACTGGGTCTTGAGAAAAGTTCCCCCAAAATTGATATTACAGTCTCGGAAACGGATTCACTTCAGACCATAGCCAACAGGATAAACGGCGCATATGGTTCCGGGAGCGATGGTCCTGATTCTCCTGAGGAATGGGTTCATGCAACAGTAGAGACGTCAAATGACGGTGGTTTGTATCTAAATGTTGAAAGCAATTCTGTGGGAGAAGCCAGCCGGATAAATGTTGGTACAGGCCAGGGGGGAAACCTTGAAACAGCAAAACTGCTGGGTCTGGTATTTGAAGATACTGACGG
>CAYPIU010000064.1:0-6058 GCA_964410915.1 uncultured Synergistales bacterium | reverse complement strand
TCAAAAAAAGGCTTGACTTTCAACACGGTATCTTTGCGGTTAAACAAGTTTTTATCTTTTGACTGAAATCTTGCGTGAAAAATAGACCCGCATTTTTCTCGTATTCCTGGGTTTGCTCATATGCACTACTCAGATCTTCCTCCGTGTCCTCCGTGGTGAATAGCCTTTGACCTTCTCTGCGTTGGCTCGCAGAGCCAGCTGCGCTCTCAGTGGTTAAAGTATTTATCTTCCCCTTTGTATTTCAGCAGTTTTGTATTATGACTATTTTTGACTATACTGAGGTATAATCTTTTATCGGAGAAATAAGCTCTTTTTACCAAAAAATCATTTTTGGAGTGAAAGAAACATGGCTCTTATTTTCAGATTGATAAGACTTGCTTTACCTCTGATCATTGGATTCCTTTTGATCAGACTAGTGAGGAATCTCGTTACCACCTTTGGATCTGGAGGATATACATATCAGGGTAACAGCAGCAGTTCCAGTAATGGACAGAGCGGCCCCTCAGCAGGAAAGCAGAGGGCTAACGTAGACCCTTACACCGTTCTTGGCTGCAGAAGACGGGATTCTGATGAAGATATCAGAAAATGTTACAGAAAGATGGTGGCGAAGTACCATCCGGATAAGTTCATAGGACAGGAACTCGATGACGAGTTCATTGAGCTCGCTACCATGCGTTTCAAGGAAATTCAGAATGCTTATGACCAGATACGCAAAATGCGGGGGATGCATTGATGAAGGGCCTCGACGGTTCTCTTCATGCACATACCATCATAGTGGTATTCTGTTATCTTATAAAAGATGGAAACATCCTTCTAATTAAACGTAACAGGGAGCCTTACAAGGGAGATATAACGATACCTGGAGGTAA
Organism: uncultured Synergistales bacterium; assembly: GCA_964410915.1. GTDB lineage: Bacteria > Synergistota > Synergistia > Synergistales > JAFGMB01 > CAZFJG01. The sequence continues at coordinate 5,189 of CAYPIU010000064.1, read as the reverse complement.
AAAGGAAAAAGGCGAGACCTCTTTTGATGCCTGTGCCAGGGAGATATTAGAGGAGACCGGACTGGAAGTTACTTCTGCAAGGTTTGCCGGAATGGTTAATAATTTTTCCCCTGATCCTTCTCAGGAGGTACTCTCTCTATATTTTGTTGCCGATTCGTTTTCAGGAGTCGTAAACTCCAGCGATGAGGGGTATATGCAATGGTATCCCCTTAAGGAGAGTTACCAGCTTGAAAATATCAGTCCATTCTACCGGTTGTTGTCCCCTTATGTTCTTGACCCGGGCAAAAGAGTTTTTCATGGTTTTATACGTGTTGATAACGATGGAAAAATTACAGGCTCAGAATTACTTCACTTCTGATAGCCAATATCAATATATTTATGTTATAATATTTTCGCTATATGAAACATAGGATAATTGCACAGGAGGCAGTTTTCCGGTTTTTTGAAAGGTCGTCCGGGGGGGACGACCTTTCTGTTCTTACATTATTGTTTAAGAAGTTCTTTTACTGCATCTCTTATCTCTTGTACTTCCTTATCAAGTTCACTGGCGATATCTTTCAGAGGTTTATCAACAGGCAGATCTGAAGGCCAGCCAGCTTCCTCGAAAACATTACTGCCATCAAGCCCGTAGCTTTGAGATATTTCCTGCATTGTGCTGCTTCCTCTTATTTCATCAGGGGATAATTTAGTTTCCATTGAGATCCCAGGTTCCTCTACGGAGATGTCATGTTCTTCAAGATACACTTCAAGAGCTTCTTTTACCTCTTCATCATTAACTCCTTCTATTTCTTTCATAGGAACGTCTACAGGTGCATCGGAAGCAATATTGCCTCCTTCCATAACTTCTTCCACACTTAATCCAAGGGTTTCTGCGACTTGTTCGATGGTCATCCATCCGTAAACTGAATCCACAGGTGAGGTTTCCATCTGCAACGACGTTGGAGTGGCCCAGGTCTGCCATATGCCTGTAGCTTTCGAAATACCGTAAACACCGAAGAAGATAAATAATCCTGCTATTCCGACAGTTATTGTCTTAAAGGACCTGCTTCCTGTTCCGAAAAACAGTGCTTTTTCCCTGGGGCAGCCCTCTACGCATCTCCCACAGGAAATACATTCTCCACTCTCAACTTTTTCAACAGCTTCAGGGTCAAGTCTAACTGGGCATTCTCTGGAACAGATATGACAGTTAATGCAATGGTCCTCGCTCCTTCTTACCTTTATCAGCGAGAGCTTCTGGAGGGGTGCGAGCAAAGCCCCAAGAGGACATAAATATCTGCACCAGAATCTTTCAATATAAAGGCTTGCAAAAATAACAGTTCCGAACAGTACGACGAATGACCATGGTTTTTCAACAAATTCAGACCATCCTGCAGAAATGTGCATATATGCTACCCATGGATCAAGATCCCTCCAGACAAGGGTTCCCATTTTCCAGGTGAAAACAATGATAAGGAAAAGAATGACATATTTGAGATATCTGAGCTTACTGTCTATAGCATAAGGCAGTTCCCGTGCTCTTATTCCAAGTCTTCTTGCAGCTTTAGCACTGAGTTCCCCGATCGTGCCAAGGGGACATATCCAGCCACAGAATGTTCTTCCTGTGATCAGTGTCATACCTGTAACACCGACCATAAGTAACAATGCGCTTGGAGCGACCCTTCTGAGCCATCCGCCTGTTGTAAGGTAAGCGTACAGGCTTTCAATACCTCCAAATGGACATAGAGCGTCAACTGGAGGAACTCCCTGCGGACCTCCTCCCAGGATCTGGTGTCTGTATCCAATCCATGTCATGAATAAGAGGAATCCTATCTGTACAGTTATCCGAAGTCGCGATGATCTCATCGTTATCATATCCCTTCACATAAAGGATCGATGTATCCAGTTATGCCAACATTTTAACACTTTAAGTAGTGATAATGAAAACATCCATCAATATCCTGCCATCCAGAGTAAAAATGAGATCATAGATCTTTGTGTTCAATTATGTAAATTAAAGCAGTTCCTGTGCATGTTTACTTTTACCCTGCAGTTTTACATCTTCTATTCATCATTTCAATAACAGTCTGTTGCATCACTTAAGTAAAAATATTGTGTAATTAAAAACCGCCCTGGCAGGGCGGTTTTTAAAATCTTTAAACAGAAGATCTGAAGTTTAGCCGCAACTTCCGCTGCAGCCTGCGCATCCACCGCCACAGCCATTTTTAAGAGCACTGTAAACGGGGACATAAATGTCAAGGATCTCCTGGATGGTCTCACTGCAATCAATTTCGGATCCCTCTTTAGCAATACCAGTAGAAGCTGCTACTTTTTCTACTGTGTCAGCATCTTCAAGAGCAATGGCCCTTACGATATCTTTAAGAGTCAGATCACAGCTTTCACATACGACTGTTTCTCCGGAAGCTTTAGTCCAGTCCATAACAATTCCCTCCTGACGTATAAACACAGTTTCGGAATAATTTACGCTATCACGGGGAATATACCCTAATAAGTATTTTTGTCAATACATAATTTCTGCAGAAGCTCAATTTTTCAAAAGGTTTATTGTAAATGAGAAAATAATATTCTTATACCTATGATGCAGAGCATCAGACCTCCTGAGAGTTCCATGTATTGTCCAAAAAAACAGCCAAGTTTTTTGCCTATGTAGATCCCACTTCCGGAAAGTATCGCAGTTATTATTCCGGTAGAAATGGATAAAAATAAAACTGACTGGCCAATGGCTCCTGTACTTATCCCTGCGGCCATTGCGTCTATGGAAGTAGCCAATGCCAGAATAAAAAGTGTCATGCCTTTCGTAGGGTCATTTTCAGGGCATTCCTTTTCCTCACGGCTTTCGAATATCATTTTTATTCCAATAATTAATAATAGTCCAAATGCCAGCCAGTGGTCTAAACTCTGAATGTACGAAAGAGCCCGCATGCTGATCATCCATCCCGCAAGTGGCATCAATGCCTGCATGCCCCCGCATGCCAGTCCCATCCGCGCAGATGGTATCCAGGAATCGTAGATCCTGCATGCTCCTATAGAGATTGAAACCGCAAAAGCGTCCATTGCAAGGGCTGTCGCAGTCAAAAAAAGTTCGATTATACCCAGGGTGACCACTGCTTTCTATGTATTGACTTAAAAGCTGTAAATTTCAGCCAGATAGAGGTTTGGGAAGACTGATCTTTACTGTTGCCTGAAAATTATATAATAAATGATCATTGATCATTATTTTATCGCAATATTTTACAGATCTCTTTGCTTTAAGTTTTTTGCCTATTGTTCTTTTCGCAAAAGATGTTTCCACATCTTTTGCAGCACGTCAAATCACTTTTCGTTTTTTTTGGATATTATGCTTGATGATATCAATAATATTGAAATGGTAGCAGTAGATCATCTTATGTATTACAATAAGGTATCAACTAATTAAAGGGAGGTGTTGTAATGAAGATCCTTAAGATATTTACCGGATTAATTCTGATGTTGGTAATGGTTTTTTCCGCTTCTGGTATTTATGCCCATCCACCGTCAGATGTAGCACTGGATTATGATGGTGACACAGGTATACTTCATGTCAAAGTGGAACATTCAGTTGGAGATCCCGGATCCCACTTTGTTAATGAATATACTGTGGAAGTAGATAATGAGCTCGTATATAAACTGGAGGCAGTGAAACAGATGGGCAGTTCTGCTACTGAAGCAGTTTTTGTCCTGCCGGGACTTGATAAGGGGGCTGAACTTCAGGTGATAGCCAAATGCAACAAATTTGGAAGCAGAAAAGGGGTACTTGTAGTGGATTGATCTTTCGATCAGGTATTTAAAAGGGCCGGATATTTCCGGCCCTTTCCTTCTACTCTTCCTCACATGAAACAGTTAGAGAAATATATACAAGAGGGTAATGTCCAATGTTTTCGAGAGAATGCTTGATACCCTTTTCTGTCAGAATGACATCTCCTGCATCAACATTTTCTTCAGCCTCATCTTCGGTGTATCTTCCCAGGCCGTAGATCACAACTTTAGCTTCCTCAAATCCCTCGTGTTTATGTTGAGGTATAACAGTTCCTGGAGGCATTTCCACCCAATTGATCTCATGAAAACAGGTCTTTTCGGGGAATTCTTCAGTTGTAATAAATTCGTCAGGATTAAGGGATTTTACCTTGATACCTCCAAGTTTGCCGTAAAGAGGATGTGATTTGAGGTTGCTCATCTGAGCTTGCTTGATTATCATTAAATATATACCCCCTTTCTTGTAATGTCAGAATGCATAGATAAAACTATTATAGCGCAAAACGTTAATGAGTAATACATGTATTGATCGAAATATTTCCAGGTCTTTATAGCCAGAGGAATAAAGTCCCGATCAGAACAGGAAAACCTGTTTGATATCGATTTTTGCAATTACTTTACAAGTATTTCGGATAATAACTAAAGTGATATCATTTTGGTATTATCCATGGGGTAAAAAGGATCTGGAAATAACCAGTTCTGCGGAGGTGGTCAAATTGGCAGTCAGTCAGGTCCGGATTTTCGTTTACGGCCGGGTGCAGGGTGTAGGATACAGACATTCCCTGAGCAGGACAGCTACTGAACATGGAGTTGGCGGCTGGGTCAGAAACCGCCCCGATGGAAGTGTTGAGATACTTTTACAGGGAAAGCGTGAAGTTCTGGAAAAGATGATCCAGTGGTGCAAAAAAGGACCTTCTTTTGCAATGGTATCTGACCATGAAATTTCCTGGGAAGATCCTGAAAGAATATATGGCACATTCGATATCGTTTTCTGAACCCTGAAAACTGAAAGTCAGATCATGGTCAAAAGCCCTGCCGCTAAGACAGTCCAACACCAACCAAAGCATACCGCGGTCATGCTTTTAATCCAAAATCCAAAATCCAAAATCGTCTTACTACGGAGGTAGACCCTCTAGGAAGTCGTAGGATGGGCTTTAGCCCATCAGACCCTGATGAAGTAAGTCGCAGGATGGGCTGACCTCCCATCAATCTATTTTAGATTTTAGATTTCCGATTTTGGATTAACCCCCCAACCCCTGCCATACCATAGCAAGTTTTTAGACTGATAGCATTACAGTAGGGTGCGGCTTCAGTAAGTTTTGATAGGTTTTGTAGGGTGGGCTTCAGCCCACCGCAAGGGTTTGTCCCGGCTTTGATCTTTGAATTGACGCAGGTTGGGCTGGTCTCTCGCCAATTTACTT
>CAYPIU010000063.1:3070-6163 GCA_964410915.1 uncultured Synergistales bacterium | reverse complement strand
ACGTTTCCGGGGGGAAAGTCATATCTTTGAAAATCGAAAGTTCAAGCGGGCATAAAAGACTTGATGCTTCTGCTGTAGATGCTGTCCGCAAATGGGAATTCAGTTTCAGGGATGAAAAAACCATAAGAATTCCTGTTATCTTCAGGATCGATGGATAAACATCTCTTTCAATTGGTCAGTCATTGAAAGAACCGTGGTATGGCTGGACAGAATTTCATCTTCAACCGAAACTTCCCAGAGAAAACTTCCATCTTTTTCAGTAACTATAACTGTTGCCCTTGCCGACGGATCATCAGAACAGACTTTGAAACCCTGCCGGGCAAGTCCTTTTGCAGTCCAGTAAACTACCCTCCCAGTACCTTTCAGGGCAATTTTGATATTGTTTCGAGTGTAAACCGGATACTGACCTGAGACTGGATCAAAGGTTAACTTTTCCGAGGAAAATGCCCTTTCTATTGCACCGCTGAGAACAAGATCTTCAGGAGAACCCTCGATGATCCCCCCTTCTGGTTCAAAAAGCCATATTCTGTCCGCATATTGCAAAGCAAGTGAAATATCATGAATTGCCATAAGGATCCCCTTTGTCCCAGAGGAAGCGAGATCCCTGAGTATGTTTATTATTTCGATCTTTCTCAGAAGATCAAGGAACGCTGTGGGCTCGTCAAGCAGGATAATATCCGTTTCCTGGGCAATAGCCCTCGCTATCATTACCTTCTGTTTTTCTCCATCGCTTAGATGAGTGAAAAGCCTTCCTGAGAGAGGATCAGCCCCCACGATATTTAGGGCATTATCAACCTTATACTGATCTGCAGGTGTTAGGATACCTTTCCAGTCTGTGTGAGGGAACCTGCCGAGGGCAACGATGTCCCTGACAGAAAAACCTTCGGCTTCCGCTTTCTCTGTCAGGACAAGACCGATTTTTTTTGCTATTGAAGTCTGGCTGTGAGAAATAATTTCCGAACCATCAAGTAAGACTTTGCCTGAAAGAGGCTTCTGAACTCCTGCAAGAGTCCTCAGCAGAGTAGATTTTCCTGCTCCGTTCTGACCTGCAAGACATATTAACTCTCCAGTTTTGACCTGCAATCTCAACCCCGAAGCTACTCTACTTATTTTTTTCCTGTTCCGGTAACCAATATCCAGATCTCTTGTTTCAAGAAGAACTTTCATAGCGGATGATCTATCTTCCAACATGCTGATACCTCATAATGACCCAGATAACTATGGGAGCACCGATCAGAGAAGTGACTGAATTAAGGGGCAGTACCATGTCACTTCCGGGGAGATTGCTCGCAATGTCCGCTGCAAGGGCAATTATTCCACCCGTAAGAATACATCCGGGTATAAGGATCCTGTGATCACCCGATCTCAGGATGTTCCGGGCCAGGTGGGGAACTGCGATCCCTATAAAGGCAACGGGGCCGCAAAAAGCGGTTACAGTTCCGGCAAGAACAGCTGCAACAGATATCAGGAACATACGTACTTTTAAAACACTTACCCCCATGCTCGATGCATAAGTTTCACCAAGAACAAGTGCATTAAGCTGTTTGCATAGAGGCAATGCAAGAAAAAGACACAAAAGAATGACCGGGAACATTACGCCAAGATCTTTTGCGGATACAACGGCAAAACTACCAAAACTCCAGGCAATAAATGACTGGACCCTTTCTGCAAAACTGAAATGGATCAATACACTTACTACAGCACTGACGGCATAACCGAACATTATCCCCATGATGAGGATAACCGTATTGCTTGATATTCGACGTGCTGCAAGAAGAACTATCCCGAGGACAAGAGCTGAACCAATGCTGGCCGCAGCCACAAGCCCTATCTCTGCAAATATTCCTCCTCCCGAAAAAAGTGAACCTCCAATGCCTGTACCAGCAGCAAGTATAACAAGAGCCACTCCAAGGCTGGCACCTGAATTAATGCCCAGCACGAATGGACCCGCCAGAGGGTTTCTGAACAGTGTCTGCATCAGAAGACCGCTAACTGCAAGCGAAGCACCTGCGAGAGAAGCAGTAAAGGCTCTCGGCAGCCTCAATGCAAGTATTATGCTGCCCCAGGATGCCTTTGATGCTGAACCTCCTGTAAGGACAGCTATAATATCCTTTAATGGTATCTGGACAGAACCATGGGTGAGATCAAAAAGAAATACTATAAGAAATGCGGTAAAAAGAGGCGCAAAGATCAATAAATATTTTTTAAACTGAAACGACTCCCTTCCTTGTCGCAATGATACAGGGAATATGAATGCAGAAAGTATATTTTGTTTTTTTACTTCCAGTCCAGTTTCCTATAATACATCAAACTGTGACCCGGAAGGATCGATGGATGAAAAATGGAAACAAGATCTGCCAGGACAAGATCAGCCCTCAGGACTCCTGACTGATGGTAATCATTTCCACCATGATCATTGCACCTCGCAGTGTTATTGTAGACTGAACCTTTTTTGAAAGGTTTGAACCATGCATATCGTTCATCCTCGCCTATAGCGTCATCAAGATATTCCCACGATCCGGTGTTGACCCATACATTAGAATCGACGGATCTCTCACAAACCGCCTCGAGGTCCAGAGCAAGGCTGCCCTCGCCCTGAGTTGAGCTCCAGGGATAGGAAGCGCCAGCGTCCCTGAATAGATGTGCAACCCAGTTGTCTCCTGCCGGCACATACCAGGTGCCGTTTAAAGCCGCATTTGCCATTACCTCTGGCTTATGATCAATTGAACTGACCTTTTTTGCAAGAGCTTCATAGTTTCTGGAGATCTCGCTGAAGATTTGGGCTGCCTTTTCTTCCTGGCCGAAAAAGAGAGAAAGATACTTTATCCATTCGGATCTCCCAAGGGGGGTATCCTCAAGGTGCTCACTCATAAAGATCACAGGGACACCCAGTTTTTCAAGCCTTTTAAGGTTGTCCCTTTCTGTGGGACTGAAGGCATATGCAAAAATTGCATCAGGATCCAGTTCAAGAACCTTCTCAAGATCAAGGTTCATTCCCTCACCTGTTTCCGGGAGAGCTTTTTCGAACTCATCTGGAGAATAGACATACTTCTTTCCTCCCTGGCCTACAAGTGTCTCTGAAAGCTCAAGCTC
>CAYPIU010000063.1:0-2970 GCA_964410915.1 uncultured Synergistales bacterium | reverse complement strand
TATAGCCTGAACTATGAGACTTATTCGATGTTTCTTCAATGAAGACATCTCCTGAAATAATATTAAAGATCAAACTCCCATGTGAGATAGTACCTTGCTTCCGGACCGTAATACCTCGTGGTAGTACCCCATGAAGAATAGTCCTGGAGGTAATATTCTTTGTCAAATATGTTGTATCCCTCGAACCTGAAGGTACCCGCTTCAGTAGCGTAGGTTAATATAGCATCTACCGTCGTGACATCTCCCTGTGAGAGTTGACCTATCCCTGCTCTTTCATCTTCTCTGTTGCCAAGGTAACTTACGGAAAGCTCTCCATAAAATGGACCCTTTTCATAACTGAAAGCAGCATCAAGGTCCCACTCAGGCGTTCCAGCCTTTGTCCACTGACTGGAACCATCGTCCCGCTGCTCTGCTTCCATCCATGTGGCTCCAATTGTTATACCCCAGTTATCGGAAAGGTCCCAGCTTCGAATGGATTCCACGCCCCATGAACGGAATTCCGAAATATTTTCGTATTGTGAATAGTCCGGCAAAATCGCTATCTTATTATCCATCTCAATAGAAAAGATTCCCATATTCCATGTACCATTAGAACATTTTTTCTTAAATCCTGATTCAAAACTCCAACCATCTTCTGGTTTCAGAGCAGAATTAGCTTTTGTTGCTGGATATCCAAAATACGAAAGCTCGTAGAGGCTTGGCATAGCAAAAAATCTACCTGCCGACAGGTACCAAAGCGTCCCTTTAGCTGTCTGGTAACTGAAAGATAACTTCGGGATAAGTTCATCATAGTCCTGTGCTTGATCCTGATGCCAGTTTTCATATCTGAGACCGAGATCCATCACAACATCTCGCAGAGGAAGGGATACCTCAAGAAAGGGCGCATAATTTTCCCTGCTTTTGTCATAGTTAATAAGATATGCAGGAAGACGGTATTCCATATCTTCTTCTCTATAAGCCATTCCCAAGGACATTATGGCATCCTTTAGAAATACCTTCCTGGAATATTCCGCACCCCAGGCTTTGTCCTTTACAGATGTCCAGTTTCCATATTGGAATACATCCTTATCCTGGCGATCAGAATAGAGGAGGAACCTCTGCGAATCTTCTTGATATACCAGTGAATACCTGGCAAAATCATTATTCTGCTTTTCAAGATCAGTTCCATAGGTCCACTTAGAGGTATATTCACCCCAGGAAGCGGAAAAAGAAAAAGGGCCAGAGGAGAGATCTATTCCGCCTGAATCATTTTCATAATCTTCATTATTGTTCATAATCTCTCCTGTGTAATCACTGTAATAGTAGAGGAGAGGAGACTCCCCCTCTTCCTGATGAGTGAACCAGGCACTCACATTCACCTTTTTGCCGGGCATAGATGCCCTGAAAGAACCCTCTTTTCTGTCATATGTTCCTCCGGTGACAGAAATTTTATATTCTTCACTTTGAGGTTTTCTCGTAATTATATTTATAACCCCTGCTGCAGCCATGGAACCATAAACTGCAGATCCCGCTCCTTTGACTATCTCGATCCTTTCAATATCCATAAGCGGAAGGGAACGAAGATCTACTGATGCCGCTCCAGCCACATGGCTGGTCTTGTAATAAGGTACACCATCGATAAGAAAAAGAAGCTCGGTAGTGAGTCCCCGGATCTCAATAAATTCTCCCTGGGTATTACCACTCCTGCTTCTGGTGGATACTCCCGGCACCCTGGACAATATTTTACTAAGAGTCGAGGCCCCGCTCTTTTCAATATCCTTCCGGGTCACCACATATGCAGGAGCTGGAAGTTCATCGAGGTTTGTATAAAGCCTCGAACCAGTCACAACTTCCGGTGATACATTGACTAAGTCTTCTGCAAAAGATGGTAACGCGTAACCTGAAATAAAAGCTGCGGCCATAATGACAAAAATACAAAAAGAACTCCACTTTCTCATAAACTCAACACTTCCTCCTCAAAAATATTTCTCCTGGAGGGCAAAAGAGCAGGCCATGAAGGCCTGCTCTGGATAACAAAAAAAGCACTTTCCAGCCCTCGTGAAAAGTATCGTTTCTATGGCAACAGACAAGTATCCGGACTTGGGATCATTCTCAGCGCTCGCCTTCCCGGGATCTTCCCAGTGGCTTATTGAACGCTTCGTTACCCTTACCGTAGCGGGGCTGTGCCGGATTTTCACCGGCTTCCTTTAACCTGCTGCCGTTTAGATATTTAATTGTCACATTCGATCTGAATGCTTCACAAGTTTACAATAAAGGCGGGGCAAGTCAACCCCGCCTTAAATTCATTATCAATTTTCGGTGACGCTTATCTCATCAAACCGGGCAGTTCCGTTGTTCCATTTTCTCAATCCGGCGGATCCTTCAGTGAAAGTATCATCTGCGAAATTGAAAACCTCCACACCGTCCACCTTTATAACATGATGGTCTCCTGTGACACTTATGCTTATATCGTGATCAGTTCCATTGACCTGAAAATCATCTCCCATGATCTCTCTCATATCTACCCTCTGAATGGGCGACGATTCACTACCGCCATTTACTTCTCTCACCACAAAATCATCTCCCAGACCGGGATCGAACTGAAAGACATAGCCAGAGATATCCTCCTGACCGTCTGAACGATAATATACACCGTAACCGTTGCTGGGTTCATTATTGGTTGCAGTCATCTCTATGGTATAGTCCTTCCAGGCGGGATCCCCGAAACCGTACCTTTCAGCGGAACCCGTCTCAGGAGTTGTCAGAGCACCGTTCTCGATATCCCAGGGGTCACCCCATCCAGTTAGTTTAGTGAAATAATCCATGTCAGAAGGATCATCAAAGGTCCATAAAATATCAGGGCCATCCTCGGAAGCAGGACTATAACCGCTGGTAAGAAGCATATAGACAGAACCCATATTCCTGTAGGGGACCATTTCCTCTCCGCTCTTCTGAAGAAGCCCGGAACCCTCTCCCAGGCGGGCAAGTTTT
>CAYPIU010000062.1:0-7417 GCA_964410915.1 uncultured Synergistales bacterium | reverse complement strand
TATAGATTTATGGTGTATCTATGTCAATGGGTTTATCGTTTCAGGTTTCCGGGAAATATGAAAAATAGTGATGGAGCAAAAAAATATATGAGAAAAAATATGGACATTTTCTCTGCCTGAAATACACTGGAAACAGGTAAAAAAGAAGAGAAAAAGGAGGAATTTGTATGGTTTCAAAGAAAATGCTGGCGATATTGATTGCCGTAATGATGATCTTTCTTGCCGGTTCTGCATGGGCAGGAGATATAGTTCTTACTTCCATCGGACAGAGTCCTGATTCCATGATGGTCAAGGTAGTTCTCAAAAAACTCGGGGTAACTCCTTATACGGACAACCTGATAACTGCGGACCAGCTGGAAGGATACAGCATTCTTATTGCCGTTGTCGGTGGAAGTTCCAAGGGTCTTGGAGCTGCAGGGATCGACAAAGACCAGGAGAACGAAAGGTCTAAGGCTCTTCTTGAAACAGCCCGCGAAAAGGGGATAAAGATTCTGATCATGCATATTGGCGGAGAGGGAAGAAGGGGAACCCTTTCTGATTCCTTCATCAATACTGCTGTGCCATTTGCGGATGAACTTATCCTCGTTGAGGGAGCGAACCAGGACGGACTATTCGATACTCTGCTGGAAGGCAAGGATACCCAGATAAGGACAGTCCCGAATGTCAGATCTACTTCTGATCCTGTCAAAGAAGTTCTTTCTGACTGGGGAGTTCCGGTTAAGTAGCTGTTATGGAATGGTTCTGGCCTGAAGGTTTTTATACCATAGCAATGCTGGCAACATTTGCAGTAGGGGCATTCTCTTTTAAACTGCCTATTGCTGTGGCAATGTCAATTGCGGCGATTATGGGCGGTCTGGTTTCCGGAGCAGGGTTCCCTCTTCGGCATCTTGTTGAAGGGACTTTCGGATATCTTGATACAATTCTCATAATAGCGACAGCTATGATATTTATGAAAACAGTCCAGAAGACAGGTCTTCTGGAAGCCATAGCTGCCTGGGTTATTCGCAGATTCAGAAAAGTTCCTCTTCTGTTAAGTCTGGGTGTCATGCTTCTGATAATGATCCCCGGAATGATAACTGGCTCGTCTACCGCAGCAGTTCTTACGACAGGTGCCCTTGTTGCCCCTGTTCTTATAAGGCTTGGTGTTCCTGTGGTGAAGACAGCTGCTGTTATAGCAATGGGTGCTATTTACGGAATGATAGCGCCTCCCATAAATATTCCTGCCATGATAATAGGAGGCGGGATCGACATGCCGTATGTTGGCTTCGGGATCCCCCTTCTTGTATGCACTGTGCCTCTGGCCATATTCTCGGCCCTTATTCTTGTCTATCCTCATTTCCGGGCTGGAAGCAACGACGAAAAAGCCCTTGAGGAAGAGCTTGCAAGAATGGAGACTACAAAACTTTCTTTACGGCTCTTTCTCCCCATCATTGTGTTGACAGTACTGATGACAGGAGAGAGGAGTTTTCCGGAATTCTGGCCTTCTCTCGGGATGCCCCTGGATTTTCTTATAGCATCCCTGAGCGGTCTTCTCTCAGGTGTTAGATGGAATCCTGTTGATGCGGCCACCGAAGCCATAGATGATGCTCTGCCGGTAATGGGGATCCTCATGGGTGTGGGGATGTTCATCCAGATCATGACCCTGATCGGAGTCCGTGGTTTTGTTGTTGTATCAGCACTTGCCCTTCCCGCATGGCTGCTTTATCTGGGTATTGCCACATCGATGCCGCTCTTCGGTGCAGTCTCTGCTTTTGGATCTGCATCGGTACTTGGAGTTCCCTTTCTTCTCGCTTTGCTTGGCAGGAACGAGATCATGGTGGGATCTGCACTCAGCCTTATCGCCGGGCTTGGTGATCTTATGCCGCCTACTGCCCTTGCAGGGATATTTGCCGCCCAGGTGGTGGGTGAGAAGAATTACTTTAAAGTACTTAAACACTGCATGATACCGGGTATTGTTACAGCAGCCTGGGGTATTGCCGTTATCCTGGGAGCCAACTACATTGCTTCCATTCTTCCATATTAGGAGGTCTTGCAGATGATCATGACTCTGATCTACAGAGGGATCGTCCTCTTTGTTCTCGCTCTTGTTATAAGGTGTATTTTCAAGGAGAAGGATCTCTGGAAACAGGTAACTGCTGCTCTTGTCGTTATACCGCTTATTCTGCGGGTTCTGATGATCAAGTGAGGTGTTCTTATGAAAACCAGATTTAAGGGAACCAGGCTGACTGCGCTTCTGCTCCTTGGTCTCTCGTGTATTGTCTGTTATTTTGCAGCGCAAAGCTTCATGTCCATGTGGGAACCCGAAAAGATATATCCGCTTGATGATTTCCGGGAAGCAAAACTTTCGGATTACTTTGATGGGATTGAGGGGACTCCTGCAGATCAGCCGGTTTTCATTCAGGAAGGTGTAGAAGAGGGAGGCACTGCTCTTCTACTTTGCGGTACTCATCCAAATGAACCTGCAAGTAACCTGACGGGAGTTCTTTTTCTGGAAAATGCCAGTGTGGAAAGAGGACGTCTGATAGTGGTCCCGACAGCCAATATTATGGGTTTTACCCATAACGGAGCTCAGGAAGGTCACCCCCAGGGTTATACCCTTGAGACCTCAGAGGGTAACCAGAGGTTTTTTCGCTATGGGAACAGGCTTTCCAATCCAATATATCAGTGGCCCAATCCTGACATCTACATCCATCCAACTTCAGGACAGAATCTTTCGGGCAAAGAAAAAAGCAACCTGAACAGATGTTATCCGGGCAGACCAGACGGTTCTCTTACTGAACAGATGGCATATGCCATCGTAGAACTGATAAGAAAAGAAAAGGTTGACCTGGCTTTTGATCTTCATGAGGCATCTCCCGAGTATCCAGTGGTAAATGCAATTGTAGCTCATGAAAAAAGCATGGAGCTTGCAGCCATGGTGACAATGGAGATCGAATTCGCTGGTATTCCCATTCGGCTTGAGCCATCACCGAAGAACCTTCACGGCTTGAGTCACAGGGAATGGGGAGACTATACGGATACCATGCCGATCCTTATGGAGACAGGTAATCCCAGTCAGGGACGTCTTCGTGGCAGAACCAACGAAGACCTTGTGATCACCGGGGAAGACAAATGCTATTCCAAGGCCTTTGAACTGGGAAAACTTTATATTCCATATGACGGAGATCAGCCTCTTTCTCTTCGAGTTGCAAGACATACAGAGGCGATAAGCCTTTTTTTAGAGAACCTTGAATTCATAGACGATTCAAAAGGTGTGACAGTGAGCGGGATACCGGGTTTTGAGGATATTTTGGAAAAGGGAGTAGGTTATTTTCTGGCGGAACCCAATTGAGCCTTTGGTTCAATTGAAATGGGCCTCAGAAAAAACTTATAGAGCGTTTCAGGGGAAATTAAAAATAATACTGAATAAGGGGAGGTAGTGTAATGAAAAGATTTTCAATGTTTGTTCTGGTTTTTGTGCTCGTCCTGTCTCTGGGTACAGCATGTATGGCCAAGGATCATTCTCCTGTTGATGTGACTGCAAAACAGGGTATGGTAGCAGCAGCCAACAGACTGGCTTCAGAAGCAGGTCTGGAGATACTCCAGCAGGGCGGTAATGCAGTGGATGCAGCTGTAGCAACAGCATTTGCCCTCAATGTGGTTGAGGCCAATGCCTCAGGTATAGGCGGCGGCGGTTTCATGCTTGTAAAGATGGCCGATTCCGACGAAGTAGTTGCCATCGATTACAGGGAAAAGGCTCCAGCAGCGGCTACACCGGACATGTTCGCTTCTGAGGAAGCCAAAAAGCAGAACCTCAGAAAATACAGTCCTTTCGCTATCGGTGTTCCCGGAACCGTGGCAGGTATGGAAGTGGCCCTCGAGAAATACGGTACCATGTCTCTTGAAGAGGTCATGGCTCCGGCCATCCGCCTTGCCAGAGAGGGATTCCCTCTTGCCCAGGTGACCAGCGAGGCTGCGGAAAGTCATTTTGACACCCTTTCCAAGTACAATGACCTTTCAAAAAGCGCTTTCTTCAGGGATGGTCTTCCTGCCGAGCCTGGAACGATCATCAAGCAGCCTGGTCTCGCAGAAGCCTTCGGTCTTATTGCCAGAGACGGCCAGAAAGCATTCTACGATGGTCCCATAGGTGAGGCCATGGTGGATCGCATCCAGGAGCTTGGCGGAAAGATGACAATGGAAGACCTTGCAGATTACGAAGTAGTCCTTCGCGAGCCTGCAGAGGGAACCTACAGGGATTACAAGATCTACTCCATGTCTCCTCCTTCCTCTGGCGGAGTTACCCTTGTGGAGATCCTCAACATACTCGAGAACTTCCCCCTTTCCGACTGGGGACATAACAGTGCAAGATCTATCCACTATATGGCTGAAGCCTACAAAATGGCCTTTGCTGACAGAAGCATGTTCCTTGGAGATCCAGACTACCTCGATATCCCGCTGGAGGGAATGACCTCAAAGGAATATGGCAAGATGCTGGCCAAGAAGATACATCCTTTTGAAGCCATGCAGGATGTCAAAACGGGAGATCCTTCCATGTATGAGCATCATTCCACCACCCATACCTCCGTGGCTGATGCACAGGGCAACCTTGTGGCTTTTACCCAGACAGTTAATTACTTCTTCGGTTCAAGCATCATCGAGCCGAAATATGGTTTTGTCCTGAATAACGAGATGGCCGATTTTTCCACAAACCCCGAGAGCGTAAATGCTCCTGAACCGGGGAAACGTCCTCTTTCATCCATGTCTCCTACCATGGTACTTGATCCTGACGGAGAACCGTACCTGATCGCTGGTACTCCCGGAGCCTGGAGGATAATCACCTCAATGGCAGAGATCGTAACAAATCTTGTAGATTATGGCATGTCCATGGATGAAGCCATAGAGGCTCCCAGGTTCACCTGCCGTGCAATAGGCGGCAAGCCTGATGCCCTCCAGGTGGAGTCAAGGATCCCTGAACAGACCCTTAAATTCCTTGAACTGCGTGGCCACGAGATCAAGGTCCGCAACGATTACGATCTTTACTTCGGAGGAGCCCAGGGTATACTTTTCGACAAAGTTAATGGGCTTCTTATAGGAGGGGCAGACTCCAGACGTGACGGAGCAGCGGTAGGTTATTAATCTATTCTTTTGAAAAGTAATACAGATCAAAAGGGGGGCGGCTTAAGGCCGCCCCCCTATATTGCAGGGAACACAGGGCAAAATGTTAAAATCATTCTGAAACAGGATATTATACTTATCCTAAAGGTATCGCGATTCTTTCGAATATACAGAAAGGGTGACCATAAAGATGAGAGCTGACCCCGTGTCTTTTCAAAAAAAGATCCCTTTTCATTACGTTGTTTCCGGCACAGGGTTTCTCATACTTTGGGTGATCTCCCAGTGGTTACCCGCAGAGAAGGTTTTCTATTTCATGGATCTGGCAGTGGATAACTGGGACAGCGGATATCTTCTGGCTTCAGGTGTTGCACTGGTTATAATCAATTCCATAAGGGCTATTCCTCTTTACCTTGGATGGTTTCTCCTTGGAGAAGGGGTAACCCAGTATATTCCAGGAAAGTCAATTCCATCCTGGCTGATACCAATAATAGCCATTCCCCTGTCCTACAGTTTAATATCGACTCTGGGAAAGGGTATCGTCCCTCATTTTGGTATCCCTGCAGTCCTTAGTGTTACCAGTGTCCTTATACTTCATTTCATGACCAGGGAGGTCTCTGGCTGGTTCAACAAGGCTCTCGCCCTCGCTCTTTTCATTTTTTCCTTTCAGTGGTTTGATATCATTCCTTTTTTGACACCCTACGGTGCGGGATGGGGAGAGCTTTCCATGTCTATAAAGGATATTGCCAGACTGATGGAGAAAGAAATGGTACTTAATATCTCAGGATTTATCCTCTTCTGCAGTCTCTTTCTGGGAGGTATCATAACTTCGGAACTCCTCGTAGCATATAGTTCGCAAATAAACAGCCTTTCTCTTCTGAGGGAAAATGAAAAGAAAATGGCACTTCTACGAGAGGAAAATATACGCAACAGGGGAGCAGTGGAGCTCCAGCAGCTTGTGCATGATCTCAAAAGGCCCCTGACAACCATTACAGGACTTACTGATGTGATCCTGTCTCTGGACGATACAGATGCCATGAAGACCCACACCTCTGTTATTGCCAAGGCTGCAGGGAACATGAACGGAATGGTGTCTGAAATCCTCCATGCCCATGCCAGAAGAAGGATAGTGGTTTCAGATCTCCTGAGCTATACCCGCAACCAGATAAGCCCTTTCCATTGGAAGGACCTGGTTCGGATAAAGGCAGATGAAAAAACTATGGAGACCGAGATCTCTGTCAATCTCATAAGGCTCTCAAGGGCCCTGGTAAACCTTCTGGATAATTCCCACAGGGCAGTGAAAGAAAAACCTGATCCCTTCATAGAGATCTATGCCTCCCTGGAAGGTGATGAAGTCTCCATAAAAGTCACAGATAATGGTCCCGGATTCGGGACTGATGTCGTGCCCGAGAACGTTTCTGGATGGAATTCCACTGGTATAGGGCTTGGCTTTGTGAAGCAGGTAGTGGAAGATAATGGCGGAAGTATGATCATTCCTGACTATACAGGCGGCGGGCAGGTGGAAATAAGGCTTCCGGTACAGATCGGTCTGAGCTGAGAGGAGGAAAGATATGTCCCTTTATATTGGTGCTGTAGATGATGATCCGGATATCCTGTATACCATTGAGGCCATGGCTTCCACACAGGGCTGGCATATGGTAACAAGCGTGGATCCCGAGACTTCACTCGAGTGGATATCCTCCAGGGAAGTTGATATTCTTCTCGTAGATTTTCACATGCCCGGAATGAACGGACTGGAAGTTGTAAAAAAGGCAAGGCAATTGTCCGATGAAGTTGTAATAATAGCCCTCACCATTGAAGATGATGAAAAGATAGCATCAGAACTTTTGCTGGCCGGTGCCGATGACTTTATCACCAAGCCTCTGCATCTTGCAGATTTTAAATCCCGGATCAGGCTTCACGGCAAGCTTGTCCACCAGAGAAGGTCCCTCAACTGGGACGAGCGACAGAAAGGAATTAACAAGGACACCCTTCGTGTGATCATGGCTTTTTTGAAAGAAAAGAAAGAAGAAGTTACCTGGAAAGAAATCTCCTGTCACTGCGAGATATCTCATGCCACTGCCCACAGGTACCTTGAGTACCTGGCCAACCGGGGCGCAGTTTTGAAGGTGAGCATATACAGGGACGGCAAACCGGGCCGTCCAATGTCAGCCTACCGATGGAGTAACGACGGATAAGATCTTATTCCGTCCTCGGTCTCTCTGCCAACCATTCTATTTTAGATTTTGGATTGCCGATTTTGGATTCAACCCCCCAACCCCGTTATATCATGCTTTTAGGGTTTATAGGTTTCGTAGGATGGGCT
>CAYPIU010000061.1:0-7985 GCA_964410915.1 uncultured Synergistales bacterium | reverse complement strand
TGGGCTGCGTTCATAAGTTTTTCGTTATCTATTACGGATTGAGATGAGCTTGTGTAGTTGGTCGTCAGATCCATAATTATGGCACTCATTGCAATAAGCACGATCATTACTATTAGAACAAGGCCAAGGGCGAAGCCCTTTCTTCTCCTGAACATAGAACCACCTCTATTTTCGAAAAAGGTATAAAGATTACAAACCAGATGTTAATAACCAGTTACAATTCACCAATTGCAGTATAACTTAAAAAGCTGTTATATACAGGGACAGATGGACCAACATCTACGGGACTTTCTGACTAACTGCATGTTTTTTATTATACGTCATTGATCTAATTGTAAAAAATCCCTTCTTGATTCTGTAACATAATTATGAGCTGCCCTTGTGGGTTCAGGTAACCGGTACTTTGTACAGCATGCCAGGACTATCTCCGGAGCCTGCTCTATCGAGACATGGTTCCCGGGGCTTATGTAAAGGGGCCGTACATTCCTTCTGCTTCTCAGGACCGCACCGACGATCTCTCCATGCTCTTCAAGGGAAACCCGGCATCCCTTTTCGATGGGGACATCTACATGAGTACCGATGAGTCTGCTTTTTGCAACACCTATTGTGGGCTCACCAGACAGTATGCCAAAATGTGCTGCCAGTCCCATTCTCCTCGGATGAGCTACACCAGCCCCGTCAACAAGCCATATATCAGGCAGAAGACTGAGTTTTTGCCAGGCATCCATTATCACCGGCAATTCCCTGAAGGATAAAAGACCCGGTATGTAGGGGAAGGATATCTCTTTTTTTGCAGACACTTTTTCAACTATATGCCAGGTTCCATACTCCATAACCACGAGTCCCGCAAAAGACATGGTATCCCTCCCGGCTATCGAATATGAGACATCAATACCTCCGATGTATTTTGGAGGTAAATTGCAAAAGGGAGAAAGATCCAGAAAATCAAGAAGTGATATTTGTGTTGCTAATGCCTTTTGATAATATTCTTCAGCCATTGCTTTATTGTAATACTTCTGCTTTGCATACACCAATCAGAGAAAAACAGAGGCCAGCCCTTTCCAGGCTGGCCTCTGTTTTATAAAAACCACTTTCGATGATGTCAATCCACTACTTTCCAGTAAAGGATATCTCCACTCCCGACATAACCAGATCCACCGGAGGCATTCAGCGAAGGAAGAAATTCTCCCAGGTTCCTTTCCACCATATCTCCATCACTTGTTCCTACATAGATATTACCTTCCTCGTCTATAGCTGCTCCTCCTGCAAACTGTGTATCATCATAAGTCAATATGGTCCCGCCTTCTTCAAGGTAGTAACTGTTTCCGGACTTGCGAAGCCTGTTACCGCCAGGATCAGAAGCAAGATAATCCATATCTTCCTTTGATATGGGCAGGACATATATGTGACTGTTATTTGTATCTGGTTCGTAACTTGCAAGGATAAGCCTGTCATAATAGAAGATCGGTGATGAAATGGCGATATCCTGGTTCCAGTACTTTTCCTCAGATGGATCTGCTCCTGCAAGGTACATTTGCCAGCCGTAACGGTAATCCGAACCGTCCTGTTCTGTGGTAAGAGGAAGTATAACGGTCTGGTTCCCTCTTCCAAAGGCAGCAGGATCAAGGATTATAAGATCTCCATTATTATCATAATGTTTCAGGATATTCGTTATATCAAGCACAACGAGGTGTCTTATATCATCCTTTGTCTCAAGAGAGGTTTCTTCATCATATTCTCCTGTGCCGTCCTTTACCACGAAGGCCACAAACCTGTGATAGGCTTCTCCTGAATCTTCATTGATCGCAGTCCTCTTGTATGTGGCATCGAAATCCTGCATGCTGGCAGCCCCGAGGGCTGTCTTCTTATAGTCGTTCCCAATGGCGTTTTTCAGGCTCATCTGGTAATACATCTCCATTACCAGCCTTGGCCCGGTACCATTCTCCGACCATTCCTGAATATCCCATTGAAAGAGTTTGCCGTTGGAAAGATGTATGTATATTTCATTCAGCTGGGCATTGTTCTGCAATTGAAGACTATACTTTGAACCAGATAAATTGGAAGCCACAGCACCGCATCTGGTAGGAAACCCAGCTTCGTAGTCAGTATCCCAGTAGGGTGTAAGAACTCCATCTCCGAAATCCAGAGAGGAAGAGAGAAATACAGGATCAGCGAGAAGATCCCCGGTATTGGGGTCTATTACATAGGCATTGAAATCATGATCCCTGTCTATTCCTATGATCACCTCGTTCCAGGTCCTGCTGGAATCCGACGGGTCTTCCGTGAAGCCCGCAGTGGGACGTGAAAGGGACATCTTGAGATCCTTGTATCCGTAAAGAGCTGTATTCCCGCTTGTTATGGCGCTGTGTTCCTGAATTGAACCATTCCTTATGATAACTCCTTCATTTTCCCCCCAGTAGGCGTTGGACACTGACCAGAGGAGCTCCGGGGAAGAAGGCGTAATATCCGGGCTCTCGGCAACATTAAGTGCATACAGGCCAAAGCTGTGTGCATCAGCTGCATAAACTGGCTGTTCTCCATGGATATACTGGATATCCTGTTCTGTCTCAAGATCCCATATATCCACCTGATCCTCAAGGGCGGGAGACTTGGGAATAAGTCTGCTTCCCATCCCTGAAGAACCGAGAAGAACTCTTCTCCAGTGCCCGGGGGACGCCTCTATATCAACCGCTTCTATCATCCCGTCAGCAAGAGTAAGCCTGGGGTAATAACCATATTCCTGTTTAAAATGTTCATAATATGGAGAGAACTGCATCATGGGAAGGGGCATGGTTGCGATCTTCTCGGAAAAATACCCTGATTCGGTATCAGTTCCTAACATGTGCACCCAGCCTTCATTGGTCATGTAGAAAAGGACTGCTTCGCCCCAGTTCTCGCTTGAATAGACACTATCCAGATAATTAAAGAAATTTTCTCCGTTGTTTATACCCTCCATTTCTGATACCCAGTAATTGTCGGTCCAGGTGAGAACCGGTGCAGAATGGCCGGAATCAGCGATATAATACTTCGGATCCGGTCCCCTGGATTGTTGTGTAAGAAAATTGAGCCATTCTTCTCCCCATGGAAAAGTCTGGTTTGCAATTATATCAACGGATGAGACCCCGCTCTCGACAATATCTGCGCTTGACCATTCCTGCGAATAGGAAGGAATTACAAAATCTTTCATATCATCGGTACCCACATAAGAGGAAGTTGAGAAATCATAGCCAGAATGTCCATCATGGATCATATATTTGAGGGTCCCTGAATAAAAGGGACTGGTTCCGGAATCCGAAGATGTGACTTCCGGGGGATCGGAATTAAGATTTGACAGATAAAGGACACTTGCCCATGAAGATTCATAATCATATGAACTATTGGCCATTATGATAGTCCAGGAAAGAAAGTTACGGTCCTGTCCCACTATGGTGAACGCAAGTGGATCATAAGGTCTGTTATATTTCTCGAAAACTGCACCAAGATAGGGAGAAGATGGCCATAAGGTCCACTCATCCAGAGTATCTGCGTAACAGGGACAACTCATGCTTATAACTGAAAAACACACAAGAACTGTTAAAATGCTTTTGAAAGATCTGCCGTTGATCTGTCTCATTCTTTTAATCACGGGGAATCACCACCATTGCTTCGATCTCAAGATCCCTCTCTCCGGCGACTGCTTTAGAGGTTATAACAAATACTCTTCCACCACTGACATTTCCAACACCAAGAATATTTCTCGGGGGACTTATATAACCGGACTGACCTTCACCATCATTGATAACACCTGTTGACCCTTCTGAAAAGAATTCTGCATAAATGGGAGGAAGACCTTCAATATGATCAGAGGCAGAATAGTCACAATGCAGGATAGAAACATTTACTGAATCAATGCTTTCGTGAGTAATACCATAAGAGTATGGATTTCCAGAAACTTTTACGTAAAGTTCGCTAATATCGCTACTGGCTGACAGTTGGAAATCGTCAGAGAGAACATTCAGATCTGAACTGTTGGAGAGAAGCCAGGCTTTTCCACCCTGTATGCCACTTTCAGCTGCATTATAAAGCTGGTTTCGTGTAATGACTGATTCGGAAGAATGGAAATAATTTGTAGTCATATCCATGATGACTGCGCTTAAAAAGATGAGTAATATCATCACAATCAGCACCAGAGCAAGGCTGAAACCATTTCTTCTGCGCATGCAGAAAACACCTCCATAGTAAGGGGTAATTGCTATATTACTCTTCTGAACTGTTAAAAAGACATTTATATGTAGATTCTACTATGAATGAAGGGATAGTCAATAAAAAAAGGGCCGATACCCTATAGGGCCGGCCCCGAATATTACATAAGTGATGCCTGGCAGAGAGAAGTTACTACTTGACTTCGACTTCTGCTCCAACTTCTTCGAGTTTCTTCTTAAGCTCTTCGGCTTCCTCTTTGGTGACACCCTCTTTAAGTGGTTTGGGAGGATTGTCAGCAAGCTCTTTGGCTTCTTTGAGGCCAAGTCCGGTGATCTCACGAATGATCTTGATGGTAGCGATCTTGTTTGAACCTACAGCCTTGTAAACTACATCGAACTCGGTCTGCTCTTCTTCTTCTGCTACTGCTCCGCCTGCTGCTGCAGCTGGCATGGCTGCCATTGGTGCGGCTGCAGAAACACCGAATTTGTCTTCAAGTTCTTTTACGAGCTCAGAAAGCTCGAGAACGCTCATCTCTTCAATTGCTTTAATAATTTCTTCACGATTCATTTGTTTTAGTCCTCCTTGGATTAGTTGCTTTCAATTTTGATATTCATATTTCAGAAAACTGCTATAAAAAACTATGCACAAGCTTTATGCAGCATCCTCTTTATTATCCCTGATCTTACTGAGACATGTAACGAGACCTCTGGGAGTACCTGAAAGAACGGTAACAAGTCCTCTGAGGGGTGCAGCGATCGTACCCACGACCTGGGCGATGAGCTCATCTCTTGATGGAAGATCCGCAAGAGCCTGGATCTCGTCGGCAGTAATTGCTTTTGTACCAAGAAAGCCTCCTTTAAGTACGAAAGCCTTATTGGCCTTTACCTTGGAGAACTCCTTAAGAGCTTTTGCTACAGCGACTGGATCTTCATAGGCAAGAGTATAGACATTAGGACCATTTGAAAGTCCGTCAGGTACTGTATAGCCTTCTTCATTAAGAGCGATCAGCGCAAGTCTGTTCTTGGCGACTTTCATTTCTCCGCCTGCTTCTCGAACACTTGCCCTTATATCAGTCATCTGCTGAACTGAAAGTCCCCTGTATTCACCGATAAAAACAGCTTTGCACTCGCTGAAACTTTTTTTGAGCTCTGCTACTTTTTCAATTTTATATCCGGCTGGCATTAAGACACCTCCTTCCATAAAAAACTCCCGGACCACCAAAGCCCGGGAGAAATATCTATCCTTGTAAAGAACAGAATCTAAAGCCCGAAACCTCGGTGGGGAAAAATTAAGCGCGATCCGCGCCCCCACTGTCTTAAGTCCGAGTAACTAATATTCAGTTTAAGTTTTATAAAAGATCTACTCAGCGATCTCTTTCGCTGCAGCTGCTGCGTCGATCTTTATACTGCAACCCATGGTCGGGCTGAGATACATGCTCTTGACGTATGTGCCTTTGACCGCCGATGGTTTGGCTTTAAGGATCGCCGCATAAAGAGTCTTTACGTTTTCATAAAGCTGGTCATTGGAAAAACTTTTCTTACCTACAGAGTTATGAATAATACCGAATTTATCAACTCGGAATTCAACCTTACCAGCTTTTACCTCTTTTACGGAATCAGCAATATCAAAGGTTACAGTACCGGCTTTCGGGCTTGGCATAAGTCCTCTTGGACCAAGAACTTTTCCGAGACGTCCCACAAGCTTCATCATGTCTGGTGTAGCTATGGCAGCATCGAAATCAAGCCAGCCGCCCTGGATCTTCTTGACAAGATCCTCTCCACCGACAAAGTCCGCTCCGGCTTCTTCTGCTTCCTTTATCTTTTCTCCCTGGGTAATAACAAGAACTGTCTTGGTAATTCCTGTTCCGTGAGGCAGAACTACTGTACTTCTGACCTGCTGATCGGCATGACGCGGGTTTACTCCAAGCCTGAAATGAAGCTCGATACTTTCATCGAACTTTGCAGTAGCGATGTCCTTGAAAAGATCTACTGCTTCCCTGAGTCCGTAAAGTTTTGTCTTATCAATTTTCTGGGCTGTTTCCTGGTATCTTTTACTTCTTTTTGGCATTTTTTTTCCTCCCTGTGGTTCATACGGGTCTTATAAAAACCCTCCCACCAGTATGTTCAAACTTATCAGTCGATGATCTCTATACCCATGGAACGTGCTGTTCCTTCGATCATCTTCATTGCTGCCTCTACTTCGTTTGCATTGAGATCTTCTTTTTTGATCTCTGCAATTTCACGTACCTTGTCCCTTTTTACCTTGGCGACTTTAACTTTGTTGGGTTCTCCAGAAGCACTTTCAAGACCGGCTGCTTTCTTGAGAAGGACACTGGCAGGAGGTGTCTTTGTTATAAAAGTAAAACTCCTGTCGGCGTATACAGTCAGAATAACAGGTATGATCATGCCTGGCTGGTCAGAGGTCTTTGCGTTGAACTGCTTGCAGAACTCCATAATGTTAACGCCATGCTGACCAAGGGCAGGTCCAACAGGCGGAGCAGGTGTAGCCTTGCCAGCAGGGAGCTGCAACTTGATCTGAGCAATAATCTTTTTTGCCATAAGCCTTTATCTCCTCTCATTACAAATGTACAAAACATTTTTGTATCTAAATGGCATGATCCTTCAGACCGATGCCTCTTTTACAGTTTTTCGAGGTCCATATAATCCGTTTCAACAAGGGTCTCTCTGCCAAACACAGTGACTGAGAACTTGATCTTGCCTTTTTCTGCATTGATCTCTGCTACAGGACCAACCTGACCTTCAAATGGTCCGCTTTTGACCTTGACTATATCTCCGGGTTTCAGATTGATCTCATATTTTGGTTTGGCATGATCCTGTCCGATCTTGTTCATTACTTCCTTGACTTCCTTGTTACTGAGAGGGATCGGATGATTACCTGCTCCAACAAAACCAGTAACTCCGGGAGTATGGCGGACCACATACCAGGACTGATCACCAAGAATCATCTCAACCAGCACATAGCTGGGGTAGAGTTTCCTGGTAACCCTCTTTGTCTTTCCATCCTTTACAAAAACCTTTTCTTCAATGGGTACAAGAACATTGAAGATCTGGTCTTCCATGCCCATTGTAGCGATCCTCTGTTCAAGGTTCGCCTTTACGCGGTTTTCATAACCGGCATAAGTCTGGACGATATACCACCTACGTTCAGAACTGGTTTCCATACTCAAAAGGGGACCCTTTTCGCGGTCCCCTCACCTCCCCGCAGATTAGTGTCCCTTCCAGGGAACATCTAATTAGATCAACTTTGAAAATACCCCTGTAAGGGCTAAATCGACTAATCCGAGATAGGCCGCTACTATCAGGGTAAATGCAATTACTATCAAAGTAGAATACCAGACCTGTTGACGGCCTGGCCATGTAACACGCTTTAGTTCGGCTTTCGCTTCTTTTATGAAGCTGAGGATTTTTCCCAAAACCTCGGCCTCCTATCCTAGCACCAAATGCTTTAAAATTGTTATGGCAGGCCCGGCAGGACTCGAACCTGCAACCCCCGGTTTTGGAGACCAGTGCTCTGCCAATTGAGCCACGGACCTGCGAGCAGGGTACATTCTACACTACTTGGTTTCTTTGTGCAAGGTATGTTTCTTGCAGGAACTGCAATATTTATTCAGTTCAAGCTTTCCTTTAACATTTTTCTTGTTAACAGAGGTAATGTAATTCCTTCTCTTACACTCTGTGCACTGCAATCCAACGTTATCTGCCATCAAATTTCACTCCTGACCGTTAACTACTCTATTATTGCGGTGACGACGCCTGCACCGACTGTATGTCCGCCTTCACGTA
>CAYPIU010000060.1:0-8223 GCA_964410915.1 uncultured Synergistales bacterium | reverse complement strand
GGAATTACCCTGATTCAATCTGCAGGCATGAAGATACACGTGATCCCCAGGGCAAGCAACTGGCATCTGTATATTCAATAATCATGGATTTGAAGGAAAAGAAAATCTGGATAAGCAGCAAGAATCCCTGCGAAAGTGATTTCATACCATACGAGTTTATTTAAAAAGAAATACATGCTGAAAACTTTGCTGAAATTTTAAAAGGAGGGGGAAAAATGAATCCAGAGGATTTAGCTGAACATAGGAGACGGGCATATGAACTGGCAGCAAATTATGAAAAGGAATATGGGGGTTGTTCTCAATGTGTCCTGGCAGCCATCAGAGACACAATTGGAGGGATTAGTGATGATGTATTCAAGTCAGCTACAGGCCTGGCTGGAGGAGTAGGTCTTACGGGAAAGACTTGTGGAGCACTTACTGGAGGTGTAATGGCGCTGAGTTCTTTTCTTGGAAGAGAATATAATAATTTCCCAGACCCTGAAGAAATCCGCTTTAAGAGTTTTAAAATGGCAGAAAAACTTCAAAAAATATTTGAGCATGAATATAATTCTTCCAACTGCAAAGAGATCCAGACTAAAATAATGGGCAGATCCTATAATCTCCGGAATCCAGACGAACGTCTAAACTTTCTTAAGGCCGGGGGACATGAAGACAAATGTCCTTCTGTCTGTGGAATGGCAGCAGCTAATGTCATTGCAATTCTTGATGAAGAAGGCTTGATCTGAAAACTCTAAGACTCTTGTGATGTTATGAATATTATTAAATGACAGAAAACTTGCCTTGACTATGAATTATAATCCCGTCAATATATCGTTTGGATATTGCGGGATTAAATTAACCTGCAAATTAAATTCTGATCGGGAGGAAATGGAGACCATGACATCCAGAGAAGATATTTTCAGAAAATCTCTTGATCTTCACAAAAGATCAAAGGGTAAATTAACTGTTGAAAGCAAGTTACCGGTAGAAACAATGCAGGATCTTGCCCTGGTTTATACACCAGGCGTTGCTGAACCTTGCAGGGAGATCACCCGGGATCCTTCCTCCATTTACGAAGTAACATCTAAATGGAACACTGTTGCAGTAATTTCTGACGGCAGCGCAGTTCTTGGCCTCGGAGATATAGGCGCGGATGCATCTCTGCCGGTTATGGAGGGTAAATGTGTTCTGTTCAAGAGATTTGCAGGAATAGACGCTGTACCAATTTGTATTAATACAAAGGATCCGGAAGATATCGTTAAGACAGCCGCCCTCATAACTTCATCTTTCGGCGGGATAAACCTCGAAGATATTTCGGCTCCGAGATGTTTTGAAATAGAAAGAAGACTGAAAGAGGCCACAGACATCCCCGTCTTTCATGATGACCAGCATGGTACTGCCGTGATAGCCCTTTCAGGTCTTATCAATTCTCTGAAGATAACCGGAAAGAAACTTTCCCAGGTTAAGGTCGTAATGAGCGGGGCCGGTGCAGCAGGCATGGCAATCTGTAAATTCCTCATTTCCGCCGGAGCCGAAAACGTGATCCTGTGTGATCGCAAAGGGTCGATCTATAATGGCAGAGGTGAAAACATGAACTGGGCAAAAGAAGAGATGTCCCGGATCACCAACCCGGATAAAGAAAAAGGCGGGCTCGAAGAAGTCATTAAAGGAGCTGACGTATTCCTTGGAATATCCGCTCCCGGACTTCTTAAACCTGAAATGGTAAAAACCATGAACCGGGACGCGATCATATTCGCCATGGCCAACCCTACTCCGGAGATCTTCCCCGATGAAGCAAAACAGGCTGGAGCTGCAATCGTCGCAACAGGAAGAAGCGATTTCCCAAACCAGATCAACAACTGTCTTGGGTTCCCGGGCATATTCAGAGGTGCACTGGATACACGGGCTTCCACGATAAACGAGGAAATGAAGATCGCTGCATCTCAAGCATTGGCTGAAATGATCCCTGAAGATAAACTGAGTTGTGAGAACATTATTCCCGAAGCTCTGGACGAGAGGGTCGTCCCTGCCGTGGCAGAAAAAGTAGCTGATGCTGCCCGACAAACAGGTGTAGCAAGGATCTGAAGTTCAGCCCCTTACAACGAAGGACGATAATTAATTTTTTTCAGGAGGTCATGCAGAATGCAAAAGATGGAATTAAATTATGGGAAACAACATGTCACCATGGATTTTCCGCAAAACCACAAGATAACATATCTGGAACCGCCTTACTCCGGGTCGGTTATTCAAGACATAGAGGAAAAGGTCTTAAACCTTCTGGAAAAACCTGATGCAGGAAAATCTTTAAGCAGCATAATAGATGAAAAAAAACTGGAAACAGATGAACCCAAAGTAGCAATAATTGTAAATGATCTCTCAAGATCGACACCGGTTAAAAGAATGCTACCGCCAGTTTTGAAAAGTCTTCATAAAATTGGGATCTCTGTGGAAGAAATCACTATAGTAATTGCCACAGGAACTCACAGAATACTAACCGGAGAAGAGGAAAATTATCTTCTGGGAAAAGATATTACAGAAAAATACAAAGTATTAAGCCATAACTGCGATTCTGATGACCTGGTTTCGCTGGGCAGATTCTCAACGGGTAACGAATTTTTTCTCAACAGGACTGTTTTTGAGGCTGATATTCGTATAGCCATCGGGGAAATCCTTTTTCATTATTTTGCAGGATTTGCAGGAGGCAGAAAAAGCCTTTGCCCAGGTGTATGCGGCCGTTCAACCATAATGAACAATCACAAAATGATGACCAGTCCCCTTGCGCGTCTTGGAAATATTGCCGGTAATCCCCTTCACCAGGAGCTTATGGAGAGCCTGTCTGTTTTTCCTCTACATTTTGTTGTCAATGCGATCTGCAACTATAAAAAGGAAGTTGCATACATCATCGGAGGGGACCCTGTTGAAGCATGGCATAAGGGACTTGACCTTTTCAGAGAACTCAACACCGTCTCGATCGACAGGCAGAAAAGTGTGGTAATAGCATCAGCCGGGGGATTCCCCAAGGATATCAACCTTTACCAGGCACAAAAAGCTTTTGAAATGGCCGGTCAGGCTGTTGCCGATGGAGGCACTCTTGTTATTTTTGCTGAATGCCCCGAGATATATGGTAATACCACCTTCCAACAGTGGGCAGAGGAAGGTCTCGATGCTGACGAAGTTACAGATAAGTTTGAGAATGGATTCAAGTTAGGTGCTCATAAACTCTACTACCTTGCAAGAATGTCAAAAAGGATCGACCTTTTTCTATTCTCAGGACTCAGCAGAGAAATCACTGAAGGGGTTTTCTGCAACAAACCAGAGGATTGGGATGAATGTTTAAGGAAACTTGAAGAAAAACACGGAAAGGATTTTGACGTTCTCGTAATTCCCCAGGGAGGCATAATTCTGCCAGAGATAAAAAAATGAGAATAAGGAAGGAAGCGGATTCAAATGATCCTCTGAACCTGCTTCCTTACTAAAATACCTGTTACATTTATTTATATCCTTAAGCAGTTCCTTCGCTAAGATATTCCCAGGCTATACCGGCCATAATAGCCATGCCTTTATCAAGAACGTCATCATCAACGTTGAATCGTGGCGAATGATGCTGGTTATCGGTCCCCTTATCCGCATTACCGCATCCAAGAAGGAAAAATGTACCCGGAACCTTTTCCTCATAATAACTGAAATCTTCTGACCCAAGCATAAGGGGTGCTTCCTCTGCTGTTTCTGAACCATACATTTCTACAGCCACTGCCCTTGCAACTTCTGTCATATCCGGATCATTTACTGTCACAGGGTATATATTGGTAAATTCAAGCTGCCCCTCACACCTAAGAGCAGAACAGACTCCTTGCATTATTCTCTCCATCTTTGCAGGGACTATCTCTCTTGTCTCGCGGTTTGTTGTTCTGACATTCCCGGTAAGTTTTGCCGTTTCGGGGATCACGTTAGGAGCATTCCCCGCTTCTATGTGACCGATGCTCAAAACTACGGTCTCCTGGGGATCTATTTCCCTGCTGACGACGGTCTGCATCGTAGAGATCAATGTCGCTGCAGCTATCGTTGGATCTACTGCATTTTGAGGCATGGATCCATGTCCGCCCTGGCCTTTGACATTGATCTCCCAGATATCTGCAGATGCCATTATGGGCCCTGCCCGAAATCCCACCTTGCCTGAAGGGACATTGGCCCAGATATGCATACCGGCAATAGCATCTACGCCCTCAAGCACACCTTCTTTGACCATTATCTGTCCCCCGGAATTTATCCCCGCTTCCTCGGCAGGCTGAAATATCAGTTTAACCTTTCCCGGAATTTCATCTTTGATATCAGCAAGTATACGAGCAACTCCAATCAGCATGGCTGCATGTGCGTCATGCCCGCATGCATGCATTACTCCCTTATTTTTCGATCTATATTCAACTTCGTTATCCTCTTCGATAGGAAGAGCATCTATATCGGCTCTTAAAGCTATACAGGCCCCATCCTTTTCAGGATTCAACTCCGCAGTAACCCCGCTTTCTGTACCTCCAAAACCTGTTTTGATGTTTTGATATCCAAGATCCTCCAGGATGCTCCTTATCCTGGCTGTTGTTTCTTTTTCTTTCCATGACAACTCAGGGTTTCTATGAAAATAATGACGTAGTTCCACTATCTCTTCTTTGATCTCCTCAGACATTGTTTTGATCTTCTCAAGCATTCCTTTCACTCCCGTCAAAATGATATATCCGATTTACAATCAACAATTGATAAAGATGTTACCCTAAAAACGGGATCTTTTCAGCTTTTGAGGAAAAGATCCCAGGATAAAAAGATAAGTAAGGGGAAAACTATATTATTCTGACAACTATTCTATGAAAGATATCAACGGTATAAACTGAAAAGTTATTTGCTTCTCTGAGGCTTAGAAAAACCTCGCGCATATTGACACATTCCTGAAGGTCTTCATTGTTGAGAAGAACTTTCATGCCAAGAATATAACTGGTCTCGGCCTCATCCTGATAGAGACGCATCTGCTTGATCCTGTCCTGAGATTCCATGGGTGCTTCTTCAAGCAGTCCGATGGAATTATGAAGAACCTTGAATCCCTGGAAAATGGAGATCCCCATTCTTGTTATGTGCTCATTCTGGCCGATCTTGAATTCATCTATGAGTCTCAGGGCAAACACTACTGATCTGAATATCTTGTTCATCTCAACGGAAAAAGTGTAAATATCCTGCCGGTCAAAGGGCGTAGAAAAAGATTCTACCAACTGTTTTTCCATATCAAATCTTATTTCGTCTGCAAGATCTTTCGAATTCCATATCTTTGCCCTGAGGATCTCTTCCCTGGACTTGATCCATCCCGTAAACATGCCAATACCCTCAAGGGTGGCCCTGCTCTGCAGGTGAAGCATCTCATAAAAATTATTCTTTGGGGTAAAAAAATAATCCAAGAAACTCAAAATTTACACCACCTTCAATAAGGAAAAAATGATCTTATGAACAGATATATCAGGCCGGCTATTATAGCCGACGCGGGTATTGTTACGACCCAGGTAACAATTATATTGGCACCAGTACGCCATTTGACCATTTTATACTCGTCAGCAGAACCCACTCCGGTAACACTGCCTACTATCACATGACCGGTAGAGACCGGGGCACCTGAAAATGTAGCGCCAAGAATAGCTCCACCAGCAGCTAACTGGGAATTAAGACTATGCAAAGGCCTTACCTCGTAAATCTTTCTACCTACAGTCTTCATCACAGGAACTCCTCCAATAAGTGTTCCTGTAAATATAGCAAAACCAACGGCCATCCTTACCCATAAAGGCGATCCAGATACCTGAAGCTCACCTGCTGAAACAAGAGCAAGGACAATAAGCCCGGCAGCCTTCTGTGAATCATTGGCGCCATGTGCATAAGCAAGAAGAGATATAATTATCCACTGGATCCTGTTTATGGTTAAGTTTATTTTGGAAGAAGCATTGATCAATAAAACCTTTGTTATTTTCTGAAGCACAAAAGCTGCTCCAAATCCAATCACCGGTGATATCAAAAGAGCGATAACGATCTTTACCATTCCGATCATTTCATGTCCTGCCCCTGTAAAAGCCCGCCAACCCCAGAGGATATTTTCAGGTCCGCCTGAAAGCCATACCGCTCCTATCATGGCACCTACCAGGGAATGCGTTGAACTGGAGGGTATCCCTGAATACCAGGTAAAAATGTTCCAGATTATAGC
This sequence comes from uncultured Synergistales bacterium, assembly GCA_964410915.1. GTDB lineage: Bacteria > Synergistota > Synergistia > Synergistales > JAFGMB01 > CAZFJG01. Next base: position 2,018 of record CAYPIU010000060.1, on the reverse strand, counting down.
TCCTCCAAGTGCAGCAAAGATAACAGGCAACAGAGCTTCCCCTGCTGGAAGATCTATTAGTGAAGAAACAGTATCTGCTACAGCGTTCCCTCCTGTAAGAGCCCCCAGAAGACTGAAACATGATGCAAGTAGTAAAGCCTGCCTGGGATTCGCAGCCCTGCTTGTAATAAAAGTAGCAACCACGGCACTTGCTGAATGGACTCCATTGGTAACAGTAAAAACAAGGGCAAAAATGAGTACCCCTGTTAAGATCAGTTCAATTATTTATACCACCTGTTTCTCTCAGCTGGAGACAAGGATAAGTCAAGCTGTATATAGGTACAATATCTGTCTTCCAGAAAAAGTTTTTCAGGATCACTGAAAAAAAACAAAGTATATAAAACCATGGACAAGGCCTGAAGCTATCGCTCCTATTCCTGAATATTTATGAATTTTCATAACAAGGGAAGCTTTTAAAACTTTTCTTAAAATTTTTCCGAATAAACCGGTTAAACCTGCCACAATAAGAAGGATAACTGCTATTCTGCCTGATAATAAAAACATAAATGACATAAGAAAAACACCTCCTGATAATCCTTTATTTATCTAACATGATACCAGAAATAGAAATAAAACTCGGCCTTTTATTGATGGTTATCTTAAAATGATTTAAAAAATTGAATATATTTCCTTTAACTGATATCATTTTTGAAATTCAGAATATTTAGTAATGTTCTGGGTGCTTATAAGGAGGGGAAGACATGTTGAGAGTCGAAAGAATCAGGAATGACCTGGAAACACTTGCAAAATTCACTTCCACGCCTGGAGAAGGAGTAACAAGACTTGCCTTCACGAACGAAGAGATCAAAGCAAGAAAATACCTGGAAAAAGAGATGCTTGAGGCCGGGCTTGAGATCTACCATGACAATGCTGGCAATATATTTGGAAGAAAAGAAGGAAAAAATAAAAAAGCTCCGGTCATTATGTTCGGTTCCCATATCGATTCAGTAGTCAACGGAGGAGCTTTCGACGGAGCAGCAGGCGTAGTTACTGCACTTGAAGCAATGAGATATATAAATGAAAACAATATCGAGACAGAACATCCCCTGGAAATGGTCGTAATGACAGAGGAAGAGGGTGGCAGATTCGGGTCAGGGGTCTGGGGAAGCCGAGCCATGGCAGGAAAAGTCACAGAAGATGAGATCTTCAAGGGAGTAGATAAAGACAATATAACAAAAGCAGAAGCTCTTCAAAATTTCGGCATCGACCCTTCTTCTGTAAAACAGGCTATTAGAAAACCCGGAAGCATTAAGGCCTTTATAGAACTCCATATTGAGCAGGGACCTGTTCTTGAACAAAAAGGTATAGATACTGGAATAGTAGAATCGATCGTAGGCATCAGAACATTTTTTGTAACGATAAAGGGTAAGGCTGATCATGCCGGGACCACTCCCATGGATTTCCGTAAAGACTCTCTTGTAGGTGCAAGCAGAGTTATTTCAGCTATTGATACTTTGGCCCGTGAAGCTGGAAACGGGGCTGTGGCAACAGTTGGTATGGTTACTGTAAAACCGGGAGCTTTCAATATCATTCCGGAAGAAGTTAAGTTCAGTATAGATCTGAGATGCAGTTCAAATGACACTATCACAACTCTATCTTCAGCAATTCAGGAAAAACTTAAACAGGTCTGCTCATTCCAGGAACTTGATTTTAACTGGGAAGAACGCCTGGCTGTAAATCCTGTAAAAATAGATGATACTGTGATCAAAGCTTTCAGGGAGGTTGCAGAGGAAAAACACATATCATCCCATGTAATGCCGAGTGGAGCCGGGCATGATGCAATGGTAATGGCTGAAATCGCACCTGTAGGTATGATATTCGTCCCGAGCAAAAACGGTAAAAGTCATTGTCCTGAAGAATGGACCGATTATGATAAGGTATCAAAAGGAGCAGAGATGGTCCTTGGGGCAATCTTGAAACTGGCAGACTGACCCCCATTGATGGCCAATATTATTTTTATATATATCAGGCATAAAACT
>CAYPIU010000059.1:6821-8328 GCA_964410915.1 uncultured Synergistales bacterium | reverse complement strand
GGGAAGGACTTACCTCTGACGTTTGAAAAGCACTTGTATCGTAATAGAACACATTTGAGTCTGATCTCAAGGTTATTCCCATAGAAGATGCAGGGCCGATTATATCGAAGGAGACTGGTTCACCATCTTCATCCCAGGCTGTTTCAAGAAGGGGAGAAGCATCTGAATCGCCCTGAAGATTACCTAAATAAGATATTCTTGCAATAGATGGAGCAGAAAAAGAAATACAAAGAGCTGCTGCAATAAGTATAGCTAATGAGCATTTTGTTAAAGAATTTTTGAAGAGACCTTTCAACATGTTCATACCTCCTGAATTGATTTTGATCTTAGAATTCTTAAAGTGGCAAGACGCTCTATTTATTAAACAATCTTGCTCCTTGAAGGAATTATTCGTACAATTCTATCATGCATTTCAAGACTTTGATAAAGGTCATCAGTAAACTTTATGTAAATAACCCTGGATAGATACCGTAAAAATCCAGGTAAAAGTGGGAAAAGGTTTTACAGGGATTTGATTTCTCCTGGAAAATGTTTAATCGTTTTAAAAGTTTATTTCCAATGGGGGGTATACTTATGAGTCTGATGGACTGGATCTTCGAACAGAGTAGGAAGCCAACTGGTTTCTGGGGTGCTCTTATGGGCAAGTTGATGAACCTCTTTCATGTTCCTTTTTATCGCCTTGTGTTGAAACAGGTTCCAATAGAGGAGGATAACCGTGTACTTGACATTGGCTGTGGAGCCGGGAAATGCCTTTCCATGCTGGCTGAGAAGACTCCCAGGGGAAAGGCCTATGGACTTGATTATTCTCCCGATATGGTTTCAATGGCAAAAAAGGTGAATTGCAGACTCATCAGGGACGGGCGGGTAGAGGTCATTCAGGGTTCCGTATCAGAGATGCCTTTTGAGGATTCTTTCTTTAATCTTGTAGTTGCCTGCGAGACTATTCATTTCTGGCCGGACCTTCCAAAGGATCTTCTGGAAGTATCCAGGGTCCTCAAGCCTGGAGGTTATTTTCTGGTGTTGAACAAGTATGCCAAAAATGAAAAAGAAGCAGATAAACTGAAAAAATATTTTGCCCTTCATTCTCCCGATGATTTCCAGAGTTCCCTTGAAGGGGCAGGTTTCCAGGTGGAAAAACTGGAACTTATCAAGAGCAAGGGCCAGATCGTGATAGTGGGGAGAAAACCTGAAAGATAGGGAATCATTCTATTGAGGCAAGAGGGTTTTTTGATAAGTGGAGCAGGGTGCAGGACCATCACACCCTGTTGTTATTAACGGTCAGTCGATTGCCGATTTTGGATCAACCCCACAACCACTGTCATAGCAGGTTTTGTAGGATGGGCTGGTTTCCCATCGGGTTAAAGGTTTTGTTTTGAAGTTCTCTGCGGACTTTGCGGTTAAGGAATTTATTTCTTTGATGGGAGGTCAGCCCATCCTATTAACTGGTGAGAAGAAATATGCTTTAGACCTTACGGAAGAGCATCACTCTTCTTTCCCTTTTATCAAA
>CAYPIU010000059.1:0-6721 GCA_964410915.1 uncultured Synergistales bacterium | reverse complement strand
ATGGAGGTCCATGGCCCAGACTTTTCCTTTTTCTCCAACTATATTGGCGGCAGGGATAGTGTAGAATCCAGGTCCGCAGCCTACTTCAAGAACTTTCATGCCTTCCTTCAGGCCTGCTGACTTCAGTTTCTTCACAGGATCCTTAAAAAGGTTGAATAGTGGATTGTCATGCATGAATATGATGCACCAGTATCCCAGTTTTGATCCTCTTTCCCTTTTTGCTTTAGCCTGTAATACCTTGCACTTCATTTTGAATTCCTCCCTTTATTGTTTTCCTTTTTACAAGTAAGTTCCTTCCAGCCTTCACTTCTGAAAAGGGCCCATTCTTCCGCGAATTTATCCAGCTCCTCTTTGGAGACTTCCTGGATGGAAGCTTCCCTTAGGGTTGTCACGTAAAATGCTGCCATATTATGAACGAAGAAGTCAGTGACAGGTGTTTCCATAACCTTTGCCTGTTTTAGAATATTCAGGATCCTTTTCATAATGTCCTCGTACTCCATAACAAGCCTGTCAAAGTAGTTTTCCAGGGAAGATCCTCCAGCACTGGAGAAGAGGAGTTGAAATTCTTCCCTGTGTTCTCCAATGAACTGCATGTGCTGTTTGTACTCCTCTTTTCTCTGTTCAAAACCCCAGGATCTTGCCAGCTCCAGGGTATCTGCTTTTTCCATCCGGTCTCTGCGACCTTCAAAGTATGTTGTGACGGGTTCAACCAGCTGCAGGAAAAGGTTTTCTTTGTTCCTGAAATAGCAGTATATTGTGGGTGCCTTGATGCCTGCTCCTTCGGCTATTTTTTTCATGGAAGTTTTCTGAAATCCCTTTTCCAGGAATTCCCTTTTTCCTGTTTCAAGGATCTTTTTCCTGATCTCCTCTTTCAATACCTGCATGATTTTTCTCCTTTTCAAAAGCTAACGTCATTCGTTATTGATATAATACACGGAATTTTGAGGTTGTCAATACCTAACAACGTTAGTTTTTGAATTTTTATACTCATTCCTATTTCTGGGATTGTGATAACATTTGATGGTAATAATAGAACAAAGTATAAACTACAAGATCAGGGGGAATATGAACATATGGGAGAATCTGTCAGGAATGCTCTGGTGATGAAGAGTTCTGACAATGTGGGCACCATCATACGGGACCTTAACCAGGGAGAGGAAGCATGTTTTGAGGTGGAGGGAAAAGTGGAAACCATGAGTCTGAAAAATTCCATTCCCTTCGGGCATAAGTTCGCCCTGGTAAACATTCCCACCGGAGAGAATATTATCAAATATGGAGAGATCATAGGAAGGGCAACGTCTGATATCCCGGCTGGGGCTCATGTTCACGTGCACAATGTGGAAAGCCTCAGGGGTCGTGGAGATCTGGAGGTAAAGTCATGAAGATCATGGGTTACAGGAGGTCCAATGGAGATGTGGGCATTCGCAATCATATTGCTGTAATTCCAGCATCGGTCTGTGCTTCAGTTGTGGCAGAACGCATTGCGGATCAGGTGGAGGGAGCCATAGCTCTTCCCAACCAGCACGGATGTGCCCAGATAAAGCCGGATCTTGACGTGACTGCCCGGACCCTGGCAGGTCTGGGGAAAAACGGCAACGTGGCGGGAGTTTTGGTGATAGGCCTGGGCTGCGAAAGTCTACAGGTGGACTGGCTGGCAGAGGAGATAGCCTCAACGGGAAAGCCGGTGGAGGCACTGGTGATCCAGAAATGCGGAGGCACCCTGAAGACCCAGGAAGCAGGCCTCCGGCTGGCAAGGATAATGGCTCAAAAGGTCTCCATTTACGAGAAGGAAGAGATCTCGCCTGAGTCCATAATTCTGGGCCTGGAATGCGGAGGATCAGATGCCACTTCCGGCCTTGCCGCCAATCCTGTACACGGATATGTTTCTGATAAGCTGGTGGCCCTGGGAGGTACATCTATCCTTTCCGAGACCACTGAGCTGATAGGTGCGGAGCATGTTCTTGTGAGAAGGGCTGTTTCGGATGAAGTCGGTGAAAAGCTTCTGAAAATAGTGTCGGATTGTGAGAAGAGAGCAAATTCAATGGGAGTGGACCTCAGGGGTAGTCAGCCTACTCCTGGTAACATCGAGGGAGGTCTTACAACAATTGAGGAAAAATCTCTCGGCTGCATATATAAGGGAGGTACCAGTCCGCTTCAGGGTGTCCTTGAATATGGAGAGAGGCCATCGGGGAAGGGTTTTTACGTAATGGATACTCCCGGTCAGGATATTGAATCCATTACAGGTATGGTAGCAGGAGGTGCTCAGATAGTAATATTTACAACAGGAAGGGGAACCCCCACGGGATCACCCCTGGCACCGGTCATCAAGATAACTGGAAATCCTCGTACTTATCAGCTTATGGAGGAGAATATCGACATTAACGGGGGCACCATCATCACCGGCACTGAGACCATCCCGGAGGTTGGAGAGAGGATGATACAGGAGATCGCAGCGGTATGCAGGGGCAGGCTGACAAAGGCGGAAGCGCTGAAACACAGGGAATTCGGTATCTACAAGCTAACTTCCACTTTCTGATATACTACATCCCCGGTGAAAGCTGGGGATCGTTTTTTCGGAACATAGTTGTAATTACAACTATTCTTTGTTATTATTCAGTTGTAAATACAACTAATTAAAAAATAAAGGAGTTTTTTTATTGAACCAGGAGAGAGAAAAAATGCTTGCCCGTGAACCCATTTCCAGCCTTATATGGAAGCTCTCCCTTCCTGCTATTGTGGGAATGCTTGTCCAGGCTGCCTACAACCTGGTGGATACTATCTATATTGGTCACGGAGTGGGAGCCCTGGGGATCGGTGCTCTTTCGGTCAGCTTTCCTTTACAGATGATCATCGGGGGCACCGGTGCCATGCTTGGGATGGGGTCAGCCTCAGTGATCTCCAGGAACCTGGGGGCAAAGAAATATGACAGGGCAGAGACCGCCTTTGGCAACAATCTTCTTGCCATAGTGGGTTTTGGAGGTACCATAGCCCTGGCAGGGACCCTTTTCACTTCCTCCATACTGAGTGTCTTTGGAGCCACCAGCGAGATCCTTCCCTATGCGGGGGATTACATGAGCGTCATATTCGCTGGTTCACCGCTGATAATATTCAGTATTTCCATGAACAACGTTATCCGTTCGGAGGGAGCGGCCAGGGTGGCCATGTACTCCATGCTTATCGGTGCTGTGACCAATATTATCCTGGATCCGATCTTCATATTTGTCCTGGACATGGGCATAAGGGGTGCGGCCATTGCCACAATACTGGCGAGGTTCTCTGTCATTGCATGGATCGCCTGGTATTACTCCACGGGAAGGAGCATTCTCACATTTCATATGAAGAATCTCAGGCCGGATCCTAAAATTCTGGGTGAGATCATTGTAATTGGTCTGCCTGCACTGGTGAGGCATGCTGCCACAAGTTTTGTCTTCGGTTTTGTGAACAGGCTGGCAGCCTTTTACGGGGGCAACATGGCGGTGGCACTCTTCGGTGTGGTGAACAGGCTGGTGATGTTCTCGGGCATGCCAATGGTAGGCATTTCCCAGGGTATGCAGCCGATTCTGGGATACAGTTACGGAGCCCGTTATTACCACAGGGCCAGGGAAGTTATCTGGAAGTCGGCTTTTCTGGCCACAGCCTATACAAGTTTTATGGCCGTTATTTTTCTGACCTTTCCGAGGGCGGTTTTGTCAATATTCACCCATGATGCTCAGCTTCTGGCCATGGGACCCCATACTATGAGGCTGATGACCATGGGTTTTTTCTTTGTCGGTTTCCAGATGATAGGCGGGACATTGTTCCAGGCCATTGGAAAGGCTACTCCCTCCTTTATCCTTAACACTGCCAGGCAGATACTTTTTCTGGTGCCGATCCTTTTGATACTGCCCAAATATATTGGCATCGACGGGGTATGGTTATCCTTTTCCATATCGGATATTCTTTCTACGGTCATAACACTGGCGGTAGTAATACCCCAGATGAACAGTCTTAACAGGGCTGAGCTTGTCGCGGAAGGGGAGTAGGACAATTATGGATACCCGAAGATCCATCGGTAAAATGGTCTCTGTAATTCACAGATACGGCCACAGTTATTTTGATAACGAATTTTCCCAGCTGGATATAGGGCATGGCCCCAGGAATTTCCTTGCAGCCATTTACAGAAGAGAAGGAATGTCCCAGGACGAGTTGAGCGAAAACCTTCAAATGGATAAAACTACTACTGCAAGAGCGGTCAAGAGACTTTTGGAAACAGGTTATATAACGCGCAAAAGGGACCAGAAAGATCGAAGATCTTATCATATTTACCTGACGGAAAAAGGAAAAGAACTTGCACCTCGCATATGGGAAACTCGGGCGAGGTGGACAAAGGTCCTTTCGCAGGGTTTCACAGAGAATGAACAGGAGTTGATCTACAAATTTCTCTCCAGGGCTGCTTCAAATGCTGCTGAATTCAGGAAGAAAGGTTTTGTAATAGAGGAAGAAGAGGAATGATCCTTTCCGAGGGAGTAATTTCTCTTTTGTGGAGTGATATGTAATGACAAATGGATAAAAAATATTGCACAACTTCTTTGCAGTGCTAATATGGATTATATATTTCACAAAAGACGATTTGTAAGGATAGTTTGCTGTAAGTCTTTACCGATCATTTACTGTAATACTGAGACTAAAATTGTAATATTCCAGGGAGGTTTTTTCAGATGTTTTCAAGAGCATGCAGAAGTTCCTTAGCGGCTTTTGCCATGATAATTATCATGGCTGTTGCTGTTGGGGCAGCGGAGTTTCAGGCGGATATGACGATAAATAGCAATGAGGGCGGAGAGATCAAAGGAAAAGTTTTTGTAAGAGATAATTCAATGAGGCAGGAAATGGAAACACCTTTGGGAGATCAGGTCGTGATCGTTAATGGTGATGCCGGGATGATGTACATCCTTCTACCTGGACAGAAAATGTATGTAGAGAGACCCAATACCCAGGTTATGCTTGGTGATGAGGAGAAGATTGAGGAAAAACTGGCTGAACAGGGGAAAATAACCAAACTTGGTTCAGAAAATGTTGAAAACTATATCTGTGAAAAGATACATATTGTCTATAATGATAAGAACCTTGGGGAATCTACTTTATGGGTAGCTGAAAAGCTCAATTATCCGATCAAGACATATGTCCAGAACCCTAAAGATACTGCAACCATCATTTATTCGAATATAAAAGAAAAACGACAGAAAGACACCCTTTTTGTAGTTCCCGCAGGATATACAAAACTGGAGATGGACAAGAAACTGCTAATTGAATAGAGAATGATATCTTACGGGCCGGGATTTTTATCCCGGCCCGAATTTTTTCCGGTATATGTTGGAGGTAAAAAGTAAGTTTGAAGACAGAATCGTTTCCTAATATCTCTGTGATACAATGAATATACTGTATCAAAGTATATGGAGGTGGAATTATGGAAAGAACAGGAATTATTACCATGAAAGGAAATCCTCTTACTCTAACTGGTCCTTCCTTATCAGTGGGCGACAAGGCCCCGGATTTTACAGTTCTGGACAAGGGATTGTCTCCCGTAAAACTCGAGGACTACCATGGGCAGATCAAAGTGATATCAGTAACTCCGTCACTTGATACTCCGGTATGTGATATGCAAATTACATGGTTCAATGAGGATGCAGCGAATCAGCCGGACGATGTAGCAGTTCTTAATATTTCCATGGATCTTCCTTTTGCTTTAAGTCGGTTTTGCTCGACAAAAGGAATAGAAAGGGCAGTCACGCTTTCGGACCATAGAGATGCTTCTTTCGGGAACAATTGGGGAGTCTTGATAAAGGAACTTCGCCTTCTTGCGAGGTCTGTCTTCGTGGTAGATAAAGATAATGTTATCCGCTATGTGGAAATAGTACCCGAAGTGACCAGTGAACCTGATTACGAAAAGGCCATTAAGGCTCTGGAGAAAATTACAGGTAAATAGTTTTTCAGACAGAACCCGGAAGCAATATATTTCCGGGTTCTGTCATATTTCTTTTCACCGGAGGGGATGAGCATAATGGGGTGATACGTGAAAAGTTCCTGGAGATCAAAGATGAGATCCATGAGGTCTCCAGGGGTAAAATGCATATTATTGAAACCTTCGTTCCCATTATGATATTCCTTCTCCTTGTCAGTTCCGTCGGTATAAAAATATCAGCTACCCTTTCAGCCATATCCGGATTTGTCTTTTTTCTCAGAGATCTCCTGAGGCGCAGGTTTCCCTGGTATTCCCTGGGAGGTCTGGGAGTGCTCCTTGTAGTCATCATAGCTGTTATAAGGACGGGGCAGGCAGGAAGGGTTCTTCTTCCGGGTATCGGCAGTAACGGTTTAATATTCTTTCTTTGCTTTTTAAGTCTTCCTTTTAAACGACCATTCGTGGCCTGGGCAAGCTATTTTGCACGGCATTACCCTCTGCAGTGGTACTGGCATCCCAGGGTCAGGCCGGCTTACACAGAAGTTACTATTCTCTGGGCAGTTTTCTTTGGTTGCAGGATGGTTCTGCAGATCCTTCTTATGAAATCCACCAATGCTTTTCTTGTTCTTGTCTTTGCTTTTCTTTCTGGCTGGCCATCTACTCTGGCTGTGCTGATCTTCAGTTATTTCTACGGTACCTGGCGACTCAGGAACCTTAAAGGGCCGAGTTCAGAGGAGTTCCGTAATGGAGATCCCCCTCCCTGGGATGGTCAGAAGAGAGGGTTCT
>CAYPIU010000058.1:0-8334 GCA_964410915.1 uncultured Synergistales bacterium | reverse complement strand
CCCTGTACCGTACATCCCTTGTTCCCTGCTGTTTCCTGACACTGAAAACAATACATATCTTTACCTCCCTTAAATTTTTGAAATTACACCCGTATCCGGATTATCTTCGCCAAAATTTTCCATAAGTTCTGTAGTAATTGCCTCCCGGGATTTCCCCTTGGATTCCGATTCTTTTATTTTTTTATATGCTTTAAAAAGTGAAGAAGGGCCTATCTCTGATGAAAAGGTGCCTATTCCCCCATTCCATGCGAATAAAGAGAAAAGTTCGTCCATTTCCGGAACGGTAAGTCCGATGGAATATGCCTTGACAAGCTCCCTGGATGCCTGTCGAAGTCTTCCTGCTCCCACTGCATTGGATAAAGAGAGAATGAGCTTTGTCTTCAGGTCTATGGCGGAATCCTTTTTCCCCCAGATCAGGTTCCAGAAATCAACTGAAATGTTAGCAAGTGAACTATCTACCATTTTATAGTTTAACATGGCAGTGGGTTTCATAGGAAGATCTCCAGTATTGACATATGTGCTGTTTCCCTTTTTTACTCTGAAAAAATATGCTCTGAATTCATGTTCGGAAATCTTTTCTGTGCGGTGTTCAAAACCCAGTTCTTCCATGGCCGAATATAAAGGGAGAGGTTTAAATGTCTGTACTACACATAGCCCCTCGCCGATCTCAGTTTTCCTTGCTGTCTTTAAAAGTCCGGGTAAAAAATTCCCTGAGGCTTCTCTAATATCCAGTACTTTATAGTTTTCTGATTTTTCATCACGGTTTTTCAACTTTGTACCTCCTTAAAAAGCTTGCAATTTGTATCGATTTCAATAATGACATATTCCTGTTATGCTTTCCTTGACCTGTATCAAGAAATGAACACACTTTATCTGTATGAGACAGCACTTTATAAGGATCCCTATGCATAAATACAGATTTTTATGACAGTTGTTTAATTGTTCTTATGCGGAATAATTGAGACAGGAGGGCAGAAAGTGGAAAACATTCCTGATTTCTTTTCGAGGTTGCCTTTTTTTGAAGGGCTTAAACAAAATGAATTGAATGATATTGCAGCAATAGCAGTAAAAAAACATTATTCACGGGGAGAGAATGTTTTTTTTGAGGGTGATCCCGGGCATGGGTTTTATGTAGTAGTAAGGGGCAGTGTGAAAATCTACAAGGAATCTTTCGATGGTAAAGAAGTGATAATTCATATCTGTGGTCCTCTTGATCAGTTTGGGCAGGTTGCTGTTTATGCTGGCATGACTTTTCCTGCAAGCGCAATGGCTATTTCTGATACGGAAGTTATTCTTTTTCCGAGGCTTGAATTTCTGGAACTTATAAAGAAAAATCCATCTCTTGCACTTTCAATGCTTTCGACTCTCTCCTTGAGGATCCGCCAGGTCACAAGTCAGCTTGAGAGTATTGCTCTTAAAGAAGTTCCAGGCAGGCTTGCGGCTTATCTTATGTACGTAATGTATGAGCAGAATGATCAGGAGCAGATCCGTCTGGGTATTTCCCGGGTTGAACTGGCAGGTTTTCTTGGTACCACCCCTGAAACTCTCTCCAGGATCCTGGCAAAATTTGAAGAAGAGAAGCTTATAAAGGTTGAAAAACGGGAAATAACCATCCTTAATTTAAGAGATATGGAGGTCCTGGTTTCAAAGGGGAGGTTTTAATGTTTTTTCTTTCTCCGGTTTTTCCAATCCCTGAAAGCCCAGACCCGTTCATACACCGGGGGTATGGCAAAAAGGGCCAGGGTTCCTCCCGCAAGAAGACCTCCGATAACAACTATGGCCATGGGCTGCCGAAATGCTCCTCCTGCACCAAGCCCCAGCCCAAGGGGCAGCATGGCGATGACAGAGGTAACATCTGCCATGACGATTGGTCGCAGACGGATCTGGCATGCTTCAAGTATGGCGTCATAGGGTCGGAGCCCTTCCCTTCGTTTTCGCTCAGCATAATCGATGATAACGATGGCATTGTTAACCACAAGGCCCACCAGCATGATAACTCCGAGGAGTGCGTAAACGGAAACTGATACTCCGGTGAGAAAAAGAAGGGGAATTACTCCTATGGCTGAAAGGGGAATTGTGAGCATTATTATGAACGAGAAAAGGTATGATTCAAGAATAGCTGCGTTTACCATGAAAGTCAGTACAACGGCCATGCCGAATGCCAGGAACATGAATCTGAAGTTTTCCTGAATGGTCTCAACTTCTCCAGCGAAATCAAATCTGTAACCAGGAGGAAGCTTTAGCTTACGGATCTCCGGCATTATCCTGTTAAAGGCTTCACCCACGGTTATTCCTGATACATCTGCTTCTACTGCCATGTAACGGCTCCTGTCCTTTCGCAGGATCGTAGTGGGGCCGAGACCGTATTCTACTTCTGCTACCAGTCCCAGGGGGACAAAACCCTTTTTAGTAGGTACAGGAAGTCCCGGGAGGTCAAAAATATTGTCTGATTTAGAGGGTTCCAGCATGACCAGAATATCGTATTCCCTGCCTCCTGTTCTGAAGACGCCAGCATCTTTTCCTGTTATATAGGCCCTCGATGTATCAGCAAGATCCGAAACACTGAGGTCAAGCTGGGCAAGCCTCCAGCGGTTAACCTTGAGGTTGATCTCAGGGCGGCCCAGTTCCCAGTTTACGTCAGCTTCTACTATTCCTGGGGTTCTCTGCATGATATCCAGAAGCTTGTTCGAGATATTGTCCAGTTCATTTATCTCATCTCCGATAACGCCAATTTGAAGGGCTCTGCCGGGAGGTCCCCCGCTGCTTGAAGCAGCAATAACTGGAGTAAGATCCGGAATGGAAGCAAGGTAAGGCCTCATCATATCAGCTATCTCAAAAGTACTGACCCTTCCCTGCCTGTCATTCATGAAGATCCTGATCCTTGACTGGTTTACTCCCTGTTCGGCTCCTGTGCCTCCAGCAAAGACCTCCACTTCTTTTATATCCGGCAGGGTCCTGATATGATCCTCGATCTGTTTAGATATTCTCTCGGTATATTCAAGAGATACTGCTGAAGGCAGCGATAACTCCATGGTTACAACTCCCTGATCAGCGTTTGGAAGGAACTGAACTCCCAGGTTCCCTGTCAGAGTAAGGGAACCTGCAAAAAGAAGCCCAAAAAGTCCAAGGGTTATTACGGGATGTTTGAGGGTCCTTTCCACAAGAAAATGATGAAGCCTGTCAAATCCTGAATAGAGCCACTGAAACCATCCAGTAAGGAACCTGCTGAGCCGTGATGGTTTGTCGTAACTTATCCTTGCAGCTACCATTGGGGTGAATGAAAAAGCCACCCATAGAGAAAAGAGAGTTGCTATTACCACAGCAATTGCAAAATCACTGAAGAACTGGCCGACAATACCGCCCATGAAAACCACGGGAATGAAGACCGCCAGGTTGGTTACAGTGGTGGAAAGAACGGAAAGTGCTATTTCTTGAGTTCCTTTTTCGGATGCTTCCAGGGGATCGAGTCCCATGTCCCTGAATCTAAATATGTTTTCTATTACCAGAATGGCATTGTTTACAAGGACTCCAATGGAAATAGCAAGTCCCAGAGTACTCATTATGTTGAGAGTTGTGCCTGTAGTGTAGAGGAGAATGAAAGTTGCTACGACAGCAGTGGGCATTGAGAGAGCCACAACCAGAGTGACGGAAAATCTCATCAGGAAAAGATATAGAATGAGTCCGGTTAAAAGGATCCCGAATCCCATGTCCCGGAATACATTCCTTACAGCTTCTGAGATAAAATCCGACTCATCATTGGTAACTATGATCTCGTATCCGGGAGGCATGTAATCTCTGATCTCATTCAGTTCCTCCCGTATCTCACTGCTTATTTCAACAATGTTTGCGTTGGGGCTGGCTATACAGTCAACAAATATGGCGTTTCGCCCGCCATACCTGGCGAAACCCCTTCTTTCCTCGGTGGTATCAACCACCCTGGCGAAATCCCCAATACGGACTGAAGATCCGTTATCAAGAGGTACTCTTATATTCTCCAGCTCTCCGGGGTTTTCAACCTCGCCAAGTACGCGGATAGAGAGTTCCTTCCCTCCCTTTGCGATGTTTCCGGAAGGATCGTTAAGATTGTTGGCTGCCAGTATTCTGGTGACTTCACTGAGATCTATTCCGAACTGTTCCATGTCTGTCGGGTCTACATAAACATGGATCTCTCTCTGGATGCCTCCCAGGATGTCTGCATTGGCAAGGCCTTTTATCTGGGTTATCTGGCGCTGAAGCCTGTCCTCGACTACAGTATATGCTTCTTCCTCAGGAACAGAAAAGAGAACCGCCATGGTCATGAAAGGCTGTGCGTTGATGTCAAACTTTTCAACAACAGAGTCCTCGGCGTCTTCCGGAAGAAGCCCGGAAATGGCCTTGACCCTGTTGGATACATCCAGAGTGGCCTCGGAAAGGTTAATGTCGTATTCAAAATCTGCGACTACAAAAGAGATGCCCTCAAGAGAAAAACTTTCGATCTTGTTGACTCCCTCAACCTGGGCCAGAGCGTCCTCCACGGGTTTTGAAACAAGGTTTTCCACCTCTTCAGGACCTGCTCCCCGGTAGACTGTCTGGACTACGACCACAGGAACATCCACCCTTGGGAGAAGCTCCACTCCAAGCTCGAAATAGGCGTATATTCCAATAAAAACGGCCATTAGGACAGTTACGCTTGTCAAAACCGGCCTGCGGATGAAAGTTCCAATTATGCCCATCAGTTACCCCTTTTGAAAAAATTCTAAAAAGTAGGATGGGCTTCAGCCCATCAGTTTTCATCGAACGAAAATTTCAGATCAAGGATAAAATCCCTTAACCGCAGGGACCCTTCGGGTCCACGCAGAGTTGCGCAGAGAAGTTTAAAACCAAAACCCCTTTATTGATGGGAGGTCAGTCCATCCTACGGTCTTTCCAAAATCGCTACGGTTCCTGGATCCATACTCTGGCACTGTCGAATAAATTGTCCATGCCCTCTACAACGATGGTTTCACCCTGGCTTAGCCCCGAAACTACTTCTCTCATACGGTCTACACCTTCACCCACCTCTATATAGCGCTTGAAGGCCCTGCCATCCTCAACAACGAAGACAAAAGCCCTTCCGCCCTCTCGATCTATGATCTCGTATGGTACCTGAACTACCTCGGCTCTATTATCTATGAGGAATTCGGTCTCTACATATGATCCCGGAGGGAAATCTGCGTCAGGAGCAAGTTTTACTATGCACTTGAAAAGACCCGTCGATGGCTCGGCTTCGGGATCTATTCTCAGAACAGTTCCCATACATGTTTTAGCTTCAGGACAGGTTCTGTCCTGAAGCTTTATTCTCACAGCAACACCCTTTCTGATCCGCCCGACTTCGAGGGGTGGTAAAAGGACTTCCACTTCAAGATTTTTTGTATCTGCAACAACCATAAGTTTCTTCCCGGATTCGGCGATCTCTCCGACCTCTGCATCCCTGTAGGTTACAGTGCCGTCGATCTTAGCGTATACTTTGGTTCGTGAAACCTTGGTCTGAACATCAGCTACAAGGGATCTTTTCTGCTGCATGGTCACATAAGCTTTTTCCACTTCCTGTTTTGATATGCCTCCGGCTTTGCTCAAGGCAAGTTTTCTTTCATAATCTCTTTTAGCTTCCCTGTAATCAGCGATCCTTGCCGCAAGATCAAAAGCCTGGGTTTCTTTGGAAAGTTCCAGAAGTACATCTCCCTGCCTGACCTTGTCGCCCACATCAACGGGCACATTCACGATAAACTCTCTCACATATGATGTCAGGTCCTGGGTCCGGGAAGGTCTGACCTGTCCGTAATATCGTTTCCATACCTGCCATGGAAGAACTTCCACCTGATCAACTTTCACAGGAATTCCCTTTTCTGCCCTTATGTCGGCCACACTTTTCGGGGGAACTTCCTCAGCTCTTCGTGAAGACAGGAAGCGGAAACCAAAAAATATTCCTCCAAGGATTATAAAAACAATAAACAGCGTCAGTAGCCACGAAAACCCTTTTTTTCTCTTCATGGGGATCACCACTCTCAATATCTTATGAGTTCCTTGTCTGTATACTCTCGTGCGTAGTAACCGCATGCTTTTTTCATATCTACCAGTGCGAGGTAGAGTTCTTTAACGGCGTCGAGTCTTTCCGTACTTGCCCTTACCTGCTCTGTCTGAGCGTTCAAGAGATCCAGCTGGCTGCCCAAACCCTCCTGGTAGAGAAGGGTAGTTATTCTCAATTCCTCTTCAGCAAGCTGAACCTGTTTTTCCCTGCTTTTACGGATGGCAATGGCTCTTTCCCACCTGTTTCGTGCCAGGGTTATTTCCTCCATTGCTGTATCCATACGTGCTCCCAGTTCTTTTCGGGCTGAACCTATGGCTTCTTCTTTTTCTTTCACCTGATAATGAGTTCTGTTTCCATCGGTTAAAGGAATATTCATTGTGAGGGAAAGAAGGAGTTCGTCCTCCGGTGGAGAAACTATCCTGGCATCAGACCAGGCTGTCCAGCCCAGAAAAGCGTCCAGAGTGGGGGAAAGCCCTCTGGATGCGAGTTTCAGGTCAGTTTTTGCCTTATCCAGGGCATATTGCAGTGATAAAATGTCCGGTCTTGACGAACAGGTTTCTTCAACATTTCTAACAGAAGGCATTTCTGGTGGTATCAGGCTTGTTCGTTGAGGAATGACTTCCATCCCTCCCACGAGAGTTGAGAGTCTGGACAGCAGATCGTTGTAATTTGACCGAGCCTGGGTAAGAAGGCTTCTGCTTTCTTCAACCCTCGCTTCGGCTCTTACAACATCAAGCCTGGGTATAATATCCTGGCGGAACTGTTCACGGGTTATACGAAGAATTTCCTCTCTTTCCCCGAGGATATTCCTGTAAAGATCAGCATTCTCCTGACCCATTATGGCTCTCCAGTAAAGGGACTCTGCCGATGAGAGAATTTCATTGACCAGTTTTCTGTGTGTCTCCGCTTGAACTTTGTAGCCATAAACAGCACTTTTTTCCTGGTCTGAGTAGATACCTGAAATATCGATCTCCTGGGATATCCCTAAAGAAAGAGTGTTTTCAGCTGTTTCACTGGTAATAGCGTTGGTGGTTTCCTGAATGTTTACTTTTGTTCTCTGAGGAGCCACAGCAGATTTCACAGAATAATATGTTGATTCCAGATTTCTGGCAGAGGACTTGATACTCTTGTTATTGATCTGAACCATAAGAAGAAATCTTTCCAGGGATATTTCCCTGGCTGAAAGAGGCGATATAAAAAAAACAGTTGTAAGTAACCAGAGTATCAAACATTTAATAATAAGATCAGACGGTTTTTTCATTTCAGGATCCCTTCTTTAATTATTCAGCTAAGCAAGTTAACCTGTTCAAGAGATAAAAGGGGACAGAATGAATGATACATTAGTTCTTTTGGTTCATCAAGTTAATCGAGCGTTATTTATCTGATTTTTTTATAAACTGTAGGATCCTGTATTTAGAACAGACTTTAATAATAGAAAAATGGAAATAAAAACCTGAAAGGGAACCTCCTTATGAAAGGGGTTCCCTTAAGATGATCTCATTTATATTTAGAGAAAGAACTATTTGAACAAATTCATTTCGTCGAATGTAATGGCAATTTCTTCATAGTTTAGACTTTTGTTGAACAGATCGTCGTGACTTACCTGGGTGTATCGAATTATTCCATCTTCATCCACGATAAAAAGGCCCCGGGCAAGAAGACGTATTTCTTCAAGCAGCAGCCCCCAGTTTTTACCGAAGCTTGTATCAAAATGATCGGAAAGGAAGATGGCATTATCTATACCTTTTTCTTCTCTGTATCTTTTCAACGCGTAGGGAAGATCTACGCTTATGTTAATTATAACTACTTCGTCTTTCATGGCGCCAGCCTGACCGGCCAGCCACTGTATCTGGCTCATTCAGGTGGGTGTATCGATGGAGGGCATCACTGAAATTACCAGGGTCTTTCCCCTGTATTCATCCATGGAGACCTGGTTGCTGTCTTCATCCAGGAGTGTAAAGTAAGGTGCTTTTTCACCCACACGCAGCTCATCCCCTGCAAGAGTTAAGGGTTTATCATTAAGTGTTACAAGGCCGCATCTGGATGAAGGTTCTTCCTGGGCTGATGCTTGAGTTGCCGATATGTTGAGATTTAATCCCGCTATAGCGAGACAGATCACAATAAATATGGTTATCCTGGTCATGTTATTGACCTCCTTTTGTCTTGCTTTCTATTTAACAGATTATAACATCACATAAAAACAGATACCAGGCAAGTATATGAATTAATGATAATTGTCTGTTTAACTGCAGAGGAAGCAGAAGGAATACCAAATCGCCTCACCACGG
>CAYPIU010000057.1:0-8676 GCA_964410915.1 uncultured Synergistales bacterium | reverse complement strand
CAAGGATAATGGCTATAGCAAAGGTATATCCCAGATACTACTCTCAGCTTATTGATATAGCCAAATCACTTACCTCAAGTGTGGATCTGCCTCCTGATTTCTGGACGCAGATAAACTGGGGAGAGAGGGCTGGAGCATATCTTTTCAGTTTCTCAGGGTCTCTGGTATCCTTTTTCTCAAACCTTATACTTGTGATTATCTTTCTCGTTTTTATGCTTTCAGGTTCTCCGTATTTTTCCTACAAGATCAGGAAAGCGTTTAACAATGAATATTCAGAGAAAATAACAAAGATAATTCAGACAGTATCCAACCAGATAAGCAGATACCTTACCATGCAGTTTCTTATCAGTCTCATTACTGGTTTCCTTGTATGGGTTGCGCTTTACTATATGAACGTGGATTTTGCCGTCACCTGGGGAGTGTTTGCTTTTATCCTGAACTTTATACCAACCATAGGTTCAGTTATAGCATCTGTTCCTCCCGTTCTTGTGGCTGTTGTTCAGTTTTATCCGGATTTCTTTCCTTCTTTTCTTATTGCTATAATCCTTTTCCTGATCCAGCAGACTATGGGTAATATAGTTGCTCCAAAAGTAATGGGTGATGAACTTAATCTAAGTCCCGTTGTTATTCTCATATCTCTTCTATTCTGGGGCTGGCTCTGGGGTATTATGGGAGCTCTGCTCTCAGTTCCTATCCTTGCAGCAATCAAGATAGTATGTGAAAATGTCGAATCTCTCCACGTCATAAGCGTTATGATGGGTTCAGGCAGAAAATACAGCAAAGAACTGAATTAATGATCTTTAAAATATGATCAATATTGATATTCTTGCAAAATCCAGGAATTGAAGATCTGGCAAAGAGGATTATTTACTTCCAGAGATCACTTCCCGTGATCTTATCAATACTTCACCCGAAGGTATTTCCCCCTTTTGTTATCATTAATGGACATGGCGATCAGGGGAGCGCCGTAAAGATTATGGCAATGCATGTCATGGACTCTCTCTTCAAAGCCCTTTATTTCATGTTTATTCTCCTTCCTATTGTCATTTGAGATTAAAAAAGACTTTAGAAGAATTTAATAGGTGGAAAATGTAATTTGGGCAATGAGAGATGATGGTCCCGGTGCATTCGACAAAAACTGGACTGAATATCTTTAAAAATATGTGACAACCAGTATAGATAAATAAATGTTTTTCTGATACATTCCACAGAAAGAGAGAAAATATCATGGTCTTGAAGGGAGGGATTTCATGATAACAGATAGTATATCCTTAAAAGATATCCTCGATAGTTCTCTTGACTATATTTACGTTTATGATCTCAAGGGAAGGATAATTTACCAGAACAAATGTGCCGGAGACTTATCAGGGTATCCCCCTGACCAGGTAAAAGGATTTGATCTTTATGAAATTGATACAATTTTTAAAACCCCTGACTATTATAAGAAAGAGATCGAGAGGACCCTTAAAAAAGGTGACTGCATAAGGGGAGAGATGGTTGTTTATCTTGGAGAAAGAAACCGTTTCCTGGAATATTATTTGAGTCCCGTATATAACGATGATGGTGAAATAAAGGCTGCTGTAAGTTCTTTACGTGAGATTACCAGACAAAGATCTGTAGAAGAAGATCTCAGAGCAGAAAAAAATCTTAATGCAGCTTTTCTTGATACGGCAAATGTATTCATAGGGGTCTTTTCCCCTTCAGGGAAGCCTGTTCTGCTTAACAGAAGGGCAGAAGATATTCTTGGATATAATCTAAAAGAATTTGATAAAGGGAATTTTATTGACTTTTGTGTACCCGAAGGATTTAGAAATACTGTAAGACATGTGTTTAGCAGGGTTATAAGGGGAGAGGGGGGGGAGTTCAACGAAAATCCTGTTATAACACGTAGTGGAGAGATCAGAATGATCCGGTGGCATAATTCTGTACTCAGGGATGTAAATGGATTTGTAACTTACATTATCTCATCTGGAGAGGATATTACAGACCTTACAGAAGCCAGAAAAGAGGCTGAGGAAAATGCTACCAGATATGAAACACTTTTCAACAGCATGGGTACTTCCATTGCTGTTCTGGATAATGATACTTCCATCCTAATTGTTAATGATGAATTCTTGAGGATGAGTGGTTATTCTTTAGATAAACTTATTGGTAGAAAGTGGACAGAATTTGTTTCTCCTGAGGAGATATCCAGGATGATGGAATATCATCATCTCAGGAGAATTTCTCCGGAAAAAGTTCCTCACGGGTATTTTTTCCGTTTCCTTGCCAGTGATGGGAAAGTGAAAAGAATATGGTTGACAGGCTCAATAATTGAGGGAACTGACCAGTCAGTTGTATCCCTTCTCGACCTGACGGAAAATGAAAAAATACGGGAAGCGGCCCAGAGAATTCAGAATCAGTTTGAAGCCATGGTTAAGAATGCGGATGTTTTTATAATTCTATATGACAGCGAAGGTAAGCTTCTTTTCTGGAATCCAAAAACAATGGCTGAAATGAACTTTGAAGATCTTGATGAACTTAACAGTGATCCAGCACGTATTGTTGAGTTATTTCCTTCCCGGAAGGAATACATATATCATTCAGAGGCAGCTCTTAGGGTTTTTAAAGAAGGACATCCTGTTTCAGTATGGGAAAGCGTTCTTGTCAATTCCAGGGGAGAGGAGATCCGGGTTTCCTACACTGCTTCCAGTTTTTATGACTGTGTAGAAAAGCGTTATATTGCAATAGCTGTTGGGACCGATGTCACAGAGAGAGAGATCGCTGCAGTAGAACTAAAAAGAAGTGAAAAGGAAAAAAGAATCATTCTTGAAAGTATGACCGATCTATTGGTTTTTCAGAGTCCGGATCATGAAATAATTTATTTGAATAAGGCTGCCGGAGAGACTCTGAACGTTACCCAGGATTCTATAAGGGGAAGAAAATGCCATGAACTATGGGCAGAAAGTGATACTCCCTGTCCGCGTTGTCCCGTTGAGAAAAGTCTTGAAACAGATCAGGTGGAGCAGGGGCAGATTACCACTCCAGACGGTAGAGTATGGAATATCCATGCATATCCTGTGAGGGATGACAACGGTGTTATTAATGGAATTGTTGAGATTGGAACGAATATTACAAAGGAAATTGAGTTGCGAAAGGACCTTGAAATAAAACAAAAGGAATCCTTTGAGGCTGAAAGAAAGTATAAAACGCTTTTTGATACTGCTGGTTTTGCTTTCTGCCTGATACGAAACGATGGAGTAATAACTCTTGTCAATCTGAAGTTTGAGGAAATTACTGGATTCACCGCTCAACAGGTCCAGGGGAAAATAAATTTTGCCAGGTTTTTTGAAAGGCAAACGGTTAACAAGATCCGTAGACATCTGAAACCTGACGAAGAAGGAAGAATCAATCCCTTTGAATATGAATGTGAAGCAAAAGTTGCGAAGAACAAAAAGATCTATATTCATGCGATGATAGTTCCTTTTGATAAAGGACAGAGTTTTATCGTTTCATTCAATGACATGACTCTCCTTAAAAGATCAAGGATCTCTTTGCTATCCTCTCTGAGAAAGGTAAAGAGACTGAACAAGGGTATTGTCCAGGTGATCTCTTCAGTGACAGAACTCAGAGATCCATATACAGCAGGACATCAGGATAAAGTTGCGAAACTTTCAGCATCAATTGCAAGGGAAATGGGTATATCTGCGAGGGAAAGGGATATCCTTTATACGGCCGCAGCACTTCATGATGTGGGAAAGCTCAGCATACCCAGTGAGATACTGAACAAGCCCGGAAAACTTACTGAACTTGAGTTTTCTATCATCAGAATGCACCCCCAAACCGGTCACGATATACTCGAAAATGTCGAGTTTCAGGGGGAGATAGCGGATATAGTGCTTCAGCATCATGAACGTCTTGATGGTTCAGGCTATCCCAGGGGGCTTTCAGGGAAAGAAATTCTACTTGATGCAAGGATAATCGCTGTGGCCGACGTTGTAGAGGCGATGACCTCTCACAGACCCTATCGGCCCGCGCTTGGCAGGGTAAGGGCTTTGGATGAGATCACGAAAAATGCGGGTATACTTTATGATAGTGAAGTTGTAAAAGCATGCCAGACTGTTTTTGAGCAGGGATTTGTCTTTTCCGATCCTGTCAAATAAGAATAGTAACTTTAGACAGATTTAGATTTGTTCATATGTGTTTTTATCAATAAAGCAGGATCAGATCTCAAGATAAACGGGATGTTTATACCAGCGTCTTTCAAAGTAATATGAAATGCCATCTTGAGGGGGAGCGTATCTTATGAGTGATAAAAGTCCAGCCATAAGTCTCTTTGATGTTACGGGGCCTGTGATGACAGGCCCTTCAAGTTCCCATACAGCAGGCGCAGTGAGAATAGGTTTAATGGGGCGGATGATCTTCGGTAGTGTTCCGGAAGAGATCCATATTGTTTTTTACGGAGCCCTCTCTGATACCTACAAAGGACATCTTACAGATTCTGGAGTTGTAGCCGGACTTCTTGGTATGGATGTCGATGACCCTGAAATAAGGCAGGCATATCAAAAAGCTGCAACAAAAGGTATTCCAGTTCATATCCATACCGAAAGAGAAAGCAACAAAAACCCGAATACCATTGAGATGCACCTTATTTCAGGTGAACGTGAAATGTCCATCACCGGAGTTACCCTCGGAGGAGGAGAGATCCTCATAGAAGAAATAGAAGGGGTCAAGACAGACCTGAGGGGTAAGGAAAAAGTCATCCTTTTCACAGGTTGCAGGGAAACTATTGAAAAGATCTGTCAGAATTTTAATCTCTCTGCTGTTGCAGGAACACGATCGACATTGCCTGAGGGATCAAAAGTCCTTTCTGTCTCAGCACCTGATGAGAATATTGATGTTGAACCTGTTTTTCTAAAAATTCAAGAAAATGCTGTTCCTGATGTAGAGATAAGATTAATAAGTTCTCTTTACGAATATGGAATGGTTAATCCCGATCCGGCATTCACATCCATACACTCAGTCCTTTCTTTCTGTAGATCTGAGGCTAAAAGTCTTCCAGAAGCAGCGCTTCATTATGAACATGCTCGTAGTGGTCTTTCTTCTGAAATGATCCGTGAGATGCTACTTGAAAGATGGAAGATAATGGAGGATTCCATACAAAAGGGTCTGGACGGACCCAACCATATGGTGGGAGGACTAATGTGCGGTCGGGATGCACAGAAAATGATGTCAGCTTTTGAAAAGGACAGGCTTGTTTCAGGTTCCGTTCTTTCCCTTGCAGTCGCCAGGGCCATTGCCTCCATGGAGGCTAATGCATCCATGGGCCGCGTAGTGGCATGTCCCACAGCTGGAGCCTGCGGGGTGATCCCGGGAGTTTTTTCATCCGTAGCAGAATACAGAGGTTTTTCAAAGGAAATAATTGTGGACGGTCTTTTGGTGTCATCTCTTTTTGGAGTGCTTGTAGCTATGAGAGCCCCCATTTCCGGAGCCCTGGGTGGCTGTCAGTCCGAGATCGGGGTTGCTTCGGCCATGGCAGCAGCGGGTATTGCACAAATGGCAGGAGGAAGCAGAGTCGAAGTCTGCCAGGCCTTTGCCCTTGCTCTTAAGAGCATGTTGGGTCTCATCTGTGATCCTGTAGCAGGTCCAGTGGAGGTCCCCTGCATCAAGCGGAATGCCATCGGAGTTGCAAATTCCCTTTCCTCCTGTGACATGGCCTTGTCTGCCATAGAAAGCGTTATTCCACCAGATGAAGTAGTGGATGCCCTGATCAATGTTCAGCATTTGCTTCCCAGAGAGCTGAGAGGTTCCACCTCTGGAGGACTTGGTTCTACGAAGACAGGCTGCAGGCTTAAAAAAGAATGGCTGGAACGATGCAGCGGTAATTGACTTTAAGGCAGTTTAAGATATGAAAATCTGTTCAGTTTTTCGCCAGGATCTATGATCCTGGTTTTTTATGTTTCTACACGATGCAGCAAATTGTCAGTCAGGTGAAAGGAATTTGAATACAAAGGAAAATATAAGGGGCTCACAACTAAAGATCTATCCAGGGTAATAATGGTATAAAAAGAGTCTCTTGCCTCACCTGTGGATAAATTTTATAAAATCTCAGGTCAGGCAACAGACTCAGAAACAGGGATCATATTTATCAAGCTGTATATCATTTAATACCAGAATCCTGCAGCGGGGGAATTTATAACTGCAGGATTCTGGAAGAACAGATCATTTCCGGAGTTTCCTGCGCAACAGTTTCCCAATGTTTGAATAAGGCAGTTCTTTTACGAATTCAACCTTTCGGGGGATCTTGTAGTGAGCAAGCTTGTCCTTGCAGAAATTAATGATATTCCTTGGATCATGAAGTTCTGAATCTTCATTGAGTACAACGAAAGTCTTTACATATTCACCGCTGAGGTGATGGCGTATTCCAACAACTCCCGCATCCTGTACTTCAGGATGTCCTTTAATTACCATTTCCACTTCCTGAGGATAAACATTAAATCCTCCCACAATTATCATGTCTCCGGCCCGATCCAGAATAGTTAAACGTTCTTCACTATCAAATGTTGCGATATCACCGGTATTGAACCATCCATCCACTATTCTCTCACTGGTGATCTGGGGGCTCCTGAAATAACCTTCTGTTACAGATGGCCCCTTGATCCAGAGTATCCCTTCTTCCTGCTTATCGATGATATTACCTTCCATATCCCTTATCTGGGCTTCGTAGCCTGGCAGTAGAGTACCCACAGTTCCTGCTTTTTTCTCCTCAGAACTCCAGTTTGCAGAGACGATAGGAGAGCATTCTGTAAGCCCGTAACCTTCAAAGAGTTCGGCACCGAAAAGCTGTTTTGCCCTTTGGTCTACCCTCAGGTCAAGTTTGTCTCCTCCAGATACCATGAATCGCAGAGTTGAAGGAACTGGATGTCCCTTTGCTATTACAGCAAGGAAGAGGGAGTACATAGTAGGTACTGCTGCAATAACAGTTACCTTGGCTTCTATCATTGCCTGAAGACATGAAGATATTGGCATGAAAGATGGAACAACGGTCTGCCTTAATCCATTGACAAGGGGAAGTATGGTACACAGGTTGTAGCCGAAGACATGGAAATTAGGCAGCACATTGATCACGTTGTCATCACTTTGAAAATGCTTGAAGGTGTTATAAACACCAATAGTATTATCCAGAATATTCGAATGGGAGAGCTTTACTGCCTTTGGCATTCCTGAAGTGCCGGATGTGGCGAATATCACAGCAAGGGAGTTGTCTTCCGGTTTACACGGTCCGCACTTGAATGAAGGAAGAGGCCCCTCCAGAGGTGAAATTACTGTAGTGATCCCCTTTGCTTCAAGAGCTGCAGCGGCCTCTTCCATTCCAGGGAAGAGTACCACAGCGCATGGTTCTACCAGACTCAGAGTGTTTATCAGGATTTCAGGTCCCATTTTGGCATTAAGAGGAACAATTGTTCCTCCAAGTTTCCATATCGCAAGGGAAAGAATCGAAATTAAAGGGCAATTCGGGAGCATGGTAGCTATCCTGTAACCTTCTTTAAAACCGCTATCCTTAAGTCTTTCAATACATAATTCGACAGCTTCCTGAAGTTCTTTTCTCTGCTTCCATTTACCCTTCCACCAGATTATATTTTCATCTGGCGCTTCCTGGAACTTCTGATAAACATGTTCCTCAATTCTGTTCATAGTTATCTCTGCCTCCTGCACAAGATTGTAAAGTTCTCATAACAGCTCTTCACTACTCCCCAGAGCATTAATAGATCTTAAGTCAGAAAATTGAAATATAATATCTAAATCCCGCAATTTATCTGTAATTGGCTGAAACATGGCAGTTCTTAGCTTCTTATACTTAGGTTTAACCAACGCCAGTTCAGATTCAAAGTTTTTGCTGGATAGCTTTCTGGTTTTTTAAGTTTGCTCCTGTCATTAAAATGATCCTTTAAGTTCTTGTCCCACGCATAACAGGTTGTCCTTGTATCGTAGTTATGGGGTATCGCCCAAAGAGAATATATCTTGCGGATCAGTTAAATAATCGAAATGTTCATACACCTTTGAAGCATCTTCGAACAGATACTGTCCATTATTTTCCTATAAAGCTTCTTTAATAGCTAAGATTCGCCTGGGGTTTTCCCAGTTATTATACATGTTTGTGCGGGATCTGGTGTGTATCCGAAGGATTCATGCCATCCAATCCTCTGAAAGTTCTGAAAAGAAGAAAGACATAACCAGGGATAGTTGACCTGGATATTAAAGTCCTGAAGCATCTATTGAAGCTCCCAGATCAGTCTGCCTTTGTTGGTCTTCGTGATTATGCCATGTTACTCATAACCCTTGATACAAGAATTCGACCCTCTGAAATGTGTACTCTCTTGGAAAGTGATTTTGATTTTGCTGGTGGACAGGTCAGAATAAGACCAGAGATAACAAAGACCAGCGTATGGAGAATACTTCCCATTTCCCCGAAAACAGTTCAGGCAGTTCGAGAGATATGAAAGATAAGACCAAAGGAGTGGAGGTTATCTCCTGTTTTCTGTTCCTATGAAGTGAAAAGGCTTGCTATTAGAAGCTGGGAACACCGCCTTGAGAACTACAGCAAGAAGTTAGGGACTAAAATACAATCCTCTATGACCTCAGACATAACTTTGCCCTCTTATGGGTAAAGAAAGGGGGTAATGTCTTCGCTCTTCA
>CAYPIU010000056.1:0-8874 GCA_964410915.1 uncultured Synergistales bacterium | reverse complement strand
CGCTGAAAATATCAGCAGCGCCCTCGCTGATGATCCTCTCTGCATCATGAATGGTCAGAAGGGACTCGTCTACAGAGAGAGGAACGGATATAGCCTTCCTTATTTTCACAAGCCCTTTTATATCCCAATAGGGAACAGGCTGTTCAAGGAATTCTATACTAAGGTCCTCGAATGCTCTGCCCATCTCGATAGCTGTATCAACATCCCAACCCTGGTTAACATCGATTATCAGCTTCAGTTCCGGCCAGTTCTGCCTTACCATCCTTATCCGCTCAAGGTCGATAAAAGGTTCAAAATGCCCAGTCTTGATCATTACCGTTCTGTAACCCTGATCATATACTTCCTTTACATCTTCCAGGGTCTGCCCGGGAAGGGAGTTTCCCACTGACCATACAAGGGGGATACTTTCCCTTTTCAATCCTCCAAGCATCTGGTGTACAGGAAGACCGTTTATCTTTCCTGCTATATCGTGGCAGGCCATATCCACGGCGCCCTTAGCCATGAGGTTGAGTTTCACGGCCTGATCCATAAGCAGATTGATCCCTGCAATATCCTCGGGGTCCTGCCCTGCAATTGTGGGAGCAAGATAATTGAGGATACATGAGGTTATGCTCTCCATTGATTCTTCTGTAAAAGGTACATGCGGGTCTGCCTCACCTATCCCCAGGATACCTTCGTCGGTATGAAGCTTCAGCAAGACACACTCTGCCGTTTCCTTTGAACCTATGACTTTTGAGAGGGTATAGATGTGCTTGAGTGGTACCCTGATCTCAAATACTTCCATTCCTGTGATCTTCAATTTCCGGAAATCCTTTCCTGGCCTTAGACCCAGAAGGGCTCATCCCACAGGGTCAGACGGGTTCCTGCACCTTCAGCCTCAGCTCTATCGTATATCTCCTTTGCCACTATGACATCCTCTATTCCCATTCCTATTGGGCTGAAGAAGATTATCTCCGAATCGTTTTCACGACCCTGTTTTTTACCATTTATAACCTCTCCAAGTTCACCATAAAGATCCTGTTTCCGGATCTCTCCATTCAGCACCATAATTGCTGCTGTCTGATGCTCACGATGGATCACTGCCTGCCAGTTATCAGCAAGAACTTTGCTGGACTTTCTCACAACATCATATTCATATTCATAATTTCCTACGTTGGAAATATAAGCCCCTTCCTTTACCCATTCCGCCTTGACAATAGGTTTAACAGTAGTGGTAGCACTCACTATAATATCTGCCCCTTCAACAGCTTCACGGGCTTCGGCAGTTCCCTTGAAGTCAAGCCCCGGGTTCTCTCGTTCTTCATAACGGATGAATTCATCAACTCTTTCAGAAGAAAGATCACAGATCCTGACTTCTTTAATATCCGGAAGAGCTGTAAGAACAGCTTTCAACTGTGTATGGTTCTGGGTTCCAGCCCCTATAAGAGCTACAGAACTGGAATCCTTTCGGGCCAGGTAACGTGCACCCACACCTGTTACAGCTCCCGTCCTCATGGCGCTTATCAGGGTTCCATCCATAATACAAATGGGAAGTGCTGTTTCCGGGTCATTAAGAATTGTAAGAGCAGAAGCCCTGGGTAGACCATGTTTAGATGGATTTTCGGGTTTGCTGCCTATCCACTTGATACCACCGGTATTACATTTCCCACCGACAAAACCGGGCATGGCATTTATCCTTGAGTTGATATCACAGTCTTTCCATTGTAGAGATATCTTGTCGGGCATGGAGGTTTCCCCCTTGTCCCTGAGACTGAGCACTTCTTCAACTTTATCCATAACCATGGCCATATCAAGGGCTCCACATTCAATGACTTCCCTCTGGCTCAGATACAGAAACCGGGCTTCTCTGTTATTCATACATATTCACTCCCCTTTTTATAATCGAATAAAGCGGCCAAGACCTTCATGGCTGAATATAGATCTTTCCTGAAGAGGAAGTTTGACCCCGACTCCTGCTTCCAGAGCCCTGCGATACATATCATGAGCAATGGTGACATCAAGATATGAAAGACCTACAGCATTGAAATAGATCTTTTCATCATCAGATTCCCTTCCAGGTTTCTTCCCGGAAACAAGATCAACAAGATCTGAATAAATATCGCTATCTTCAAGTTTTCCATCCCTGTACATCCTGCTGAGTGTCTGTGTACGATGTTTTACTGTTTCCCAGCTGTCGCAGACAATTTTCTGGCACTGTCCTGCCACGGCATATTCATCTTCCCATCCGCCTATATGACTGTAAAAGGCCCCGGGTTTCATCCAGGCAGCCTTAAGTAGAGGAGCCTGGGCACTTGTCCCTGTTACCAGAATGTCGGCTCCATCCATAGCTGTCCTGAGAACAGTACGGCCGGCAGTGAATGTCATGTCCGGAAATATGTCACCCATCTCCTGGATAAAACGATCTTCTTCCTCTTCATATTTAGCCGCAACTCTACACTCTTTCAATCCGGGAAAAACCGTTTTCATTCCCACAAGATGCATTTTGGACTGTTCTCCGGCCCCTATGAAACCAATGCTCTTCGAATCCTTCCTTGCAAGATACTTGGCCGCGGTAGCACCAACTGAGGCCACCCGCATGTTGGATGCAAGGGTTCCATCCATTACGGCAATGGGGAAACCCTTTTCTATCTCTGAAAGCACAAGAAGCGCTGAAAGGTTCTGGACACCATACTTGCCGGGATTAGGGGGAAATACTGAAACCCATTTGACCCCGCATATTTTTTCAGGCAAAAGTGTCGCAGGCAGGCAGTTTATCCTTTCCTGCGTTTCCTCATTGAATATCTGGACTATCTTGTCGGGAAAAAGGACATCTCCCTTCTGAAATGCAAGGAGTCCTTTTTCAACTGAATTTATGGTAAGTCCTATATCAAAACAGCCACCCTTGAGAAAATCCTCCTGTGACAAATAAGTTATTTCAATTCTTTGTGTGTCCATTTAAATATCTCCTTTCGAAAAAAAAGGGACACCCTTGGAAGAGATGTCCCCGAAAATCAAACAGTTAAATTATTCTGGCAATTCCACTCCATGATCAACGAACTTCTTTAGATCTTCCACGCTGACACCTTCTATACCCAGTGACCTGAGGGTCCTGCCCTTTTCCCTGTAGTCCACCTGATGAAGGATATTAGCAAGATCTATCACTGTATCCATTGCAAGAGTAGCAATACCAAGTAGATGACCGATTTCTGCCAGAGGTACAAGGCTCATGGGCACATCCTCTGTAATATATCTTGCACGGGGATTTTTTGGAGCGGATATACCCCGGTAACCCTGCTGTTTCTGGATGGCATCGTAGATGGAATCCGATTCCTGAAACTTGACTTCGTAGGCATCTTCAAGCCATTCCTTTACGCTCAGGGTCTTGACACCTAAAGCTTTTGCTATTTCAACTCTTTCGGAATCGATCTTCTCAAGGAGATTGCTTACACATGGAGAAATACCATCCATGTAATATTCAAAATCTTCTTTTGCTTCTATCCTGGCAATATTGAGGATCGCAGGTGCAGGATGAAAAATGGAACCAATATTAAGAAGACTTGTTTCAAGCACATTTTCTGCCTTTGTAAACTCCGGATAGAATGCATTGACATCTGCCAGGATCTCTTCCGTCTTTGTAGAAGGCAAAGCCGCAAGGGTAACATCTTTCTTCACTTTGAATATGGTGGCTTCAGCTGGACCGCTTCTTCTGCACGCATAAATAAGAGTCTGGGCCTCTGCCACAATAAAATCTGCTTCCGGATTTACCTTCTTAACAGTTTTATAGAACTCAATTGCTCCGGCAGTCCTTCCTGGATTAAGGATGATGTGCTGACCGGAAGTCAGATAAGGCGCACACTTCTCTGCCAGTTCCTTATGGGCAAAGGCAGGGGTTACTACCATTATCAGACTGCATCCCTCAATAGCCTCTGTCACGTTATCGGTAATCCTGTTGAATTTTGCAAAACCGGTGAGGGAGACTCCTTTAAGCTCCACTCCTCCCGTTTCCCTGATATCTTCCAGAGCTGCGGGAAACTTGTCGTAAAGATTTACATTACAACCCTTTAAAGAAAGAAAGGCGCCTATGCTCACACCGCCGTTTCCAGCACCTAAAACTGCAATTCTTAAAGTCAAAATATTCCACTCCTGACGTTTAGTCTAACTCGGTCTCAACCTGCTGGCTTACCTGTCCATTCATAAATTTTTTAGTGGCCATTATCAGACCAAGGATCACAATACCTGCAATATCAGACATCCATCCCGGAGACATAAGGACAATAGCAGCCACAGCCATCAATACCCGCTCATAAACCCTGAGCTTACCGAAGAAATAATTTTCCAGGCATGAAGCAAGAGCAATAACTCCAAGAATAGCTGTACCTGTGGCTATAAGAGCCTGGGTAACATTGGTATCCAGAAGAAGCAGCCTTGGAGAAAGAGCAAAAATGTAAGGAAGGATGAATGCCGCCAGGGCAAGCTTAAGACCATTGAGAGCAGTTTTTACTGAATCACCCTTGGCAATAGCAGCAGCCAGATAGGAACTCAATGCTACAGGAGGAGTAACTGATGCCATACAGCCGAAGTAAAAAATGAACAGATGTGCTGCAACGATGGGTACATTCATTTGCACAAGTGCCGGTGCCACCATGGATCCCAGAATGATGTACAGAGCTGTTGTAGGCATACCCATACCCATGATTATCGAGGCTACCATTGTAAGGAAAAGAGCAGGGTACATCTGTCCGTGGGAAAGTGTAACTATAAGATCTGCAAATTTCAGACCCAGGCCTGTCAGAGTAACTACACCAACTATTATCCCGGCCACTGCACATGCAGCTATAACACTCAGAGAATTTCTCGCACCCTTGTCAAGAGCATCCAGAAATCTTCTGGGAGAGAGCCTCGTGTTCTTTCTCAGAAAACTGGCTACAATTACTACGAGAACAGCTGTATAAGAAGCTTTTATGGGCGAATATCCCGCTATGAGCATATAAACAATGCTGAAAGGTGCGAGGAGAAGGAATGCTCCCTCTTTCATAACCTGAAAAAACTTTGGCAACTCTTCTTTGGATATTCCCTTGAGACCCATTTTGGCTGCTTCAAGGTCAACCATAAGGAAAACAGAAACATAATAAAGAATGGCAGGAATAGCCGCATGAATGATCAGCTTTCCATAGGGGACACCGGTCATTTCAGCCATGATAAAGGCAGCTGCACCCATTATAGGCGGCATTATCTGCCCACCCGCGGAGGATGCCGCTTCAACACCGCCAGCAAACTCAGGTTTATATCCTACGCTCTTCATGAGTGGAATGGTAAATGTACCCGTTCCTGCAACATTTGCAAAAGAACTCCCGGATATCGTTCCCATTATTCCGCTTGCAACTACTGCTGCCTTGGCAGGACCACCTCTGTATTTGCCCGTAAGGGAAAAAGCAAGATCAATAAAGGACTGAGCCCCGCCAGTCTCAGCGAGAAAGGCCCCCAGAAGAATAAACATGAAAACAAACGTAGCTGTTACATATATCGCAACTCCATAAATACCCTCACTGGTCAGGAAAAGATGCTCGACTATTCGTGCCAGACCAAACTGGCGATGGCCAAGATCCCCTGGTATAAGGTGCCCAAAAACAGCATATAACAGAAAAGTGACCGCAACTATCACAAGAGGCCATCCCATAGTCCTTCTCGTAGCTTCAAGGACTATGAATATGGTAATACCTCCGAGGACCAGGTCTCTCATTATAGGATCCCCGGCTCTAAAGACTATATTCATGTAATCAAGTGTTAAGTAGGCTCCAACTCCGAGACAGAATACAATGGAAAGGACATCAAACCATGGGATCTTATCTTTGTCTTTTTGCCCTGCAGGGTAAATAAAAAAGGTGAGTCCGAGTGCAAAAGCAAGATGTATAGCCCTGTGCTGAAACTGAGGCAGCATTTGGATACCTGATGCATAAAGGTGGAATAGAGACATACATACCGCAATGATAAAACACAGCTTTCCTGCAATACCCGTTAATGAACGGGTACGCTGCATTTTTTCATTAAGTATCTTTATCTTTTCTTCCGGTGATAATTCCCTATCTTCCTTTTTCTTCCGAAAAAACATCTGTTTCACCCCTGATCAAAAACTTAATGTAAGGTATTCGGCGGGCGAATATATCCACCCTTTCCCAGTTGCTCACTTGTCTGGTCAGATCTATTTCTTTTTCAAGGTTATCGAGCAGCAATCTCGGATGAGCTATATAGCTGACCCTGAAAGGAACAAACTCTATCGGTTTGTCCATATTCTCTATAACCATGAAATCATCTTCGAATCTGAAATCATAATCGAACGTCGACGGTACCCCCCAGCCAAGATCCTGAAGTCTGGTACCGGTTATTAATATCTGCCCATCCTTTTCAACTCTGTAATATTCGTAAACAGGTGAAAGATGAACTGAATGTTTTATTAGCGTTGCAAATTCATAACCTGGCTCTATCTCTTTTCTGTAAAGAACCCTATCCTTCTGAAAACTTACTGCCTCAATTACAAGGACAGGCCGAAGCGCTAAAAAAGTAAAACCCGCAAGAAATATCAGTACTAACGCTCCAGAAACAATTTTAGAAATTGGTTTCAACTATTATCATCCTCTGGCTTACTTATAACGGGGTGCCGCATTTAAACTGCGGCACCCCTCTGACGGATCATTTTGTTGTGACTGCTATTTGAGCAGGCCAACTTCTTTATAATATTTCTCTGCACCCGGGTGAAGAGGCACTGACATGGCGGCAAGGGCTGTCTCAAGCTTGACATTGGAACCCTGTGCGTGAACAGCAGCGAGTTCATCAAGATTTTCGAAAAGAGCCTTTGTAATAGAATAAACGATATCTTCGCTGAGATCTTCCCTGGCGCTGAATATGGCCGGGCTTGCAACAACCTTTACATCTTTATCGATACCGTTATAGGTCCCGCCGGGAATAGTGGTCATTGTGAGGTAGGGTCTGTCTGCTGTATAAGCACCCATAACTTCATCATCAAGCTCAAGAAGCCTGACATCAAGGGTGGTGGAAGCATCTACTACTGCAGAAGTGGGATAACCTGAACCTACTATTGCACAATCGATGATCCTGTCCTTGAGTGCTGTTACTGCTTCTCCAAATTTAAGGAACTGTACATCGATATCATCATAGGTCATGCCATGAGCTTCGAGAACCATTTTTGATGTACGCTCTGTCCCGCTGCCTGGAGCCCCAACAGCTACTTTTTTGCCTTTAAGATCATAAATATTCTCTATGCCGGAATTATCAAGCACAACAAACTGGAAACACTCGGGATATAAGCATGTGATACCACGAATATTCTTTACAGGATCGCCTTCAAAGGGAGGATGTCCTTCGTAACCGCCCCAGGAAGTGTTTGAAGCGCCGAACATAAGATCGATCCTTCCCGCTCTTAGCATTTTCAAATTAGCAACTGAAGCACCGGTTGACTCTGCTGTGATCTCGATACCTTCTGCATGGTTGGATACTATCGAAGCTACTCCAGAACCTACTGGATAGTAAGTACCTGCGGTTCCTCCTGTCGCAAGAGAAAGCCTTTCGACTGCCCCTGCCGTGCAGGCAAAAGCTACAAGAGCCATTACCATCGCAATTACTACTACTTTTCTCATATTTCTATTCCCTCCTATTTGTTCTTTGGTTTTCTATTCAGAAAACACATTGACTACATAAACTACGGAATAGCATCTTTAATTTTCAAACATGTACCCTAAACAAAGGCCACGTTGAGCTAATTGCTATTCTTTTGATATATTGAGGTATCATTTACAAGAAATGTGACCGCGTATATTTCAAATAAACTATAATTGTATCTATATGTACATGTCAATAATGTGAATTTTTGCACATTATTGTATTATTTATACAATTCTGGTTTGATACAATAGTGGAAAAATATTAACCGAGGGAGATCTGACATGAATACTAATTCAGGAATGGATAGATCAGATAATGATTCTACAGAACTGACCGGAGGTATCTTTCAACATATAAGAAATACAAAAAATCAACTTCCTCGCCAGCAAAGAGTGGTATGTGAATATATACTCAACAATTATCACCAGGTAGCATTTCTAACTGCAGAAGAACTGGCCAAATCCGCAGGAACTGGTACTGCTACTGTTTTGAGAACTGCTTCCAACCTGGGTTACGAGAACTTCAGATCTGTTAAAGAAGAGATCAAAAAGATCCTTTTCCAGTCAGCTATTCCACCCCTGGATAGACTTATGGATTCATTTGCAAAAGCAGAAACCCCTGATACTCTCGAACGGGTGATAAAGGAAAATATCAAGAACCTGGAGACCATGAAGGGAGAACACCTTGTATCCAGTTTTCCGAGAGCAGTAAAACTTATTTCGGAAGCCAGAAGGATCTATATATTTGGCCTGAGGTCAACCAGGGGACTTGCCGTCTATCTTCATGCACTCCTTCATCAGTTCCTGCCCGATATATATATGATCGATTCAACTGGCTCGGACAATATGATGGAAGTTCTCTCAGATATGAATGAAAACGATGTTCTTATATCCCTGATGGCCGGAAGCCCCCACTATACCAGGAGGACGATCTATGCTGTCCAGTATGCTCACAACAATTCCATACCAACTGTCCTGATCACCAACAGCCTTTCAAGCTCAGCCGCCCCCCTGGCCACCGAGCTTCTTCTGGCACCCCAGAACACCAGCCACTACAGCACTGTTTCGCTTATAACAATAATTGATGCGCTCGTAGTCGAAGTAGGACATAAACGCTCAGACACAGCACGAAAGAAACTTGAAAAACTTTCCACTCTTCTCGTGGACTACGATATATCTATTTAAAGCTAAATTCACAGGAGACTGTATAAAAATACTG
>CAYPIU010000055.1:0-8968 GCA_964410915.1 uncultured Synergistales bacterium | reverse complement strand
GAAAGTGCGGATTCATCGAAGTCAAAATATTCATTGTGGTGACCTGCAGCGATGTCTGAACCCAGCATTATGTAAGTGGATCTCCCTCCTTTTTCCTGGACACGCTTCATCATCCATGCAGCATCATCACTTCCTCCGAGTCGAGCATACTTCTCGACCTGATCAAAATCTTTAATTTCTGAAGCTACGCCGGTTACAGTGTCTACAAGTTCCTTGTCGCTGGAAGCGGTGATGGATTCCCCCATTTTTTCAAGGGTATATTCTGTTTCATACATTGAGGCACTTGAGGCGACTATCTTGGATGCTTTCTGGAACATATAGGAGGCTATTTCCTCAGTTTCTCCCCTCGTCTCGACCTTCATAAAAGCAGAAGGCGGGACAACATTTCTTCCTGCTCCAGCCCTGAGTATTCCCACATTTATCCTGGATACTCCATCTTTGTGAGGTGCTATTGCATGCATGTTAAGAGCAGCAGTAGAGGCGGCGAGAAGTGCATTATGCCCCTCATTCGGAGCTGCGCCGGCATGGGCTGAGCGTCCGTGATATTTTACATCAAACTTTGTGGTACACAGGAAACCTGAAGAACCTCCAATGATCTTTCCTGTGGGTAGTCCCATGCCAAGGTGAAGGGCTATGAAATGATCAGAGTCATCAAGTACTCTTTTTTCAACTATCGCTTTTGCGCCACGGACCCCTTCTTCGGCAGGCTGGAAGATAAGTTTCACCTTTCCGCTGAGTTCTTCTTTCTTTTCCATTAATACATGTGCAAGACCCAGTCCCATGGCAGTGTGTCCATCATGACCGCAGGCATGCATTGCTCCAGGATTTACAGAGGAAAAACCTTCTTTGAAGGGACGGTGTTTATCGTCATTTACCTCGTTCACCTCTACAGCGTCTATATCGAATCTCAATGAGATCACCGGGCCTGGCTTACCTGTATCAAGAATGCCCACAACACCGGTGAATCCATCCATCCTGTCCAGCCATTTCTGTTTTGCGCCCTGGTCCATGGCACGTTGTATCTGTTCAGGGATTATTTTTTCATCTCGTCCCATTACCGCGGTTTCTTCAATGATCTCCTTTCCCATCATGACCCTGTATCCAAGACGGGAGAGTTCTTCTGCTACTATCGAGCTGGTCCTGAATTCTGACCAGCCCGGTTCAGCATAAATGTGAAGGTCTCTGCGGACTTGTACCATCCAGTTCTGAAGATCGTTCATAGCGGTTATTTAACCTCTTCGAGTGTATCCAGGGCTGCCTGGCACAGATATCTGACTCCAATGGGCAAGGCATTTTCATCGGGGAGGAAACTGTTGTTGTGCAATTTGGGGAAATTCTCTGCAGGGGTGTTTTCCGGTCTGCATCCAACCCATACAAAAGCAGAAGGAACCTTTTCAGCAAAAAAAGCAAAATCTTCTCCACCGAGATTGGGCTTATCGATCTTGAAAAGTCCCTCTTTACCGACGACTTTATTGATAGATCTGCTAACAGTTGAAGTTATCTCAGGATCATTCATCACTGAAGGATATCCCCAGCGGTAATTGACTTCGCAAGTACCACCCATTCCCTGGACGGTCCCCTGTACTATGCCGGATATCTTTTCTGAGAGCATTTTCCTTGTGGCAGGATCAAAAGTTCTAACTGTACCATCAAGCTCAACCTCGTCTGCAACAATATTGTAGCGTGTACCTCCGTTTATTTTTCCGATAGTTATTACGGCCGAGTCCAGAGGGCTTACATTTCTGGATACAAGGGTCTGGAGGCCTGATACAACTTCCGATGCAATGACGACCGCATCTATACCGAATTCAGGGGTTGCCGCATGGGTACTTTTTCCGTTAATAGAGATCTGAAGTCTGTCGGATGCTGCTGACATAACGCCCTCACGAATTCCAAGCTGGCCTGTCTGCAAAGTGGGCCATACATGGACTCCGAGAATAGCTGATACATCCGGGTTTTCAAGGGCACCATCCTTTATCATTCCCGGAGCTCCCCCTGTTGGGCTGTATTCCTCGGCTGGCTGAAAGATGAACTTGATCGTACCCATGATCTGGTCCTTCATCTCTGAGAGAATGTGTGCAGTTCCAAGCAGCATTGCCGTGTGGGAATCATGTCCGCAGGCATGCATTACACCTTCATTTTCAGAGGTAAATTCACAACCTGTTTCTTCCTTTATCTGCAGGGCATCCATGTCTGCACGGAGAGCTACTGCCGGCCCTTCTTTTTCACCTCTCAGCAGTCCGGTTACACCTGTTCCTCCTATTTCAGTATTCACTTCCATACCAAGTGAATTAAGGATATCTGCAACTTTTGATGCGGTTCTCTTTTCCTTATAACTAAGCTCGGGATGCTTGTGAATATCCCTCCAGTATTCCAGGTATGTTTCACGGTACTTCTCTTCCAGTTTTTTGATCTTGCCGTTAAGCATATAGGATCCTCCTTAGGGAATATCTTTAAGAGATAGCGAAACGCTTAATTTTATTTATTGAATTAAACCAATAGATTGTAAAATCTATCAGTCTGCAGGTCAATTGTACTAATCTTGTTACGATTCAGTAATTTTCTTACAGAAGAATAGGGTTTAAGCCTGATTGTAAAACTGTTTAACAAAACCTAACATAGTTTTAAATCAGGGATCTTAATAATATCAATTTATGGATAAGGGTGGTAATAACATGCTCAGAAACACTTTGGCAGATGATCCAGAATTAAAAAATATCATTGAAAATGAAAGAACGAGACAAAATTCGTGTCTTGATCTTATAGCTTCACAGAGTCTGGCACCAATGTCTGTTATGGAGGCAAGCGGAAGTATCCTTACAAATAGAACTATCGAAGGCTATCCCGGTAAACGTTATTACGCCGGTGGTATTTTTCTGGATGAAATGGAAAACCTTGCTATTGAAAGAGCAAAAAAACTGTTTCATGCGGAACATGTTAATGTTCAGGCTCACTGCGGTGCAAATACAAACCTGGCAGTTTATCTTGGTGTGCTTGAAAAAGGAGATACTATTCTTGCAATGGATCTGTCTTCCGGTGGGCATTTATCCCACGGGCATCCATTAAATGTTGCTACAAGTTTATACGAATTCATTCATTACGGTGTCAGTAAAGAAACCGGAACAATAGACTATGAAAATGTTCGAGAGTTGGCTCTTAAGCATAGGCCAAAATTGATAGTGGGGGGAGCAAGCAGTTATCCCAGAGAAGTAGACTGGTCCAGGCTCAGGGAAATAGCCGATGAAGTATCTGCAATGCTTCTGGCAGATGTTGCGCATACTGTGGGTTTTATTGCTGCCGGTATTCATAAGAATCCTGTGGATCATGCGGATTTTGTTAATTTTTCCATGTATAAGACTCTACCCGGTCCAAGGGGAGGATGCATTCTCTGCAGGGGAAAATATGCAAAACAGGTTGACAGGGCGGTATTCCCCGGAATACAGGGTTCAATGATGCCGAATATTATGGCAGCAAAGGCGAATTGTTTCGGTATCGCCTTAAAGAAAGAATTCCAGGATATAGCCGGACAGGTAATATCTGATTCCAAAATGTTGGCATCCTCTCTGAAGGAGCATGGTTTTGATGTTGTTACAGGAGGAACAGATTCTCATATTCTGGTCCTGGATCTCAGGAGTTTTGGAATTACCGGTAAAGCTGGAGAAAAAGCACTCGAGAGTATAGGACTTATTGTGAATAGAAATGTTGTGCCATTTGATCCTGAAAAACCCTGGATAACGAGCGGTATCAGGATCGGAACAACTGTAGCGGCCATGAGGGGAATGAAGGAAGAAGAAATGAAACAGATTGCTCGAATAATTACGGAATGTCTGAGTAATATTGATGATCAGGCAGTTGGATCAAGGCTATCTGAAGAAGTCCTTCAATTGTGTGCCAGTTATCCGGTCAGTTATTAATTTGATTACAGAGCAGGTTCATCAGTGTTTTGATGAACCTGCATTTTTAAAGGAGGTTAAATATGAAGTATCCCTGCATTTTCACTGATATCGATATAATCGATGAAAACTTTCCACCAGATATGGCGGATCTTGTCATGGAAAGTGACGGAAGTCGCTGTTTCGGTGTTATTTATAAACCCCAGGGTGAGGGGCCTCATCCGACCATCCTTTTGTTACACGGTTTTCCGGGAAGTGAAAGAAATTTTGATCTTGCCCAGATATTAAGAAGAGCCGGTTTTAATGTGATAGTTTTTCATTATCGAGGATCATGGGGTAGTGAAGGCGATTTTTCTTTCCAGAATGTTCTCGATGATACGGAAAGAATGATAGAAATGCTTCTCTCTGATGATTGGGCCAGAGATCTACGGATCCAAAAAGACAGCATGATACTCATGGGTCACAGTATGGGAGGTTTCTCAGCCCTTATTAATGGTTCAAAAAACAGCTCCATCAAATATGTTATCTCCATTGCAGGATATAACCTTGGAGTTGTAGCTAAGGAACTCGGCAGAGACAGAGATCATTATATTAAAACGAAGCAGATGTTCGAGGAATGTATAGTTCCTTTGAAGGGAACAGGGGTAAATGTTTTATTCGATGAAATTAACGGGAGAAAGGAGGATTGGGATCTTAACAACCTTTCCTTTTCAGGAAAGGATCAAAATATTCTCTTGATCTCCGGATCCAGAGATGCCGTTTCAGAACCTGAATTACATCATGATCCCTTATATGGCAAACTCTCGTCGAATGCCCATGATCCCCTCAATGTTCAGCAAGTTATTTTAGATGCGACTCATTCATTTCACAGCAAAAGGGTCAGTCTTGCAGAGGTAATACTGGATTGGCTTTCAAAAAGAGACTTAGTACCAGAATAAAGATCGTATTAATTTTTTTATAGGTGAAGACAATATTTTCATAGTTTCTATTGTGTAGACATATTTTAATGGAGGGATGACATAGTGAGTTACGCAGAGATCATTGGCAGAATATCCGGAATAATCTGGGGACCTTATATGATATGGCTTCTTGTTGGTACAGGACTCTTATTGACTGTCAGACTTGGCTTTGTTCAGATAACAAACCTGGTATTCAGTCTTAAGCTTGTTCTTCACAAGATGAGAAACCAGAAATCCGGACCGGGAGACGGAGAGGGAGAGATATCTTCTTTCCAGGCACTTGCAACTGCGCTTTCTTCCACAGTTGGAGTCGGAAACATTGCTGGAGTAGCTACTGCCATAGCTATTGGCGGTCCTGGTGCAATGTTCTGGATGTGGGTGGCTGCTCTGGTCGGTATGGCAACCAAGTTTGGAGAAATTACCCTTGCAATGGCTTATCGCGAAAAAGATAATGCCGGGATCATGAGGGGTGGCGCCATGTATATCTGGCGCAAAGCCATGAATCTTCCTGTTATGGGCTTTTTCTTTGCACTTGCAATGCTTTTTGTTGCTTACGTAAATTGTAATATGGTTCAAACAAATACGGCAGCCCTTTCACTTGCGGAATATGGAGTACCGCCTATAGTTTCAGGTATTATCTTTGCAGCTATTATTGCATTGGTCATTTTTGGTGGTATTCAAAGGATAGGGAAATTCACCTCGCTGCTTGTGCCTGTTATGTCTGGGATCTATATCATTGGATCTCTGATCATATTAGTTATGTATGCCAGAGAGATACCTAATGCTTTCGTTCTCATTTTCCAGGGTGCATTCGGTGGCCATTCAGCAGTTGGCGGTTTTGCGGGTGCAACAGTATCACAGGCAGTACGCTTCGGAATTGCAAGGGGTGTCTTTTCTAATGAGGCAGGTTGTGGAAGTGCTCCCATAGCACATAGTGCAGCCAGAGTAAAATACGCTGCTGAGCAGGGTATGTATGGAATCGTTGAAGTATTTCTTGACACTATTGTAATTGGAACAGCAACAGCTTTGGCTATCATTGTCACTGGTGCATGGTCTACCGGTGCTGATGGTGCTGTCCTTTCAATAAGAGCGTTTGAAAGCGCCTTTGGTTCTTTTGGCGGTATTTTTATTGCGATCTCAGTTATTCTATTTGCCCTGTCAACAGTTATAGGCTGGTCCTGGTATGGTGAGACAGCGGCATCCTATCTTTTCGGCAAAAGGATGGGGAATAAGTTCATTCTGCCATTCAGAGTGATCTGGATAATCCTCAGTGTTGTCGGAGCAAAGATGGCCTTGAGGCCGATATGGGCTACTGCGGATGTGGCATTGGGACTGGCAGTATTAACGAGTCTGACCGCATTATTGATACTTAACGGTAAAGTTGTAAAACTTGCTAAAGAATATTTTGCAAGTAATGAATTTGCAGAATTGAAAAAGGAAGTTAAAGGCAAATAGTAATTTTTTAACATCATGATCTTTAATGGATGGGGTTGCCTTTGAATCGGGGCAGCCCCATTGCTCGATCAGAATGAGAGTGTATTATCATAAAGGATCTTTTTTAAATCTATTATTCTTGAACTGGAGAGAACAAGTGTAATGAGCGATGAACAAATAACCAGTCCCTCAAGTCAAACTGATTTCGTTCTCCTTGATCTTATATCTTTAGAGGAACTTCAGGAGATACAGGATGCTTTTGCTGAAACATTTGATGTTTATTCCCTGATCACGGATATTCATGGGGAACCAATTACTGAACCCAGCAATATTAATAAAGTCTGTCAGATAATAAGATCTACTCCCGAGGGGCTGAAGAGATGCAGAAAATCGGATATGGTACTGGGTTCAATGGCTGCGAACAATTTAAGGCCGGCATATCAGAAATGTCTGAGCTGTGGTTTCATAGATGCGAGTGCTCCAATAATTGTTAAAGACAAACATATTGCAAACTGGCAGATATCTCATAAATCGATAGGTGTCAGCAGGGAAAGACTCAAAGAATACTCTCGGGTCATAGGGGTTGAATCCAGTCTGCTTCTGGATGTTTTTGAAGATAATGAGAATGCAACGACTGAAGAATTTTTAAAGGCATTGGATTTTTTGTGGATTATTGCCAGTAATATTTCCCACAGGGGTTATGCTAATCTTCAGCTGACAAAACAGCTTGAATTCCAGAAAAGTTTTGAGAAAGCCCTCAAGGAAAGTGAACAGAAATACAGAATGCTTTTCAACAGGATGAAGAGTCCTTTTGCTATCATGGAAGTCCTCTGTTCTCCGGAGAAACTTTTTTACGATGGGTATGTTCTTGAGGTAAACCCTTCATTTGAAGATCTGACAGGTTTACACGCAAATGCTCTCGAAGGCAGAACAATAACAGATATATTCCCCCGGACTTCTGCGATATTCCAGGATCTTATTTCCAAAGTGTCGAATTCTTCTCAACCTGAAAAATTCGAAATATATGTTCCGGATATAGGAAAATATCTTGAAGGTATGTTTTTTATCCCGTGGAATAATTATCTGGCTGTTATCTTTTCAGATATTACAGACAGAAAGATCTCTGAGGAAAAAATCGCTCGCAATGAAAAAAGGCTCGATCTTTTAGTAAGCCAGATTCCGGCTATTATATGGACTACAGACCAGGAACTCTATATTAATTCAATTGAGGGCTCGGCGTTATCAGTTATAGGTCTTGAGGGTAACAGGCAAAGTAATATAACACTGGATAATTTCTTTCGGGGTTCAAAAACAAAATCGAATGTCGCACAAAAGCATAAGGAAGTTCTTAACGGTCAGAATTCGGAATTTGAATTGTTCTGGAAAGATCATTTTTTCAGTTGCAGGCTGGAGC
The DNA here is from genome assembly GCA_964410915.1 of uncultured Synergistales bacterium. GTDB lineage: Bacteria > Synergistota > Synergistia > Synergistales > JAFGMB01 > CAZFJG01. Next base: position 1,268 of record CAYPIU010000055.1, on the reverse strand, counting down.
CTCTTTTTGATAATGAACAAACTGTAACCGGTGTGATCGGTATTTGTTACGATACTACGGAAATTAAAGAAGCTGAAATACAGTTGAATGCTTATCAAAACGATCTCCGTTCGCTGACAAGGGAGCTTTCTCTTGCTGAAGAAAGAGTTCGCAGAAAAATTGCCACATTGCTTCATGATGATGTAGGGCATAACCTTGTGGCCCTGAAGAGGGATATTCAGAAAGCAATGAAAGATAATAAAGCTACATCTGTATCAAATGAACCAATGTATAACTGTTTAGCGCAGGTGAATAAAATTATTCAGACCACAAGAGAGTTAACCTTTGAACTCAGTTCACCTGTATTATATGATCTTGGACTGATAGCTGCGATCGACAATCTTGGTGAGGAGATCTTCAATCCTTTGAACATCTGTTTCAATATTTATGGTCTTGAAAAATGCATTGTCATAGACCAGGATGTTGAAGTTCTGTTATTCCAGATGATCCGTGAGCTTTTTTATAATGTCATAAAACATGCTGATGCAGATATGGTTACCCTTTACAGTGGTGTTGAAAACAATAATCTGTGGTTATCTGTCGTTGATAATGGGAGAGGATTTCATGATGAAAAGATATTCTCCGAGAAAAAAGGTTTTGGTCTTTTCAGTATACGGGAAAGATTGAAATACTATAGAGGCTCACTGCATGTAAAATCAACAATTGGTAAAGGTACCAGAGCGATGCTTACGATACCTATAGAAAATTGCCAGGAATGGGATGGAAACAAAAAAAATGACTATTAAAATAATTATAGCTGATGATCATCCAGTTACCCGGAAAGGTCTAAGCAGCATATTATCCGAAGAAAAAGATCTCAAGGTTTTGTGTGAAACCGGTGATGGACAGTCAACAATAGATGCAGTCCGTGCCGAAAGGCCGGATGTGATAATTATGGATATAACACTTCCGGATATTGATGGCATTCAAGTCACAAGAACTCTCAAAAGAGAACTGCCTGAAATAAAGATACTGGCTCTGTCCATTCATTCAAATAAACATTATATTCTGGAAATGTTAAAAGCAGGGGCTTCGGGGTATCTATTGAAAGATTGTGATATCGAGGAAGTAGTTAGAGCGGTTCATTTCATTATGTCAGATCAAATATATTTAAGTACTGAAAATGCATCCCTTTTTGTTAAGGAATACATTTCCGTCATCGATAAAAAAGGTTCAATAGAGAAAGAATTATTGTCACCCAGAGAATACGAAGTGTTGGAAAACGTTGC
>CAYPIU010000054.1:0-9719 GCA_964410915.1 uncultured Synergistales bacterium | reverse complement strand
TTTTTGCGCAGCTCGTTTCAGTCTTCTTAGAATGTTCCAATGCTTTATTTTTTCTGCGTTCTCTGCGTGGACTCGAAGAGTCCCTGCGGTTAATATTTTTTCAGGTTTTGACTCTAATGTATCGATAAAGATCCACCCAACATTTTGCTCTTTCCTTAAAGGTTTTACAGATACACCCCGGCAGTACGCACCCTCCAAAAACTTCAGGTTCTGTTAAAATACTCCTATAAATGAACAGGAGGTAAGATTGTCCATGTCAGGATCCCTGGTTGAAGAACAGAAAAGTCTGAATTCGGATGAAATGGATGTTGTACTTGACACCGCAGTAGAATGGTTTTTTGATCAGGACAGCACCAATAACCCTTTTCCTGATGTATGCATTATCTATAAAGATGAAAACGTCAGGACAGATATAAGAGAACGCCTCTTAAAACTCCTGAAAGAGAGGAGTTTCGGCAAAAGAAAAGGATATATTCATCGAAATATTGAAAAACTGACCCGGAAAACACTTGAACTTGCCAATATGCTGATCAGGGTTAATTTTTACGCCTCAAATATTACAGAAAATCTCACAACGGAGACAGAAAATGCAAGGAACAGGATAGACCTCCATATGATAGCAGGGTTATCCAGCTCTGATGCCCGTTACTTTCTAAAAAGCCTCGAAAACACACCATATCCCGTTGATCCGAAGGAAAAAGGCCTTTTTTCATACCTTTCAGAGGAACATGTCATAAGCACAGATATGACAGATTTTCTCGAAGAACCAGCAAGAAAGGCATTTTACAGAGAAGGATGCCAAAGCATCCCGGCTGGAGATGAATTTCGCCTTTTGCAGCCACTCCTGCAGAACATATATGAAGAAAAAGTATGCAATGATGAAGACCTCCCTCCCCTTCTGGAACAACTCAAGGACAAATTCAGAAAAGAAAGGGATTTTGAAAAATACATTGAAGGAAAGGATTTTTCAAAGGGCATTGCGGATATAAACGATGCCGAATTTTCCAAAAGGGTCGATAAAGTCAAAAGATTTATTAACGAACTTGTAGATAATGACGAGATCGAAAAAAGCCAGTTCCTGGAACTTAAGAATTTCCCTGTCAGTTTTCTGCAGACCGTACCGGTCATTGACGGAAAATGGATAGACCTTGAAGCTGCATCATTAATAGAATATTACAGGGCCCTTGCGCAAAAAGAATACCTGGTAAAACCTTCACTGGACCCGCACACCTTCGCGATCCCCTTCGTAATGAAAGAAGACGGCCACACAGCAGAAGAATTTTCAGTTCTTGAAAGTATAAGCACAGAAGCCAGGGATTTTATTGATAAGCTTTACTGGGATAAACGCGTGATCAGAGGCCGCCAGCATATACCTTACGAAAGTTTTGCAGAATCATCTGGGAAAAATTCCGTCCATGAGATCAGACTCAAAAAAGGTTTCAAGACATCTTCTCTCAACAAGTGGGTGGATTCGGTACTCTCTGAGGACGAAGATATTATCGAGGGTATAAAACCCTTCCACACAGGACTTTCAGCCAGGAGAGCCCCTTTGAACGAAATGGACGGGGAACATGCCCTGCAAAAACGACTTGAAAGAAACCAGCGTTCACTCAGGGTCATGGAATGGGATCTCCATGCACCTGTCAGCTTTAGTAACGGATCTGACGGTCTTGAGGACGGAACATATTCAAAACCCTACAGGGGACATTCCGAACCGGCGAGAAAAGAACTCTCGGAGATCAGGGAACAACTCGTCTCGGTCTATTCAGGTATCCATACCCTCGGAGAGGCTCTCGATACCATCTCAACAGAAATATTTGACGGGAGGAACATCCTCAGGGAAAATACTGCAGAAAAAAGGAACATCATAAACGAAAAGATAGAAGAACTGATCAGCGATTTCAACATTATCAAAACCACAGACCTGGATCAAAACCTTGCCGGGACCCTGCTTAAGCTTGAAGACTGCAGGGGAGAATACAGCTGGGGCAAACTTTTCCCGGATGGATTTGAAATTTTTCCGGGAAATTTCAGAGAGATCATCTTTGAAGAAAGCAGCTATCTCGTAAAGATCCTTTCGTCAGGATGCATAGATGAGACTGAGGAAAGATCAGAACAGAATGAATAGAAGGAGATAATGACATGAAATGTATTGCAACTTTTGACGTGACAAGTATGGCAATAATGTTTGAACGGGCATGCAGAAAAGAGGGTTTCAAAGTAAGGATCGTTCCCGTCCCCCGATCTCTTTCGGCAAGCTGCGGCCTTGCATGCAGTTATGATTGCCTCGATGAAGAAAAGATAAAACAGCTCACCGAAGAACGCAACCTTGAAGTGGCCGAATTCCATCACGTCTAATATGGTTTTATTCAGCAATTTTGAATTTTTCCGCTTATATCTGGAGGTATATATATGTCAATAGAAGCACTTTTTTACATCATGCTTGTAACAGGAATGGTCTCCGAACTTTTTTTCTATTTTCATGAAAATAAATACGAGAGTAATGTAAAGGAAACCGTGATCCCCAGGATAAAAGAATTTGCACCTGAGAATTATGAATGGGAAAAGGAATTATCCTATCGCAAAAGCAGGAGGGATTTTCACCTTTTTTCCTCCCTGTTCGGCTTTGCCGCCACAGTAGCGGTCTTTGCCACAGGTCTTTTCGGCATTGTCATGGGAAAAACAGCAATGACCTGGACATCCCTGTTCTGGCAGGGATTTTTCTTTGCCGTATTCTTCGTAATAGTTTATACACTCTGGAATATACCCTTCTCCTGGTACAGTTCCTTCGTAATTGAAGAAAAATTCGGGTTTAACCGAAAGACCTCGCTAACCTTCTGGAAGGATCAGTTCCTGTCCCTTGGTATAGCTATTGTACTGGCTCCCCCGCTACTCGGGTTTATCAATTTTCTTGCCGGCACACCTTTTGGAATACCCCTTATCTTTATAACCCTGATCCTCTTCTCTCTGTCAATGTCACTGATCTTCCCGATCTTCATTATGCCTCTCTTTTACAAAATAGAACCCCTTGATCAGGGAGAACTCAGAGAAGACGTCGAAAAGCTTATCCAGAGGACATCTCTTCCCGTAAAGGGAGTATATAAAGCAGACCAGAGCAAACGGTCATCTCATGCCAACGCAATGGTAACAGGATTGGGAAGATCAAAAAAAGTGATACTTTTTGATACTCTCCTCGACAGTATGAAAGATTCCGAGGTACTCGCTGTACTCGCACACGAGTTCGGGCACTGGAGCAAAAAACACATACCCAGGCTTGTTACAGCAGGTATAATAGAACAGGCAGTACTTTTTGTGCTGGTATGGTTCATGTGGAACTCACCATTCACTTCAACTGTATTCGGGGTTGAAGGAATGACACTTGCCCGGCTCATTATCATACTCTTCATCCTGTCTTCCCTCATGACTCTTGTGGTTTCACCGCTGGACAGCTGGCTCTCCAGGAAGTTCGAATTCGAAGCAGATAATTTTGCAGTGGAACATACAAAGGGCAGCGACTTTCAGGGAGCTCTTTCTGCTCTGGCTACAAAAGACCTTGTATGGATCCCGCCAAGTCCGCTTAGTGCGGCCTGGTTTTCATCACACCCTTCGATTCCGGAGAGGATCCTTAACATTTCAGAACATGAAGGATCAGAACAGCATTCAGATAAATGACCTGACAATACTCGTTCAGATGAATTTCCGGAATCCGGACCAGTAAGAACTATCCTTGTAACACAGATCAATAACAGGAGGGATAAACATGGCTGATCTTGGTACAACTTACATGGGTATCAGTTTGAAGAACCCCGTAATAGCAGGAGCAAGCAGGCTTACCGGTGATCTGGGACTTATATCGAAGATCGAAGAGGCAGGTGCAGGCGCAATAGTTACGGCCTCCCTCTTTGAAGAACAGATAATGATCCAGCAGAACATCCTCGAGGACACATTCCTTGATCTCGGAGGAATGCATCAAACCGAATTGAACCTTCAATCAAACGCCCCCTTCTCCGGACCAGAGGAACATCTGATGTGGGTACAGCGCACAAAAGAGACAGTCGCCATTCCTGTCATCGCAAGTCTGAACGCCATTACCCCGAAGATCTGGACAGAGTGGGCGGCAAAGCTCGAGAAAGCCGGTGCAGACGGTCTCGAGCTTAATTTTTATTCCACTCCTGTAAAGACAAAAAGAACTGCAGAGGAAATTGAGAATGAACAGATAGATATTCTTAAAAAAGTAAAAGAGAGCGTATCCATACCTGTAAGTGTGAAACTTAGCCCTTTCTATACGAACCCGCTCAATTTTATCTCTCGAATATCCAGCGCAGGAGCCGACGGCATAGTCCTTTTCAACCGTTTCTTCCAGCCTGATATTGACATAGAAACAAGAAAACGGATCTTCAGATTTGATCTCAGCACAAGAGATGAGAACCGTCTCCCCCTCAGGTTCACAGCTCTTCTACACGGAAATATTTCTTCAGACCTCTGCTCATCCACAGGGATACATACGGGAGAAGATGCACTGAAACTTCTGATGGCAGGAGCAGGATGTGTACAGGTCGTGAGTACACTGTACAAAAACGGTATAAATACAATAGAAAAGATGCTGTCTGTAATGGAAAAATGGATGGATGAACATAAATATGCAGATCTGAACAGAATAAAGGGAATAATGGACAAGAACAAAAGCACCGATCCCTACGCCTATGAAAGGGCCCAGTACGTAAGAGTCCTGCTCAATTCCCACGAATCAGTCAACGATTATCCTATACTGTAGTAACTTACAAACAGATGTCAGGTCGTGCTGAAACATTGTGAACTTTAAAATTATAATTTGACTAAAATTATTGACAATGTATAATGTCGGGAAAAATGAACTAAGTTTTATCGTATATACAGCTAATTAACGTATGTTTATATATTTACCATTCGGAGGTTGTTTAATGAACGAAGTATGGTTGACCCTTTCAGATGGAACTTCCTGGCTCGGCAAGTCCGATGACAGGGTCCCTGAAGTTGAGGGCGAAGTTGTTTTTACCACGGCAAATTCAGGTTATCCTCAGGCAATAAGTGACCCCTCCTTCAAGGGGCAGATGATCATCTTTGCCTTTCCCCCCATAGGTATCTACGGCGTAGACACCTCGAACCTTGAGGGACTGAGGCCCTGGGCAACTGCAGTATTGGTACAGCACCTTGAGAACACTCCCAATGAGAGTACAGTCCAGCTTAAAGAATGGCTGAAAAAATATGACATACCTCTCATACACGATCTTGACACAAGGAACCTTATACTGAAGTTTAGAGAACAGGGCACCCTGATGGGAAGGCTCGCAGAAGATGTCGGACCGCCTTCTATTCAGAATCTTCCGGAAACCCTCGTGGATGAGGTTTCCACAGATGAGATCGTAACGTCAGGGAAGGGCTCAAGGACCATAGGCATTCTTGATCTCGGAGTGAAAAGAAATATAATCAGGGAACTTTCAGACAGAGACTGCAAAGTGATCCTTTTCCCCTCCAGCACAGATGCAGGTACCCTTCTTTCAAGCGGACTTGACGGCCTCGTTCTCAGCAATGGGCCAGGTGACCCATCGGTACTGGGAGATCAGGTCGAAAAGGTCAGAAATCTGCTGGGAAAGATACCCCTTTTCGGTATATGTCTCGGCACCCAGATCCTTGCACTCTCATGCGGAGCAAAAACATCAAAACTGCCCTACGGCCACAGAGGGGCGAACCAGCCAGTCCTCCAGACCTGTTCCGGCAGGGCTTACGTTACCAGCCAGAACCATGGTTTTGCAATAGTGGAAGACTCACTTCCAGATACAGGACTGCAAATAACTTTCAGGCACCTCTCCGATGGAACAGTTGAAGGTATCTCACACAAAGACTTTTGCGCCTGGGGTGTACAGTTCCATCCAGAGGCGAACCCGGGACCGTGGGACGCAAGGGAACTTTTCGATATTTTTCTTGAAATGACAGGGAGGAATGACTGATGACCACCCCCCTCATACTTGTACTTGGATCCGGACCGATCCGCATTGGCCAGGCAGCCGAATTCGACTACTCCGGAAGCCAGGCCTGCCGTGCTCTCAAGGAGGAAGGCTACAGGATAGTTCTTCTGAACAGCAACCCTGCGACCATACAGACCGACCAGACAATGGCCGATTACGTATATTTAAAACCCCTCACACCCGACGTTGTGGAATCCATACTTGATACTCACAGGCCAGAGGGTGTTATCGCTACCCTCGGAGGTCAGACCGCGCTCAACCTTTGTGTAAAGTGCCAGGAACTCGGGATATGGGAAAAGTACAACACCAGGATCCTCGGGACCTCCGTAGAGGCGATCCAGAGAGCGGAAGGCAGGGAAGCCTTCAGACAGGCTATGATAGACACCGGACAGCCTGTAGTGCCCAGCACATGCGTATCAACATACGAAGAAGCGGAACATTTCTGTACCGAAGACATGTACCCCTATATCATAAGACCCGATTTCACTCTCGGAGGTTCGGGAGGAGGAGTTGCAAGAGATCCCTCCCAGCTGAAAGAACGTGTCCTCGAGGGCATCCGGATATCTCCCGCCAACAGGGTCCTTGTAGAAAGGTACCTTGAGGGATGGGGCGAGGTGGAAGCAGAAGTTGTAAGGGACTCGGATGGCAATTCTCTGTGCGTGTGCAGCATGGAAAATGTCGATCCCATGGGCATACACACGGGAGACTCCATCGTCGTATCTCCCGTACTTACACTCACTGACAGGGAATGGCAGAGGCTCCGCAAGGCAGCCCTTGAAATAGTGGGATCCATAGAAGTAGAAGGAGCATGCAATGTCCAGTTCGCAATAAGCCCGGACAGACAGGAGTATGCCATAATAGAGGTCAATCCAAGAGCCAGCCGTTCCAGCGCACTTGCCAGCAAGGCCACCGGATATCCAATAGCCAGAATGGCCGCCAGGATAGCACTGGGGCGAAAGCTTGCCGAATTGCCCAATCCCGTCACAGGAACAGGCAGCGCAATGTCCGAACCGGCTCTTGATTACGTTGTCGTCAAGATGCCCCGCTGGCCTTTTGACAGCTTCCCCCAGGCAGACCCGGGTCTCGGCACGAAGATGAAGGCCACAGGTGAGGTCCTCGCGATCGGTACATCTTTTCCACAGGCTCTCATGAAAGCATTCCGATCACTTGACGGACCTGACAGGATCAATGATCCCCATGTTCTGAACCTGAAAACTGACTCCCTGTGGGAAGAGACAGAACGCCCCACCCACAGGCGAATACCCGCGATGATGGAACTCCTCAGAAGAGGGATCGATATAGAGACTCTTACCGCGAGAAGCGGGATCCATCCCTACTTCATCGCGCAGCTCAACAATTTGATCACAATGGAAAAAACGATCATACAGGATCAGGGGATACCCGGCCCCGATATGGTCAGAGAGGCAAAGAACCTCGGATTCTCCGACTCTCACATAGCCTTCGTCGCCGGAACAAAACCCTCGGAAATATACGCAGTGAGAAAGGCCGGCAGTATATATCCAGGTTACAGGGAAGTTGACGGCTGCGCGGGAGAGATACCCGCAGGCTCCGGATATTTTTACGGCTCCTACGGAACACCCGGAGATCCGTTCACCCCTGAAGAAAGAAAGGGCGTTGCAGTCATAGGTTCAGGTGCAATACGCATTGCCCAGGGTGTTGAATTTGACTACTGCTGCGTAAAGGCCGTAGAGGCACTGAGAAGACGCAACTACAGGGCCGTCATGATAAATAACAACCCCGAGACAGTCAGCACCGACCACGACATCTCTGACGCCCTCTATGTCGACCCCATTAGCGAAGAAGATGTAAGGGACATACTTCACAGGGAGAAGATCACAGGCATACTTCCGGGATTCGGAGGACAGACATCCCTTAAGGCAGGCCAGGAACTGGACAGCGCAGACGTAAAGGTCCTCGGCACCTCATGTGACGCCGTTGATGCCACAGAAGACAGGGGAAGATTCGCATCCATCCTCGACAGGCTCGGCATAGACTATCCAAGCGGCAGGAACGTCTCATCAAGTGAAGAAGCCTTTGAACTGGCAGAACAGCTTGGATTCCCCCTTATGGTACGCCCCAACTTCGTCATTGGCGGAGTTGCAATGCACGTTATAAACCACATGGATGAGTTCAGGACAATAATCAGCAAGGCCTTTGAACTTGAGCCAGACCAGATAGTACTTGTGGACAGGTTCCTTCCGGGAAAGGAATTTGAAGTTGACGCAGTATGTGACGGAGAGACAGTGCTGATCCCCGGGATCTTTGAACATCTCGATCCCGCAGGTGTACATTCCGGTGATTCAATAACCATCTTTCCCGACATATCACTCTTCGAAGAACACAGACAGAGGATACTCGAGATCGTAAGAAAGATCTCTTCAGAACTGAAACTCAAGGGGCTGCTCAACGTCCAGTTCGTAATGAATGAAGGAACTATCTATACAATAGAGGCAAACCCCAGGGCAAGCAGGACCATACCCATCGTCAGCAAACTCACCGGTGTGCCCATGGTAGATCTTGCCGTAGGCACAGCACTTGGAGAAAGACTCTCCGAAATAGCGAAACAGACGGGCCTCCTAAGCTATGATGGCCCCTTTGGCGTCAAGATGCCCGTTTTTTCCACCGAAAAACTGCCCGGTCTCGACCACAGGCTCGGACCACAGATGCAGTCCACAGGTGAGGCACTTGGAGTCCACGAAACCGTTTCTGTTGCCCTTTGGGATGCCATACGAGGATCCGACTGGGAAATTCCGCCAAAAGGAAGAATACTTCTCTCGGTAAGGGATGATAAGAAATCTGACGCCTCAAATCTTGCTGCAGCCTTTCATGCTCTCGGCTGGGAAGTCGAGGCAACACCGGGAACAGCAGCTCTTCTCGAAAAATGGGGCCTGCCGGTGGAGACCGTTGAAAAGGGACAGACACTTCTAACGGAGATACAGAACAGGCGCTGGGACCTTATCGTCAACATGCCCGGCCTCAAGATCGGAAATGTCAGGGACGGCTATGCCATCAGAAGGACAGCCATTGAAGAGGGAATACCCTGCCTCCACTCACTCGAGGCAGCTCTGGCTCTCTCCATAGCCATACTGACCGGACGAAATTAAAGATTTCAAGGGGAGTTCCGGGAACTCACATCCCGGAACTCCCCCTCAGCAACACGCAAAGAGCTACTTTCTCTCGTATTTACCCATGTATTCCCCGATGGCAATTATATGACCGCTCATAGCAGCCTTGACACGAGCAGCATCCGCTCCCCTGCCCTCAGATATTGTCGCAGTATCAAGAGCATAGAGTTTAAAGAAATATCGGTGAGGACCATGCCCCGGAGGAGGACAGGGGCCTCCGTAGCCTTCTTTGCCCCAGCTGTTGACACCAGATATTCCCGCAGCGTCCCCTTCCTGGAGCCCCTCTTTTTTGACAGGAATATCATAAACTACCCAATGCACCCATGTTCCTCCCGGAGCATCAGGATCCTCCATTATCAGGGCAAAACTTTCAGTCCCGTCAGGAACATTTTCCCAACCCAGAGGCGGCGATACGTCCGGCCCCTCGCATGAGTAATGCCTTGGGATACTCTCCCCGTATTCAAATTCACTTGAATATGCACTGAAGATCATTGATTTACCCCCCTTTCAGCACAGATCCCATTTCCAGGCTCAAAAAACCCCCACCTGGATCATATCTTTATTCTAC
>CAYPIU010000053.1:0-9801 GCA_964410915.1 uncultured Synergistales bacterium | reverse complement strand
CATCGGTACCGCTGTCGCTGCCGGAACCATGCTTACACTCTTAAGCTGATTTTCTAACAGGTAATTCTGATGGCGTGATCTTCACAAATGTGACAAAATCAGGGAGGAATATATTCCTCCCTGATTTTTCTATGGAGGCTATATGATCGCTATAGCAGGAGTGATGAGTATGAACAGTGATACAGGTCCTTCAATAAAGAACAGAATTCTCAGTCTTACTGTGGTCATAGCAGGAGGTCTTGCTGGTTTTGCGGCAAAAGTTCCTGCGGGGGCTTTGATAGGAGGTCTTGTAGCTGGTCTTCTGGTCAAGTATTTTACAGGATTGCCGGATCATAATACTGGCTGGTTGTCTGTTACCGCACAGTTGCTTGTAGCTTATGTGATAGTGACCAGTGTTGATCTTTCTTCACTGAAAACAATACCGCGGCTTGTTCCTGTAGCCATTGCATATGGTTTTATTCTTCTTGTCTTCAGTCTTGTTATGGCATATCTATTTGCAAAGTTTTTTGATATTGATCTTTTTACTGCATTTTTTGCAATGCCTCCGGGGGGTTTATCGGGGTTAGGTATCGCCGCAGTTGACACCGGGGCAAATGCTCCTGTAGTAATTCTTTTTCATATTATCAGAATAGTTGTTATAGTGATAATGGTTCCTCTCGCTGCAAAACTCTTCTGTGGGTAAATATTAAGGTGGGGGTCAGGCCGAAAAGATCTATATGACCGTCAGTAAGAATACTCTGTCTCTGACTGTTTTCAATAGCTGAAGCTCTTCTTTCAGGCAGAGGGGTCAGTATTTCTCAATGAAAGGTTTTATACATGAGTGACTTCAGACTTGTTGATCCTTCGCAGATACAGCACGCTATATTCATACGTAGACCGAACAGGTTCATTGTGGAATGCCTGTTGAATGGTAACATCATATTAGCATTCCTGCCTAATCCGGGAAGGCTCTGGGAATTACTTTTCCCAGGTCGAAAACTTATGATAAGTAAAAAACGGGCTGATTCTAAAAGAAAAACGGATTATACAGTTTTGGCTGTTATTGTTGAAGACCATCCGATCATGCTTGATACCCATTCAGCAAATTCTCTTGCTGAATGGCTTGTTTCAAATAACATGATCAATGGTCTCGAAGGGTGGAAGGTAAAACGAGCCGAGGTAAAATACAAAAGAAGCAGGTTCGATTTTCTTCTGCATGACGGGAAGAATGATTACTATCTTGAGGTCAAGTCCTGCACACTCTTCGGTAAAGATATCGCCATGTTTCCGGATTCTCCGTCCGAAAGGGCGAGCAGACACATTATTGAACTGGCGGAACTGGCCAAAAAGGGATATAGATGCGGTATACTTTTTATCATTCAATCCCCTTTCCCACGTTATTTCCTTCCTGATTTTCATACAGATCCTTTATTTGCAAAGTATCTTTCATCCGCCAGGGATTTACTGGATATTTTTCCCGTTCCAGTATATTGGGAAAATGATCTTAAGGTAAGCCGTGTTGGGGGAAGTCTTGAGATACCCTGGGCTGTAATGGAAAAGGAATCTGGAGACAGGGGTAGTTACCTGGTCATACTTGAGCTGGAAAATGTTCAGTCAGTCTCTGTCTCTTCACATGAGAAAAGATATTTCAGAAGCGGATATTATGTCTATATTGCTTCTGCCGCGAAAGATCTTGACAGGAAAATGGCACGAGATGGAAGAAAGCGCAAAAATTCCAGTTATTATCTTAGAGATCTATCTCGAGTAATAAAGGTCCTTCCTGTTCGTTCGTCAGTCTCTCTCGAGCAGGACCTGACAAAGGCTGTCCATGCTTTGTCTGACAATAAGATACCATCCTTTGCTTTCAGTAGTTACAATACTGAAAGTGATCTGTTCTATTTCGAGAGTAATCCCCTTAAAAATGAAGGTTTTATAAAGGCTCTGTTCTTTTTCAGAATGGATAATCTTATGAATCTGCTTAATTTAGATCATGGTAAAGATGCATAACGCTGTTATAATAAAATATAGCCAAATAGTTGCATTCTTTAATGCAAACTGAGGGAGGAGGATTTCATGTCCAACTATCATGAACCAGTTGAGGAACTGCAGCAACAGACAAGAGATTTTACAAGAGCCCTGAACAGCATCAAGGAAGAGCTCGAAGCTGTTGACTGGTATCAACAGAGAGCTGCTACTACGCAGGATCCTGATCTTAAGGCTGTGATTGAACATAACAGGGATGAAGAGATCGAGCATGCCTGTATGGTTCTTGAATGGCTCAGAAGGAATATGCCTGCATGGGATGAGCAGTTAAGGACCTATCTTTTTACCAGCGCACCTATAACCGAGATCGAGGAAGTTCCGGGGGAAAGTGACCAGACTTCTCCTGAATCGGAAGGATCAAAATCCGGAAGTCTCAATATTGGTAGACTTCGGTAGATATTTTAAACTTTCAAAAGAGGGAGGTAACGGTAAATGGATATTTTGAAACGTTCAATTTCAAATATTACAGACAAAGCATGGTCTGAGATCGATGAACAGGTAACCAGGGTTCTCAGGTCAAACTTGTCTGCGAGAAAATTCGTTGATATTTCCGGTCCGTTCGGTTGGGATTATGCAGCTCATTCTCTCGGAAGAATAGAAGTCCCTGAGGGTAATAAAGAAAAGGTCACCTTTGGTATACATAAAGTCATGCCTCTTACCGAAGTCAGGGTAATGTTTGATCTGAATACATGGGAACTGGACAATATAACCAGAGGTTCCAAAGATCCCGATCTGTCTGAACTGGAAACAGCTTCCAGAGAAATTGCATTTTTTGAAGAAAAGGCTGTTTACAAAGGCTTTGAACAGGGATGTATAGCGGGGATATCTTCAGTTGCTGATAATAACAGTATGGAGGGACCCAGGGATTCGCTGATGGAAGTTTTAAGCAGGGCATGCAGAAAAATGGGGCAGAATTCAGTAGAAGGCCCTTATGCCCTGGTAGCTGATGAGGAGCTCTGGACCTATATATATAGCAAATCCGCAGGTTACCCATTAAGCAGGAGTGTCACCAGCATTATTGATGGAGGCATAATACTTTCGCCTTCGATCGAGGGGTCATACCTGGTATCTCTGCGCGGTGGAGATATGGAAATGGTTCTTGGACAGGATTATTCTGTAGGATACCAGAGCAGGAACAAAGAGACTGTCACTCTTTTCATTACAGAATCATTTACTTTCCGTCTGATCAATCCCGAAGCAGTTATCCCTCTGAAGCTGATTTGAGAAATAAAAGGCTGATTTTTTAGTAAAAAGAAGGTGAAGGGCTTTGAAAAGCCCTTCACCTTCTAAATTTCAGTTACATTGGGATAACAGCCACTCTTATTTGCGAAGGAGATTACCAACTGGGCAGAATGCGCACCATGTTCGCTGATTTTTCCACAAAGCAAGGGGAATAGCCAGGGCGGAAGAAAGAATGCACATTCTCACAAAAACCATTCCGAGCCTCATCGCGCCATTTTCAGGCCAGGAACCAAGTAAACCTGCAAAATATAACTGCGTCAAAAAAAGAAGGACAAAAACAGACAATACAATTAGTTTAAAATTTCTTCCCATTAGCCAGCGAGGAATTGGTTTTCGGGGTGAAACCTTTGACATGAAAAGATCAAGAAAACTTCCTCTCGGGCAATAAGAAGAGCACCACTTCTTCCTTTTCCCAGCTAATATAATTAAACCCATAAAAGAAAATACAAAAATTCCAAGAATGGGGAATCTAAGTCCTGCAATGATGACAATGAAATATGCAAAGCCATACAAATACCTCAATATATACCCTCCCATATGTGATAATTCGTAAGAATTATACCTATAGGGGGTATACGTGTCAACTGCAGCTTATGGTTTATGCCGGAATTATCAATACCGGACAGGTTGTCTTGTTGATCAATGCTTCTGCAGTACTTCCCAGTATCAGTTCCCACATTTCACCATGAACTCCAAGTCCCACCACAAGAAGAGTTGGGTCGAGACTTTCTATTTTCGCGGGTAACTCCTCTTCAGGCTGGCCACTAATTATTTCAGAATCAGTTGAAGGATTCCATTGTTTAACTTCTTCTTTAACTTCTTCCAGAGCATTAGTTGCTGCATTAACAATATTCTGGGATTCCTGAGCATCTTCAAGCGGGACACCATGAAGCAGTGTAATTCTTGAATCTATTCCTGAATCCGACAGAATATCTTTCACATTTGAAAGAAGAAAATCTGTTCTTTCAGGAGATAGATCTACAGCTATGACAATTCGTGAAAAAACGTCCTCCTGAGGATAGACTCCATTTCTGGATCTCAGAAGAAACTGTGGAATGGCCATTTTTTTGACGAGTGGTGTAAGGTCTTGTCCTTTCTTTGCAGGAAGGATAGCGAAAGAGCAATCTTCAGAGTTTGCGATATCCGGCAGGTCTTCCATTATGTTACCGGCTTTGACAATGATCTTGCATGATATATCGGGAGCTATTATAGTGTCACACAATGTCTGCAGACTTATTCTGGCATCATGTACATATCTGGGAGTGTCAACTCCCGCAGCAGTATCTACAATGTGTACTGCCACCAGTTTAGATTCTTTCTGCAGTACCCTGTTCGCCACCCAGGATAAACCATTCTGGGATCCTGGTGAAAGATCTATAGGGTATAGTATTCTTGTAAGCATTATTCAGCACCTCCCAAATATTCTGATACTTTAAGTATAGCTTAAAAAAAAAGATATTAAAATCATTTGGGTATATAATCTACCGTAGTTTATTTTCGGGGGAATGAGTTCTTGAGATCTTCAAAACAACTTATATGGTTACTCTTATGTATTTTCAGGTGGCTTTTCTCAAATCTGCCTTTGAAACTATCTATTACAATTGGAAGTTACATTGGTAAACTGCTCTGGTTTTTCAGCAGGAAAAAAGTGGATGCAGCGGAAATGAGAGCTGTAAAAGCGCTCGGTGTTGGTGTAACCACTGCCAGAAAGATCGTCAGGGACTCATATTCGAATCTGGGCCGTTCAGTTGCTGAAATATTGCGGATGTCCAGTAAGAAGCTTGATCTTGATGAGCTGATCGAGTTTCATGGAGAAGAAAACCTGAAAGATGCTTTTTCCAGGAACAAAGGGGTTATCTTTCTTACAGCTCATATTGGAAATTGGGAAATGCTTGCAGCTTATGTAGCCTCCAGAGGTTATCCTATGAAAGCTATAGGTGCTGAACAGAGAGATGAGAGGATTACTGACCTGATAATACACACAAGAAAACTTTATGGTGTTCATACAATTAGCCGTGGGTTTGATCTGAAATCTGCTCTTCGTTGTCTCAGGGAAAAACAGATCCTTGGAGTGCTTATCGACCAGGATGTAAGGCAAAAGGGGATAATTGCACCGTTTCTTGGTTTGCCAGCCAGTACTCCTTACGGTCCATTCAAAATGTCTTCCAGGTTTGGAAGTCCCGTCGTACCGGTCTTTATGATCAGAAGAGAAGACGGGATACATCATGATCTGTATATCCTGCCTCAACTGGAGTATCCATCGGGGAATGATTCTGGTTCTGATATCGAGAGATCTGTTATTGAGGCAAACAGCGTCCTCAGCGAATGGATAGAAAAATACCCAGGGCAATGGATGTGGCTATATTCAAGATGGGCATCTACGATCGGAGATTGAATATGTATATAGGCATAGATCCTGGAAAAGATAAAACTGGTTGGGCGCTTGTGGATAAAACAGGTTCATTGAAAGCTTCTGGCATCTTTAGAGGTTATCTGCCTTCCAGTATTGCAGAAATTATGGCATTTTCAGCTATTGGAGAACTGGGAAAAAGTCTAATAGAAGGAACCATTGATATTAAGGACTTTACTGGCATTGAAAAAATTATTGTGGGAAGTGGAACAACCAGTTCTCAGATCATCAGTGAGCTTTCAGCAAGGGATATATCTCCGATTGAAGTCGATGAAAAGAACACTACTATTCAAGCACGCTGGTTATACTGGAAGATCCATAGGCCAGGATTTCTAAGGAGGATTTTCCCCTTCCTTCTCCAGCTGCCCCCGAGAGATATTGATGATCTTGCCGCATGGCAGATCGTAAAGGTCTTCCTTGAAGGAAAAGAAGCAGATCTTTGATCTTTTAGAAATTAATGAAATTTCTTTGCAGAGAGGTTGTGGTTTGTGATAGTATTCTCATGAGATTCAGTTGGTTTACTCAAGAGGCCCTCCTGTCTCAGATTTAAGATTTATGAGGGTGTCTTTTTTTTATGCCGCCGTTGGAGTGATATGTCCTGAAACAAAGATTTGAAAATATCGCGAAAGAACAGTTTATCCTGGCTTATGCCCTTGTCAAATGGGTCGTCCTTGCCATAATTGCAGGAACAGTTGTTGGTGGAATGACCGCTTTTTTCATCCTCAGCCTCGAGGCTTCTATCCACTATGTTTCAATGCTTCCTGAAAAAGCTTATTTTTTTCTCCTGCCGATCGGTCTTGTAGTGAGTACGCTGTCCATATATTATTTTGCTCCGGATGCAAGAGGGCATGGTACCGAAAAGGTTATAGCGGCAATTCACGAAAAATCCGGCTGGATAGATATAAAGGTTATTCCAGTAAAGCTTGTGACAACAATTATAACACTTGCTTCTGGAGGCTCTGCAGGTAAAGAGGGGCCTGCAGCCCAGATCGGAGCGGGGCTGACTTCTGTTTTTGCACAGACATTGAGGTTTAACAAAGTTGACAGGGAAAAACTTGTAGTATGCGGTATTTCTGCCGGTTTTGCTGCAGTTTTCGGAACTCCAATAGCCGGTGCGATCTTTGGTCTGGAAGTCCTCTATATAGGTCAGATGTTCTATGATGTAATGCTCCCATCACTTATTAGCGGTGTTGTTTCTTATCAGGTTGCCAAACATATAGGTTTGAGTTATTTTGCTTTTTCCCTTTCATGTATTCCCGAATCGTTTACAATGCCTTCTTTTCTGATCTTGATCGCAGCGGGTGTATTCTTTGGAATGGTTGCACTTACTCACATCGAGGTTCTTACATTAACCGAAAAACTTTTTAATAAACTCAAGATGAATCTTATGTCAAAGGCTCTGCTTGGCGGGGCTTTAATACTTGGTCTGACTTTGTTTATAGGGACAGATTATCTTGGTCTTGGGAGTAACGTTATCTTTTCTGCTATAAAAGGTAATGATGTACCTATGTTTGCATTTCTGTGGAAATCACTGATCACAAGTATTACCCTAAGCTGTGGAGGTAGCGGGGGAATAGTTACGCCAATATTTTTCATAGGTGCTACTTCCGGGATAACTTTTGCAAATCTCTTTGGCCTTAACCCACTCCTGTACGGGCCTCTCGGTTTTATTGCCGTGTTGGCAGCCTGTGCCAATACACCAGTTGCTGCAACAATAATGGCAATAGAGATCTTTGGTGGAGATATGGCAGCGATAGCGGCCATAACTTCGATCACAGCCTTTTTTGTCAGTGGGCACAGGAGTGTTTATCCAAGCCAGGTTCTCGCTCGTCCGAAATCTCCCGTTATAACCTTTGAGCACCAGGTTCCTATAGAAAGAGCCCGTCTCGATCTGCACATATGGGAACTCAAGATCTTTTCTTTATGGAAAAAAATTGCTTTAATGGTAAAAAGATCCGACTGGGGAAATAAATAGGCGGGAATTCCCGTTCATTAGCAAAACCTCTTAGTGAACATTAATCCTCTACTTTGATAATAAAGTTAACTGACTTTGATCCGCAAATTAACTTGTAACCGGTTTCTTGATGAAATTGCGATTACTTGCATGTTTATGGACTTAAGCACTAAAATACCTAACATGTTTGTGTTTAAGTTGTGAGGGTTTTGTATTGTGCCCCCCGCGAAAAATTCTGAAAGTTAGAGAGGAATGAAAATGGCAAGAAATATTACTTCACGAGAAGAAGATTATTCACAGTGGTATCTTGACATTATCAAGGTTGCAGAACTGGCTGATTATGCTCCTGTAAGAGGCTGTATGATCATTCGCCCTACAGGATATTCTTTGTGGGAGTCTATAAGAGATCATTTTGATAACAGATTCAAGGAAACAGGTCACGTTAATGCATATTTCCCTCTTTTGATACCTAATTCATTTCTTGAGAAAGAGGCAGAGCATGTAGAGGGCTTTGCCCCTGAATGTGCTGTTGTTACTCATGCAGGGGGAGATGAACTTGAAGAACCTTTAGTAGTAAGGCCTACTTCTGAGACTGTTATCGGGCATATGTACAGCAAGTGGATACAGTCCTGGCGTGATCTTCCGATATTGATCAATCAGTGGGCGAACGTAATGAGATGGGAGAAACGTCCAAGGCTTTTTCTGCGTACCTCGGAGTTTCTCTGGCAGGAAGGTCATACTGCCCATGCTACAAGGGATGAGGCCATGGAAGAAACCCTCAAGATGCTTGAGGTATACAGGTCCATAATGGCAGATATCCTTGCACTTCCTGTTATAGCAGGCGAAAAGTCAGCAGGAGAACGTTTTCCTGGAGCTGAGAACACATATACCTGTGAAGGTATGATGAGTGATAAAAAAGCTCTTCAGGCCGGTACAAGCCATTTTCTGGGACAAAACTTTGCCAAAGCTTTTGACATAAAGTTCCAGAATAAAGATCTTGAAGTTGAAAATGCCTGGACAACAAGTTGGGGAGTTTCTACCAGGCTTATCGGTGCATTGATAATGACGCATTCCGATGATGACGGGCTGGTAATTCCTCCCAGAGTAGCGCCAACAAAAGTTGTAATACTGCCGATCAGCAGATCAGAGGATGTCTTGAACGAAAAGATTGTTCCTGTGGCAGAAGATCTGGCCGAAAAGCTAAATAAAAGACTGGGCGGATTGTTCGTTCATGTTGATAAAAGGTTCTATATGAGACCAGGTGACAGGTTCTTTTATCATCTTCAGAAGGGAGTTCCTCTAAGGCTTGAAATTGGGGAAAGAGACCTTGAGAAGAATGCGGTAATGTCTGTAAGAAGGGATACTGGAGAAAAGCGAATGCTCGACCTTGACGCTATAGAAGCATTGGTACCAGAGATACTTGAGGAGATCCAGAAAAACCTTTTCGAGAGAGCTTATCTATTCAGGGAAGCAAATACATATACAGTTAACAATATGGAGGATTTTAAATCCACTCTGGAAGAAAAGGGCGGTTTTATAAGAGCATATTTCGCAGGAAACGTCGAAGACGAGAAAGCGATAAAGGAATCTACTGGTGCTACAGTTCGCTGTTTCCCTCTCGAAGATGACTCTAAAGGAACCTGTTTTATGACTGGCAGAGAGAATGCCAGAATGGCAATATTTGCAAAGTCATACTAAAAATTGTTTGAGCTGAATAAAAGATCAAAACAAAAAGAGGGACTTTCTAAAGTCCCTCTTTTTGTGATATCCTATTACCACGACATAGAGCTGACATCTTAAATAGTAAAATACCGAGTTTAGTAAAAAGGATTGATCTGATGGGTAGATTGCTTGTTGTATCAGGACCTTCGTGTGTTGGCAAAGGGCAGTTATTCAATGCTTTTTCTGTGTTTTATCCAGATAAATTCCAGGAGTGGGATAAGTACCTCCTTTAAGCATATTTCCTGTTATAGCCGAGCATTTAGAAGAAAGATCAGGGGTTTAATAAACGGCAGAAATCAGCCTGAAAAAAATTTATAAAAAAATATCTTTTTTCGGGGTTGACTTCTGTTTTGGAAATGGTAAGATACCCCTCGCGCCGCTCGAGAGCGGTGGCTAAGAACCTTGACAGAATTATAGGTAATAACGGGTACCGAGCGAGCCAGAAGAAATT
>CAYPIU010000052.1:0-9866 GCA_964410915.1 uncultured Synergistales bacterium | reverse complement strand
GCTCTAAAGATAGATATAGATGAAAACGGACAGATAACAGGGCTCTTTTAGAACCCGGCAAGATATATAATTTCCAGGCGGCAGGAGGCGGAAAAATGTCTCCCGCTGCCTCCCTTTTTTAACAGGAAAAGAGGTGTGGACATATGCATACTGGTCTCTCAAGGACTCGCAGACTGGTGATCCTTGCACTGATGATAAGCCTTAATGTTATTCTTGCGAGGTTTGCAAGTGTGAGGATAGCAATAGGCGGAGTGGAGGGTATAAGAATAGGTCTTGGTAATTTTCCTGTTATCTTTGCAGGGCTTTTTCTTGGTCCGGTCGCCGGAGGAATAACAGGAGCTTTAGGGGACATAATGGGTTTCATGTTGAACCCCATGGGTGTTTATATGCCTCATTTTACTTTAACTGCTTTTCTTACGGGTGCCGTTCCCGGCATGGTATTCCATTTGCTTGGAGGGCCGGAAAGAAAAGGTTATTTCAGATTTCTGATCTCCATATCGTCCGGTCTGATCATAAGTTCTGTTATCCTTGTGCCATATTTTCTCAACAGTCTTTTTGGTATTCCATGGTGGTCCATTATGCCTGCCAGGCTGGTCAGTTTTTGTATTGTTGCCCCGTTCTATTCTTTTTTTGCGGAAAAGCTCAGCAACAAAGTTCCGTTACCGGATGTCAGTGCGGGATGAACTTAATAAGGGTATTTTGAGAAGAACCCTACGGTACAAGCTGAATTAATTTTTTGAAAACAGAAAAAAGATGTTATATTGGCAGATGTCGATTTTTCTTCCGGATCATCTGGGGGGATGTTTCACAATGATAATTTCTGCCAGTTACAGAACAGATATTCCCGCATTTTACGGCAGCTGGTTCATGAACAGGATCAATGAAGGGTACTGCCAGGTGCGTAATCCATATAATGGTCTTTACTCAAGGATCAGTCTTCTCAGGGCTGATGTTCAAGGTATTGTTTTCTGGACAAGGAACCCTGCCCCTTTCTCCAGTAACTTGAGAGTAATTGAAGAAAAGGGTTATCCTTTCTATATACATTTCACTATCACTGGCTATCCTTCGATCCTGGAAGCTAATTGCATTTCTTCCAGTTCAGCTGCGGATATATTCAGGCAGCTTGCTTCGGACCTCCCCGAAGGGTCCCTGGTCTGGCGTTACGATCCGATCCTCCTTACAAGTGTTACTCCAATTGATTTTCATATAAAAAATTTTACATTTCTTGCATCATCTTTGGCAGGTTATACGGATGAGGTGGTGATATCCTTTGCACGTATATATTCCAAAACCAGGAAAAATCTCGATCTCTTAGCCGGAAATACCAGCGGTTTCAAATGGTATGACCCCGATAACGGGTTTAAAAAGAGTCTGGCGCTGAAGTTATCATCCATAGCAGAGTTATACGGGATGAGACTTTCCGTCTGTGCTCAAAGGAATATACTGACCGACGGCTTAAAGGATGCTTCATGTATCGATCCTTACAGGCTGTCAAGGGTTGCAGGTTACAGCCTTAAGATCCCCCCGCTGAAGCCTCATCGCCCGGAGGGATGCGGCTGTTACTCTTCCAGGGATATTGGTGAATATGATACCTGTATTAATGGATGTGTATACTGTTACGCAGTAAGCAGCCTCAAAAATGCAAGATCCAGATACCGGGCACACGACCCGAAGGGTAGTTCGATCCTTCCGTTACAGGTAAAAACTTCTTCTGACAGAGAACACGGCAAGCAGGGAAAACTGTTTGCATCGTCAAAGGATATATAAACAGGATCCTGGTATTTGAGGTTTAAGCAGGGCTCTTGAGGTGAGGTCTGAAGAGGTCCCGATCTATAATCGGCAATCCAAAATCCAAAATAGAACAATGGAAGGTCAGTTATCCTATGAAACGCCGGATCTTGTAATGGTTTGTTAAATTAGTTATTTAAAGTAACTTTCGGAGTATTCAATAGCGATGTAGGATGGGCTGATTTCATTTTGGATTTTCGATTGATCTCATAAACCTTTATCATACCATGTTTTTAGCACCTGTAGGATGGGCTTTAGCCCATCAATAATGGTTTTATATGATTGGAAAAGAATGTTAATGATGGGAGATGCGCCCATCCTACGAAACCCTCGAAAACCTTATATAACGGGGTTTGGGGGTTTAATCCAAAATCCAAAATCCAAAATCGGCAATCCAAAATCGCTATCCTGCAGTCTTACTCTGTTGCAGGATTCAGGAGTAACGTTACAATATATGTGTTAATGAGATGTTATTCTTAATTTTCTTTCAAAAACAGGAGGTCCCTAATGGTTGGCAGGAAAATATTTGACAGGCAGAAAGAATATTTTGCGACAGGTTTGACCAGACAGATCCCTTTCAGGCTGGCTAAACTGCAGAAACTGAAGAAAGCCATAGAAGCCAGGGAGAAGGACCTCTACGAGTCTCTTGCTTTGGACCTGGGAAAAAGTGTAATGGAAGCATACAGCAGCGAGGTGGGATTTTCCCTCGGAGAGATCGATCATATAATAAAAAATCTTAATAAATGGGCAAAGCCCGAAAAAAAACTCCTGTCCCCTCTTTACTGGCCAGGAACCGCAAAGATCGTTCCCGAGCCTTACGGAGTAACACTTATCATGGCTCCATGGAATTATCCGCTGCAGCTTGTCATTTCACCACTTGCCGGTGCTATAGCTGCAGGAAACTGTGCCATGGTCAAATCCTCACACCTTTCCGTTAATACCAACAAAATAATTAAACAGATAATAGAAGAGAATTTTGAACCTGAATATATAAATTTCATTGAAGCGGGTCCGTCAAGAACTGCAAAGATCCTGGAATCTCCTTTTGACCTTATATTTTATACTGGCAGCACAAAGGTCGGCAGGATCGTAATGCAGGCAGCAGCAAAGAATCTTACCCCGGTTGTACTCGAACTTGGTGGAAAGAGTCCCTGTATCGTTGACAGGAGTGCAGACCTTGAAAAAAGTGCAAGGAGAATAGTCTGGGGAAAATTCATGAATGCAGGTCAGACATGTATCGCACCTGATTACATGCTTGTCCACAAAGATATCCATGACGAACTGCTTGATATTATGAAAAGGGTTATTCATGAATTTTACGGAGATGATCCTTTCACCAGCGCAGATTATGGACGAATTATCAATCAGACCCATTTCAGGAGGGTCTCTTCTTTGATCAGTGGAGAGATCGTGACTGGAGGTCAAATGTCCAGGGAAGAAAGATACATTGCTCCAACTATAATCGATAATGTAACCTGGGATTCAAGCCTTATGGAGAATGAGATATTCGGTCCGGTCCTTCCTGTAATGCAATATGGTGATATTGAGGATGTGTTATCGGACTTGAGGGAAAAACCCAGTCCCCTCGCTCTTTATCTTTTCACTACGGACAGCAAGATCGAGAGAAAGGTGCTGGAAGAGACATCTTCGGGAGGAGTCTGCATAAATCACACAGTCCTTCACGCAAGCCCTGCAGAATTGCCCTTTGGAGGAGTTGGAGAATCAGGTATGGGTTCCTATCGGGGCAAGGCTACCTTCGATTCATTTTCTCATTACAGGAGTATTATGAAAAAATCCTTCAGATTTGATAATGATCTTCTATACCCGCCATATGTAAGGGTTGACGGGCTGATCAAGAAACTTTTCGGCTGGCTAGGATAAATGAACCGTTATCAGGAGCCTGAAAAATTATCCTTTTTATTAGCGGCGATCCTTGCCGCTATATTTATTATGAACCCATCAACTGCAGAAGCCTCTTCGGATCAGGTCGGGATCCAGGAACTTGTTTCTCAGATTTCATCCTGCTATGCAGAAGAAAGACCCGAAATGTGGGGAGAAGACCTGGAAGGTGTAATGAGGCATCTCGATACGGAAAACAAAGTTATTGCCTTTACCCTTGATGCTTGCGGCGGAAAGAGCGGCAGCGGCTATGACAGAGATCTTATCAACTTTCTCAGGAGTCTGCATGTGCCTGCAACTCTTTTTATAAATGCGAGATGGATAGATGCAAATCCGGAAACCTTTATTGAGCTTGACGCAGACCCTCTGTTCGAGATAGGTAACCATGGCATGGAGCATAAACCATGTTCCGTGAACGGCAGATCAGTATACGGAATAGAGGGTACCGGAAATGCAGGTGAGGTTGTCCTGGAGATAGAGCCATGTTCCAGGAAGATTGAGAGACTTACAGGTAAAAAACCTCGATTTTTCCGTTCTGGTACTGCATACTACGATGAAGTTGCGGTAAAAATTGCTGGGGATCTTGGTTATACTGTTGCAGGCTACAGTGTCCCTGGAGATGCTGGGGCGACTTTCAACAGGAAACAGGTCAGGGATGCAGCACTTTCCGCAGGGGCAGGGGATATCGTTATCTGTCATATGAACCATCCCGAGGGTGATACTGCAGAAGGGCTCAAAGATGCAATACCTGTTCTTATTGAAGAGAATTATGAATTTGTGCTTCTTTCCGAATATCAGCTAAGGTAGATAATTATGTGCCCGGATTCCCGGACCTCAGGCTGGTTCAAGAATGAGGGTGCCTTTAAAAGGGGAGTTAAAAAATGATCCTTGTCACAGGTGGAGCAGGTTATATTGGAAGCCACACCGTAATAGCACTCAAGGAAGCGGGATTTCGAACTGTAGTTGCAGATGATCTCTCCCGCGGTCATGAGGAACTGATCTTCTCCGATTATTTTGAGGAAGGTGACCTTAAAAACTATTCCTTCATTGATTCGGTTTTGAAAAAATATCCTTTAGAAGCAGTCATTCACTTTGCTGCAAGCAGCCTGGTGGGTGAATCAATGGAAAAACCTGAAGATTATTACTATAACAATATCACTGGTTCTTTGAACCTTTTAAGGGCAATGAGAATAAATGGGATAGACAAGATCGTTTTTTCCTCTACTGCTGCTGTTTACGGTGAGCCATCCAGATGTCCAATAAAAGAGGATCAGGATCTTAACCCAACTAATGTTTATGGCGATACCAAGCTTTTTATTGAAAAAATGCTCTCAAGTTACAACCGGGCATACGGCCTGAACAGTATAGCCTTCCGCTATTTCAATGCTGCCGGTGCAGACCCTGGCCAGAGAACTGGAGAGGATCATGATCCCGAGACACATCTTATTCCCATCGTTCTGGATGTTCTAAGCAGAAGAAGGGAAAAACTTTCTATCTTTGGGAATGATTATCCCACCAGTGACGGCACATGCGTAAGGGATTATATCCATGTTACGGATCTTGCTGATGCTCACACCAGAGGACTCCGGAAGTTGATGGAGGGGTGGAAGGGTGCTTACCGTTATAACCTGGGAAACGGCAAAGGTTACTCAGTTCTGGATATTATAAGAGCTGCAGAGAAAGTAACAGGCCTGAACATCAGATCCGAAAATGCACCTCCGCGGGAGGGTGATCCTGCGGTTCTGGTCGCTTCTTCCGAAAGAGCTGAGAGGGACCTTGGCTGGGAGAAAAAATTCGCTGACATAAATTCGATCATAGAAACAGCATGGAAATGGCATTTGAAGAGATTCAAGATCAAATAAGAGTTTAATACAAGAGGAGGATGAAGAGATGAGAACAATACGTCTTGGTAAAACAGGTCTTGAAGTCACAAAAACAAGTTTTGGAGCTCTTCCCATTCAGAGAGTGGATTTTGAAACTGCAAGGCTGATACTTCGGAAAGCTTATGATAACGGAATAAACTATTTTGATACTGCAAGAAAATATTCCGACAGTGAGGAAAAGATAGGTTATTCACTTGCTGATGTAAGGGAAAATATCATTATCTCCACAAAAACCCATGCAAAAAGTGGAGATGAGTTGGCTGAGCATCTGGAGACCAGTTTAAACAAAATGAAGACTGACTATATTGATATATATCAGTTGCATCTTGCAGGCAAAGTCTATAAACCTGGAGAAGAAGACGGAGTTTATGATGCGCTGTTAAAAGCTAAAAAAGAGGGAAAGATAAGATTTCTCGGTTTAACTGCCCACAGCATAGATGTTGCTCTTGAGGCAGCCGGATCAGATCTTTATGATACTGTCCAGTTTCCGCTCAATCACATTTCGTCCGAGAAAGATCTATCCCTGATAGAAGTTGCAAAAAAGCATGATGTTGGAGTAATAGCCATGAAAGGTCTTTCAGGAGGCCTGATAACTAATGCAAGGCTTTCTTTTGCTTTTCTTGGCCAGTTTGATAACGTTGTTCCCATTTGGGGGATACAGAGAGAGTGGGAACTTGACGAGTTCCTTCAGCTCGAGAAAGATCCTCCAGTTCTTGATGAAACTGTTCAAGCAGGTATAAAGAAGGACCAGGAGGAACTTTCAGGCAATTTCTGCCGAAGTTGCGGTTATTGTCTGCCATGTCCTGCTGGGATAGACATTCCCCAGGCTGCAAGGATGATGTTCCTTTTGAGGAGAATGCCCTGGCAGAATTACATTACACCTGAATGGAAAGAAAAGATGGAAATGATAAGAGAGTGTAAAAATTGTGGTCTGTGTAAAAGCCGATGTCCTTACGGACTTGATACTCCCGAGCTCCTGAAAAAAAATCTTGAGGATTATGAGAAGTTTTATGCAGAACATTCGGAGGAAAAATAGAGAGATCTGGATCTGTGTAAAATGAGAGGAGGTTTTACCTCCTCTCATTTTATTGAACTACTGACTGATCTCTACTATGCGCCCTTCTTCTTTCTGCTTCCTTGGCATGGTCAGTCGCAGCACTCCGTTATCAAAATTTGCCGAAACACTGTTTGAGTCCACCTCAACCGGAAGACCTATCCTGTAGTTAAGATTCTTCCTCTCAATACGGTAGAAATAGGATCGTGAAGTTTCAACTTCTTCCGAAGGAGCCTGTTTTCCCTCTTCTTCACATTTACTGCAGATCTGTACCCTGTCATCAAATACCCTTACTTCAACATCTTCAGGTTTATATCCCGGTATATCTACATTAAGGTGAAGGTCACCATTCTCCTCGTACATTTCTATAGGCAGGCTTCTGCTTGTTACATCGTAAAGATTAGAGAAACTCCTGAAAAAATCATCAACCTCCGGAAAAAGCGAATTTAACCTGTTATACCTTGCAAGACTCCGCATTTTCATGACCTCCTTTTAGTTCTTGTATATTTTCATGGTTAAATATAGTCAAAAGGTCAGTAAAGGTCAACATGAAAAAAATCCGTATAATCCTGCAATAGAAATAAATATTCCTAAAAACCTTTAATTAGCTATAAATATCTCATTATTTAATGATATTATGACATTCCCGGTAAAGCTTAAATATCAATATTCAGTAACAGTCTTGTTGTTATACCTATTAAGAATGATATACCTGCAATACCAAAACTTATTCCCAGCATTTCAGTAAAGGATTTTCTGAAAGACGTCTCCTGGACTACTGAAAGATAAAATGTGAATACAAGGATTATCAAGGCTGCATTGAAGAGTGTGAAGGCGAGTGCTAATGCTGGTATAGAAAAAATAAAGTAGGGAATGATCAGTATGACAGTTGCTGATATATACATTAAACCTGTGTAGATAGAAGCTTTTATCGGATCTTTAGTGTGGCTTGTATCTGATTTTTTTGAAAGATACTCCGATGCTGCCATGGAAAGGGATGCAGATATACCTGTAATGAAACCCGCTGTTCCTGTTACAATTGTTGACCCAAGGACAAAAGTCAGCCCTGCCAGGGCTCCTGTCAATTCTACAAGAGCATCGTTCAATCCGAGGACCATCGAACTGACATAGGTGAGTCGCTCTTCGTCTATTAGCCCTATCAATTCATGTTCATGCCTTTCTTCATCTTCCTTGATACTTATAGCCTCGGGAAATTCTTCTGCAAGTTCGTCGTAGATCTTCTCGGCTTCGATTTCTCCTCGTTCCATAAGTTTTATCACAAAAGTTATGCCGAACACTTTTGCCAGTAGAAGGTAGAAATAAATGAGGAAAAAATTGGGTCTTGCAGTTTTTTCAGTATACTTCTCCAGGGCCATGTAGTGCCGGAATTCGTCCGAGGCAACCTCGGACAGGATCTCTCCGTTTCTGCCCGGGGTCATTCTGCCAAGCCTCTGATATATGTGATGCTGTGTCATTTCCTGCTTCTGCATGTAAAAAAGCCGCGATCTCAGATCTTTTGTTATACTCATAAAGATATCCCCTTTCTGAAATGAAATTTATTTTCCTGTCTATTTTCTCCGGTAAGAACAAGAGCGTACATCTCCATAGATTCCCTGTCGCCAGCAATGTTCATTATGGTAGCAGGCATATTTATGCAATATTCTTCATGTAATGGCCTGATCAGTTCGGGAAAATTGCATTTTCCCTGAGGCATAATACACTTTCCCGGTTCGCATATTGGACACTTCACGGGAAATTTGAAGATCATTGCTCTGCCATATTTTTGTTCCATGATCGACTCTATCTCAAGCATAGAGTACCAGAGTGACTTTCTCCTGTTTCGAGAGATCTCCATGGTCTTCATAGACAGGGCTGGAGTTATCATCAGGATGACCTTTCTGAAAGTTGATATGAGATCTCTGCTTTCAGTAATGCTCCGGATCTTTGTATAGCCCGATGCCAGGGGGCATGTCCTGTCGATTTTACCCGGGCAGTCTTCACAGCCCATAAGCGGATCAGATGTAAGTTCGATCAGATCTACAGGACCTTCTAAAAATGAAATATTACATTTTTCTGCAGTTTCTTCAAATTCAACCGGTACAGGAAATGGTTTTGCCTCACCCATGCATGGAGGATCAGGATCTCTTCCTTCAAGTGCCATGGAAAGGATCTTTACACAATCTTCTATCCCCCGGCTGTAATATATTTTGATCCTGTATAGATCGGAAAGGGTATTGGCCAGAAATGGGTCAGCATAAAGCCCACCGATGATAAGAGGTATAGCAAGTTTATGTTGCTCAAGTTGCAGAAAGTTTTTCAACGTAGAGATAGAATCGGGAGATGTGCATGAAATGGCCAGAACATCAGGGTTACTCTCTTTCAAAACATTTGAGAGAGCCATTTCATCAAGATCAGTACCTGACAGCTCAACTGAAAAATCTGCTTCCTGCCACTGCTTCAGCAGGCTTTGCAATCCTTTCCTGCCGAAGGATGGACTAAGGGAGACCAGTGTTACGATCTTATCTTTTTCAGGGTATTCCATTTTGTAAAACATTCTCCTTAAGATTTAAAGATCAGATAATATTGCCTGATCGCCCTCAAAATACAAAAATGATCCAGTTGACTTCAGGATCCGTCTTGAATTTCTGTTACAAGATCAGCTTTTTCAATTATCTTTTCAGACGTTTTCGTCCCTGTAAGGATCACTTCTGTATTCCTATTCTTTTCTTCCAGAAGCTTAAGGATCTCTTTTTCGCTGAAGGATCCTTTGTGGCAGTTTCCAAGGATTCCGTCAAGAATTATCATATTGAGTTCAACTGATGCTACTGTCTGAAGTAATTTCTGGAAGATCTCCTGGTGATAAGTCTTCATATCTTGCTCCGAATAGTATTCATAGCTTGAACACCATGAGTCTGGCAGACAAAGGTTTTCACCGATCTCCCTGTCTTTTGTCAGGAACTGGATGAACAATATTTTCAATCCTGCTCCGGAAGCTCTCAGGGACAGACCAAGAACAATGTTGGTCTTCCCGGAACCCTTTCCCCCCGTGTAAACATGTATAAGTCCGTCAGCCACATTTTTCACTCCATCTGTTATAGTTTGTTTTATCATTATACAGTGAGAAGAATAACAGATGCCAGCTTGTATTTTTGCAGTCTGACAACTCTTTATCCCGGCCAGGTACCGGGATAAAGATCTGAAAACTTCTTTTATGATTATTTTGGGCTATAGTGATAAAGTTA
>CAYPIU010000051.1:0-10626 GCA_964410915.1 uncultured Synergistales bacterium | reverse complement strand
CAATAGAGAAAGAATTATTGTCACCCAGAGAATACGAAGTGTTGGAAAACGTTGCGTCGGGAAGGACTACTAAAGAGATTGCAGAAATCCTTAACATAAGTAAAAAAACAGTAGAAAGTCACCGTTTTCGAATAATGCAGAAGCTTGATATTCATTCAATTGCAGAACTTACCTTATATGCGCAGAAAACAGGTCTGGTTATAAGTTAGCCTCGATCCTTTGTTCAGAAAATCTTCAAAAGGTATAGAATATATTCCGTGCGGTAGATCGTTAGAAAACAACAATTTCATAGGAGGTTTTATTGCATGTCATTACCCAGACCTTATTGCGGAAAGATCCAGGAACTGCCTCTGCTTGGAACAGGAGAGGGCAGCGAGATAACGAAGAGAGTGGTTTTCGGGCCAGGTAAATTCTGGGATTCCCATGTTATGAGGGTTTTCACAGTTAAACCCGGAGCGGCCAGTCCTTTTCACAGTCATGAATGGCCTCACTACGTGATCTTCCTTCAGGGTAAGGCAGAAGGCCTGATCGATAATGACAGGACTGACCTTGAAAAGGGAGATTTTGCTTATGTGCCTCCGAATGTGGAGCATAATTTTAAAAATGCCGGTGAAGAAGATCTTATGTTCATCTGTATCGTACCCACCAGCGGGGATGACTATGTTTATCCTGATTCGGAAAAATAAGAGATCTGAATTCCAGATCTTTTAAAAATATGAAATATTTTCCGGATACAAAAAGGATCATTTCAGTTATAGGTTCTTCACAACCATCTGAAAAAGAATATAACTTAGCCCTGGAGGCAGGACGTCAGCTTGCTCTTCAGGATTGTCTTATTGTCTGCGGGGGCAGAGGCGGGGTAATGGAGGCAGTTTGCAGGGGAGCATCGCAGGAGGGTGGAATTTCAATAGGTTTTCTTCCTTACTCTGTCGAGGAGGCTAATCCTTACGTTACCATCCCGCTTGCAACAGGCCTTGGAGAAGCCAGGAACCTTTTAGTAGTCAATTCCGGTGAAGGGGTAATCTCAATAGGTGGTGCCTTTGGGACTTTGTCGGAACTTGGTTTTGCCCTCAAGTCGGGCAAACCCGTAATAGGGCTTGGGACCTGGCAGGTCAAGGATCCAAGGGGACAGGTTTTCCCTGCCATGATTGCAGATTCCCCTGAAGAGGCTGTGAAAAAGATCATTGCCGCTATTAGTCGTAAACCATAAATGATCAGGGGAGTGTTTTTTAAATTACTATTTAAGACAGATAAGGTACAGAGAAATATTTTCTCCGTACCTTATCTGTCTGAGTGCTCTTTTATTATAAAAATTGGAAGTATTTACGCGTATTAGTAATTAAATATTTATTACAGTTCCTGCACCAGCCCATAATACATCCTCGGCTTTTTGTGCAAGTATTGCGGCAGGTTTAAAACCGGAGCAATGACATGGCCTCCATTTCTGGACGTTGAATCTTTTGACCAATTCTGATGTCACGTTCTGAATGTAATCATCCGATTGGTCAGACAGGTGCATTCCGCCCATTACTGAATAGAAATCTCTTGTATCAAATACTGAAGATACTTTCTCGAGAATATTTACTACTCCGGCATGAGCGCAGCCAAGAAGGACACTAAGACCTTTTTCAGTTTTAATAACAAGTGAAATATCATCAGTAAAAGGATCAAGAACAAGTTCATTGTTTTCAGGGATAACCAGATGGGGTGGCTGGGTCATCCAGATCGGATCCCGATCTTTTTCAGGTATTTCAATTCCCCATATGTTTTCAGATATTTCAGTACGGCCGGTGATCTGATTAAAGTCAGCAGACAAGGGATTATAATGGCAACCAATGAAAGTGAGACTGTTGTTTTTATATCTTGAGTGAGGAATTGTAAAATCTTTATGAGCCCAGAGTCGAGTCCTCCCAGCCATCATGAGAGCCAGGTTCAAGCCGCCAGCGTGGTCAAAATGTCCGTGACTAAGGACTATATCTGTAGTTTTACCAAGGTCAACACCCAGGATCGAGGAGTTATTTAGAAGTACCTCTCCACTTTGGCCAGTATCCATCAAGATCTGTTTTTCTCCATTGGAAATGGTGAGTGATAATCCGTATTCAGCCTTTATATTTGGTTTAGTTGCAAAGTTTTCAACCATAACTGTTATTTTCATATTTGCTTTCTCCTATTCAAGATAATTTATTTCATTCCCATAAGATCAGGGAGCCACAAAGAAAGGGCTGGTATATAAGTTACAAGACCGAGAGCCACAAGGCTGGCAATAATAAAGGGAATTACCTTGATCGAAATATCTTTCAGTGGAACTTTTGATATGCTCGAGGCAACAAATATATCCAGGCCTATAGGTGGAGTAGCCATTCCAATTGCCAGGTTCATGGTCATAAATACACCAAACACTATTGGGTCGACTCCGATCTCAAGAATTACCGGGAGCATTATAGGTACAAAAATAAAATAAGCAGAGGCTGCATCGATAAAACATCCGGCAATGAGGAAAATTACATTCATGATCAAGAGTAGAATATATTTATTTTCAGTCAAAGAAAGGAGTTTCTCTGCCATTGAGCTTGCGATATGCCCTGTGGTTAAAAGCCATGCAAAAACACTTGCAAAGGCAATTATAAACATTACAACTGCAGAACCCACTGAAGCATCAACAAGTAATTTCCATAGTTCCCTGAGTTTTATCTCCCTGTAAATAAAGAAACCTACGAAAAGTCCGTATACTACAGCGACCCCTGCTGCCTCAGTTGGAGTGACAAATCCACCGTAAATACCGCCAAGAATAATTATTGGAGCCATCAATCCCCAGAAGGCGTCTTTTAATGCCGACCATTTATCTGGCCAGGATGATTTTGGCTGTCTTTTAAGAGAACCTTTGTTTTTCCGTAAAAGAATAATGCTCACGATTATAAGAGCAAGACCAAGGATAAAACCCGGAACTATGCCTGCCATGAAGAGTCTGCCAATTGAAACTTCAGCGAGGACTCCAAAAACAACAAAAGCGATACTTGGGGGTATTATAATTCCAACATTTCCGGAAGCGGCCATAAGAGCGGAGGAAAAACCTTTGTCATAGCCTGAGTCGACCATTGCTGGTATTAATATGGTTCCAATTGCGGCTACAGTTGCGGGACCAGAACCTGATATTGCAGCAAAAAAGCAGGAAACCACAACTGTAACTATTGCAAGTCCGCCTGTTATGTGTCCTAAAAAAACATTTGCAAGACGGACAAGTCTTTTTGAAATTCCAGCATATTCCATTATTACTCCCGCTAAAACAAAAAAGGGAATGGCAAGAAGCGTAAATTTGCCTAAGGAAGCATACATAACTGCTGGAAACATCGTTAAAGGAAACCCGAAAAGACAGAGAGATACTATTGCAGCGATACCAAGAGATACAGAGATCGGGATTCCAATAAAAAGAAAAAGGAAAAATAAGCCAAAAAGGATCCAACCCATCACTGTACCTCCTCATTATCAGCTGAAGCCTCTATCTTATAATCAACTAATTTCATTTCACAAAAAGTGCTTTGGATAACCCTGATGATGATCAGGATCGAACCAAGTGGAACGGAAAGGCCAGCCGTCCATTCGGGCAAACCAAGTGCTGGTGTTTTCTGGTTGAACATGATCTGACTCTGGACCATTTCCATGCCGTATTTTGCTAAAAGGATCATAAGTATGATTGTAGTTGCGCCTGCAATAAAGACGAATATTTTTTTAAATTTTGGAGGCAGGAGATCGGTCAAGACAGTAAAACCAAGATGGGCGCCTCTTTTAAAGGCTATCGATGCCCCGAAAAAGCTGTTATAAACAAACAATATGACCATAAGCTCCTCAGAGAATGACCATGATGCATGAATAAAATAGCGTGACACAACGTTGCCAAAATTGATGATGATCATTGTTGAAAGGCTCAATACTATTAATAGTTCTTCAAAATAATCGAGAAGTTTCAAGACTTATTCCTCCATAAAATGAAACAAGGGGTTGATAATAAAACAACCCCTTGTTTTCCTCGTCGAATTACTTGGAGTAGCCGAATGCCTCGAGCAGTTCAAGTCCAATAATTTCTTCATATTCGTCATATACAGGCTGTGCTTTTTTTCTGAATACGGCGATCTGTTCAGGACTTAGAGTGGTGATCTCCATTTTTTCTGCAAATTCTTCAACCAGTTTGTTATTTTTCTCTCTGGAAAGCTGTTTCTGATAATCCATTGCTTCAATTGCAGCGTTGTTGAAAATGTCTTTTTCATTTTCGTTCAAGTCTGACCACAGTTTTGTACTTGCGCTCATTATTATGGGGTCATAGGAAGCATTCCAGATGGTCATATATTTCTGGACTTCCTGTACTCTTGCTGAGGCTATGACATCTGGGGGATTCTCCTGTCCATCTGCCGTTCCCTGCTGAAGAGCTGCAAAAAGCTCACCAAAGTTTATCGCAGTGGGGTCTGCTCCAAGAGATTTAAAGAGAGCAATAAACATCTTGATCGTAGGAACCCTTATCTTGAGACCTTCCAGATCTGAAGGAACAACAATTGGATTCACATTGTTAGTTACCTGCCTGAACCCTGATTCTCCGAAAGCAAGCGGCTGTATGCCATTTTCGTTAACCAGTTCCAGGAGCATCTTTCCGCCCTTACCTGCCATTGCCTTATCCGCTTCCTCGTATGATGGGACAAGCCATGGCATAAGAGGTACAGTGAATCTGGGGTCAACTGTGGTATAGATGATGGTAGAACGCATATCTATATCAGTAGCACCCATTCGCAGCATTTCAAGACCCTTGATAATGTTTCCCGCAGCAAGTTGATCACTCGGATAAAGATCAACTTTGTATTTCCCCTCAGTTCTCTCCTCTATCAGTTCGGCAAATTTCTCTGCACCCTTGTACCAGGTCGAGTTTTCAGATACAGCAATGCCGAATTTCAGAGTTTTCGCACCTGCATCAGCTGTTGTTACAGATCCGGCGATCATTGAGAGCATGAAGACCAGAGCAACTAAACATGTTACTACTCTCTTACCCATAAAATACTACCTCCTTTGATTTTGGTTCATATCTATAATCAAATCTGTCCTAATTCTGTAAAAAGCGTTCCAGAGAAATTGTTGTCGAAGAAAGTCCTTTTGTGAAATGGTATTCAAGTGCTCTTATAGCTTTATCAAGATCTCTTTCTTCAATGGCATCAACAAGGATAGTGTGTTCATTGAGAGTTGCTTCCATTCTTCCCGGAAGCCTGAGAGCCTGGACGCCGCCATAAAATATCCGGTCTACAAGCTGATTTACAACGTCATGGATAATAGGGTTGAAGTATATTTTGTGAAGATAGAGATGCTGTTCACTGTCATGTTTCATAAACTCATAAGGATCATTGTTTTCCATTGCCTGCTTTTGTTTATCCAGAAGGTTTCTCAAATATGTGATATTTTCTTCTTTAAGCATGGGGATGATCTGTTTAAGCAGGTATTCTTCAATTGCGATCCGTAATTCGTACATGTGGGTTGCTTCCAGTATGGTAAGCTCCTGAATTACAATGCCCTGATTCGGAATTATTCTGATGAATCCCTCCGATTGTAGTTTTTGCAATGCATCCCTTACAGGTGTTTTACTCATCCCGAGTTTCGACGCAAGTATATTTACCGATAGAGGAGCCTTGTTATTCAGGTTCCCACCAATAATTTCTTTTTTTATGAATTGATATGCCTCGTCTGTTTTGCTCAAGATAAAAGTCTCCCGGGTTTAAAATGATCTGTACCAATATCTAACCGATATATCGGTTAGATATTGGTAGTATGATATATTTTTATTGAAATATTTGCAATACCTCCAGGGGTTATTTCTTAATATGCAGATACTTAGCTCAGGTCTGAAAGTGTTTTTTGCAGAAATACCGTTATAAATAATGTAAGATAGTTCCTGATCCTTAATAAAGTTCAGTTAAAGGAGGAAAACCATGAAGCAGAATTTCAAGGAAATGGTGAGAGAAGGAGAGAGACCTCTGGGAACATGGGTTCAGATGGGATCACCGGAAGTAATAGAGATAACAGGCCTGAGCGGTTTTGATTTTGCTGTCATAGATACAGAACATGCATATTTTGGAAATGAAACAGCGGAAAATCTCGTAAGAGCTGCAGAGGCGGTTGGTCTTATCCCTTTCATACGTGTTTCCCACAAAGAGCCGAGCCTTATCATGAAGGCTCTTGATACTGGTGCAGCAGGGTTTGTCTATCCCGGTGTTTGTTCTCCCAGGGATGCAGAAGAAGCCATAAAAGCTTCCATGTACTATCCAGAAGGCAACAGGGGTGCCTGTCCTTTCGTAAGAGCTGCGGGACATTCCTGCCAGGATTGGAAAAGCTTTGCTGATCGTTCCAACAGGGATCTGGTAAAGATCCTTCTGGTTGAAGGAAGTGAGGGGATAAGTAATTTTAAAGATATCCTCTCCGTAAAGGGATTGGACGTTATCATGATGGGTCCCTTTGACCTTTCTGTTTCTCTTGGTCTGGGTGGCCAGGTGGAACATCCCCTGGTGATGGAGAAGTTCGAAGAAATGATCCAGCTTTGCAGGAAAAATGATGTTATTATGATGCCCAATATTTTTAACGATGATCCAGAAAGGGTTAGGGAACTTTCAAATTACTGGTTCAGTGCGGGATGCCAGTCTCTGATCGTGAATACCGACAAAATGCTGCTTTCCTGGGCATATAGGGAAAATGTAAGGATCGCCAGAGAAGCAGCCCTTAATTCTTGATCAAAAAAGGTCAATATATCAGGAGCGTAGATAACTATGAAGATAGAAACTTTTGGTGTTGAAAGATGGATGGATCTCTATGAAAACGAGGCCATAAACAACGTGGCAGAAACATGTGTCGATTCCTTAAGGGTGAAGGATCTTCTTGAAATGGCAGGAGAACCTCAGGAAAAAATGGAAGAGATCATGGATATGAGGCTTACCTATGGAGAAATTCCGGGAAGCGAAGGGCTTCGTAGAGGTATATCAGGACTTTATGGATCTTTGAAGCCGGAAAATATACTTGTAATGAACGGAGGAAGTGCCTCGAATTTCCTTGCAATGTATACACTTGTGGAACCAGGCGATCACGTCATAGCAGTTAATCCCTCATATCAGCAGCTCAGGAGTATTCCCGAATCCTTCGGTGCGGAGGTGGAACTTCTTCATCTCAAGGCGGAGGATGATTTTCTTCCGGACCTGGATAAACTGAAAGCCATGGTGAGATCGGATACAAAACTGATATGCATAAACAACCCCAATAATCCCACCGGATCCCTCATGGGATCGGATATTCTTGAACAGATCGCAGGGATAGCCAGGGAGGTTGGTGCCTGGGTCCATTCAGACGAGGTCTACAGGATGCTGGTTCACGAAGAGGGGATATATGTGCCATCCATGGCTGATATTTATGAAAAAGGCATTAGTGTAGGCAGCATGTCCAAGGCTTTTTCCCTTGCCGGTTTGAGGCTCGGATGGATCGCAGGAAACAGCGAATTTATTAATGAATGTATGATAAGAAGGGATTACACAAATATAAGCTGCGGTATGATAGATGATTATCTTGCCTCTATCGCAATGGAAAATAAAGACAGGATCCTTGAAAGAAATCTGGGTATTATAAGAAATAACATGGAAATCCTGGACCAGTGGGTCAAGGGGGAAAAACGCATGGATTATATTAAGCCATGCGGTGGAACTACTGCTTTTCTGAAATATAGTTATGAAATAAATTCAAAAGAATTCTGCTCAAGGCTTATAAAGATGAACGGGACCTTCCTTGTCCCGGGAGAATGTTTCGGAATGGAAAAATGGCTGAGAATAGGATATGCCTTTGATCCTGAGGTATTGACAAAAGGGCTTCAGGGAATATCCGAACTACTTAGAGAACTGGAAAAAGAAGGTTTGTAGTAATTATCTATCATTAAAAAATAACAGGGTGGGTGAAATACCCACCCTGTTATTAGTTCTTAGCTAAAAAATTCTTTATAAGTCTTCCTGAAATGGATCTCGTAGATGGAATATTGGGGATATTTTCAGGGGAATACCAGTGGGCATCCTCGATCTCGACCCCATCTATGTTGATCTCTCCAGATTTCCAGCTGGCTGTGAACCCCAGCATCAGAGAATGGGGGAAAGGCCATGGTTGACTGCCGAAATATCTTACTTCATCCAGTTCAATGGAAACTTCCTCCATCACTTCCCGTCTGACAGTATCCTCAAGGCTTTCTCCGGGTTCAACGAAGCCTGCAAGAACGCTGTATCTACCTTTTGGGAACCTTGGACTTCTTGCCAGAAGGATCATTCCTTCCCGTTCGACTGCAACTATTATTGCAGGACA
This sequence comes from uncultured Synergistales bacterium, assembly GCA_964410915.1. Classification (GTDB taxonomy): domain Bacteria; phylum Synergistota; class Synergistia; order Synergistales; family JAFGMB01; genus CAZFJG01. Next base: position 2,271 of record CAYPIU010000051.1, on the reverse strand, counting down.
GATGAGAGGATACGAGATATATCCACAATTGCTGCAGACACGTGCTCTTTCGATGTCTGAATCCCTCATTATTCCTCCGCATCTTCCGCAGTAAAGGGTATTGCGCGTCCAGTTCATGTAATGATATGCCAGTCCGGCGGGAGCAAAAGCCTCTTCACCCAGAATATCCAGCAAATGTCTTCGAGATATGAATTTCATACCCGAAGGTGCCTCTGCATCCCTGTCAACTTCAGCCCATGATATGGAAGATTCTGAGAGTTGTGCTGATTCGAAGGACCTTATGGTCAAAAGTCCGAGTTCTTCCGGTTTTTCTGGAGCTGGAATGGTGTTTTCATTCATTACAAGAATTTCTTCTCCCCGGAAGATGTAATATTTGCTGGCAGTTTTTTTCATATAAAAGTATTCCTCCCTTTCTGTAACACTGACCATTGTAATGTTCTTTGGCTTCAAGCGCCACAGGAAGGGAGGATAATGTTTACAGGCTTTCCCTTTCTATGAGATAAAAAATGCCCATATACAGGAGAGTAAGCACAAAGATCCATATCCATGGATTCATGCCTGTGATCATAGGGAGAGTGACTTTACCGAAATTACCCGCCGAGAGGAACCCGCTCTGGGTCAGGGGGTAGAATTCTCCGAAGAGCATTCCGCCTATTACCATGCCCCCCATTCCAGCCAGGGCATCGATCCTTCCCTCTCCGAGGGCTCCGGCCGCTGTCCCCGGACAATATCCAAGAAGGGCCCAGCCGGCGCCGAAGATGAGTCCGCCAACAATATTTGTTCCTATAACGGTTCCCTTTATGCTTAATTCAAGTACTCCTGTGCCTTCAAGTGTATAGACCCCTATCATGCCGACAATTATCGCAGACAGCATGAACTTTACTATGGTCATGTCAATGAGCCTTACAGCACCAACCTGCCTGTCGTAACGGATAACCTCGGATCTTTGAAGAAGGATCCCGAAAAGTATTCCAGTAATGAGACCGCCAATCAGCTGGGTATTCATCTTGAAGCCCTCCTTCCGTAGACTATCCTGGCCACGATGATCCCGCCAAGGAAGAAACAGAGCAGTGATATAAAACCGCTTATGGACATCTGCATAAGTCCGCTTAAGCCGTGTCCTGAAGGACAGCCTCCTGCCATTCTGGCACCAAAGGCAGCTATTATTCCCCCAACGAAAGCCATCCATATCCTGGGAGAGAGTCTGGATCCGAAATGGTCTCTCCACATATCAGGAATAGCCTGAACTTTAAAAGTTCCTGTCATTTTTGAAGAGATGAAAGATCCCAGTGTAATACCCACAAGGAAAAGGAGCTGCCAGTCCATCTTGAATACATATTTCTGAAAATAAGCGAGGTTGGCTACCCTTTCCGGAAGGACGATCCCCTCAAGGGCCCCTCCTATTCTTGCGAAGGTGGTGGATGCACCGAAGAACTTTCCTACCAGGGCTACTGAAGCCACTGCCAGAAGCCCCGAAAGAGCCCCGGCTATGTAAGGGTTCATGGGTTTATTTTCTGATTTCTGCACTATAAAGCCCCCTTTATCTTGAAATTGTAATACGTAGTTACATCATAAATACTACCTTAAGGGGGTATGCAAATCAAGGCATAAATTAATGATCCCTGAATTAGAAGCTTCAATGGATATTAAACAGAATAATAAAAAAGTTAGAGACCCTTTTAAAAGAGGATGAGAGAGGGAAAAAAGAATAAACATAATGCTGATAAAAACCGCTTTGCTGCCATTATTCCTGGCATACCTGGCAAGTTCGTTCTGTCCTTCCGAGAAAAGGTCGGCAATAGCTTCTATACCTGTGTTCAGTGCATCCATTATAAGCACCAGAGCAACATTGAAGGGCAGTGGAAAGAAATAGAACCAGGCAAGTTTAAGATAGGCCAGGAACAGCCTTGCCACCAGGGCAATACCTGCCATGATAACATCCTTCTTGAAAGAAACTTCGTAAAACACCAGGGAATTGATCCCTTCAAGTGATATGGCGAAGGAATGAACAGTCTCTTTAAGGAAAAAATCCGCCCTTTTTCCATTTTTTGATCATTTTCAGGATAATTCTCTTTCAGATCGTGAATTAAATATCTCATTACCGGTTCCTGCAAACTATTAACTTTTGTAACAGAAAATTGATAAAGTAGTGAAAATATTCAGCAACAATGAAAAAAGAGGGGAAATTCTGAAAAAACTCAGAATTTCCCCTTTAGTTGTTCCTGGTAGTAAAAAGTATTATTTTTGCAAATCAATAAAAATTTTTACTTT
>CAYPIU010000050.1:0-10982 GCA_964410915.1 uncultured Synergistales bacterium | reverse complement strand
TTCCTCTCTATCCCTTCGCAGCCAGTCTATGAGTGTCTGCTGCCTTTTGTGCTGAATTTCAGCAAGCCCTTCATCGGTCCATTCATATATACCCCTTCCGGTTGTGTAACCAAGATCACCATTTTCAGCTGGATCTTTCAGGATAGCTGAAACCGTTCCGGAATTGCTGAGGGACTTGAAAAGTGTCTCACAAATTGCCGCATAAACATGAGTTCCCCCAAGATCTGCAGTTTCCAGTGGACCTGTATCGCCAAGCCTTCTGCCGATACCATATTTTACAGCTTTATCTACGTCTTCTTTGCTGGCTATACCTGAATCAACAATGTGAAGAGCTTCTCTGAGAAGGGCAAACTGAAGACGGTTTCCTATGAATCCGGGTGTCTCCTTTTTCAGAACTACAGGTTTTTTCCCTATCTTCTCCATAAGTTCTTTTACTATCCTTAGGGTCTCCGGTGAGGTACACTCTCCAGGCATTATTTCCACAAGAGGGAGAAGATGTGCTGGGTTCCAGAAATTGGAAGCCGTGAATCGATCCTTATGTACCAGCTTGGAAGCTATGGCCGAGGGGCTTAAACCTGATGTATTAGTAGCAAATATAACATCTTCAGGAAAATGCTTTTCAAGATCCTGAAATATATCCTGTTTAAGTTCCAGCTTTTCGGGAGCACACTCTATTACGAATCGGGAAGCTGATGCTTGCTGGAGTGATATACAACCTTTTATCCTCCCTGATATATCCTGTAATTCTTCTTTTTGGAGAAGATCATTCTCAAGAAGAATCCCCATTGAGGCTTCAACGGAATGAAATCCTTTCTGTAGTCTTTCCTGCGATATATCAAACATATCGACATTAAATCCATGACTGGCAAAGCTCAAAGCAATAGAAGAACCCATTGTGCCGGCACCGAGAACACAGACTCTGGTTATATCAGAAAGCTTCAAAAAAACTCCCCCATCCTTTTGAAATTATAAATCCTTTCAGGATCTTGCCTTAATATTCCGTTATTTTAACAGAACAACGACCTCAGATTATGAAAAGAGCCTGACTTCACTGTGAAGTCAGGCTCTTTTCATGTAATTGTAAAAAGTGATTATTCATCATCAAACAGGCATTTTGATGCAAAAAGAGGATCACTTGTAACATTTACCCCTATTTTCCTGAAACCTGCCTCATCACCAGGAGTTGGCATATGTGAAAGGTGAACTTCACAATGCCTTAGATACTTGAGCTTTTCTACTGCTGCTGATGCTGCCGGATTGCCAGCGGCACTAATACTAAGGGAAATAAGAGTTTCCTCAAGGTCAAGCCCGATCTTTTCCTGCTGGAGAACATCCTTTTTGACATGTTCCAGAGACTGGATGACATTGGATGGCAACAGGTCAATACTGTCGGGTATTTCCGCCAGGGTTTTTGCTGCATTCAGGATAAGGCTTGAACTTGAATGCAGAAGAGGAAAATTCTTACCCGTTACAAGCCTACCATCCCTGAGTTCCAAAGCTGCGCCACAAAAGGTCCCGTCAACACCCTTACCCTTTTTCTCAGCATGTTTTGCCGCTTCCCTTGCCGCTGAGACAACAGATCTGTCCTCTGGTTTTACACCAAGCTCATCCATAAGGAGCTCGATCTTTTCAATAGAATGCTTTTCTCCACGACCAAGAGCATATTCACAGGAGTGGTTGAAATATCGACGTATTATTTCCTCTTTTGCTGCTTCCTGAACGACCTCATCGTTAACTATCCCGAATCCCACACTATTGACACCCATGTCGGTGGGAGATCTGTAGGACATTGGATTATTTGTGATCCTCTCAAGGATCCTTCCAAGAAGAGGAAAAGCCTCAATGTCACGGTTATAGTTTATTGATCTCTCATTATATGCTTCAAGATGGAAATGATCTATTAGATTGACATCTCCCAGATCTGCAGTAGCAGCTTCGTATGCTACGTTTACGGGATGCTTTAAAGGGAGGTTCCATACCGGGAATGTCTCAAATTTGGCGTAACCGGACCTTTGTCCTTTTTTATGGTCATGATAAAGCTGAGAAAGACAGGTACCAAGTTTTCCGCTCCCGGGTCCAGGACCGGTAACTGCAACTATTGGGCTTTGCGTCTCGATATAAGAATTTGCCCCGTATCCTTTGCCGCTGACTATGGTATCTACATCTGTAGGATAACCAGCCGTTGCCTTGTGAGTATAGACCCTGATCCCTCTTCTTCTAAGACGATTTCTGAATTGCACCGAGGAGGGCTGTCCGTCGAACCTTGTGATCACAACTCCTGCCAGCTTTATATTACGCTGGTTCAGTTGATCTATAAGCTTTAGAACTTCTGCATCATAGGTTATTCCAAAATCGGATCGAATCTTTCTTCTCTCTATGTCTCCTGCATATACACATATAATAACTTCAATTTTGTCCTGGAATTCCTGAAGCAGCCTCATTTTGACACCTGGATCATAGCCGGGGAGAACCCTGGCGGCATGAGAATCATAGACAAGTTTGCCACCGAACTCTATGTAAAGTTTATTATCATGTTCCTTTACACGCTCGTAAATAGCATTGGTCTGTTGTGAAAGATACTTTTCGTTGTCAAAACCCTTGCTGAACTTCATTTTCTACCCCCGCGTGAAATATGGTAAGGATCAGTATCCTGGTTATACATAACGATAAAAATGACTGAAACAGTTTATCATCAAGAAACAAATTCTGCACAATCACAAGTGATATTAATATCAGTACAGTATTTAATATCAAAGCCAGGTCAAAAACGCCCAATCCTTCTTGAGAATAAGCCTTATGATGCTATATCATAAAGAGAAGATTATTGTCGATAATCAAAGGTTTTAAAGAATAAAGAGCTAAATATCAATTTATAATGGTGCATTCAGATTTGTCTACTTTTGCTTTTTAGCGAGTTAGTTGTATAATTGTTTATAGATAGAACAAGACCTTTAAAGTAAAAAGCAAAATCGCCGAAAGGCGGTGACGCAAAGTTTCGGGACTGAAACGGATCTGTATTATAAAGTAGTTTTACATGAGTAGGACTGTTTTAAGAATAATACAGATCGACAGTGAAGTCAGCCGGGCTACCTTTAAAGGTTTTTTTATGTTTTTATATATTGTCCAACCCCAGTTTTATCAAGTAATCCCTTGACATGTATTTGAACTACAAGAATTATTCAGTTGATCTATTTTCTCAAATGGTACATGCATTTCATGAACCCGCATAATCTCTTCCCCTACACATTCTAATATCTGTTACTATTTTACAGTGAATATTTTCACTTGACTTTTGTATTCTGGATACATTATACTCTTAATAATAGAACATCGATTTCTGATTTTAGCTATAAGTTTACTACAATTTTTATTTCAGGGTGGCATTCTAATGGATAACAACACAATTGTAATATGTATGGGAAGTTCCTGTTTCGCCAGGGGAAATGATATTAATCTTCATAAAGTGGAAATTTACATTAAGGAGCATAACCTGGAAGGAAATATAACCCTGAAAGGGAGCCTATGCGAAGGAGCGTGCTCTCTGGGACCAAATATAATAATCAATGGCAAAACCTTTCATCAGGTCAAACCTGACGGTATCAGAGAAATACTGGATCTGGAACTTGAAAAAAAGGGAACAGACCAAGATGTTTGAAAATTACCCGATATACACTCTTGAAAACGACTGTCAGGACTGCTGCAGATGTGTCAGGCGCTGTCCAGTCAAGGCTATTTCAGTCGAAAATGGGAGTGCCAGGATCATACCTGGACTCTGCATAGCCTGCGGGATCTGTGTGGAAGTGTGTCCCGCAGGGGTAAAAACTATCCGAGATGACTCTGGTTCCGTGAAAGAATATCTTGAAATACCACACAGGTCTGCCTACGCTTCCCTGGCGCCCTCATGGGTGAACGAATTCCCGGGAATAAGCGAATCTGCAATGGTGGAAGCCCTGTCAGAACTTGGCTTCAAGGGAACAAGCGAAACCGCTCTGGGTGCAGAACAGGCTGGAGCTGCTAATGCAGAAATGCTCAGAAATTTAAAAACCGGCCTTATGATCTCAACTAACTGCCCAAGTGTAGTTGACTACATCGAGAACTACCATCACGAACTCGTTGAATGCCTGACTCCTTTCCAGTCTCCCCTGCTCGCCCATTGCAGACTTTTAAAGAATCATCTGGGCCAAAAAGCCAGGGTGGTCCACTTTGGACCCTGCATATCTGCAAAACTGGAAGCTGACAGGTATCCAGACCTTCTGCATGCAGCACTGACCTTCAAGGATCTTAAAAAATGGTTTCATGAAAAAGATATATGGCCAAAAAATAGCGGCGCGAGCGAAAAGTTTTCATTTTTACCTCAAAGATCGACCAATGGAGCTCTGTATGCAATGGAGGGAGGTATGTCCAGAATGATCAAAAACTGGGGGAGATTCAAGAATGTGAACTTCGTCAGTATTTCCGGGATCTATCGCATCAGGGAAGCGCTGGAAACGATGAGACCTGAAATGATCTCTGGACCAGTATTCCTTGAATGCCATGCCTGCCCTGGAGGATGTATCAATGGCCCATGTTCTGACCATTCCACGCCAACCATCTCAAGGATAACTAGTCTGAGAGAAAGAACCAGTGATCCAATTCTCACAAAAGGCCCTTCTCCTGATATCCATATTGAGGAAACATACAGGGCAAAAGGAACCTTGAAGGAAAATTGCAATGAAACTGAGATCATAGAAGCTCTGAGAAAACTGGGAAAGAGTTCCCCTGAAGATGAACTCAACTGCGGGGGATGCGGCTATGATACCTGCAGGGACTTTGCGAAGGCCATGATCTCAGGAATGGCAGAACCTACCATGTGCGTATCATGGATGCGTGAGAAGGCCCGGAAAAAATCAAATGCTCTTATGAGATCTATGCCTTCCGGAGTAGTTATCATAGATAGAGAAATGAAAATAATCGAGTGTAACCGAAGGTTTGCAGAACTTTTTGGGGAAAATATTCTCCAGATCTACGAGGCACAACCAGGCCTTAAAGGAGCGGATCTTTCAAGAATAATAAGCTTTTCTCATCTTTTCAAGTCCGTCATTGAATCCGACAGGGATTTCCGCCTGGACCATTTTAAATACGGAGAAAGACTCTTTGAAATAGTCATTTTCTCTATTGATCCACATGAAACAGTGGGAGGAGTTATTCTTGATGTTACAAAACGTGAAATGCGAAGAGACGAGATAGCCCATCAGGCCAACGAGGTCATAAACAAGAACCTGACAACAGTTCAGGAAATAGCATGCATGCTCGGTGAACATATGGCTGATACTGAGATATTACTCAGGTCAATAGCCGAGGGTTATGGGGGAGAAGAGAAAAAAACCACCATTGAAAAGGGTCCCGGAGAATGAAGCAAGGCTCCCTTTACCTGGAGGTTGACTTCGCGCAGGAAATGAAAAATGGAGAAAATATATGCGGGGATACTTTTTTCTCCAGGAAGCTCCATGATCCGGAAAGGACTATTTCAGTACTTTCAGATGGATTGGGAAGCGGCGTAAAAGCCAGCATACTTTCCTCAATGACCGCAACCATGGCCCTTAAGTTTATGGCGAGTGATGAGGATATCTTACACTCTGCTGAAATAATGATGGATGCACTTCCGATATGCAGGACAAGAAAAATAAGTTATTCCACTTTCACGATCGTTGACAGCATGCTCAATGGCATTACCAGGATAATAGAAATGGATAATCCTCCTTTCATTCTCGTAAGGAACGGTGATCTCTTTTCAGTACCATCCCGCAGCATGGCATCAGAAAAATGGAAGGATCGTTATATTGCTGTAAGTCAGTTTACACCTCTACCCGGTGACAGGATAATAATTTTCTCGGACGGCATTACACAATCGGGAATGGGACAGGCCAATACCCCTCTGGGCTGGCGGAGAGAGGGGTGTCAGGATCATATTCTGAAAACTATCTCAAGAAACAGAAATATCTCCGCCCGGCAGCTTACAAGATCAATAGTCAACGAAGCCATGAAAAAAGACAAGACTTCATCGGCAGGAGATGACATAACCTGTGCTGCATTCTATTTTCGCAAACCTCGCCGGATGGCTATCTTCACAGGCCCCCCTTTTAAAAAGGATGATGACAGGGATTACGCCAGACATCTTGATGAGTACGAAGGTTCAAAAGTCATCTGTGGAGGGACTACTACACAGATAATATCAAGGGAACTTGGAAAAGTAATTAAAACAGACCTCTCCAGAAGAGAGCCCGGGCTTCCTCCACGTTCATATATGGAAGGTGTTGACCTGGTAACCGAGGGAATAATTACGCTCACAAAAGTGCTTAAAATACTTGAACAGGGCGGTAATCCCCCTAACAAGGGAACTGCCTCGAGACTGGTCAACATGTTTATGGAAAACGATATTATAAATTTCTACGTGGGGAATAAACTGAACGAGGCCCATCAGGATCCGACTCTACCTGTAGATATTGGTATAAGGAGAAACATAGTCAAAAATATATCGAGATTACTTGAAGAAAAATACCTGAAAGAAGTCTTCATCAATTATTTTTAGTTTCTAAGTCTTCCTCTGTGAAACTGGATATATCTGCCAATTAAAATCATTAGTATCAGAAACCCCTCCTTCAAGAACCCTCGATCGCATCTGGCAATAAACGGTTTGAACCTGATTTGCCCAATGGACAATTCAGGAAATACTCTATTCTTTCTCAAAACTGCCTTTACCCTGAACAGCGGAAACAGTATCATCAGGTTCGGGGTATTTAAGAACAGGGGGAACATGATGATAAATATTACAGATGTTAAAAAGGCACGGGAAAGGATCTGTGAAATGATCCACAGGACCAGTCATGTCAGCTCAAGGACACTGAGCAACAGCTGCGGATCAGAAATCTTCCTTAAACCTGAAAATCTGCAGAAGACAGGAGCTTTCAAGATCAGGGGAGCTCTGAATGCGGTTATGAACCTGGAACGTTCTACAGCTCTAAAAGGGATCATAACTGCATCAAGCGGCAATCACGGCCAGGCAGTTGCCATGGCAGGTTCAATGTCCGGTTATCCTGCAATAGTAGTGATGCCGGAAGATGCATCCTCCGCCAAGGTACAGGCGATAAGGGGATATGGTGCAGAAGTGATATTTCAGGGGACAACCTCAAGGGAACGCATAGAAAAAGCGGAGGAGCTATGCAGCCAGAAAGGCCTTACATTCATTCATCCCTTTAACGATCCTCTTGTAATGGCAGGACAGGGGACAATTGGTCTTGAGATCCTGGAGGACATGCCCGACGTCCAGCAGGTTCTGGTCCCCATTGGCGGAGGCGGGCTCATTTCCGGTATATCAACGGCTATAAAGGAGATCCGGCCTGACGTAAAGGTCTTCGGGGTCGAACCAGAGCAGAGCAACAGTATGTATATGTCGATCCAGCAGGGGAAACGCACAGAACGCAAAGGTATAGTCTCTGTAGCTGACGGCCTTAGAACAAGCATTCCTGGCACTCTTACATTCCCGATTGTACAGAAATATGTCGATGATATACTGCTTGTCTCGGAAAAAGATATCATAAGGGCAATGCTCCTTGTCCTTGAAAGATGCAAAGTTCTTTCAGAACCATCAGGCGCCGTTACTGTAGCAGCAATGATCTCGGGTAAACTGCCTGAAAAAGGGAGAAAAACGGTCGCAGTGATAAGCGGGGGCAATATTGCACTCCCCAACCTTGCAGAAATGATATCAAACACAGATAAAATACAACTTTAAACCTGATTCTGATAAAATGATCGGGTTATTCTGACTGCTGATGGAGGGATTTCAGTTTGGATATTCTTGTACTTGTAGCTTTCCTTATACTTGGGATAATAATCGGCCGTTCCGGGATGCTTCCTGAAATAGTGGCAAATTCAATGGACTGGGTCCTTATGCTCGTTATATACACTCTTCTTCTTTTTATAGGATTAGAGGTAGGGACATTCAGGGAAGTCCTTCAGAACCTGGGATCAATCGGCCTGAAATCGCTGGTCCTTTCGATAGGAAGCATAGCAGGCAGCGGCCTTTTCTGCATGCTCGTAATGAAACGGGGATAAAGCTATGTATCTGATGCCAATAATAATTCTGGGGACAGGTATCATAGCTGGTTTTTCCGGGATCATCCCAGCGGAAATACTGAACTCCACTGACAATGTCATCAAGGGCATGGTAATGCTGATCTGCTTCGTTATCGGTCTGGATATGGGCAGAGACAAGGCTCTATGGAACAATATAAGGGCAATGGGTAAAAAAGCTTTCGCTATCCCCGTAGCTGCAAGTATAGGCGCTATAATCGGAGGGATCGCTGCCGGTAAACTCGCAGGAATACCTCTTTCAATTGCCACGGCTTCTGCTGTGGGCGGCGGTTACTACAGTCTAACGACAATTCTTGTAAAGGATCTCGCAGGACCCGAAGCAGCGACAATCGCTTTCATATCAAATATGATCAGGGAACTGACTGTAATGACAGCCATGCCCTTGATGGTAAAATTTTTCGGTAGATATGGGGCCGTAGGAGTTGCAGGAGCTACAGCAATGGATACTTCACTTCCCTTTATCGTAAAAAGTGCGGGTAAGGAAATGGCTATAGCAGCCTTTGTGTCAGGGGTTCTTCTTACAGTCGCAATGCCTGTTATGGTACCTCTCTGCTACAGGATCTTCTGATCGTCAAAATATTCCTGGTTATCGATTATTTCCAGGTATTTACGCTCTCTTGAAAATGCACAGAATGAAAAAAGGATCAGCGATGCCATTACTGCGAGCATAGCTATTACAACGACTGGAAGAACACCTGCCATAAGACTGAGGGTAGATGAAGGAATATCTCCATTCTCTATTCCTGTCATGACGCTAAAAGGGTTGACGAACATGGGGACCTCGATCAAAAGCCAGCTCACCAGTGCAATATATATAACTGACAGCCCAGGCCCTAATATCTTCCAGAAAAAAAGGAGTTTCTTCCTGCTTTTCAGAAATTCGGTTTCACTGGTCAGAAGTTTCATCTTAAAACCCCCATTCAAAAGTCCACAAACTGAAATCTTTACCGGAAGACCGGACTTGAATTTAAATATTTTTAAAAAATACCCGTATAATAAAGAATATCATTTAATCGATCGGAGTGAAACTGGAATTGGAGATAATACAGACAGGCGGACCAGTAATGTGGATGATCGGGTTACTATCTGTTATTGCAGTAACTATTTTTATTGAAAGAATTATTTTTTTCACACGATCATCGGCTAATCCTGAAAATCTCGAACTTAATCTCTGCTCAGCAATTTTTGAGGATGATCCCAAAAGAGCCACTGAACTGGTAAATGAATCTGACAGTTCCATACACAGACTTTTTCGTGCAGGGATATCGCACTGGATGATAGATCATGAAGCTATGAAAATGCTTCTCGAGCAGGAAGTACGAAGGGAAATATTCCGTTGGGAAAAGGGATTGAACATTCTGGCGACTATAACCAGGGTCGCCCCCCTATTGGGCCTCCTTGGAACTGTTATCGGGATGGTAGAAATATTCCAGAATCTTGCCGGCTCGGCGTCTGCTCCTATGGTGGCTCTTGCTGGAGGGATCTGGAAAGCGCTTTTTACAACGGTTGCCGGGCTTTCTGTAGCTGTCCCTGTTATTCTGGGACATACATTTCTAAGTTCAAGAGTTGACGATCAGGAGGAGACACTTAACCGGGGAGCTGATTTTCTACTCCGGGAACATATGCTTCGTTCAAGCAGTTTTTCCGGAGAAATTCCGACGTATGGAGAAACTGAAAAATAATGAAAAGAATGAAAAGAAGGAACCTCCCCGAAATAGAGCTGACACCTCTCATAGATGTTCTATTCATTCTGATAATTTTCTTCGTTTTGACAACATCATTTATCAGAAATCAGGTTAATGTTGATCTGCCGGGAGGGACAGGATCCCCTGTTAAAGGAAAACCTGCGGTTATAGCTGTAACAGAAGAAGGCAGATATATGATAAAAGGAATGAACAGCAGTGAACAGCAGGTCCTCGATTTCGTGGATAAAGCCATACAAGAGGAAAAAGATGTCATTATTATGGGTGACAGAAACAGCGATTACGGCATGATAGCTTCACTCCTCGAGCTTCTGAGGTCAGAAGGGATCACCTCTGTTGGGCTCGCATTGAAGGGGGAAACCTCACATTGAGGAGGATCAGTATTGCCCTCTTTTTAAGCATCTTTCTCCATATTATATTTTTTCTACTGCTCAACCTGACTGAACCACCCACTTTACATCAGGTTGAGGGACAGGATATTACAAAGGTATCCCTGGTATCTATGCCAGATTTAAAACAGGCTGATCCGGAATTGCCCGTTCAGAAAACTGGAGAAAAAGCACCCCCTGAAAAAGCCTCTGAAACGGAAAAACCTCTGCCTGATAAAGATAATGAAAAAACCCTGGAAAAACCTGTGGTCCAGACTCAGCCAAAAGAACAAAATCCAGAAAAAAAACAGGAAAAAACTGAGGATAAAATATCAGAAACTGAAAAAATGCCTGAACCTGCAATTGGAAACACTGAAACCACGATAGATAACGTCGAAAAAGAAAAAGACAGCGGTGAAAATATTGCTGAAAATTCACCAGTAAATGCTGATAAAGATGAAGCATCCTCCGAAAAGAAAGACCAACAAGAAACTGCGGAAGCACATGAAACATCTGTTAGTAAAACTACAGACACAAACAGGATCAAACCCGATCCCGGGAAAATTGCAGGGAATAGATCAGAAGATCAGGCTGTGATCGATACAGCATCAAATAAAAAGACCATCCATCGCATAACGGCGGGGGATGTTATAAAAAGGGTCAAACCCATCTATCCAAGGGCTTCAAGACTCAGGCGCGAAGAAGGAACAGTATCACTTATTGCAAACGTTTCCGGGGGGAAAGTCATATCTTTGAAAATCGAAAGTTCAAGCGGGCATAA
>CAYPIU010000049.1:0-11116 GCA_964410915.1 uncultured Synergistales bacterium | reverse complement strand
TGGATTAAAGTGGCTGACCATACCGGTAAGGAATATGTCTTTTCATCAGAAGATAGTGGATACGGAGATCGTATCTGACGGATGGGCAGAAAAACACTGGAAGATCCTCAAACAGAACTATAAGGAAGCTGCATTTTTTTCTGAACTGCAAGCCAGAATAAAAGAAATGTATGAAAGAGCTTCAAGGGAAAACTATCTCAGCAGAATAAACTATATTTTTCTGAAAGGTATCTGCGGTTTACTTGGTATCCAGACTGATATCCAGTGGTCCACAAACTATTATCCGGAAGGGTTAAAAAGCGACCGGATCCTTGATATTTGTTTAAAAGCCGGAGCAGATGAGTATGTTTCCGGACCTGCTGCGAGGAATTATCTTGACGTTGCCTCATTTGAGAAAAATGGGATCTCCGTCAAATGGATGTCTTATAAGGGTTATCCAGAATATGAACAGCTTCACGGATATCCCTTTTTCCACAATGTCAGCATCATTGATCTTCTTTTCTGTTGCGGTGTTGATGGCACAAGAAAGAATATGCTTTCCTTCACCTGATTTTCGGGTTTACTATGGTGATGTCTCTGGAGGGATTTGCGTGGAACAGGCTGGAAGAGATATTGTTCTTTACGGAACAGGGGTATTGGCCCGTTATGTAACAAAAATGATCGAGAAGTACGATCTTTTCAAAATAATTTCATACACCGCTGATGAAGGATTTATTTCTGAACACATGTTTCTGGGCAAACCTCTTGTCCCATTTCATGAGGTTGATGTCCTCTATCCGCCGGAAGAGTTTTCCATGCTTGTCCTTATAGGTTACAAAAATATGAGGGACAGGGAGAGAATGTTTCTCAAGGCTAAAGAGAAGGGCTATTTTCTTCCCAACTGCATTGCGGGAAATGTCACCTTTTTTGATGACCTGGAGTTGGGGGAGAATAACATCATATACAGTGGGGCCTATATAGGCGCAGATGCAGGATTGGGAAACAACAACATCATCCGGCCCAATGTATACCTGGGTCATGATGTTACAGTGGGTGACCATTGCTACATTTCTCCGGGATGTAATATTGGCGGAGGATGTATTCTTGAGGACATGTCCTTCATTGGACTTGGAAGTAACATTACTAACGGATTGAAAATATCAAGGGAAAACCTCATTGGAGCCGGCAGCCTTATTTTGAAGGACACAGAGCCCTTCGGGAGGTACTTTGGAAGTCCAGCCCGGAAGAAAGGTAGCCACCCTGAAGAGGGGATCAGATTCTGACCCCATAATATTTTGTAAGGGAGTGCGGGAATATGACGGACCTGATAGTGAATTTTACGCCCACAGGAATGATCCCTACAAAGGAAATGACAGACCATGTACCCATTTCGGTGGATGAGATCGTGGAAGATGTTCATGAAGCAGTTGAGCTGGGGATAACTATGGTTCATCTTCATGCCCGTGATCCGGAGGATGGAACACCCACGTGGCTTCCCGAGATATATGCCGAAATGATAGGCAGTATAAGGAAGTTTGCTCCAGATCTGATAGTATGTGTTTCACTGAGTGGCAGGATCTTTCATGATCTGAAAAAAAGATCAGCCGTACTTGATCTTGAAGGAGCCCTTAAACCAGATATGGGAAGTCTTACTCTGAGTTCCCTCAATTTCAACAGGCAGGCCAGTGTGAATTCACCGGAAGTTATAATGGGCCTGGCGTCACGCATGAAAGAGAGAAAGATCAAACCTGAGCTGGAAGCCTTTGATGCAGGAATGATCAATTATTCAAAATATCTCATTAAGAAGGAACTACTTTCTCCACCCTTTTATTTTAACCTTATCCTTGGCAATGTTGCCTGTGCCCAGGCTGACCTTCTTCATGCAGGTCTTCTTATCAGGGATCTGCCTCAAGAGAGTTATTGGTCACTTGGCGGAATAGGAGATCAGCAGATAGTTATGAATTCTGTTGCTATCTCCATAGGAGGAGGGGTCAGGGTCGGTCTGGAGGATAATTACTGGTTTGATTCTGGAAGGACAAAACTCGCAAGGAATATTGATCTCCTCCAGAGGATAAATGTTATAGCCCGAGCCAATGAAAGAGATATAATGAAACCTTCGAGCCTGCGGGAAAAACTTGGGTTAAAGCCCGGATATGGTGAATATGGTGTTTTGTGATCGAGGGATAAAACTATGAATAATGAAGGATCTGCCCCTGAAGTTTCAATAGTGATACCAGTTTTTAACAGCACAAGATCCCTTGAAATTCTGGTAGAGAAGATATCTCGGGTAATGGAGAGTAAGCTGGGCTTAACCTATGAGATCCTTTTTGTGGATGACTGTTCTTCCGAAGAAAATACATGGAGGGTGATCAGAAGACTGGCAGATGTTAAACCTGAGGTCAAAGGTATTAGACTTCGTAAAAATGTCGGTCAGCATCAGGCAACTTTTTGTGGTTTTTCACTTGTATCCGGAGATACTGTCATAACCATGGATGATGACCTGCAGCATGATCCGGAAGATATACCGCTTCTTCTTGAATATCCTGAGTCTGATGCTGTTATAGCTGTCTTTAAAAGAAAAGAACAGGGGTTATTCCGAAATCTCACAAGCCATATCAAGGAACTGTTCGATACGGCCATTCTGACAAAACCTTCAAAGCTGAAACTGACATCTTCATTCAGAGCAATCAAAAAAGAGATCGTTTTGGAGATATTGAAGGTTCGTACATCTTTTCCCCTGGTGGGATCTCTTATATGGTCTGTTACGAATAACATTGTAAACGTTCCGCTTGAACACCACCCCCGTCACAGCGGTCAAAGCGGATATTCTTTTTTTCGAAGGCTGACATTATTCTCTAACCTGGTTTTCAATCATTCCTCCCTGATACTTCGATTAATGTCCAAACTCGGTATCCTTACTGCATTTGTCGGGATCATTTTCGGTCTTGTCCTTGCCGGGAGAAAGGTATTTTTTGGCAATGTGGTACAGGGGTGGACTTCTCTGGAAGTCACCATACTTATTCTGGGCGGTCTTATTCTTCTTTCCCTTGGTGTGATCGGAGAGTATCTATACAGGATCCTTACGGCAGTGGAGGCCAGGCCCCGTTATGTCATTGACTCTACTCTAAATCTTGATAAATGGCAGGAGGAACAGGAAATATTTAAGGATCATGTCTCTATACCTTCACGTGAAGATCCCAATGGCGGGAAAAGAGGCAAATAGAAGAATGAGAAGCAGAAGCCTTTCCCATCATTTGACATTACAGCTTACTTTTTTTATTTTCTCACTGGCTGTCTTGAGCATGAAATATGCTTCCAATTTTGCTTTTGGTTCCACTGCTTTTCTTCGATATTATCTTTTTTCGCTTTTCTTTATGGCCTGTTATGCTTTTTTCTGGCAGAAGGTCCTTGCAGTTTTTCCGCTTACCAGGGCCTATTGCTGGAAATCACTTGTATTTGTATGGGTTTTCGTTTTTTCTATCTTTGTTTTTAAAGAATCTGTAAGCTGGGCAAATATTACAGGGGCATTTCTCATTGTCTCGGGAGCAATTATGGTGAACTCCAGTGAATAAATATTATGCGTTATTTATTTCAGGAGTCTTTATTTCATCACTTGCCCAGATCATATTGAAAAAAAGCGCGGTCAGGACATATCCCAAGCCTTCTGGAAGATATCTGAATCCAGGGGTTCTTTCAGCCTATTTCATTCTGTTTTGTGTAACACTTCTTACTGCGTTTGCCTACAGGGGCATACCTCTCAAGGCAGGACCTGTACTGCAATCTTCAGGTTATATATTCATAGCCCTTCTAAGCAGGTTTTTCCTTGGAGAAAAGCTATCTTCAGTTCAGTGGAAGGGTATATTTATAATAATAGTCGGTATTTTCGTTTTTCATTTATAGGAGGTATTTATGAAAACCCTGCATCCCGAACCGGATTACAGCAAGTTCAACCTTTTTCTGAAGTTCCTGATAATGATATGGCCTTTTCTCTTCATATGGCAGGGGCTTGACCTGACCGATACGGGATATCTGCTCACCGGCGGGCAGCAGGTTTTTGTAGAATTGCAGAATATCCAGCTCAGCTATCTGTTTTCATTCATTATTACAGGATTATGGAGCAGGCTGAGTGCACCTCTCGGACTGATGGGAGCCTACCTCGGATCAGCCTTTCTTTATATTGTAATTGCTTTCAGTACCTACAGGGCTTTACGTAAATATATTCCCGAAACCACACTTTTACTGGGATTGTTGTTTACGATCATGGTACCCAATATGATGAGATATATTAATTATAATAATCTTACAGCCCTTGTCTTTGTATTGGGTTCTGGAGTTCTTTTCAAGGCTTACTCCACAAACAAACCAGTTTACTACCTGGTTGCCGGGGTTATCTTTGGATCAAGTTTTTTCTTCCGTTTGCCTAACCTGGTTTCTATCTCATTAATACCTGTACTTTTTGCAGGGTTCTACTTAAACGATTCGACATGGAAAGAAAATCTCAAGGGTGTTCTCGCCTTTTCTGCAGGTTTTTTATTTGCTTTGATGATCCCTTTTGTTATTTTTTCAATGACGGGTATCTCCGATCAATACTTTCAAACCTTTGAGAGACTTTGGAGTTTTATGGGTGATTCATCCTCACATCACTCTGGAATGGGTCTTATAAAGAAAGTTTTTCTGGATATCGATAAAACCTTTGCTGCATTTCTCAAAAGCCTTGTTATCCTTGCTGTCCTGGCAAAAATAAACGATATTTTTCATAGCCGGTTCATACGTGCTGGTATCATTTCCCTTGCGCTTGTTCTGGTTTTCCTTACAGGAACCGGTTTTGTCGGGCAGACAGCGACCTATCACTACTATCTTTTTGCCCTTATTGGATCTGTATTACTGTTGCAGCTCGCAGGTTTTACATCTTCTGGAAGAGATATCCGTTTTGCAAGTCTTGTGGCGCTAATGGTAATGATCTTTGGAATGGCAGGGTCTAACACGGGGTTAAGTGCGGCACGGTATGATCTCTGGTTAGCTATTCCATTGACCCTGCATGGACTTTTTCAACTCAAAGGACTGTATATCAGCCAATTTCCAAATAGTGGCAAAATCGTAAAAGAGGAAAAGAAAGGAATATGTTTTTTCAGTGAAGAGGGTCTGAAGCTGGTCCGAAAAATTATCTGTGCATCCCTGGTTCTTTTTTTTCTCATCCTCTGCTATCGATTCAGTTACAAGGATTCAGACCAGAGATATATGCTTCGTTACAATGTTGACCATCCCAAAATGCGGTACGTTTTTACCACTCGTGAAAGATCAAGGGTAATGACAGAAGCTCTGAATGAACTTTCTAAATATGTAATGCCTGGGGATTACCTTCTTGCCTATAATTACATTCCCCTGTTCTATTACCTTACAGACACGAGACCTTATGTTTATCACTCCTGGCCGGAGATGTATACTCCTGAACAGCTTATAAATAAACTCAAAAAGGCAGTTATGGAAAGGCCTGACCTTCCTCCTGTCATTAGGGCCAAGTATCCTCCGGTTAATGAAAACTGGCCGCAGATACACTTGTCAGGTAGAGGTCCAGCCGCGCATCTTAAGGTTTTCAGTCAGTTCCTCAAGCAGGGAAAATATGTTCAGGTATGGGAAAATGATTTTTTCCAGATCCTTTTACCGCGGTCCTCATGGTAGATGGAAATATTACTTTCGGACTTGTTAAAGAGGTTAAGTTACTGTTTTGATATGTTAAAAAGGAAGTTTCTGTATTACCTGAATGAAGCTGGATGTTTCCAGGAGTCTTTCATGTTTACCTGTGTTGAGCCGGGATCATTCCACTGTTTATCATGAGTCTTCCTCAATGAGAGAACTTTTCTGCTTGTCAAGTCCAAGCCTTTCCATACAGTATTTCGAGC
Organism: uncultured Synergistales bacterium; assembly: GCA_964410915.1. GTDB lineage: Bacteria > Synergistota > Synergistia > Synergistales > JAFGMB01 > CAZFJG01. The sequence goes on along the minus strand of CAYPIU010000049.1, from coordinate 5,237 downwards.
TGGTTACGCTATTTACCCATGACTGGTTCTCAAGATACCATTTCACTGTTTTTTCAAGGCCTGACTGGAAAGTTTCCGCAGGTTCCCATCCGGTTTTTTTTCGAAATTTTTCAGAGTTTATGGCATATCTCATGTCGTGTCCGGGTCTATCCGGGACAAAACTTATCATTTCCGTGTAGCTTTTATGATCGAGTCTGGGAATAAGTTTATCCATGATGTTGCATATACATTCAACTACCTGTAAAGTCGATCTTTCACAGTTGCACCCTGTGTTGTAGTTTTCACCAGGTGTTGCCTTCATCATAGCCAGTATAAGTGCCCGACAGTGATCTTCAACGAAAAGCCAATCTCTTACATTTCTTCCATCCCCGTAAACGGGTAGTTCTTCTGACCGTAAAGCTTTAGTTATAATTAGAGGGATCAGCTTTTCCGGGAATTGAAAAGGGCCGTAGTTATTGGGTGAATTCGTTATTATTGCTGGAAGGCCATAGGTCTTGTGATATGCTCTCACCAGGTGGTCAGAAGAAGCTTTCGAGGCAGAATAAGGTGAATTTGGAGCGTAAGGAGTATTTTCAAAAAAGTATCCTTCGTCTCCGAGTGATCCGTAGACTTCATCTGTTGAAACATGAATAAATCTGAACTTACCTCTATCTCTTACGGAGATCGAATTCCAGTAAGATAGAGTGGCTTCAAGAAGATCCAGGGTTCCGTTTACATTTGTGTAAATGAATTGTGACGGGTTATCGATGGAACGGTCAACATGTGTTTCAGCAGCAAGATTGATCACGACCTGCGGAGAAAATTTTTCAAGAATTCCTGAAACCAGTTTCCTGTCCCCTATATCACCCCTGATAAAGACGTGCCTTTCATTTGCCATGATGCCGGAAAGGGATTCCAAATTACCGGCATAGGTAAGTTTATCAAGGTTTATTACAAAAGATTCTTTCCTTAAAAGAAGATGTTTAACAAGATTACTTCCTATAAAACCGGCGCCGCCCGTAACTAAGATTTTCATTGTTTTCTCCCGGGTTCAGTAATTTTCTTTATGTTTCTACAGAGGAGTTTACTTGAATTTATACATTTATCCAAGAAAAGCATATATTTATATTGGGATAAAGTGGCGATACTTCTGGTGGTCAAATAAAAACATGCCCGGTTTTATCCCACATAAAAACAAATTTTCTCGGTAGCTGATCTGTGTCGAATTTCAGTATAGATCATTTATGCCGGGACATCATTTTGGTGATCCAGGCATTTTTGTTATTGTTACTTGTAAAGAACGAATACTATCTTCTACAAATGATATTATTTCTGTGTCGAAGATCTTTGATCAGGAACGTCTCTGGTCTGGAGGTACTATTCAGAACAAAGCCGGGGGGAAGATAATGAGAATGTACGATATCATTCTGAAAAAGCGTGAAGGGTATGAGCTTACGGGCCAGGAGATAGACTTTTTCGTCCAGGGCTACACAAGAGGAGATATCCCTGACTACCAGGTTTCTGCACTTATGATGGCGATCTATTTTAAAGGTATGACAAAGAAGGAAACAGCCGAATTGACCAGGTCAATGGTCAAAAGCGGTAAAGTTCTCGATCTTTCCAGTATCGAAGGGATCAAGCTGGATAAACACAGCACTGGCGGAGTAGGCGACAAGACCACTCTTGTTCTGGCTCCTCTTGTAGCATCTGTCGGCGTGCCGGTAGCCAAGATGTCGGGCCGCGGTCTTGGACACACTGGAGGGACCATAGACAAGCTGGAGTCTTTTCCCGGTTTCTCTGTAGAAATGTCAATGGAGCATTTTCTTGCAAATGTCAGGGATCACGGCATTGCAATAGGAGGACAGACCTCCGATCTTGCCCCGGCTGATAAAAAACTCTATTCCCTGAGAGATGTTACTGCGACGGTGGATAATATTTCCCTGATCGCGAGCAGCATAATGAGTAAAAAGATCGCTGGAGGTGCTGACGCCATAGTTCTTGATGTCAAGACGGGTAGCGGCGCTTTTATGAAGGAAACAGAAAGTTCTTTTGCTCTTGCCAGAGAAATGGTTGATATTGGTTCAGCAGTGGGTAAGGAAACAGTCGCTGTTGTGACAAATATGGATCAGCCCCTTGGTTATGCAGTAGGAAATATTCTCGAAGTTAAAGAAGCGCTTATGACCCTCAGGGGAAAGGGGCCGGATGACCTGACACAATTATGTTTAGCCCTGGGGGCGAGAATGCTCTTAATGGGAGGGAAGGCGCATGATATTGATGAGGCAGGATCCCTTCTCAGGGAAGCCATTTCTTCTGGAAGAGCCCTGGACAAATTCAGGGAGTTTATTATCGCTCAGGGCGGAGATCCTTCTCCAGTTGAAGATCATGGACTTTTTCCAAAGCCATCCTTTTCCGGTAAGGTTATTTCTTCAGATGAAGGTTATGTATCATCAATAAAAGCGGACCAGGTGGGTAAAGCCGCTCTTGTCCTCGGTGCCGGCAGGGAGAACAAGAATAGTTCTGTGGACCTGACAGTTGGGATTGTCCTTGAAAAGAAGACAGGTGAAAGTGTAAGTGCAGGTTCTCCCCTTGCTACTGTCCATGCCCGTGATGAAAAGACCTTCAAAGAGGCTGAAATTCTGATACTTGACGCTTTTTCAATTAATGACAGTAAAGTACCGGAACCGTCACTACTCAAGGGAATAGTCACAAAAGATTCGGAAGAAAGGTATCAGTAAGGAGGTAATTCTATTGAATATTAACGGTTATATTGATCATACACTGCTAAAACCGGAAGCTACTGAATCAATGATGATCCAGCTTTGCCAGGAGGCGTTGAAATACAGATTCGCCGCCGTTTGTGTCAATTCATGTTATACGGAATTAGTTAAGGGTGAACTCATTGATTCTGGAGTTAAGACCTGTGTAGTGGCAGGTTTTCCCCTTGGTGCATCCCAGACCCTTGTAAAAGCCTTTGAGACGCGAGAGGCCGTAAAGAGGGGAGCTGATGAGATAGATATGGTAATAAATGTAGGTGCTCTCAAGGATGGCCGCCATGGCCTGGTTGAGGATGACATCCGGGCAGTAGTACAGGCTGCTGGTCCAACAGCCATAGTCAAGGTGATCATTGAATGTTGTCTGCTTACAGATATTGAAAAAGAAAAAGCGTGTGAACTTGCAGTACGAGCTGGTGCGCATTTTGTTAAAACCTCAACTGGTTTTGGTGGCGGCGGAGCTGCAGTCGAAGATGTAAGGCTGATGAAAAGAACTGTTGGCAGCAGGGCAAGGGTGAAAGCTGCCGGAGGTATAAAAACTCTTGAACAGGCGCTTGCAATGATAGATGCCGGAGCTGACAGGCTTGGTTTAAGTTCAGGTGTCAGAATTATAAATGAGAATATGAAAAGATGACCTTCCGAGCATGCATAAGGCCAGTCTTGAAATGAGAAGAGAAATGCTGGAGGATGATCCTGATATAGAACTTCTGAGGGATCTTAACGGAAAAATGATGGATATACGCAATAAAATATCCGAATGGCATTTTGATCAGAAGCTCGATGATATCAGTAAGAATAAGAATGAAAGCTCGAAAAATCAGTAGTAGTTATAGACAAAGCAGAGAAGCCCGGACCAGCTGGTCCGGGCTTCTCTGCTTTATGCATAGCTTTTCAATTTTTTTCTATTAAAAAACTTCCCTTTTGTCTTGACAGACAAAAGTTCCCTTGATACTATTCTTGGCATTCCAAAATAGAGTTGGTATACCAAGCGCTTTTGGGTATGCCAGAAAGAGAAGTCATGGGAGAATATTGCCTTGCAGACAGTGTTTACGACAAGATAAAGGAAAAGATCCACACACTTGACTTTCGACCTGGACAGATTCTCCAGGAGAGGGCTTTGGCTGAAATGTTCGAGACCAGCAGAACCACTGTAAGAAGTGCTGTTCAGAGGCTTGAATGTCAGGGTTGGCTCATCGTTAATTCCCGTAAAAATCTTGTAGTAAAAGATGTTACGGAAAGTGATGTTAACGAGATATTTGCCATTCGAAGACTTTTGGAACAGGAGGCCATAGAGGCCGTATTTCATAAGGATATTACCTGGGATATTTCTTTTCGGCTTGAAGAGCTGGTCGTAAGGCTCAGAAGTGTATGGGACGATCATTTTGAATATATGAGTTCTGACCAGGATTTTCATGGTCTTATCGTCTCTGTTCTGGAAAATGGAAGATTGACCAGATTTTACAGGACTATAAGGGAAGAGTTCCTCCGTCTCGGAATAATGTTGAGAATGAGCGGCACTGATAAGGAAGAAATGCTTGATGCCCATATGAAAATAGTCCATTCCATACGGGCAAAGGATTTACATGAAACAATGAAGAATCTTACCGATCATCTTGAGAAAGGCCGTATCGATACTTTACAAGCACTTGAGAGAGAAAAAAATATCTGAGTTACCGGCAGTATGTCATGCAGCGGCATGCCTGCACCTCCTATAGATGGGATCCCACCTTTGCAGCGGGTCGGGGTCCCTTTTTTGTAAGTAAAACTACATAGTTTCTTTTAGATAAATTTACCGAGGCATTTATGTTGAAACGATAGGATACTATACGTGGGGAAAACCTCCCCTGAAATAAGCTTTAACCCCCTTAAGAGCCCGGGTCATTCTGACCCGGGCTCTCGTATATTCTCCCACTCGCAGTTTATGAAGATAAAGCGACAAAGTTGTGAATATGGTCCAGTAGCCCCATTTAAAATGATATAAAAGTCCTGTTGGTTTTCATCCTGACGGATGATAAACCTTTTAAAATTCCGGTTATAATCTTTATATAGTTAATTTGAAACAGGATTTTAATATCGAAAGGCGGCAGAAGAATGAAGGCCCATTTTTCCAGAAGATCTGGTTTCACACTTGTCGAGATACTGATAACCATAATAATCGTAGGAATACTTGCGGGGGCATTTCTCCTTTCAGCCGGGTCGGCACCTGATATCGCAGATGCTTCCAGGATAATTAATGATATGAAAACAATAAAAAAGGCTTCTCTCATGGCCTTTGCTGACAGGAATACCTGGCCTTCTGACAGATCAGAGATAAGGCCTTACCTGGACAGGAAACTCTGTAAGCCAGGCAACGTCTGCTATGATCTGGAAAATTTCAATTCCGATCTTTACATTAAAGCGGATCTGCAGGATGGTGATCCTGGAAGGAACAAAAAACTTGCCCGCCTGGGAGAGGGTTCCGGGCTTCTTCAGAAGAGCGGAGAGGAA
>CAYPIU010000048.1:0-12305 GCA_964410915.1 uncultured Synergistales bacterium | reverse complement strand
CGGGACTTGTGCGCCTTTTTTCGGATATCCCACAACAAGGATCATAAAAGGTTTTTCGTAAGAGGGTCTTCCCAGCATTTCGTTTAAAAATCCCGGATCGCTGGGAGTGTATGGAAGACATACCAGCCCAGCATTGTGAACGGAAGAGATCAATATACCTGCCGCAAGACCAGTGGAATGGTTTACGTAATAATGTGGGACTTTTTCTCCGTTCTTTGAAAGGGAGTAGGGTTGGGCAAATATGGCTATCAAACAGGGAGCCTCTTCCAGAAAAGGTTTTTCTGAATTGGTACCCAGGTGTTTCAGTGCTTTACCCCATGTTTTTTCTGACTGTTTACGGTAGAATTCCCTTTCTCCCCTTTCTGATGCTTCCCGGATCTTTTTCTTCATATCTTTACTGTATATGGCAACAAAATGCCAGGGCTGCATATTGGCTCCGCTTGGTGCTGTGGAGGCTGCTCTGAGGCAATTCTCAATTACTTCCCCTGGAACATGCCGGTCTGAAAAATGCCTTACAGATCTTCGTTTTTTCATCTGTTCCAAGAAAAAACGGGACCTTTTCTCCATGATTTCAGGAGCATATTCATGAAAATTATCTAATGGGTGGAATCTATTTTCCTCGGTACTCATGTAATATCTCTCCTTTGACAATGACAGTCAGAAAACAATTATACAGGATTATTGAATACCTCAAAAAACATCCATTTTAAAAGAGAAGAGTTTAAGAGTGGCAAGTTAGCAGATTTAATACCTGAAGTATTGACTATCTTAGTGGTTTATTGAGATTATAGAATAAATAGATTTCAAGCTCTGGATTTCTGGAGGTGAATGGATATGACTGAGGGTTTTTTGAAGATCTATCTTCTCACATTGATCCCTTTCACAGTTTTGGACGGTATCTGGCTTGGATTTGTGGCACCAAAGTTTTACAGGTCCCAGATAGGTTTTCTTTTGAGTGATAAGCCTAATTGGTTTGCTGCAGTTCTGTTCTATCTGGTCTTTATCGCGGGTATGGTTTTTTTCGTTACTGGCAGAGACGGGTCGGTAGGCCAGGCTGCTTTTGGTGGCGCCATTTTAGGGTTTATGTGTTACGCCACTTATGATCTTACCAATCTCGCAACAGTAAAAGGATGGCCTGTCCTGGTAACTGTGGTTGACTTGTGCTGGGGTACTATTCTCGGTGGATGTACAGCAGCTCTTGCGGTATGGTTGAAAGGAATGTTCTGAGACTGTCTCATTACTACTAATGCCATTCTTTATGAAAAAAGTTCCATTTAGAATAGGGGTTTAACATTCTGCTCGGAAAGTAATATAGAATACTCTGGATAATATATGAGAAGGTAACTTTTTAACGGGAGATGATCCTTTGTATTCATCTGAAAAATACAAACCAAATCACTGCTGTTATTTTGGGCAGCAGTGTTTTCATAATAAATATCTCCCGGGAGGTTCTTGCCATTACCCAGTTGACCAAGTGTCTCCAGACAATAGTATTGACTTTCGTAGTTATAGCCATAGTCTTTAAGGATAGGAAAATGTTCTTCTCAAAGGATCATCTTATAATGAAAACCTTAAGATACAGCAATTCAGGAGAAATATTATCGATCCTCGATAAGATAGCAATAATATCAGTGTAAACAAAAAAATATTTCCCTCTTTGTCTTGTCAGGTTACAATTGTCATGAAAGTTATCATTTTTTTCTGGAGGGGATCTTATGTTCTATTTCAAACTCATAGCCCTTCTTCTGGGTGTCGAGATGGTTTCCATTGGTCCTGTCTTTATATTGATGCACAAAGAATTCAAGGAGGCATTGCTTTACGATATATGTCCTCCGAGCGGGCTTCCCGGTTGGGTCTGGTTCCCCATGACAGGAGTTATGGGCCTGATCTTCCTTACCTGGTATATGGAATATGCTACAGTGGTTAGCCTTTCATGGATAATTACCCTTTATCTCACCCTTGGACTTGGTAAATTCTACATGCTTGTCTTCAGATATGATCAGTTCAGGCAATTATTAATATGGTTCAGTAGGAAAGAACGTCTTTTCCAGTGGGGTTTTGGTTCTTTCATCTATTTCTTCGGGATATTCTTTCTAATTCTGGGTATGTATGCGTTTTGATCAACTGCATTGTTTTTATCTTTCAGCAAAGGCGTCCCTTAAGAAGGGACGCCTTTGAATCTGTTTAGTCAGTTAAAGAGTGGTAAACGTTCACTTCACTACAGTCTCTGAGTTTTCCTAATCTGGGGACCAGCCTGGTAAAATGGTCTGTCTTGAAATGAGCTTCCAGGCTCTCCATGTCTTCCCAGATTTCCAGAAAGGTCATTATAGTAGGGTCGTCCTTTTCCTGGTATAGACCATAGGAAATACATCCTTTTTCCTTTCTGGTCATTTCCACCAGTTGAGAAGCTACTTTCTTATACTCATCCTGCATTTCGATCTGAACAATGGCTTTCGCAACTACATGGATCAAGTATAGCCCCTCCTTAACAAGATATATTTTTATACCAGTATTTTAGCATAGAAAGTTAATGATAGCGTTGCCCCATTCTGTGAATGTTCATATTTTTTAATTTCTGATACTTTGGAAAGCATTGATAGTGAAACAAGATCCAGGATAAAGAGGTATCCTGTTGTCGGGATAACAGTGTAGAATAAAGAAGGAGAGCAGATAAAACTAAATCTGTGAAATATCTTATTTAAAAAGGGGTGTTTTTAATGAATGGATCGATCCTTGAGTATGAAAAAAAGATGTGGCAGTTAGTGGAAGTGTCAAGAGAACATATGCCTGCACTTACAAAAGCTAATCATGAAATGAAACAGGCGGCATATGGGAAAGGATCTCTGGACAGTAAAACAAAGAGACTTATGGCCCTTGCAATTGGGGTGCAGGCAGGATGCAGGGACTGCATGCTTACCCAGACTAAAAATGCTCTGGAACTCGGGGCTACCCCGGAAGAGATAATCGAGACCTGTTCGGTAGCCATAAGTATGGGTGGGACTCTTGCCTGGAGCAAAACCCTGGTGGTTATTGAATATCTCAGGGAAAAAGAATTGATATAGCCGGGATGACAGACTGAATTTCAGAGGAGCGAACGATAACTGAAAAGGATACTCAACTTGGGATATACGTGAGCAGATTCAGGATATCTAAAGTTAGAAGGAACCGGTATGTTTTGAAGTAATAAAAAATGATCTCCTTATAAGTTCTTTCTTGTCATTCCAAGATGTCTTATCTGCTTCCAGAGTATAAAGCTTGCAAGGATGGAACCCAGCCCGTCAGAAATAGGTATGCTCATCCATACTCCGTCAAGTCCCCAGATTCTGGGGAGTATTATCATTAGTGGTATCCAGATGAAGACCTGTCTGGAAAGATTGAGCACCAGGCTTTCTCTGGCTTTTCCCATGGCCTGAAGTGTAAAACTTGTGATTATGGTCACAGAAAGCAGGGGGAGGCAGAGGTATGCGATCCTCATTCCTCTTGTTGCCATGGCCATCAGTTCTGCGTTGTCTTTGTTAAAAAGTCCCACCAGAGGCTCAGGAAAAAGCATTATTATTGAAAAGCTCATGAAAAAGAAGGTAAAGGCCCAGAGAAGTGCTAATTTTATAGCGTGGATCACCCGGTCATGATCACCGGATCCAAAGTTGTAACCTATAAGTGGTTGAACACCCTCTCCGATCCCAATAACAGGAAGGAAAAGCAGGGAATCGAGACTGAAGAATATGCCCACGGCAGATATCCCGAGATCACCCCCGTAGTAATGAATGACCCTGTTTATAAGAGCAAGCACCATGACGAATGTCATTTCAAGCAGAAAAGGAGGAAAACCAATTGCAAGGATCCTTTTGGCAATGTTCCACTTCAGTTTGAGATTTTTTCTGGCAATGGACAGGGTACCCCTGCTGTAAATATAGAACATGGAAACCCAGAGGGCAGAAACAAACTGTGAGATAACTGTTGCGATAGCAGCACCCTGGAGACCCATGGAATAGTGAATTATAAGGATGGCGTCCAGGATCGTATTGAGGATAGCTCCAAAAACCAGGGTGAACATGGCGTAACGTGGATGTCCTTCGGCTCTGATAAAATAGTTGAATCCAAAACTCATGGAGGCAAAGGGTATACCCATTACTATTATGTCAAGATATGACAATGCGTGTGGAATTATGGTGGGGCTGGCCCCGCTAAACAGAAGTATCCTGTCGCCCATGAAATAACCAGCTACCATTAGAAAAATGCTTCCGGATATCAGCAAAGTCAGTGCATTACCCAGAACTGTCTCTGCCTTTTCCCTGTTTTTCTCTCCAAGAAAAATGGATATCAGTGAAGAAGAACCTACTCCTACAAGGATCCCAAAGGACATAATAGTGATCATAAACGGGAAAGCCACCGTGATAGCGGCTATTCCTATATGTCCTACCGCATGCCCTACGAATATGCGGTCAATTATGTTGTAAAGAGCATGCGCTACAAGCCCGGTTATGGCGGGTGCAGCAAAATGTAATAACAGTTTTGGTATGGATCCCTTGCCCATTCTTTCAGATCGGTCCAATTTTTTATTCCTCATTTTTTGGTCTGAATCTCAAGCAGGAAATAAAAATTCTTTACATCCCCCAGACAGGTTATTTTACTCGTCTTTTTTAAAAAGTCATCATGAATTATTTTAAAAGGTGGATTCAATGTCCCAGGTTCAATATAATAGATGAATATTGATCCTTTCGTAGAACCTGATCTTTCAGTTAAATTGTTCTTTTCCTTTCTCTTTTCCCTGTTATTACGCTATTTCTAACCTTAGACCATTTTTTTCAGTTTTTTCAGGGGTATGTTCCTTCACTCCAGGAGGTATCTATTCTTTTGGTAATTGTTGGGAATTTCATAAAAGAGAGGAGAAAGAAATATGAAAAAGATCATTTTTTTAACATTGGTAGTGTTGGTAACGCTGGTACTATCTCCAGTATCGCAGGTAATGGGAGCAGCAAAGGCATATGATCCCAGGCCTATTGATGGTGCTGGAGACGTTTCTCTTGAACCTGTATTGAGTTGGAACTTCGATGGGGACAGTTGCAATGTATATGGAGGCCTATCGCCAGATGATCTGAGGCTTGCTTTATCCGGTACTACAAGGACCAGCCTGAAAGTCCCTCAGACTTTGCCTCCGGATACCGTTTTTTACTGGAGAGTGGATGTGAATGATAGTGATCAGGTTATACAGGGTGACCTGTGGTCTTTCAGAACGGAATCATTAATCGAGGCTTCTGGATGTGGAATTTTAAATGGATTTCCCCTTTCTTCAGCTATTCTCCTTTTACCCGTTATTCTTGTACTCTTCAGATGACCAGATGTTTTAATTTTCAAAGGAAATACTGGTGTAAAATTACTGCAGGTTGATAAATAATTCTGGAGGTCTTTCATACGATGAAAATAACACCATTTGCTCTGGAGCGATATTTTGCCAGGTACGAGTTTACCGCGAGGTACCTTCTCAGCAGTTCTGACTGTGAAGCTCTTTCCATGAAAGAACTTGTCGGTATGGCTTCCCCTGATACGAGAAAGATCTGGGAAGGTCTCAGTCTTGGTTATACGGAATCATCAGGTCATCTCCTACTGAGAGAAAAAATATGTACCCTGTATGATGATCTTGATCCTGAGGATGTTCTGGTTACTGTCCCGGAGGAGGGGATCTTTCTTGCTATGAACTCCCTTTTGAAAAAAGGGGACCATGTTATATGCATTTCTCCTGCATATCAGTCTCTTTACGAAATAGCACGTTCAGCAGGATGCGAGGTAACTCCCTGGCAAGCCCGGACTCAAGAAGAAAAATGGTTCTTTGACATCGATGATTTAAGGGAAGCCATCAGAAGTAATACAAAAATGATAATAGTAAATTTTCCCCACAATCCCACTGGTTATTTACCCACGGCCGAAGTTCTGAAGGAGATCGTGTCTCTTGCCACGGAAAAAGGAATATATCTTTTCAGTGATGAAATGTATCGTGGACTGGAACTGAGTGGAAGAACAACTCTGCCGGGTGCATGTGATATCTATCGAAATGCCATTTCTCTTTCCGGTTTATCCAAGACATATGGCCTCCCGGGTCTGCGCATAGGCTGGCTGGCATCGAAGAACAGAGACGTTATAAAAAGAGTTTCTTCACTGAAGGATTACACTACTATATGCCACAGTGCTCCCAGCGAGGTCCTGGGAATAATTGCCCTGGAGAATGCTTCTCTAATTTCCCGGAGAAACCTGGCTATTGTTGAAAAGAACTTGAAAATGGCAAGGGAATTCTTTTCCGGATATAAAGATAAATTCACCTGGTTTGAACCTCTTGCAGGTTCAATTGCCTATCCCAGGCTTGAAATGGATATGGATGTATTTGATTTCTGTGAGGGCTCAGTTCGAGATAAGAATGTTATGGTAGTACCGTCAAGATCTCTGCTGGATGAATCTCAGCATTTTCGGATAGGTCTTGGCAGACGGAACTTCCCGGAAGCGCTGTCCGTATTTGAAGAGTACGTAAGAGGGATTTCGCAGAAATAAGGCAGAATATTTTGAGAGATCATGGATATGGGCCGGTGTTTCCCAGTGGGGGGAAGGTATTTGAAAAAGAAGCAGAGTCTTGAGATGAGAAGCATAAGACGGGATGAATTCATAGAATATTTTGCAGCCCGGGGGGAAACCCTTGGAGGAGGATATTTTCAGGGACCGTTCTGGGAAGTTCATCTGAGCGATGAAGAGATACTTTCCCTGGGAATGCTCAGGATCCCGAGGACCTTTGTGACATTTAGTGTGGAGGAAGGCCGTTTGGATGAATTTGTCAAGGCTTTTCGAATGTCTTTTATGAGGGCTGGCGGATAATCGCTTTTACTATTTATTTCTTTCGCAGAATTTGGGAGGTATTAAACAATGCATCTTACAAGGAAGAAGGCAAAGATCGTTCGTGGTGCTATTTCTGAATGGGAAAAAGAGAATGCTATTTCACTCGAGGAGGGGCAGAAACTCAGAGATACGATCAGCGTGGTTCCAGTGGACTGGAAGAAAGCTGCAGGATATGCTTTTTTTCTGGCTGTTGCCAGTATAGTCATTTCTGTTTCAGCAGTGCTGAGTGACAGGTTCCTCATGGAATTTCTGGCCAGGATATTCCGTGCTCCAGCAATAATAAAAACACTTTTTTTTGCTTTTCTTGCCTTTGTTTTTTTATTTTCAGGTTTCAGGAGAATAAAAAACAAGCCTGAAAAGATCTTTACAAATGAATCCCTCGTTTTTCTTGGAGTAATATCTATAGCTGCTTCAGTGGGTTTTCTTGGTATTGCTATCGGAAATGAAAGCGGGCATTTTTCTATCCTTCTGCTCCTTGCAGCAGTTCTTTATGGAGTTATAGGACTGGCCTCATCTTCAAAGCAGGTTTGGGTTTTTGCCCTGATTTCACTGGGTGCATGGTTTGGGGCTGAAACCGGTTACATATCAGGATGGGGAGCCTATTATTTTGGAATGAATTTCCCTCTTCGTTTTGTTCTTTTTGGATTTATCCTGACTTCGGCAGGTTTTATACTTGAATACCAGGCCAATGATCCTTCAAGGGGGATCATGGACAGATTGACCGTTTTCGCTTTACCCACGAGAGTGATGGGTTATATTTATCTTTTCATGGCTCTTTGGATCCTTTCCATATTCGGGAATTACGGTGATCTGCACTCCTGGAGGTCAGCCAGCCATGCCGAGCTTTTCCACTGGTCACTTATCTTTGGTTTGATTGCGCTGGTCTGCATATTTCACGGGCTCAAATATGATGATGCTATATCCAGGGGCTTTGGTATTTCATTCCTGGTTATAAATCTATATACGAGATTCTTTGAATTTTTCTGGGGAAGTATCCATAAGGCTGCATTCTTTGCGGTCCTTGGTATCAGTTTCTGGTTCATAGGCAGGTATGCGGAAAAGATATGGAGCATGGGGAAGGACCAGTAAAGCAACAGCAGTTTCATTAAAAAAATAACCTGTTCAAAGCCATGAATTTTATGAAAATCTACTATCGTAAAGCTAAACATTCCTTTCTAAATTTGTTGTGGAATGGCTACCCTTTTATTGTGAAATGGGCTATCATTGTCTGACTTGAATTGAACCTGCCCAGATTGAACAGGAGTTAAACAAATGAATAATTTTACTGTGCGAATAATAAAGCTTATATCAGGGCTTTTTCTTTATGCCCTGGGAATAGTAGTTACAATGAAGGCTAACCTTGGATTTGCTCCCTGGGATGTCCTGCACCAGGGGATAGCGCAAACGACAGGAATATCCATAGGCAGGATAAGCATTCTTGTAGGCTTGCTGATCTGTGTTCTTGTGACTTTAATGGGAGAAAAACTCGGCCTGGGAACAATTTTAAATATGCTCCTGATAGGCATCTTTCTGGACTGGATACTGGAAGCGGGTATCATTCCTCAGATGGAGGGTTTCATTTCAGGTGTAATAATGTTGATAACAGGTCTTTTTACCATTTCTTTTGCTTCTTATTTCTATATAGGATCAGGTTTTGGAGCAGGGCCAAGGGACAGTCTTATGGTGGCTATTGAGAGAAAGACAGGTCTTGCTGTTGGTGTCTCAAGAGGGATCGCCGAGGGTTCCGCGGTTTTAATTGGATGGCTGCTCGGAGGGCCTGTTGGACTTGGGACAGTACTGAGTGCCTTTGGCATAAGTTTTTGTATACAGATAGTTTTCACACTTCTCAGTTTCGATCCAACCCGTATAAAACATGAAACTCTTGGAGTTACGCTGAAGAGCCTGAAGGCCTTTTAATAAAGACTTTACCTCAACAGGATCTAACGAGTTATTTCCCCAGGGAAAGAAACTCGGACATGAGCTGGGATGGATCAAAGATCCAGAGTTTTTCCTCGAGTGTTTCGCCTGTTCCAGTGACCATTTTTATGATCTCTCCTGCCTCCATGGAGCCGATCAAATATGGAGCAAATGAGGGTACTCCTGCAATTTCTTCAGCGCCCTTTTCTGTTATACCTTCCCCAAAGAAGTCAAGATGTGTCAATTTACCCGGCATATATACTCCAACCTGTCCCATAAAACCTCCAATGGCTCCGTGCACAACAGGAATATCAAGCTCTCCGCACAGATGATAGAGTATTTTTCTCGAAGGGTTATTATCCAGGGCATCAGCGGCATATTTAACTCCATGTAAAATTTCGGGGCCAGTCTCTTCGTTAAAAAAAGTGTAGAAGGGATACACTTTTATTGCAGGATTTATCCTTCTGATCCTTTCAGTGGCAACTTCTACCTTGGGACTGTCAATATTTTCAATTTCAGATAGAAGTTGTCTGTTGAGATTTGAATCTGAGAAGATGTCTCCATCTGCCAGAACAAGCTCACCGGCTCCTGCACGTGCAAGAATTTCAATGATCACTCCTCCCAGTCCACCGCAGCCTATGACTGCTATTTTTGAATTCAGCAGTTTCAACTGTCCTTCAATCCCTATAGTACCTGTATTTCTTTCGTAACGAGATGGTATTATCGCTTCTTCCAGTGCGAGGACCTCGATATCTTTCAGAGAGATGTTGTATTCCCGCGCAAGGGCATAACAATCTTTCAGATTTATAATTCGTTTCCCCTTTTGTAAAGTGGATCTTTCATTAATTGATCTTTTGAGTGCCTTCATACATATTCCTCCTCACTCCGTTTAACTTAATGCTTCAGCTCAGTATATTGAATAAGTTTTATCACGCTACTTGAAAATAATTATATATCAAATGATAATTGAAATAACCGCAAGATCTTTTAAGGGGGTGCCCCTTACGAAGGTAAGAGTATTCAACTTTCTTTTTCAGGCTATTGGTAAAAAGGAACTTGACCTTTCTGCTCCGGATACTGTAAGCGATCTTATGAACTACCTTTCTCAGACTTATGGAAGCAAGGTGGATAAATGGCTATGGAGGGGCGATGGGAAAGATCGTACTTTGATCGCAGGGACAATGATCCTTGTGAATGGCAAGCATGTATATCATCTTCAGGGACTTGAAACACATTTGAAGGATGATGATATTGTCAGTATATTCCCTCCAGCTGGTGGAGGATAAATTATTGAAGATCAGTGATTACAGATCATAATTCAGCCGTCGGGCGAATTGCTTTTTTATTCCGGAAAGAGAGAATGGTCAGTCCAGCAAATATCAGGACCATGCCGGAAAAAGACATCAGGGTTAAATTCTCTTCCAGTAGGAATATACCCAGGATCGATGCCGTTACAGGTTCTGCCAGTGTCAGGGTATATGCTGTAGCGACAGGTACACTTAATATTCCTTTTGCGAAAGATGAATAGGGAAGAGCTGTGGCAAATATCCCCAGATAGATCACCACGGAAGCCCCCTTGGCTGAAAAAACCCAGGAGAAATCTCTTGAAAAAACCAGAGGAGAGATGATCAGGCTTCCGGCCAAAAGCATAATTGCTGTTTTCTCGAGGGGAGAACGCGAGGGCGGCAGTTTTTTCATGAATGATCCGGCTGTTGCCCAGCAGATCCCCGCACAAAGAGCAAGAAAAACGCCAGGAAGATCGACTGTTAAATCTGCCGAGGGCAATGATAGTAACACACATCCTGCAATTGCAAGTGAGGTTGCCATTATCCATCTTTTTGTAAGTCTTTCCCTGAATAGAAGATATCCCCAGAGTCCCGCGACGATAGGTGCGCTTCCCATGGTTATCATGGTACCAACCGCAACCCCGGTTCTGAGAAGGGCGGCAAAAAAGAATATCTGGTAAAAACCCATTCCTGTTGCAGCGCCGAGAAGTGTCTTGAATGGCCAGGGTCCTTTGAGCGTTCGGAAACCGTTTTTCGGGAGATCGAGAACAAGGAGAAAAGATCCACCGCAGACTATGCGGAAAAAACCAAGGGTCAGCGGATCCGCGCCAACTGGTGCAAAAGCCTGGGCCGTACCCGTTGTCCCCCAGAAAACCGCAGCGAAAAGAACCAATAGATAACCTCTGAACCTGTTTATATCCTGATCATACAAAAAATCACCCTGTTCATTATAGTTCTCTTTACGAAAAAACGGAGCCATTTTAATAGATTTTATAAGATTAAAGGGATTATTTCTGTCATTTATCCTTTCACTTCTCCTTTTTCAGGATTCCATTTTACCAGTCCATCCCCCCTGAACTGATGGATCTTCTGGATATATTAGATCATAATCCCGTATAAAGAGGGTGTACTGATAATGTACTTCTGTTATAATAATAAAATAATGATATATCACGTTAGAAGTGCCTGTAATAGACTAATTAACGCTCTATCTACTCACATTTCTCAAGCATTTCATTTTTTCTTTTTTAAACCGAACGATATCTTTTTAAGTTCCCAAAACAGGCAGGTGGAGAAGGTTAACGTCTGGTGTTGTTTATTACGACCCGGAATGTCCTTTTTTGCAGATTGAAAACTATTGTTCTGCAACCTGTAACTTTTGTTACAGGCCTGATATTGAAAGGAGGATTATTCAGTATGGCGAAAGTGACGAGAGAAATGGTCGAAAACGCAGGAGTTGATGTGGAAAAGCTTTTGGTATTGCTTGTTCAGAACGCTGCTGCGGAGTTAACAACATTTTATTACTATACTATTTTGCGCTTTAACCTTATCGGACTTGAAGGTGAGGGTATTAAGGAAATAGCCGAGACTGCAAGGATCGAGGACAGGAACCATTTTGAGGCTCTTGTTCCCAGGATTTACGAACTTGGAGGCAAACTTCCGGATGATATGAAAACCTTCCATGATATCTCTGCCTGTCCCCCTGCTTCGTTGCCGGAGGATCCCACAGATGTGATGGCGATCCTTAATGTTCTTGTGGAAGCGGAGCGATGTGCCGTGCGAGGATATACAGACATTTGCCACATGACAGCAGGTAAGGATCACAGGACGTATGATCTTGCTCTTGCCATTCTAAACGAGGAAATTGAGCACGAATCATGGTTCTCTGAATTTTTAGGTGAAGGTCCATCCGGTCATTTTCTCAGGAGGGGAGAAACTTCTCCCTTTGTTTCAAAGTTCCTTCGTTAATTCGATTTCCACGTAAATGTGGAAATCTTATGCCAGGACTTCAGAAGGCCTCTTGAATTTGATTTCAAGAGGCCTTCCTGATATTAACGGGATATCATTTTCTGATATTTGACCAGAGAACCAATGGATAAAAGTGGGAAACCATGTTTTTGTGAAAAATCTCTGATCTCTTTAAAGCGGGCCATAGACCCGTCGGGATTGGTGAGTTCGCAGAGAACCCCATATGGTTTGAGCCCGGCAAGACGCATGAGATCC
>CAYPIU010000047.1:2783-13161 GCA_964410915.1 uncultured Synergistales bacterium | reverse complement strand
AAAGACCGTCACACCATTTGCCATATCAATTACCTCCAATTAATTTAGAACAAAAGGCTCTTAATCTTTTTACGAAATACAGTAATGTGGGAGAAAATTAACTAAGATCTGGCAAAAACGACAATTTATTTTCCAACTCAGGATACACGGCTGAAAGCAGAATTGTAAAGTTACTCTTAGATAGGAATAGGTGTAGTAAATTAAACCTAAGATCTTACCCGCTGCATAATTGCGGATATCCCTTTAGCTAAATGCCCTTAGACAATTGTAATGTTACTCTCTATTTACGAGACAGACAATCTCTTACTAAAACAGTTTTAGATAAATCTGGCTTAATAAATTTAGTTTTTACTCTTCTGAAATATATATTCCGAGTGTTGACAAATATCGGAATAAGTATATCATAAACATTATATGTGGAATAATAATTCCGTTTAGGCTTAAAAACAGAACAAGGTGACGTAAAGGAATTTTTCAGGGTAAAAAGGAGGTACTTTCATGAACGGAAAAACTCCAGTGAAACACAAGGCCGGGGAAAAGATAAACATAATAGGATCTTTTAAGTATGACCCCGCAAAGATCAAAAAAGGCTATACGGACAGGATCCTTTCCCTCAATGTTTCGGACCATTCATTTGACAATAAGAGTGTACCCGAAGACATGAAAAAGAATTTTATCGGAGGAAAAGGATATGGAATGAAACTTTTGTGGGATGCAGTTGACGGGGAGATTTCCTGGGATCATCCAGATAACAGGTTTGTAATTTCACCCGGTCCTGTATGCGGAACTACTCAGTATCCCGGATGTGGAAAATCCATCGTTGTAACCCTATCTCCTCTTACAGGAACAGCAATTGACAGTAATGTGGGAGGATTCTTTGGACCTCTTATGAAATGTTCCGGGTGGGATGCACTTGAAATTCAGGGAAAATCAGAAAAGGACATAATTATTGTAATTGACGGGGATGACGGCACCGTAACCATTTTGGAAGATTATCTGGAAACAAGTGATAGTCATGTTATTGCCGCCAGACTTACAGAGGACTTTGCAAAGGATGAGGAAGATCGCGCAAATGTTGCCGTCGTTTCCTCGGGAAGGGGAGCTGAAAACTCTCTCTGGGGAATGGTTAATTTTTCCCTTTTTGATCGCCATCGTAAAGATGTGAGACTGAAACAGGCCGGCAGGGGCGGAACTGGAACAGTTCTAAGAAATAAAGGTGTTAAGGCAGTTGTTGTCAGGTCATCTCTTTACCTTGGAAATATGAATCAGCCTGAGGATCCAGAGCTCATAAAGGAATTGGGACTCAGAGTTAACAGAGAGATCTTTACTCTTGATGACAAACAGATCAAGATGAGAAAAAGTGGGACATCTTTCCTTGTTGAACTCTGCAACAATTATGAACTTCTCCCGGTGGAAAACTATAAATTTGGCTCCAGTCCTCAGCATCACAAGGTAAAAAGGGAAATCTGGGAAAAAGCATATACCCAGGGAATTCCCGACGGTTGCTGGTATGGATGTACGATCCAATGTGCCAAGGCTGTTGATGGATTTATTCTGAAAACGGGACCTTATAAAGGAGAAAAAGTTATCGTTGATGGACCGGAATACGAGACGATAGGTGCCGTCGGCACAAACTGCGGGATATTTGATCCCGGACATATCCTTGAAGCCAATTTCTACTGTGATACCTACGGTCTGGATACCATCGGCGTAGGCACAGGAATGGCATTCATTATGGAATGTTATGAAAAGGGCATCCTTGATAAGGAAAAAACTGGAGGCCTGGAACTAACCTTCGGGAACAAGGATGCTGCCATTCAGCTTATTCATCAGATAGGAAACGGTGAAGGCTTCGGAAAGATAGCCGGGCAGGGAACCCATAATATGAAGAAATACTTCGTTAACAATTTCGGTGCAGATCCGGAAGTACTGAATGATATAGGTATGGAAACCAAGGGCCTGGAATATTCAGAATATGTAACAAAGGAATGTATCTCTCAGCAGGCGGGATATGCAATGGCGAACAAAGGTCCCCAACATGATGAGACCTGGATGATGGGCATGGAACTTATGACGAAGGAAATACCTACTATGGGAGATAAGGTTGAAGCAATTTACTGGTTCTCGCTTTTCAGGACCTGGTTCAGCCTCAATGGAACCTGCAAAATGCCCTGGGCAGATATTGTCCCCGAAGATAATTACCTTAAACCAAATGCCCCCAGGGTTCCTGAGCATGTTGACAACCTGAGGAGGCTATATTCAGCAGTAACAGGCAATGAAATAGATGAAGATGAAATGATCAGACAATCTGAAAGAGTCTACACCCTCCAGAGAGTGCTTAATGTCAAGCGGGGCGTATGGGGGAAAAAGGCAGACACACCTCCCTACAGGGCAATGGGACCTGTAACAGAGGAAGAATATCTTCACAGAAAAGATTATTACGATGACATGCTCAGAAACAAAATAAAAAAGATCCCCGACGGCATGAATATACAGGAAAAACTGACTGCCTTAAGGAAGTTCAAGGAAGAATCTTACAGCACACTTCAACAGCTTATATATCAAAAACGGGGATGGACTGAAGATGGTGTCCCCACACCAGAAACACTGAAAAGATTGGGCATAGATTATCCCGACCTTTTGGAAACAGTCGAAAAAGCGATCAAGCAAAAGAATTAAATCCTTCTGGAAACAAAAGGATCAAGGAGGTTATTTTATTGGCAGAGAATCAGGTAAAAACATTAATGCTTTCACAGGAGGACCTGGTAAAGGTCGGTGTTCAGGATATGCCCAAATGCGTTGACGTCATTGAGGGCGTTTTCGAACTTCTGGGTAAGGGTGATTACCTTATGGGAGGCCCTCTGGAGAATGAACATGGACAGATGTTATGGTTTCCTGATGAAAAGAGGTTCAATATTCCTTTAACAGGTCCGGATAGACGTTTTATGGCCATGATAGCCTATCTTGGCGGAGAATATAATATCTGCGGCGAAAAATGGTATGGCTCAAATGCGGAAAACAAGAAAAAAGGCCTTCCCAGGTCTATACTTACTACCGTGCTTAATGATGCTGACACTGGAGTTCCCTTCACTATAATGTCCGGAAACATGATAAGTGCAATGAGGACTGGTGCCGTTCCCGGAGTTGCCGCAAGACATCTGGCCCGTAAGGGATCAAAGGTTATCGGTGCTATTGGTGCAGGAGTAATAAACAAAACCTGCACATTAGCAATAGCTGCAGGGATCGATACTATCGAAGAAGCCGTGGTCTATGACCCCTTCCCTGCTGCCTCTCAGAGTTATGCTGAAGAGATGAAAGAAAAGCTTGGGATAAAGGTCCGGATGGTGGACACTATTAAAGAAGCTGTAGAAGATGCCGATGTTATTACAATTGCTACTTCGGGAGAGAATTTCCCCCGTATCGAGACAGAATGGCTGAAAAAGGGAACTCTTCTTACAATGACCGGAGCTGCAGATATGGATGAAGAAGCATTTCATAAATGCACCCTTTTCGCTGACAACTGGAAGATGCATCAGGCCTTCATAGCAGATGGCAATGAACATCCAAAAGGATTTTCCGCCCTGGAGGTAATAGCGCCTTCCTACCCCCTTATAAAACTTGTTAATGATGGAAATATTGACGAAAAGGTCATCCATAACCTTGGAGATGTCGTCCTTGGTAAAGATTCAGGAAGAAAAGATGATGACGAACAGATAATCTTTGTTACTGGCGGAATGCCTGTACATGACCTGGCCTGGGGAATGACTTTATACAGGGAAGCCGTTAAACAGGGACTCGGAAAAGAATTTACTTTCTTTTAAAGACAGCTAATAAACATACTTACTAAAGACAAAGATGCATAGCCACAAACGGGAGGCATGCTACCAGATCTGTTAGCATGCCTCTCACTTTATATTCAGATAGCTTTTCAAATGTCCCATGAGAGTAAAACTTAAGGTAAGTGTAATTTTCATATTTGACCTTCAGCAAAGATATGGATTTTAACAGTTCAATTTCAGCATCGATCAAAGAGAAAGGGAGTATCAAGATGCCCTCCATGGAAAAAGAAAGTATGAAAGATCGTCTTTACCGCTGCGATAATCTTGTAATAACAGGTTTTATGGTTTTAATGTGGAGTATTTTTTCATTTGTCCTCTGGCAGGTCGTTTCCATTCTTGAAACAGGTATGGAAAGGTTCGTGGTCATTGGTTCCGCCCTGATGGCAGGGTCCTTCTGTACGGCGTCTCTTTTTGCAGTAATGATTCACCTCAGGCAAAAAAAACACATCATTTATGAAGAAGACATCGATAATCTCCTCCTTCTAAGGGGATCGAACACAAATGCAACATTTTCAGACTTAACCGGGAATCCGGACGGACCCCAGGAAGCGAAGGTATAAGAGCATGATGTCTGAGAAAAAATCGAAATTCAATATTTTAGTCGAGCTTTTCGATATCTTATTTGTAATGCTGCTCTGTTTTGCTACCCTTCTCGCGACCATGCTCATGAGGGGTAAGGTAATAGTTGGCTCAGGCAGTGGCGGAGGTCTAACCTACAACTTCAATATGGCCAGTTTCACCTTCACTGCTCTTTTCCTTCTGGTTTATCTTTTCTACATAATCCGCCATTCCGGAAAAGAACTGAAAAGTTTTTACTCCCTTCATTATGATCGCAAGGAAAATACTCAATTAAAAGACATGAACCATTTCGGGGGGAATGAATCTTGAATCTCTGGAAGATCATGAACCTTGTTGCATGGGGGCTTTCCTTACTTCTTCTGACCGTAATGTTAAAGGACCTTTTTCGGGTAGAGAAAGCTCGATTTAACCAGCGCAACGAGCATAAAGAAAATATTAAGGAAAATTCAACGGCTGAAGATGGCACTATTCTGATAAAAGATAAGAACGAGGGTATCTGATCATGAGCGGAGAAAAAATGGAAAAACTTCTGAAAGTTCTGGGGCCCATGCATATATGGGCTCTTGGCGTAGGTATAGTTCTGGTAGGAGAATTCATGGGATGGAACTTTACTATAGCAAAAGGCGGTTCCATCGGAGCTATTATAGCCTGCTGGATAATGGGCCTTCTATATGTATCCCTGGTAATGGTAAATACGGAAATGGGATCTGTTATGCCCGAAGCGGGGGGACAGTATACAATGGCAAAGTACCTTCTGGGCCCCCTTGCAGCGTTCAATGTCGGGCTCATGCTGGTATTTGAGTATGTAATGCTCGAAGCAGCCGATGCGCTGGTAGTAGGTGAGATACTCAAAACATTGAGTCCTCACATAAACAGCCTTCCCTATATCATTCTGACCCTCGTGGGACTTACCTATCTTAACTACCGGGGAGTATATGCAACCCTGACATTCAATTTCATTATTACAGCCATAGCATATGTCTCCATTTTCATACTGCTGTTTGCCACAAAATTCTATGATCCATCAGAAACCATTTTGAGGCTGCCTGAACTCACCAACGGTCTCCCATATGGATGGATAGGGATAGTCGGGGCCTTCCAGTTCGGTATATGGTTTTACCTTGGAGTTGAAGGAACTGCGCTTGCTGCAGAAGAGTGCCGCTCCACCAGCAGATCTCTTCCTGTAGGCGCCATGACGGGCATGGTTACCCTTCTCATAGGAGCTACCGTTACCTGGTTCGTATGTTCCGGACTTGTCCATTCTGATGAGCTGGGTTCCTCTGTCTACCCTCTCTTCGATGCAGCACGGGCTACAAATATGCCCCTTGTGGTTGCAATGCTTTTCACAGGAACCATCCTTTCCTGCATGGCCAGTGCAAACGGCTGTATCACAGATGCGAGCAGGGCCTGGTTCGCAATGTCGCGGGATACCCTGATATCCGATGCTTTTGCAGCCGTACATCCAAGATACAATACACCTTACAGGGCTATAATCTTCCTTCTTCCCATAGCTATTGCTTTCGGTTTCACAGGTCTCCTCGATCAGGTGATAACATTCTCTATCCTGTCAGCTCTGCTGGTCTATGCCCTCAGTGCTTACATGATGTTCAAATTTCGCAGAATGTTCCCTCTCGGGAGTATTGACAGGGAATATATAGCTCCATTACATCCACTGCCGGCAATTATCCTTATAATATTAACTCTCGGAACACTGGTGGGAATGTACTTCGGTTACTGGGTGAACATGGTTTCGGGTTTTTCCTTCTACATGGTTGCTTCCCTGTGGTTCGTCTTCCATCGTTATAAAAAGGTGGACACTGAAAAACTTCTGAGTGCTGGAGTTGAAAACTGGCCCCGGCCGAAGGGATATTAAGCATAATATGACTAAGAAAAAAAGTAGTTATAAAAGGGGAAGGTACCTGAAGTATCTTCCCCTCCTGATCACGATCGTTATCCCCGGATCGGGTTATGTATTTCTTGGCAGGCCAATGAGGGGCCTGGTGATGCTTTTCTGGATGATAATCTTCGGTTACCTGACCTTTATGATCTCATCTCCTGAGATATCCTTCATTGGGAGGATATCCGGTGGACTTGCAGTATGGATGCTTTCTGTCATAGAGGTCTACCGGGCTGTTTCCCCATCCTCTCAGAATAGCAACTGAAAGGTCCGCTAAAACCTACCTTGACTGAACTGACCTGCATAAAGACATTATTTCTCCATAGATAGCTGACAGTCTTTCCCCTTCAATATCGGGTGAAATTTCTGCAAGCCTCTGTATTACTTCTTTTTCCCTTTCAGGGTCATAAACCGGATCGTTTCCCTTGGCTATACCGATCTCCCTGGCCACGAGGATCCTTCTTCTGAGCAATTGGATGATCTGGTCATCAATTTGATCTATCTCTGAACGTAGCTTTTCAAGCCTTTTTTCATCCATTTAACTGCTCTCTTTTCTGCAAACTGGACTTCGCCTTTCAGCAGCTGCAATATTCAGGAGAGCATCAAGGGCCATTACATAGCCATATAGACCGAACCCGGCTATCTTTCCAGCTACGACCGGCGATATTACGCTTTTATGCCTGAATTCCTCCCTGGCTTCCGGATTAGATAAATGGACCTCTATAACGGGTATCTCCAGGGCTGAAATACAGTCTCTGATCGCATAACTGTAATGGGTATACGCACCTGCATTAAGTACTATGCCCTCTGCATTGTTTCTATGCTCCTGCATGATATCTATCAGCATGCCTTCGCTGTTGCTCTGAAAACACCTTACGGTACAACCATTCTTTTTCGCATGGTCGATAACCTTCTCCTGAAGATCCTGAAGGGTCTCTTTACCATAAACGTCCGGCTCCCTTTCCCCCAGAAGATTAAGATTTGGTCCGTTAACCACAAGAAAGACCGGTTTTTTCGCCATAGAGTGCCACCTCCCTGTAAGCATTTTGGAGATCTGCAAGAGTAATATCAGCTGTAAGAAAACTTTCCCCTATCCCCCTGGGAAGAACTACCCTGGGACTGGAGGAAACAAATTTTTTGTCTATTTTGATATACGGCAGTAAATCTTTCCATTCAATGGACGCTTTGACCGGAAGATCGAATTTTTTCAGGAGGCTGTAAAGTTCCTCAAACTGAAGGATACTCATCTCCCCCCTGCTCACAGAAATAAATGCAGCAACCATCATCCCTACTGCTACTCCATCTCCATGTTTCCAATCAGTGTAACCGGAGGCAGCCTCGAGAGCATGACCTATAGTATGTCCCAGGTTGAGCCTTGCCCTTTCTCCGCTCTTCTCCCTTTCGTCCATTTCCACAATCCCGAGTTTTATCCTGGTACACCATTCAACCATCTGAACCAGAACTTCCTTCTGGCGGGAAAGGATCAGCCCTGAGTGAAGGTCAAGCCACGAAAACAGATCCCTGTCATGACCAAGGCCATACTTTACAACTTCTGCGAGGCCCTGCCTGAACTCTGATCCCGAAAGTGATATCAGGCAGTTAACATCACTGAATACTGCTGCAGGCTGATGAAATGCACCTACCAGATTTTTCCCTCCCGGAAGATTAATCCCTGTCTTACCTCCGAGAGCACTGTCAACCTGGGCTAAAAGAGTGGTTGGACACTGGATGAAATTAATGCCCCTCATCCAGGAAGCGGCAGCAAAACCTGCTACATCACCTATTGTTCCTCCCCCCAGGGCAAGAAGACAAGTTTCACGATCCTCCAAACCCTCCAGAAGCTGAAGGTATATTTCCTGAAGCCGGGATAAAGTCTTTGCATCCTCTCCTCTTGGAAGGAGACGTAATTCGCAGGAAGATCCGACTTTGTTCCCGAAAAGAGGCCCTGTTAATTCTTCAGATACAACTACGGGATCTCTTCCCGAGAGAGAGGCTGACTCTTTTACAGAGCCAAGGATCCCGCTGCCAATAAATACCGGATAGGAACTTGTTCCTGCCTTCGCCTCAATAACAAGGCTTTCGGTCTGTTCTTGCGAAGGATCAAGACCTAACTTATTCATTATTTCCTGGACTTCTTCCTCTATGCTCATGGAATCCGTTTCGATGGTCAGATGACCATCGGAATAGACAGGCTTTCTTTTTTCCCACAGGAGATTAACATTTTCAGGGTTCAGAAGCGGGCGTTTACCCTTTTCAGATGCCGCCCTCTTAATGGCTGTTTCTGGAGAAACAGAAAGGATCACAAGTGTTCCACTGTCCATGATCATATCCCTGGATCGTGGATCCGCAATGGTACCTCCTCCGAGAGCAATTACCAGCCCCTGAAGTTCACAGAGCTCACCTACAACCTGTTTTTCCATCTCGCGGAAAGTTTTCTCTCCAGAAGTTTCAAATATTCTGGCCACGCTCTTTCCGGACCTCTTTTCGATCATCTGGTCTGTATCCACGAAGGTAAATCCGATTTTTTCTGCAAGGGCCATACCGGCGGAAGTTTTACCTGCCGCCATGAAACCACCGAGAAAAATATTCCTTCTATCCATGGATAAAACCCCCTGCTCTTTTAAGGTAGCTTTCCCAGCGCTCGATTAAATCCTGAAGCGTATCCCCACCGAACTGTTCCATTACCGTTCTGGCAAATACCCAGGCGAACATAGCCTCTCCTACGATACATGCAGCCGGAACAGCACAGGTATCACTGCGTTCGAAGGCTGCCACAGCCTCTTCTCCACTTGTTATGTCTATTGAGATCAGCGATTTTTTCAAAGTCGGGATCGGCTTCATTGCAACAGAGAGGAAGACCTCTTCCCCGTTGGTCATCCCCCCTTCAATTCCTCCTGCATTGTTGGTCCGCCTTTTCCAGCCCCTGCTATCAGGAAGGATCTCGTCATGAGCACTGCTCCCCTGGATACGTGCAAGCTCGAATCCTCTGCCGATTTCAACACCCTTGATCGCCGGGATGGACATTAAGGCACCTGCCAGACATCCATCAAGACGACGATCCCATTCCGCATGGGAACCTATTCCGGGCGGAAGACCAGTAGCTGAAAGCATAAAAGTCCCGCCAAGGGTATCTCCGTCTTCTGCACACCTGCTTATTCTCTCTATGAGCTTTTTCTCATCACCAGGCCTGGGACAGCCAAGATCAGACATAGCAGCATATTCCCATTCCCGTGAACTTGAAGGGGGATCGACTGAAACATCCCCTATTGATGTCACCGAACTTCTGATCTTTACTCCCAGTTCCTCCAGGAGAAGACGACCTACTGTGCCAGCTAAGGTCCAGGCCGCTGTAGACCTTGCACTCGCTCTTTCCAGAATATTACGGATATCCTTATGACTGTACTTTACAGCCCCGGGAAGGTCTGCATGACCCGGCCTCGGCCTGTTTACTATCTTTGAAAGATCTGCCCCTTCTTCAACTTTCCATGGGTCAAGAATATCCTTCCACTTGTCCCACTCTGAATTCTCAAGGGAGAAACTGACAGGTGATCCGGTGGTAGATCCGTCACGAAGCCCGCTCCAGGCAGTAAGAACATCTTTTTCAAGGGTCATGCGCGGACCCCTTCCATAACCTCTGCGACGACGGGCGAGCTCACCAGTAAGCCTTTCCCTGTCTATCTTCAAATGTGCTGGCAGACCCTCCAGAATAAGGAGAAGTCCCCTGCCATGGGATTCTCCGCTGGAAAGAAAACGGAGGGTCATGATACAGGAACTCCCTGTATAAGTGCCTGACGCATTATCTCGACGGGGGCATCCTTTCCCGTGAAAGTTTCAAAAGCTGCAACTCCCTGGTAGAGAAGTACCTCTTCTCCACCGGCAGAAGGTATGCCCTTTTCTGATGCCTCCTGCACGAGAGCTGTTTTCCCATTTTTACTGTAAACCATGTCAAGCAGAGCAATAACCTCTGAACTTAAAAAGATCTTTTCAACCATGCCATTGGGCCATGGGTTTGCATCCAACCCCAGGGAAGTTGCATTAACAAGAAGGCATTTGCCCTGTTCTC
>CAYPIU010000047.1:0-2683 GCA_964410915.1 uncultured Synergistales bacterium | reverse complement strand
AAAGACTTTACATTGCCTCCATGTAATTTTGAAGGACCCTTAATGATCCAGCCATCCTCTTTTTCTTCTATATCTGCCCCAAGTTCCCGGAGTCCTTCAGTAACAGCATGGATCCGGTCACATTCTTTAAATCTAAGTTCACCTGCACCACTGACGACCGTGATCCCTTCCGCCTGTGTTGCTGCAAGTGCCACTATTGGAAGTTCATCCACCATTGAAGGGATCTCTGACTCTTCAATATTTGTCCCTTTCAATAAAGAAGCCCTGACAGAAATATCTGCTACAGGCTCTCCTCCCCATTTTCTATGATCTTTCAATTCTGCCTTAAGACCCATTCTCTCCAGAACAGGCATAACTCCTGTCCTTGTCGGATTGATCCCAACATCTTTGATATCAAGACCCTTTTCAGAACATAATGCTCCAGCAACTAACCAGAAAGCAGCAGCTGAAAAATCGCCTGGAATTCTCCAACTGGCCCCGGGGACCTCGCTGCAGGGATATACAGTTATTGACAGTCCCTTTCTGACGAGAGGAATACCAAGGAAATCAAGCATAATTTCGGTGTGGTCTCTTGTTATGCCACATTCATTTACTGTTGTACTCTCTGAAGCAGATAACCCCGCGAGCAGAAGAGCTGTCTTTACCTGCGCGCTTGGAACAGAGGGAGAATGTTCTCCCCCGGAAAGCCTTACACCTTTAATTGAGAGAGGAAGTCTGTCGGCCCCATCCCTTCCGTCTATCCTTGCACCCATTGACTGAAGAGGCCTGACGATCCTTGCCATGGGTCGCCGGAGCAGGCTCTGGTCTCCAGTAATAACTGCAAAAGAATTCTCTATTCCGGATATTAGACCTGTTATCAATCGCGCAGTCGTACCGGAGTTACCTGCATCGAGTGGACCTTCGGGATCGTTAAATCCATTTCCTTTACTGATGATTACTCCTGTATCATCACTTTTCACCAGAGAACCTGTGCTGGAAAGACATTTCAATGTAGAACAGCAGTCTGCACCCTTAGAAAAGTTTTCAACTCTTATCCCCTCAGAAGATAGAGAACCCAGAAATGCAGCCCTGTGTGAAATCGATTTATCTCCCGGAAGGATTATTTCTCCCTTTATTTTGTCAATTGAATGAACGTTTTCCTTCATAACCTGCCTCCAGACTCCTGCTATTCTCAAACCCTGCTGCCAGCAGGAACAACTTTTATTATTCTTTCATCTTCTTCCTCAGTAGCCAGAGCCGGAACAAGGCGGGAAAGATGTTTCATGAACTGGGTAAAATCTAAAGGAGAAAGTGACTGCATTCCGTCACTCAGGGCTTTTTCAGGATCAGGGTGTACTTCCATTATCAGACCATCCGCTCCTGCTGCTACCGCTGCCATTCCCATAGGAGCAACAAGATGCCTGATACCTGTTCCATGACTGGGATCGACAATGATCGGTAAATGAGAGAGCGAACGCACAAGGGGGACTATATTGAGATCAAGGGTATTCCTGGTCCTGTTCTCAAAAGTCCTTATCCCTCTTTCACAAAGGACTACCCTGAAATTTCCTCCGCTCAATATATATTCTGCGGCCTGAAGCCATTCATCCACTGTTGCCATAGCACCACGCTTCAAGAGGACTGGCTTGCTCGTTTTTCCGAGAGCTTTCAGGAGTGGGAAGTTCTGCATATTTCGTGCACCTACCTGGAATATGTCCACGTGGGGTTCCAGCCATTCAACAAGATCAGGACTCATAACTTCGCTTACAACTGGTATCCCTGCTGAATCTCCAGCCTCCCTGAGAAGGGCTATCCCCTCGGCTCCAAGACCCTGAAAAGAGTAAGGATTTGTACGGGGTTTGAATGCTCCCCCCCTGAGAACATGCGCCCCAGCCTTCTTAACCGCGTGGGCGGAATCAAATATCTGTTCTTTGCTTTCCACCGCGCAGGGGCCCGCCATTATAACCTTTTCACTGCCTCCGATAACAAGACCTGGGGCAAGTTCAAATGCTGACCTTTTCCCACCGGTCAGATCGATACTGGAAAGGGGAAAAGAACTATCTGTGGACATGGTCTCGGCTACTCCGGGTAAACTCTCAAAAGCAACTTCCTGTCTTGAAATACCCTCGACCATTACGAGACATCCGGAATAATATGGAATAAACCGTGCACTGCCACCCATTTTTTCGACCTTCTGAAAAACCCTGGCTACGTTGACGTTGGAAGTAGCACTCTGCATTCTGATAATAACCCGATTTGTTCCCATTTTTATTACCTCCCGATATCTCGATAAAATTATTGACCTTTACACCATAAAAAAAGCCGGACCCCCGGTGAAAACCGGGTTCCGGCTAAATAATGTCCTGATTTGGATTCTATCTTTCCCCTTTAGGCGCCAGGATTATCCAGACAAGCCGATAACCGATTTTCACGTATTGGTAGACCACTGGCATAATAAAACTGCCACTGGCCGCCGGTAAAATAATAAAAATACGCGTAAAGAGAATTTAAAGTAACACCGGATACGGAAGTCATTATCAACTTGTCCTCCTTTCACCTTAAGTTTGGACTTTTCTGAAGATTTGTTATTGATTGACCGCAATCATAAAACCCTCTCAAGGATTTGTCAAGACAGATCTGTTACCAATATTAAAGTTCCTTTCCTGTCCAGTTGAAGATCGTCCTTTTTATGCCTCCGCTCCTG
>CAYPIU010000046.1:4392-13212 GCA_964410915.1 uncultured Synergistales bacterium | reverse complement strand
AAAGCAGCATAATAAAAAGAAGACCTATTATATGTTCCAGGCTCTCCGCACCTTTAGGCAGATGAACGCTCTTTCTGCTCGTCACAAGAAAGTATATGGCCCATCCCGTTCCGATAATTACAAGGCTCTTGAGAATATATGATACAACGAAATATCCGGCTGCAATATCCCGAAATACAAGACAGGCCAGGAAGAACAGACCTGAAAGAGACAGGGCCTTTTTCAGATCTCCACCAGCCGAGAGAGGCAGAAACACGATCTTTGCAAAGGAAACAGCCGTGCCAATTGCAGCAATGTACATCAAAAAAGCAGGGAAACCCGAAAGCTGACCAAATATTATCGACTTGGCCCCGAAACCGCCGAGCAGAGGCATGCCCGAAATAGCAAGGGCACCCAGAAAAAGAGGCAGCCAGAATTCAGCCTTTATACCATCCTGTTTCAGACTTTCAAGATCCCTTGACGGAAGATTTCCAGCGGCTATAAAAAGCCATGACTTGAACAGGCCGTGAGAGATCGCATAAAGATGCCCTGCACCAGGTACTGCAAGAATAAATCCGGCCTGGGATATAGTGTGATAAGCCAGCATTTTCTTGATATCCTTATCAAAAACTGCGTAACTTACCCCGTAAATGGCGCTTGCAACTGCAAGGACAGGAACAATTTCTGAAGCCACCGGGGACAGTTCTGCCAGACGAAGCAGCGGAGCTATTCCACATTTGACTATAACTCCGGACAAAAGAGCCGAAACGGCGCTCTCAGCCTCACCGTGCGCCTCGGGAAGCCAGAGACCCGCCAGGAAAACTCCCCCTTTGACACTAAGACCAATTACCAGTAAATATACAGCGACAGAAGGTATGGCCGGAAGGGTCTCCATTGAAAATGAACCAGTAGCACTATAAACGTAGAAACAACCTATAAGATAAAGTATCATTCCAACGTTTCCCACTATAAGATATTGAATTGACGACCATATCTGCCTTATCCTTTTACCAAGGCGTATAAAAAGAAAGGCGAGAATTCCTATGAGTTCTATGCAGATAAAGATGTTGAAAAGGTCATAACTTATAAAGACTGCATTTGCAGTGCCGTGAAGCATTGCCATCAATGGACATGCAAGGAAAGGAAGCCTTTCCTTCTTCACTGACAATGTAACACCGATAAACACCAGGCCGTTCATGAGAACGAAGGTCCAGGAAAATGTATCGAACATCAGTTCAACTCCGTAAAGACCGCCGATCACGACATGAAAAGCTCCTCCCTTTACCAGCATGAAACCCGCAAGCAATGCTGTCGCAGTCCAGACCGGCAGCAGAATCCTGCTATCCCTGACCTTTCCTGCCAACATAAGAATACCAGAGAAAAAAGGTACCATCACAAGCAAGCTCACGAACAGAATAGCCATCAGCTCTTCCATCTTTCCTGTATCCTGTCTGTGTCAAGGGTATGAAAATATCTTGAAAGGTCCATAACATAAACGACAAGAAGGGCCAATACGGAAAAACCTACAACTATAGCAGTAAGAATAACAGCCTGCGGTACAGGATCAGAAGTTGCAACCTTCACAGTACTGTCAGCGATCACTGGTGCCCTGGATCTCTGCCAGGACGAAAGCACAAAAAGGCTTATAGCTCCCGTGTTCATAATGTCCATGGCGATGATCTTCATGATAAGGTTCTTCTTGTAAAGAACACCCCAAAGGCCAATGAGTATGACTGAGAGCAGAAGAAGCCTTGCTAGAAAAACTATATCCAAAGGGACACCCTCCCTGATAATTCTGCAAAGTTTTGAACGTATCCGCCTTAGAATATCCACTTATGATCAAGGAATCCCAGAGAAAGAGCCCAGGTTCCCAACCCCACCTTTATTGCTATCAATATATTGAGCATTGGGATCCACCCTCCGCTCAAAAGGTTTCCCCAGACACCATCAGGTGGAATTATCTCGCTGAAGGTCAAAAGTGAAATTGCGAGAATAAATATCCAGGAGGACTTCTCCAACTTTTCTGGCCTCTCCATGGAAAGATAGTTGCTCAAATGGTTTCTGTCGCTGATAAGGGATTGAATTACCATGGATGTTCCAAAAGCCACACCTGCAGCAAATCCACCTCCTGGAGACAAGTGTCCAACTGCAGCCAACGCACATGCACTTAAAAAAGATAGCATGGCACAACCCCGAAATATTATTATTGTCGCAGGATCTGTAAAAAGGGAGTCATGAAGTTGGAATTTATTTTCCTTTTTCAAAAAATACAGGGCTCCTGTAATTGAAATAGAAAATACCATTACCTCGAACATTGTGTCATATAGCCTGTTTTCCAGGTAAATAGCAGTAACAGTATTCGGGATGCCGGCTTTGGCTGCGATCAAGAACGCGTTATATTCCCGGCCAAGCTCTGTATCTGGAATAATGGCCAGAAATACTGCCACTACGATAGCAGCTGCAAAATAGGCTTTTCTGATATCAAAGGGTATCCTCATTTTGTTACCCCAAAATATTTCTTTTTAAGCTCTGGAACAGCAATGTTCTCCTCATCTCCCATGAAACTGAAAAGAATATCCTTAAGGTCGTGGGCATCTTCAGACAACAGAACCGAGTAAAACCCTTTCTCCATTTCTGCAGATGCCCTGTCAAATGTTCTGTTTTCCGGTCCGTACATGAGGCTTAAAAGATCTATCCATTCTCCACCGTTCTTTTTGAATATCCTCGTTTCGATAATTGGAAGGGTCAGATAATTATCGCTCTCGTCAAATGGATAAACAAAGGGTCCTATAGCCATGTCCATATAGCCTTCTCTGACAGCCTCTAGAAGGGCTTGCCTGCTTTCAAAGGACACAAAATTGGGTTTAACCTTTATCTTTCTTCCAAATTCCGTGAGCAGATCAACAGCAAAGCCCTCGAGCTTTTCTGCTTCTTTGCTGACAATCATGGGAAGTTCCACATATCCGACCCTGAACTCCTCACCGGAACTAAATACGACAACATAAAGAAGAGTTACAAGGAAAGCACCCATCAAAGCCTCTGTAACCGCAACGTCAGGTGCTCCCATGAAAGCATATGCTATTGCTGCAGCGATCCCCAGCATACCCCGTCCTATGATGGCATGAAGAATATGATCCTCCCTCAGGGTAAAAAAAGCCATCACAGGCATTAGAAGTACTGCACCTACGACAAGAAGGCCATGGCCTGTCATTTACCCTCACCCCATTCCCGTCCTTCGTGAAGTCCCTTTGCGAGGACAAATGTTATAAGCGGACCCCAGAACAGAAGCGCTGCAAAGGCTGTTCCCAGGGTAAAGATCCTCTCGGGGAACCTGAAGATCAGCGCTGCTACGATCAGCATGGCACCGAGGGTATCAGATATTCCAAGTATATGAAGTTTTACAACATAGTTGTGCTTTCTCAACAGGTTGAGAGTACCCCACAGCATAAGCAGACATCCCCCCGCCAAAAGCACGTTAGAAATTAAAACCATCAGGAGCTCCTCCTCTCAAGGGCGATAGCGAGGACCATCACAGAAAGATCTCCCAGAATAAGTATCGAGATAGCTACAACCATTACAGAAAAGTTATCTCCCATGTTACCCCAGAGCAGGATAAATATTGCGCCCTTAATGGACATTGAACAAAAAGCTATCACCTTCATCCAAGTTCCTTCGGAACGGGCGAAAAGAAAAGCAAGGACAAATATCAGAAAAAGCACCAGAAGAGCTGCCGACAAGATCATTCAATATCCTCCTCAAAACGGTGAACCAGCATATCTCTGCTATTGTCCAATTTTACGGCTACTGTCTTGGGAGTCAGGGTTACCAGAAATACTTCCTGGAAAATTCCCCAGGGAGAAGTATCGTCCAGGTATTCAACCAGATAACCTTTTTTGTGACCGTAGGATAACACCAGGTCAAAAGCCTCCTTATATGCAGTTATTACAGCTTTGCACAGAAGTACGAAAAAGGTTCGGCTTTTCCTCCATGTTACATTCATGCAGAAAAGACGAGCGCAGAAAAAACTGACGAATAGACCTGCCACAATAACAGACCACTCAGAAGTACCGGTAAAGGCAAGCCAAATAATAAAAGTGATGATCCATAGTACTACCATAGTCCTGACACCCCTATCATAGAAAGCAGCATAATAAAAAGAAGACCTATTATATGTTCCAGGCTCTCCGCACCTTTAGGCAGATGAACGCTCTTTCTGCTCGTCACAAGAAAGTATATGGCCCATCCCGTTCCGATAATTACAAGGCTCTTGAGAATATATGATACAACGAAATATCCGGCTGCAATATCCCGAAATACAAGACAGGCCAGGAAGAACAGACCTGAAAGAGACAGGGCCTTTTTCAGATCTCCACCAGCCGAGAGAGGCAGAAACACGATCTTTGCAAAGGAAACAGCCGTGCCAATTGCAGCAATGTACATCAAAAAAGCAGGGAAACCCGAAAGCTGACCAAATATTATCGACTTGGCCCCGAAACCGCCGAGCAGAGGCATGCCCGAAATAGCAAGGGCACCCAGAAAAAGAGGCAGCCAGAATTCAGCCTTTATACCATCCTGTTTCAGACTTTCAAGATCCCTTGACGGAAGATTTCCAGCGGCTATAAAAAGCCATGACTTGAACAGGCCGTGAGAGATCGCATAAAGATGCCCTGCACCAGGTACTGCAAGAATAAATCCGGCCTGGGATATAGTGTGATAAGCCAGCATTTTCTTGATATCCTTATCAAAAACTGCGTAACTTACCCCGTAAATGGCGCTTGCAACTGCAAGGACAGGAACAATTTCTGAAGCCACCGGGGACAGTTCTGCCAGACGAAGCAGCGGAGCTATTCCACATTTGACTATAACTCCGGACAAAAGAGCCGAAACGGCGCTCTCAGCCTCACCGTGCGCCTCGGGAAGCCAGAGACCCGCCAGGAAAACTCCCCCTTTGACACTAAGACCAATTACCAGTAAATATACAGCGACAGAAGGTATGGCCGGAAGGGTCTCCATTGAAAATGAACCAGTAGCACTATAAACGTAGAAACAACCTATAAGATAAAGTATCATTCCAACGTTTCCCACTATAAGATATTGAATTGACGACCATATCTGCCTTATCCTTTTACCAAGGCGTATAAAAAGAAAGGCGAGAATTCCTATGAGTTCTATGCAGATAAAGATGTTGAAAAGGTCATAACTTATAAAGACTGCATTTGCAGTGCCGTGAAGCATTGCCATCAATGGACATGCAAGGAAAGGAAGCCTTTCCTTCTTCACTGACAATGTAACACCGATAAACACCAGGCCGTTCATGAGAACGAAGGTCCAGGAAAATGTATCGAACATCAGTTCAACTCCGTAAAGACCGCCGATCACGACATGAAAAGCTCCTCCCTTTACCAGCATGAAACCCGCAAGCAATGCTGTCGCAGTCCAGACCGGCAGCAGAATCCTGCTATCCCTGACCTTTCCTGCCAACATAAGAATACCAGAGAAAAAAGGTACCATCACAAGCAAGCTCACGAACAGAATAGCCATCAGCTCTTCCATCTTTCCTGTATCCTGTCTGTGTCAAGGGTATGAAAATATCTTGAAAGGTCCATAACATAAACGACAAGAAGGGCCAATACGGAAAAACCTACAACTATAGCAGTAAGAATAACAGCCTGCGGTACAGGATCAGAAGTTGCAACCTTCACAGTACTGTCAGCGATCACTGGTGCCCTGGATCTCTGCCAGGACGAAAGCACAAAAAGGCTTATAGCTCCCGTGTTCATAATGTCCATGGCGATGATCTTCATGATAAGGTTTTTTTTAAAAAGAACCCCGGCAAGACCTATGACAATTACAGAAAGAAGGAGAATCCTGATAACTAAGATCACACCCATGACATCACCTCCGGAAACCAGTTAAAAAACAATGAATAATAGATTTGTATCATTAGTTTAAACTGTTATATCAGGCTTTGCAATTTCTAAATGACAGGAATTTCTGAAGATCTTTATCCACATTCCATCACAGATAGTTCACTTCTTAGATTCAACTTATAAGTGCAACGAGCTTAGTAGTGGTAAAAAAGGGGCCAATTGATGTAATGTCAAGGTCACCACAACCTAAGCGCGCACCTGAGCACTTATGAGACACTACGATCAACTGACCCTTGAACAAAGATACCATCTTTACGCCCTTTGTAAAATGGGCAAGTCTGAGAAAGAGATGGCAGAAGAACTTGGAGTACATTCATCTACCATAAGCAGAGAACTGAGGAGAAATTGGCGCAAGAAGGGATATCGCCCAGAACAGGCACACAAAAAGGCAATGACCAGAAGGAAGAAAGCCAGAAGGCCCAGTAAATGGACATCATTAGTTACCTGCTTCGTAGAGAAGATGCTGAGAGAGGATCTCAGTCCTGAAAAGGTATCTGGCAGGCTTTACAAATGCTGCAGGTTAAGGTTTAGTCCAGAGAGCATATATCAGCATATCTAAAAGGACAAGGTGCAGACCAAGAGGATGGACAACGGTAAAGAGTTTGCCGGACATGAAGACATAAGCAGGATCCTGGAGATAGGATTTTACTTTGCACATCCCTATCATTCTTGGGAGAGAGGCCTGAAAGAGAACACCAACGGTTTGATTCAGCAGTACTTTCCCAAGGGCATGAGCTTTGACAGCATAACTGATAAAGACGTAGCTTTTGAGATGGACCGACTGAACAGCAGACCCAGAAAAAGTCTTGAATACCCAACACCTGACGAAGTCTTTTTTGGAGAAGAAAATGTTAAGATCGGATAATCAACCTAAATTGCACTTAGAAATTGAAACCAAGCTTTAAAAACAGGTTTGTATACCATGCTTCTGAAATATTATCGTACATGGTAATTTTATTCTAATAAAGTGGAGGTGATCTTTCACATGATAAAAAGATTGTCTGTAGTTTTGATCGTTTTTACTTTGTTAATTGCCTCTTTTGCTACATCCGCTCATGCAGCATCTCTATCTAAAGTAATGTCCCTTCCCATATATGTGGGAGAAGGCAAGAACAGGGTCAAGATAAGGGTGGGAGATATTTTCAGAAACACCCTGGACTGGGCCATCACCACTGGAGGATATGCCATCAATGATCCGCTGAGTTTCAGCACCGTCCTTACCAACCTGCCCGCGGAGTTCAAGGGAACCCTTCTGTACCATATAGAAAAGCAGCAGTTACGGGCTCAATTAAACCTGGACAAAGCCCTGGATAATGGATATACCAGGGACATACAATATTATCAAAAGATGGGGAACCGTCTTCAGGCAGCAAAGACCTGGATCGCTACGGGAGATGGTACTGATCTGGCAAAACTGATCGCACAGGCAAGGAAGAAAAACGCACCACCCAAACAGGAAAAGATAACAACAGTATCAGCAGAGACCTTGAGGTCCACCGGATATTTCAAGTCAAGAGAACAGCTAATGCTTCCTTTCAAGGATAACAGCCTTTCCTTCGAAGTCTATCTCGATAAGCACGGAATACCCCAGATACGGGGAGACGGAAAAATAACGATACAGATGGGCAGCGATTACATATATTTCTATTTCAGGATCAAAAGAGGCGAGATCAGAAGCCCAGACCCGAACAGAACATACCTTAACCTTTCTGAAATGCCCAAAGACCTGAAATGGGAGATATATGGCCGGATAGACCTGGAGGGAAACGGGCAAAGCGCCCCCTTCGACGGAAGCATTCAGGGAGAAGCCCACTTGAAGAACAACTCCATCACCGGGAATATCTATGGACAAAGAGGCTACA
The DNA here is from genome assembly GCA_964410915.1 of uncultured Synergistales bacterium. Classification (GTDB taxonomy): domain Bacteria; phylum Synergistota; class Synergistia; order Synergistales; family JAFGMB01; genus CAZFJG01. The sequence continues at coordinate 5,441 of CAYPIU010000046.1, read as the reverse complement.
TGAACAGGCTCTGGCCTGCAGGAAATCTTGTGATAGATGCCCTGCCCGGGACCCTTTATTTTGAAACCAGCCACTACTTTTAGGGACAGGAGGACAAAATAATGAAAAGACCTGAAATAAAATCTCTTTTTCTTGCCATATTGATGATAAGTTTATTGATTTTCGCGGCAGATGTTCCTCCTGCTTCCTGCGCACAGAATGGGAACTCTCAATACAAGCTGGCCCGGCAGTACCACAAAGGCAATGGCAAACCCAAAGATCGCCACAAGGCCTTTGAACTCTTCAAGGAAGCAGCACAAAAGGGACACAGGGTAGCCCAGTTCTATATGGGTATCTACTACGACTTCGGTTACATTTTTGATAAGGACCTTAAAAAAGCCGCCTATTGGTACGAGAAGGCGGCAAACCAGGGTCAGAAGAACGCACAATACAATCTGGCAAACATGTATCATTCAGGTAGAGGAATTCCACAGAACAGGGAAAAAGCTTTCGAACTCTACAGAAAAGCAGCAGAACAGGGTCACAGCAAATCCCAGTACAAGGTTGGGCTATATCATGACGAAGGATATATTTCTGAACCGAATTACAGAAAAGCTTCCCAGTGGTATGAAAAGGCCGCCATGGAGGACCACATAAAAGCCCAGCGTAACCTGGGATTCGTCTATTGGGGTTATGGCGACAAGAGCATGAAAGACCTGGAAAAGGCGGAGTGGTGGTTCCTCATGGCATCACTCCAGGAAGACATAAGGTCAATGGTCGAACTGGGCCTGCTCTATGTCTACCAGGGAGACCAGGGCAAGGGGCAGCTCTACTTCGACAGGGGATATTACTGGCTGAACCAGGCAGCATACGAGGGCAACGCCAGAGCCATGTACCTGGTAGGCCTGATGTACGCAAAGGGCAGCGGGATGAAAAAAGACCTTCCCCAGGCTGAAAAGTGGTTCCAGAAAGCTGCCGCGGAAGGCAGCGAGGACGCAAAAAAGATCCTGGCCGGAATAGATTAGGCCAACTCATTTCCGGGTCAGAGGATCCTGCTCGAATGTGACAGA
>CAYPIU010000046.1:0-4292 GCA_964410915.1 uncultured Synergistales bacterium | reverse complement strand
AAAGGACCGCACCCTTATGCATGGCGCGGTCCTTTTGAATATCCGGTTTCTATATCAGTTTAGATCTTACAGCTAATCCTGGGGCTCCCAGGTCTCTCCGCAGCGATCAAGAATATACTGCCAGCCTGTCTCGATATCTGCCTGGGCCTGCTCAAGAAGTGCCTTGGAGTTTTCGCCCTTGAAGAGGTGGGAATATCTTCCCTGCGGTTTCAGGAACTCTTCAACAGGTACTCTCTTTTTAGGTTTGTAGGAAAGTTTCCATTCCCCGTCGATAACTTCGTATATGGGCCAGAAGCGCGTATCTGCAGCTTTTTTGCAGATATCTCCCTGGAGAGCAGGATCAAGCCTCCAGAAAAGAACACAGGGAACAAGTATGTTGACAAAAGCAGGTCCCGGTGTCTCGATGGCTGTTTTAACCTTGTTGGCCACATCCATATGGTTGTAGAGGGTAGTCTGGGCAACGTAGGGAATATGGTGGGCTGCAGCAATGCTTGTCAGGTCCTTTGGCTTCTGCAGTTTACCCGGAATAACACTGCCGGCAGGAGAAGTTGTTGCATTTGCGCCTCTGGGAGTTGCACTGCTTCTCTGCGCGCCAGTATTCATATAACCCTGGTTGTTATAGCAGATATAGGTAAAGTCATGTCCTCTCTCGAGTGCTCCGGAAAGTGACTGAAGACCGATATCGTAAGTTCCTCCATCGCCTCCAAAAGCGACAAACTTGATATCTTTATCTATCTTGCCCTTCTTCTTGAGAGCTTTGTACGCCGCTTCCACTCCGGAAGCGCCTGCTCCCGCGTTTTCAAAAGCAGTATGGATCCACGGCACATTCCATGCACTGAAAGGATATACAGTAGTGGAAACCTCCAGGCATCCCGTAGCATTGATTATTACCAGGGGGGAATCCACACCCATGAGCCCCTGGTGAACTGCCGTTGGAGCTCCGCAGCCGGGACACATACGATGGCCCTGGGTCATGGGGCTTTTCTTTTGAATGACATCTTTCATCTTTATACTCATCTTCATTCCCTCCCTACTCAAGAAGACCTATGTAATGCTCTTCGGGTGACATCCTGCCATTTATGAGATCCATAAAGATGTCCTCGGCATACTGGGGGAAGAAGTCTCTTCCGCCAAGGCCGTAGATACAGCTGTTTATGGGGATCATTTCTCCGGCGGCGTAGAGAGCGCTCCTCACTTCCGCAACAAGAGGAGCAGTTCCGCCAAGGCTGAGAGACCTGTCAAGAACGGCAACTGCCTTTTTACCCTTGAGAGCATTTCTTACAGCTTCAACAGGGAATGGCCGGAACATGCGGATCCGAAGGCATCCTACTTTATGTCCCTTTTCACGCATCTCGTCCACAACATCCTTCACAGCACCTGAAGCAGAGGACATTATTACTATCACTTGATCGGCATCTTCAGTCCTGTAGCAATCTATCATGGGATAATAACGGCCTGAAACAGCCTCGAATTCCCTTGCGATCCCATCATAAAGCTCAAGGGCTTTCTTATGAGCCTCTATCTGCTGACGTTTGATCTCAAAGTAGTATTCAGACATCGCGAATGAACCGTAACTGACAGGATTATCCAGGTCAAGAAGAGAGTTCACAGGCTCTCTTTCACCAACAAAGTCCTTGACCGCATCATCATCCATATATTCGACAGGCTCAAAACCATGGCTGGTTATGAATCCGTCCTGGCAGACAAAAACAGGTGTAAGCACATCATCATTCTCACTGAGGCGAATGGCCATAATGGCAGTATCATATGCTTCCTGGGCATCTTCACAGTAAAGGTGTATCCATCCAAGGTCTCTTTGTCCCATGCTGTCACTATGATCACAGTGGATATTTATTGGGGCGCCAATACTTCTGTTTACAAGACCGAAAACGATGGGAGTCCTGAAACATCCAGCAATAGGGAATATTTCGTGCATGAGTGCTACTCCATTCGCGCTTGAAGCTGTCATAACACGGGCTCCCGATGCAGATGCAGTTACACACGCGGTAATAGCCGAGTGCTCACTTTCAACAGTTACAAAATTCGTATCCACCTTGCCGTTGGCTACAAATTCAGCAAACTTCATGATTATATCCGTGGAAGGAGTTATGGGATATGCTGCAACAACGTCCGGGTTGATCTGGCGCATTGCTTCAGCAAAGGCCCAGTTTCCTGATGTTATTTCTTTATGTGGCATATTTGATCTACTCCCTTCTACGCTAAGTCGGCCTCAGGCCGCATCTCTATCGCCTTTTTGGGGCATACTTGTGCACATATTCCGCAGCCCTTGCAGTAGAAGTAGTCTATGCCGGTTACCTTGCCGTTCTCATCAACCTTGATCGAACGGTCAGGGCATTGCACCCAGCAGAGCATGCATGAAATACACTCATCTGCATTCCATACAGGTCGAATACTTCTCCACTGTCCGGTTTCAACATTCTCGGCAGAAGCTCCATATGCAATACCGCCCATTGGTACATCCTGCCATTTTTTGGGCTTACCAACATCTTTCATCTCTTTCCAGTTCTTACACTCGCTCATCCGATCTGCACCTCCTCATAACCTCTCTGGATAGCCCGGAGATTAGCAGAAAGGATCTTCTCAGGCAGTTTTGACATTTTGTGTGAGAAATGATCCACGAATGCCTGGATGGGAACCTCTGTAAAGACCTGGGCGAAAGTCCCCAGCATTGGGGCATTGGGACGGTTCTGGCCAAATTCCTCAAGGGTTATCTTTGTTGCATCAATTGTTATTACCTTAACTGAATCTGACAGACCAAGTTTGCTCTTCACCTCTACAGGTGACATGGGAGTATTGATAAGATAGACCGTTTCCTCATCGCATCCCTCTGTAGGACGGGCCGCATCCAGAAGTGTAGGATCAATAACCGCTACCACATCAGGGTTCTGTACTCCGCAACGTTTACGGATAGGCTTGTCTGAGACCCTGTTATAGGCCTTCATTGGAGCTCCCTGACGTTCTGCTCCGTATTCCGGAAAAGACTGAACGTGTTTTCCGGCTTCAAACAATACTTCCGAGAGTATGGCAGAACCAGATTTGGCTCCCTGTCCTCCTCGTCCATGCCACCGTATCTCAATGGCCTGAGGCATTACTAAACCAACTCCTTTCAAGATAGCTGCATCGTTGAGATTTCTAAATTCACTAAGATAGAATACATTTTGCCTGACGCTTGTCAAGAGACAGACAAGCCCCGCAGCCAGGTGACATCGGTTTTCCCATCAAAATTCCATTTCCAGGGGCAGGCTCTATCAGGGATTTAGAGTGTCGTTCCTTTTTACTTTCGGAGCAATTATTCGATGTTAGACCGCATTTCACTAAAAAAGAAGAGATTTACATCTTAAAGGATCTTGCGTTCTAAAAAACTGGATATTACCAGTACCTTATCATTTGCTTCTTAATAGTCCATCTGCATAGTCCAGGATCATGTCCCTGGCATAAACTCCCTGGATCCACTCCTCTGGAATACCTTCCATACCGTAGTATGCTCCGGCGAACTGACCATAGATGGCTCCCGTAGTATCGGCATCGTTGCCCAGATTAACTGCAAGCAATGCACCGTCTCTGAAAGATTCAGTCTTGTAAAATGCCCAGAGAGCTGCTTCCATGGATTTCACCACGTAACCGGAACCTTTTATTTGGGGAGGCTCTTTTTGCTTGTAAGATCCCCTGGACACTTCCTCAATATTAGTCGCAAGGGGGGTTCGTTCCCAAAATCCAACTACTGGACAATAATAGGGAGATAACAGATCTTCTTTTGACACACCTTGAAGAGCCCCGATTATGAGACCACAGTAATAGCAACAGGCATCTATGGCCTCCCTCGCTCCATGGGTGGTCCGGGAACTCTCCCCGGCATAATAAAATGCCTTCTCAGGATCATTGAAATAAAAAAGAGGTATGGGAGCAAGCCTCATAAGAGAACCGTTACCGGCGCTTCTTTCATGGGTGGGACCGCTGAAAGGATCTCCAGAAAACCTGTAGTTTGTGAGTGCACGAAAGCAAGTATTTCCTATATCAAAACACTCACCCGTAGAGCTCAGGTAACCATCCTTCAACCACATCATGTAACGATCCATCTGATCTTTGGGGTCAAAGCCATTGCATTTGGCAAGGCTTTCCGCCAGGCAAAGAGCCATGGAAGTATCGTCAGTCCACTGACCTGGTTCGAGATCAAATCGCCCGCCACTTCGAAAACCTGTAACAGGTTCAAAAGTACCTGGCGGCATAAATTCAACTGAAGCTCCAAGTGCATCACCGATGGCAAGTCCCAG
>CAYPIU010000045.1:0-13531 GCA_964410915.1 uncultured Synergistales bacterium | reverse complement strand
TTTCCCCTACAGCAAGATCCTGGAAATCTGTGCCGGGATCAAAGGTGTAGCTGCCATCATCATTTAAAGTTATGGTACCTCCATTGTCTCCGGTTACAGGGGTTCCGACATCAGTGGTACTTCCATTGACCGCACCAACGGCAAGACTGTCGCCGTCAGGGTCGCTGTCGTTCTCCAGGACTCCATCTGCAGTATCAACTGTCAGAAACGAATCCTCACTGGTGCTGCCGGTATCATCCTCAGCTACTGGTGACGGGTTATCTACAGTCCATGTAAAAGTCTGGGAAGTCGTCTCCCCGTTATTATCCTCCGCAGTTACGGTCACTGTATAGATACCGTCCGAACCTTGGCCTCCCTGAGAGGCGGATACATCTATGGTGCCGGTAATCTCTCCAGTGTCAGGATCTATGGTCAATCCATCTGGAAGTCCTTCCGCACTGTATGTAAGGGTATCCGAGGCATCCGGATCACTGAAGGATCCCGATACATCTAGAGAGATAACATCGGCGTCATCGTCGGACCGGCTTTCAATGGCCGTGCTCTCAGGTGCGTCGTTGCTTCCTGTAACAGTTATTGTTAGGGTAGCCTCGTCAGTGTTACCCTCGTCATCGGTGACAGTATAGGTTATGGTAGTGTCCCTGGTCTCTCCATCATCCAGGTCCTGAAAATCATCACCAGGGTTAAATTCGTAACTTCCGTCAGGATTGACCACGAAGGTTCCCCCTTGAGTTCCCTCAACGGGGCCGCCCAGGTTGCCGGGATCACCGTTTATCCCTGCAACTTCCACCGGGTCACCATCGGGATCACTGTCATTCACAAGAAGTCCCTGGCCTGATTCAACCACCAGGGAACCATCTTCATCCACGGTCCCCTGGTCATCCTCAGCAAGAGGAGGCCTGTTTACAGGCTCCTCAGGTGTATCAGTATCCTCAAAACCCTCGAAGGGATCCTCGGGCTGCTCCAGGGGAATATCGGTTTCATTTTCCGAGTCATCAAAGAGATCATTCACCCTGGGATTGAGGGTGGCCCTGTTGGTAAACTCATGGGTCTCATTCACATCCCTGAATGTATGTCCGGGAAGGTCCGGGTCAAGACCAATTTCCTCCTGTACCCTGGAGGTCCTTACAAAACCATGGGTATGGCTCTCATCAGCAGAGGTATTACTGCTGTCCCGGGTTTCAGGAATCTCACTGCCAGTAGCATCTGGAGAAAGATCCTCCGCATCATTGGGAGTTTCGTTGTTCAAGAAAGACTGAAGATCATCGGGGATTTCATCCAATTCCTCTATTCCGCCATCCTCTGTAACCTGGGAGCACAGTTCTCCCTTGACCTGGTGAACCGTACCGTCAGGAGATTCCATTCGGACCTCACCTGCACCGCGGGTGAGGATCACCTCGCCTTTATATAGTTTATCGCCCGCCTGAAGGACTCTCAGGCTTCCATCGCTGCCGCGTGCGTAAACTTCACCTTCTACAGTTAGAACTGTAAAGAGAGATATTGCCCTTTCCATATTCATCCCTCCAATGCCGAGTATTTGAACTTTTCAGTGATCAGAAGATCAGTATGCAATATTACAGGTTCATATATATACATTAAGGTACCTCCGCTATCTTTCACTCAGGGCATTTGCCTTTGCCCTGAGAAGTGGTTTCATAATATAAGCGAGGACCGTTTTCTTTCCGGTTAAAATATCCACCTGGGCCATCATTCCAGGAAGCACAGGCAGTCCGTCCCCAAAAGATGACTTGTGGGTCCTTACCCTGACCAGGTAATAGGTCTGGCCATTGCGTTCCGTGATGGTATCTGCGCTGATATGCTCAACAACGGCGTCAAGACCGCCGTATATGGCGTATTCATAGGCAGTGAACTTCACCACCGCATCCTGTCCAGGACTTAGAAAAGCCCTGTCCCTGGGTGCTATCTTTGCCTCCACAACCATATCATCCTCAAGGGGTACAACTTCCACAACTTCTCCACCGGGCATAACTACCCCCCCAAGAGTGTTAACAAATAGACGCTTCACCGTTCCGTCCACGGGAGAACGTATCTCAGAATGGGTAACCCTGTCCTGGAGGGCTCTGCTCCCCTCGAAAAGCCCTGCTATTTCTCCCATGGTCTCTGTAAGTTCCTTTCGCCATCTGGTGTTGAAATTCATCTCAACCTCGCTGATCATTCCCTGGGCTTCCTCTATTCCGGACCTTATTCTGGAAGCCCGCGCACGAGACTCCTCCATCTCTCCCCGGGCAGCTGACATTTCCCTTTTCAGGCGTATAACATCAAGTTCGGAGATGGCCCCTGTCTCAAGAAGGGGTTCCGTAACCTCCAGTTCCCTGGCGGCCAGGTCATATGCTCTTCTGGCCTGATTGAGCCTTGCCGTAGTCTCACCAAGTTCCTGTTTTATCTGCTGCAACCTTTCCCGGGCAACACTCAGCTGAGATTCCATGGAGTTTCTGCTGGTCTTGTAATAATCTTTCTCCTGCTCCACAATATCAGGTACCGCTTTTACCACTTCCTCCGGCGGATCGAAGGGTTCTCCATTCAGAAGAGCCCTGAGCCGGGCCTCCCTGGCCTTCAGGGCCATGGCGCGTATATTTTTTTCACCAAGTGATGAAACGAACCTTGTGGGATCTATCTTTAGAAGCAGATCCCCCTCTTTTACTAACTGGGCCTCTTTAACCATAATTTTCTCCACTACACCGCCGTCCACAGACTGAATTATATGTGTACCGGAAGAAGGTACAACCTTTCCTACCCCCCTTGTGACCTCATCCAGGGGGGCAAACGCTGACCAGAGAATGAGTAATATAAAGGTGGCAAATATTATCCAGAGAACAGCCCTTGCCCTAACTGGCTCCTGCTGAATATTCGCCCAGTCGGCACTGCTCACCCAGTCCATGCTGCCCGGAGTTTCCGGGGGTATCCATCTCCCGAAAAGCCTGTCTACAAAACCCCTTCCTGGAGATTTTTCTGTGATACCTGCCAACCTGTCAAAATCCTCTTTACGGGTGGGGTCGAACATTATCCTGCCCCCTTAACCTTTCCCTGCTTTAAAGCATTGAGGACTTCGTCTCTTGGACCATCCAGAACAATTGTCCCCCCGTCCATGACCACTATCCTATTCACCAGATCAAGAAGAGCCGTCCTGTGGGTCACCATGATAAGGGTCTTCTCGCCTGCGTAACGGGAAAGGTGTTTTTTCACTATACCTTCTGTGGTCTGATCCATGGATGCAGTGGGTTCATCCATAAGGAGTATGGGGGGATCCTTTATCAAGGCCCTGGCTATGGCTACGCCCTGCCTCTGACCGCTGGAAAGCATCTCTCCCCTCTCTCCTACCTGAAGATCCAGCCCCCTGGGGTGCTGATCAATGAAGGTTTTTAAGCCTCCCATGGCTGCTGCTGCAAGAATATTTCTCTCTCCCGCCATGGGTGCTCCCATGGCGATATTTTCCCTGAGGGATCCGTAGAAAAGAGTCACATCCTGGGGGACATAACCCACGTTCCTTCTTAGTTCCGAGGGATCAAGCTGGCGGACATCTATCCCGTCCAGCAGCACCTTACCATCAGAGGCTCTGTAAAGATCAAGGATCAGCCTGGATAGGGTGGATTTTCCAGTACCCACCTTTCCCAGGATGGCAACTTTTTCACCTGGTTTGACCTTCAGGGAAACATCTTTCAGAGCATTTGTCTCCTGCTGGGGATATACAAAAGACACGTCCCTGAACTCTATGGCACCTTTAAAATGATGACGCCTGTCATAGTGAACGCCCTCTGGACGTTCCACTTCTTTTTTCATGATCCCGTCAAGGGATTCCAGGGCCCTGGCTGACTGGTGATACTGGGTAAGAAGCCCCGCCGTCCTGCTTATAGGGGCCATGGCCCTTGAAGAGAGTATATAGGCCGCGATCAGCCCCCCCATACTGAGGGAACCATCCAGAATAAGATAGACCCCGGTGATCATAACCGCCACTGAAACACTGAACTGACACCACATGGCTCCATTCATTACGGATGAAGATAATAACCTCAACTTTGCACCTGTCTTCTCCAGGTAAAGCACGACCTTCTCCCATCTTGCCTGGGCTCTGCCCTCTGCTCCCATAGCCTTTACCGTCTCCAGGGCCACAAGGTTCTCCACAAGGGTTGCATTACGCAGCGCACTGGCCTCGTAAGTTGTCTGAGCCAGGTCCCTCATCTTACCCTGAATGGAAAGAGCATAGAGGATCATCAGAGATCCCCCGATAAGGATAGGTATTACCAGCTGCCAGGAGATCAGGCCTATCACCAGCACGAAAATAAGGGCAAAGGGAAGGTCCACGTATGCAGTAGCAGCAGCTGAGGATATGAAGTTCCTCACCGATTCAAAGGACTGGAGGCTGGATGCAAAGGATCCCGTAGAGGGAGGCTTTTCTTCCATTCTCAGTCCAAGAACCTTTTCCAGTATGGAAGAGGAAAGCTTCACGTTTGTCCTCACTGCAGCAAGATCAACAAAATATCCTCTCATCATCCTCAGGATGAAATCCGCGAAGATCACCATGAGAACTGCCCCCGCAAGTACCCATAAAGTCTCTATAGCTCTATTTGGGACCACTCTGTTATAAACGTTCATCACAAAAAGAGGCATGGCCAGTGCAAAGATGTTTATCATGAAAGTGGCGAGAATAAGGTCCCGGTAAAGGGGTCTGTTCTCTGCTATTACACTCCAGAACCAGTTTTTCTTTTTTTTGCTTCCAGAACCCCGGGTCCTTTCATCGAAGCGAAAGGTGGGCCTGCAGTATATAACATGCCCCGTGTACCTCTCTCTCAGATCCTCCAGTGGTACTTCCACAGGGGAAGTATCAAGCTCCGGAAAAACAAGAGTAGCCTTTCCCCCCGGAATGTCCACAGAGGAAATAAGGCATGCACCTCCATCCCTGAGGAGAAGGATTGCTGGAAAGAGCAGGTCATTCAATGCTCCCAGGGACCGGCGAACTATCCTGCTGGAAAAGGACGCTCTGGAAGCAGCCCTGCTGAAACCAGAGGGAGTAAGCACACCCCTTTCCAGGGGCAGACCAGCCAGAATGGAATCCCTGGTGGCAGTAAGCCCATGGTGTTTTGCAAGCAGGAGAAGACAGTCCGCCAGAGGACCTCCATAAAAGGAAGTTCTAACGGAGGCAGCTTCCCTCTCTCTGTTTTCAGTTCCTTCATTTTCTTCCTGAAGGGTTGTACTTACAGTCTTTTCAGTAGATTTCACCAAAAATATTTACCACCTTTTCAAGCTGGTACTAATTATGGATAGATCCATTATTTTTGAGCCTTTTCCTCACCTATTTCCTCCACAGGGATCTCGGCAGGACAGAAACAGTTCTCTCCCATTGCATCGTGGGATGGTCCAAAATCATATCTTGATCCTTCGATGTTCAGTTCTTCCAGAGTGGGAATATCATCTGTCGCAGCATTGAAGAATGATGCAAGTTCTCCCATGGAAGCCAGGACCCTGCCCTTTGATATGGCAATATTGAATTCCGCGTTCAAAAGAGCCCGGCTTGCCTGGTAATATTCGTTCTCCGAATCAAGAAGATCAATAAGGCTCCTTCTTCCTATCCTGAACTGCTGGGCATAGGCTTTTCTAACCTCATCAGATGCAGATCTGTGGGACTTGAGATACTCCAGCTGCTCAGTGAGCATCTCTATGTCGTTGTAAGCTACTTTCAGGCTCTGACGAATATTTCTTCCCTTGACCTGAAGTCTGCTCATGGACTGCTTCTCGAGCTGTTCATACTGTTTCACACGGGCTTTTCGGGTACCTCCATCGTAAAGGTTATATTTAAGAACTATTTCCCCGTACCATTTATCCTTTCTTCCGTCCACACCGTCCCTGTCATGATCTGAATTATATCCGCCCTTGAGGTCTATCCTCGGTCGAAGACGCGCTTTATTCTCTTCAATGGCTGCCTGACTGGACAGAACATTTTCCCTGGAGGCAAAAAGAGAAGGATTCATATCGAGGGCCTTCTTCAGGGCCAGATCTGAACATGTTGGAATATCCATTTCTCCCCTGTAAATCTCCAGTTCCGCGGGTGGAAGTTCTCCAACTATTCTCTCGTACCGGGCGCTAACATCGTGAAGATTAGCTTCTTCCGTAAGCTTGTTCACCTTTGCTACCGAAAGCCTTCCCCGTATCTCTTCAAGGGAGGATCTGCTGTCATAACCCTTGCTGAAGCGGTCCTCTACAAGGTCCATGACCTCCCTGTGCCTATGGTAGTTGTCCTCCGCGAGGAGATTCAGCTTTCTGTACCTCGCAACATCCTCAAAGGCTCTCATGGCCTCAAGTGATACGCTCTCAATAGAGCTCATGAGCTCGTAATACCTGGCCATTTCCCTGTGGTCCAATCTCTTTACCTGACTTCTGGTAAGACCCCCGTCATAGATCATCTGCCTCAGGGTAACGGAAAAACCATTATAGGAATAATCGGAACTATCACGGTCCTCATATCCACTGCCGTCAATTGAATCCCTGCCTGCACCTGCAGTGAGATCCAACTGAGGACGGGCCCCGCCGGCAGCCGCTTCTTTTTCAAAACCAGCAGCCTTGAAGGCATGCCATTTTTCCTGCACATCAGGATCAGTCAGGACTGCTTTCTGGATAACTTCCTGTAGAGATTCCGCTCCTGCGTCAAGGGGAAAAAGGAAAATAACGGAAAAGGAAAAAAGAAGGAGAAGACAAAAATACACAGGCAGCTTTGAAAAGTTCTTCATATAAGATGCACCTCCAGATAAATATTGAGAGTTTTGTTTAAAAAGACAATAACAATAGATTTAAAAATTGCGTTCAAAGCTAAGGAAAATATAACATATATCCTTATTCAGGGACATGATATTTCTGAAAAGTATACTAATTACGTTTTTTTATTAAACACCCTAGGGGTATTGTTTTACGTTTATATTCTAAATTCAAATATAATTTCTCACCACCTCCTGCGTACTACCTTAAGTGGGACTTTTGGATCATTCTTTCAGTTAAAGGGGAAAGATCTATGACCATGTTTTTATTAACGTTTGGATAGAAAAGGCAAAATAAACTTCTATGTTTTTTGAATTATGCTGGCAATTAAGGTTTATGGATAAGCTCTGTAACATTAACTACCTTCTATGCTTTTAAGACTAATATTGCTTCATACAGGATTTGTGTAGAGATTTACGAAATTTTTTGACAAATTCACGTTTCTGCTTTATACTTTCTCAGTTGCTAAATTTAAGCAATAGAAAAAACACATTTAGGAGGAAACATATTTTGAACAAAGGAACAGTCAAGTGGTTTAATAGCACAAAGGGTTATGGGTTTATTACTGGAGAAGACGACAAGGATTACTTCGTACATTTCAGTGCCATCAATGTGGATGGTTTTAAGACCCTTGAAGAGGAACAGGAAGTAACATTCGACATCGAAGACGGTCAGAAAGGGCCCCAGGCTACTAACGTTACGCCTGTGTAAGAAGCTTCCTTTCTGCCGGAGTGCATCTCATATATCTGTATTTCAGCAGAAGTGAAGATATCAAAGGCGAACCTATAGGTTCGCCTTTTTTTATTGATGGAAGTCCCTGATATAAAGTCTTTAGAAAACCTACGATACAAGTTCAAGGATCGTCCCCAAAAGAAGATCACACCCGATCTTTATATCCTCAATATCCGTATCTTCCTCCGCCACGTGGCTTCTGCCATTTTTACTCGGCACAAATATCAGTCCTGCCTCGGTTACGGGAGCAAAAAGTACCGCGTCATGAACAGCTCCGCTGTTCATCCTTAAATACTTGAAGCCCCTTTCTTCAGCCACTTTCTCCATTTTATCTGCGACCATACTGGAAAGTCTGACAACTTCCTGATCTCCAAGCAGATCAATGATAACTCCAAGATCATATTCCCCGGCTATCTCAAGGATCTTTTTCCTGATCTCCGAAACCGTAAAATCTATACCCTGTTTATTGACATCCCTGATATCCATAGTGAAAGTAACTTTTCCAGGTATAACATTGGAGACATCAGGTTCACAGCTTATCTTTCCAACCGTGGCAACAGTAGTTGACTCTGCCCTGTTACACGCAATATCCTCCAATTCTGTAATGATCTTTGCAGCTGCCGCCAAAGGATCTTTTCTTGAATTCATCGGTGTAGCACCAGCATGGTTGGACACACCCTCAAGCTCCACGCGGTATTGTTTCAGACCCGCTATAGCTTCAACAATACCAATAGATATATCGCTATTATCAAGTATCACACTCTGTTCTATATGCATTTCTATCATGGCCTTTAAATCTCCAGATTTAACTGTGAAATCCTGAATTTTATCAGGATTATACCCGGATTCCTTTGCCATCTCATACATTGAGATCCCTCTATCATTCCTGAGGCCTTTTAGATCCTCTACATCATGTTTACCCACAAGCGTTTTACTTCCCTCGCAACATGAACCGAAATTTGAACCTTCTTCTTCAACAAAAACGATTATATCTACAGGATTAGTGTGAGGAATATTGTTCTCCTTAAATACACGCACAACCTCAAGAGCACCTGCCACACCAACGATCCCATCGTAATTACCCCCCTGAAAAACACTGTCGATGTGGGATCCTGTCATAACAGGAAGCGCAGACGGATCTGATCCTGGAAGACGAGCTCTGATATTTCCAACTGCATCATAACTGATATTAAGACCAAGTTTTGTAAACTGTTCAACTAAATATTTTCTCAGCCCAGTATCTTCTTCACTGTAACTGAAACATGTTCTTCCATTTCCAGGAGTAGCGGTAAATTTGCTTATGATCTCAATTTCTCTTTTGATACGCTCCATGGATGTCTCATACATACGGCTGACCCCCTTTAGATCCTGATTTCCATTTAACTCGAAACACTGGCAATTACTTTTGTAAAGATAACCATGCATAGTATCGCAACAGGATAGGTAGCACCATAACCTGCACCACATTCTTCCCCTCCTGTTGCATCAATTGCCACACCAAGCCCAGGCGTACTTGTCATTGCGCCACAGATAGCTCCAGCAAGAAGGATCCAGTTAATTTTGAAAACATATCTTCCGATGATAAAACCTGCCAATTCCGCACCAAAAGCAGCGGTAAAACCTATTGCCATTATTGCGAAACCATTCTCGCTGAGTGCTTCGATGACGCGGGGACCTGCCATCAACCCCACTACAGCCAGAAAATACGCAAGAGAAAGAGAGCGTAATGAAGAAAGAGTTCTGTGATCCATCCTCATTGGCAGGGGACCAATATTTCCGAAGGCCCCGAAAATCAGTGCAACTATAAGAGCCCCTCCTGTTGTGCCGAGTGAAATCTCCCCTATACCAGGAAGGTTAACGGATAATTTCCCGAAGGCCACACCAAATACCATACATACGACGAACGACAGAAGCGCAAAAGGCATCGATCCTTCCCCGGGTCTTTCTGTATCAGGATCTGAATTAAAAGTCCTTTTAAGTTCGAATCTTTCCCTGTCAGGATCAATACGGAAAAGAATGGGAACAAGCTGTATAAAAAGAACAACTGCTATTACACCGAAGGGATATGCTATGGTGTAACCTATGGTAACTGAGGGGTCTCCTCCAGTTGCTTCAAGGGCTGCGCCCAGACCGGGAGAACTTGTAAGCGCACCTGTATATGAACCTGCTACCATTAGAGGATCTATAACTCCAGAAGAAAGGATGTTACCAAGCAATAATGTAAGAACTGCTCCTGTGGATGTTACAAGAATCCCCAATATGATGAAACGCACCCCATACTGCCTGATTACCTTGACAATATCCTCGGATGCCAGAAGTCCTACTGCAACAACAAATATAACAAGATTCCAGGTGAAATATTCATATGGCACTGAAAAACCAGTTACTCCCAGAGCTAATCCTGTAAAAAGAGTTCCCGATGTACCAAGAGCAATACCTTTGAATCGTATTTTGCCTATGACAAGACCTGATGCCACTGCAAGGCTCATTAAAAAGATATCATTCTCGAAAAGGACCTGGAAATATTCCAAACATTTAACCTCCTTTATTTTAAACCCTGAGTGAAATTATATCGTACTTGAACTTAAATCATCGACGATATACATATTTATCCCCAGTTTTTATCAGTGGGAAAGGGCTCATGGAAACACAGCCAGGGCAGCTTTACAGAACATATTACTTTACTCTGTTCATAGATTCAGGGTAAACTACCATTTGAATGTAAAAATTTATTTTTATGCGAGGATATCATATGACTCAGGAATATATAACTTTCAATTCGATAGGTTTAATTGAAACCCCTTTCAAGGAAAGGGAAGGAATGCCCATTCAGCCTCCAGGAGCTAAAGGTATAAGGGGAAAGGTCATTCTTGATCCCTGCTATGAAGAAGGATTGAAGGACCTGGAGGGTTTTTCACATATCTACCTTATATACCACTTCCACTGCAATAGCGGTTACAAACTCACTGTGAAACCCTTTATGGACAACTGTGAAAGAGGTCTTTTTTCTACAAGGGCTCCCTGTAGGCCTAACCGGATAGGTCTTTCAGTAGTGAGACTGATAAATATAGAAAAAAATATTCTGACCGTTGAGGACATTGACGTAATGGACGGGACTCCTCTGCTTGATATCAAACCTTTTGTTCCATTTTTTGATATTACAGCTGAAAAATACAGCACAGGATGGCTTGAAAATAAGCATAGTGAGGTAGATGACAAAAGATCTGACAGTCGTTTCAAGTAACACCTTATGTTCACAATTCATCCAGATAATTTAACTCCAAATGGGGGATTGCCGAATGGAAGATCTTTTTCTTAAGGGATTGTTGATGTGGCTTCTATTCGCTTTTGTGGCAATTTTATCCGGTATTCTCAGAGAGAGATTTCTCACACCTGCAATAGGCTCACACAAAGCGCACCAGTTGGGAACTCTCTTCGTCATAGTTGTCATCTTTATCCTTATATATTCTTTAATGGGAAATGATCTTTCTGACTCTTCAAAAGGCCAGTCATGGATGCTGGGTATTATCTGGTTCTTTATGACCATCTGTTTCGAATTCCTGTTCGGGTACTACGTTATTGGTCATTCATGGGAACATCTTCTTGCAGACTATAACATTTTCAACGGAAAACTCTGGGGTATTTTTCTCCTGTCTCTGGCTCTTTTGCCAAGGCTGATCCAGATAATAAAGGGATAGATAAAGGTGATCTTCTTTAAAAAACGCACAGGATGTGGATAACTTAACCACACCCTGTGCATAGTTATTATTTAATCCGGCTTAAGATATAACTCAAGAAGCAAAAACCTGCAGATCTACTGCTCCCATTTTTCGTTCAGTTCTTCAATTGCGCCTTCTTCTTTAAGCTCGATCAAAGCCTTATTGACAGCCTCAAGAAGCTGAGTATCATTCTTGTTCAGGGCAAATGCCTTTGGGGCTCCTTCTATCTCTACAGTGAAAGCAACTTTAAGCTTTCCTTCAAACTGTTTGGAACCAACATAATCTTTTGCCACAGGTTCATCCATAAAAGCAGCATCCACGCGGTCAAGAGTCACTTCACGGACGGCATCGTCCAGCTTGTTGAATTTCCTGACTTCTATACCCTCAAGCTCTGAAACATAAAGATCCTCAGTTGTGCCAAGCTGAACAGAGACTTTTTTACCCTTAAGATCTTCCAGAGTATTTAATGTATCATTTCCAGAAGGTGTAACAAAGGCACTGTAAGTTATGATGTATGGTTCGGAAAAATTGACCTTCTTGCTTCGTTCAGAGGTAACGCTCATACATGCAGCGACCATGTCGATCTTGTTGGTCAGCAGAGCGGGAATGAGACCGTCAAAAGCCATATCAACCCATTTGACTTCCTTGCCCATTTTTTCTGCCACCGCATTTACAAGATCAATGTCATATCCTACAAGAGCCCCGGTCTTGTCATGAAATTCGAAAGGGGGATAAGTTCCCTCAGTACCAATAACCAATACATCATTATCCATTGCAGAATCCGCAAAAGCAGCTCCCGCAAATAAAACCAGAGCTAACACCAGGATCGTTGATAATACTTTTTTCATTAAATATACCCCCAGTAAAATATTTGTTTGATCTGCGTGATCAAAATAGACATTAGTTTATTTTCGTCAATGATTATACACTTTTATTCATTGATGTCAAATGACCGGTACGTCAAATAGCTCCGGGAGAGCCAGTCTTCAGGCTCTCCCGGAAATTGATAATGATCTGTCTCAATTAAAAATACTTACTTAAAAGGTTCAGCTTAGACTTCCTGCCATCTCATGGCAAAACCTGCCAGAAATGCTGCACCCCTCCAGAGAGTATCCTCATCGATATCAAACCTGGAATTGTGATGGGGATATGTCTGTCCTTTTTCGGGATTGCTCCCAGCGTGGAAAAGGAAAGCCCCTGGTACTTCATCGAGGTAGTAAGCAAAGTCCTCTCCGCCAAGCACAGGTGTAGAAACTTCCCCTACTCCATCTTCGCCAAAAAGATCCTTTGCAATTTTAACTGCCTTTCTATTTATCTCGTCATCGTTGATGAGAGACGGTGGACCATTTTGATAATCTACCTCGGCTGTACCCCTCATACTTTCTGCCAGAGATTCTGATATCTCCCTGATCCTTTTTTCTACAAAAGCTCTGACTTCGGGATTCAGAGTCCTCACAGTTCCTTCAAGACTGCATTCTCCAGGGATTATATTGAACGCTGTACCTCCCTGGATCTTCCCGATCGTCACAACTGCCGGTTGTAAAGGATCCTTCTCCCTGCTGAGAATAGTCTGAAGCTCAACTATTAGCTGTCCAGCGATACTGATCGGATCAACTCCAAGATGAGGATAAGCCCCGTGGGATCCCCTCCCCCTGAGAATTATTTTAAAACGGTCTACCGAAGCCATCATTGGACCAACCTTATATCCTATCTGCCCGGTCTTAACTCCCTCAAAAATAAGCCCGGTATGAAGGCCAATGATCGCATCGGGTCTGTTCTCCCTGAAAAGACCGTCATCCAGCATGGCGGTCGCTCCCTTTATTATCTCCTCAGCAGGCTGGAAAATAAGCTGTACCCTGCCTGCAAGCTCATCACGGCCATCCTGGAGGATCCTTGCTGCACCAAGGAGCATTGCTGTATGTGCATCATGACCGCAGGCATGCATATTACCATTTGTGGAAGCAAAAGGCAGTCCCGTCTCCTCCCTGACTGGAAGGGCATCACAATCTGCTCTCAGGGCAAGAGTTTTGCCTTTCTTTTTACCCTCAATATAAGCAACCACTCCATGGCCGCCTACACCAGTTTTAATGTCTTCAACTCCGATCTCGGCAAGTGCCTCTGCTATGAACTTCTCTGTCTCTGGAGTTTCCAGACCCAACTCAGGATTGGCATGGATAGTCCTGCGCCACTTGATCACATTATCAGCTATTTTCTTTGCTTCGTCCTGTACAGACATATTTTGCAACACCCTCCTTCATCGATCTTATTATCTTACACGAAAAGATAATTCCCGGTCTGAAATTTTCATATCTTTCAGG
>CAYPIU010000044.1:0-13997 GCA_964410915.1 uncultured Synergistales bacterium | reverse complement strand
CAGTTTACTAAAATTTTTAGTGAAAATCTTTGATGCCGGCCAATTCCTTCTTCAGGTTCTTTAAGGTCAGGTAAAAAGGGGGCTGTTCGTTATCCAGGATATGCCAGGTTCTGTAAATTATCCTTGAATTCTATTCCAATGATACACCCCGGGTCTTTCACTCCTCAAAATTCGAGTTTGCCAATTCATTAATATAATATACTATGTATGTAATACTGCAGAACAAAAAAGGTATGAGAACTGTGACCGGTAAGAAATATCTACAGGGTTTACCTGGAGAAAAATACGAATTATTACTGATACTTGAGCAGTGCATTTAGAAATAGAATTTAATTATTGAATGCAGTGTAGTTATAGCTCTAGTCAAGATTCAAGTGTTCTTAAACCTGTTTGAAAAGCACTCGCGAGAATTTGTGAAAAATTTCCCCCGGGCCAACGCGCAGGCACGATCTGGCAGTGGAAACAAGAGGAAATAATACCTTGATAAAAGCAAAACGCATTATAAGAAATTCTCATCAATGTATTAAGTGTGTCTTGCTAAAGAAGGAAGGAATTCACATGATGAAATCCAGGAAAGTAAGATCTAAGACACCAGGGTCCCCCTCTGAATCTAAAACAAGCGTGAAGGATAATCTGAAAGATCTTCCAATATCGGAACTACAGGCAGAATTGGGATCATCTCCTGATGGACTGCGCCAGGAAGAAGCACACGAACGACTGAGCATATACGGCACTAACGAAATAAAAGACAAGAAGCCTAACCAATTCCTGAAGTTCCTTTCATATTTCTGGGGGCCCATCCCCTGGATGATAGAAATTGCTGCTATTCTTTCAGCTGTAGACAAACATTGGCCTGATCTCGGCATAATTCTATTGCTGTTGTTCGCCAATGCGGTCGTCGGATTCTGGGAAGAACACCAGGCGGGAAATGCCATCGCAGCCTTGAAAGATAAACTTGCAATGAATGCCCGGGTAAAACGAGATGGTAAATGGGCAACCATTGCTGCTCGTGAACTGGTACCAGGTGATGTGATACGTTTACGCCTGGGTAATATTGTACCGGCAGATGCACGCCTGTTGGAAGAATCCCCTGTGGAGGTGGATCAATCTGCCCTTACGGGAGAGTCTTTGCCTGTGAAACGAACGCTAAGTGACGCTGTATTCTCGGGTTCGATCATTCGTCAGGGAGAAGTCGATGCAATGATCTATGCCACTGGTGCGAATACCTTCTTCGGCAGGACAGCCCAATTAATGAAGGATGAAAACACGCCCAGCCATTTCCAGATCGCGGTCCTTAAGATAGGCAATTATCTCATCCTTCTCGCCATGGCCCTGGTTGCATTGATCCTTCTGGTTGCACTTTTCCGTGGTGATCGGATGATCACCACGCTCCAATTCGCCCTTGTTCTAACTGTTGCTGCAATTCCTGTAGCTTTGCCGACAGTTCTATCTGTGACAATGGCAGTGGGCGCACGAATTTTGGCCCAGAAAGAGGCCATCGTCACCCGCCTGGCCGCCATTGAGGAGTTGGCAGGTGTAGATGTGCTATGCTCCGACAAGACGGGTACACTGACCCAGAATAAACTGACACTCGGAGAGCCTTTCTGTGTGAAAAATATCTCCCGGGACCAGGTCATACTTTATGCGGCCCTTGCTTCCCGTGCAGAAGACGAGGATACCATCGACAAAGCAGTACTGGAGGGATTAGGACAGGCAGAGGATATCAATACTTATGAGGTACTCAATTTCCAGCCCTTCGATCCTGTACACAAACGAACCGAAGCTAAGGTAAAGGGGCCAGACGGAACGGAATTCAAGACAACCAAGGGGGCACCACAGGTTATCCTTCAACTGTCGCACAATGTCGCGGAAATCAATGCCGAAGTTGAAAGTTCCATCAATGAATTTGCCTCACGTGGCTTTCGATCACTTGGTGTGGCCCGTACTGACTCGAAGGGTGAGTGGCAATTCCTCGGGATACTGCCACTCTTCGATCCACCGAGGGATGAAGCCGGAGAAACCATCGCAACGGCCCAGCAAATGGGTATTAAAGTCAAAATGGTGACCGGAGATCAAGTCGCTATCGCAAGGGAAACAGCGCAAAAACTGGGAATGAGAACCAACATTCTCGATGCCAGTTCTTTCGGCATCACCAAACACCACGAAACCGGGCAACTCGCTGAATCCATACAGGATGCAGATGGTTTTGCCCAGGTATTTCCCGAACATAAATACCATATTGTGGAAGTACTGCAAAAACTTGGACATATCGTTGGCATGACTGGCGATGGAGTTAACGATGCCCCCGCGTTAAAAAAAGCCGACTGTGGTATAGCTGTTTCGGGTGCAACCTATGCAGCACGTGCAGCATCATCAATAGTACTGATGACACCGGGCCTATCGGTGATCATTGCAGCGATCAAGGAAAGCCGAAAGATCTTCCAGCGAATGAACAGCTACGCCATATATCGCATAGCGGAAACTCTGCGAGTACTTTTGTTTATGACACTCGCTATACTGGTGTTCAACTTCTATCCCTTAACAGCAGTAATGATAGTTATGCTGGCACTTCTCAACGATGGTGCTATCTTATCTATTGCCTTTGACAACGTGCATTACAGGGACAAGCCCGAGGAGTGGAACATGCACATGGTATTGGGGCTCGCTACGGCGCTTGGTATCGCAGGAGTTATCGCATCTTTTGGTTTATTCTACCTTAGTGAGCAGATCTTTCACCTCGATCGTGAACATATTCAGACACTCATGTATCTGAAGCTTTCGGTTTCCGGACACCTTACGATCTTTCTTACCCGTACCCGCGGTCCTTTCTGGTCCATACGTCCGGCTAAGATGTTAGTAGGCGCGGTGTTCGGCACTCAGATAATAGCTACATTGATCGCGGTCTACGGGCTTTTCATGACACCCCTTGGCTGGCGTTGGGCATTGTTCATCTGGGGTTATGCGCTTATGTGGTTTTTAGTGAATGATCGCCTTAAACTGCTTGCTTACAGAATCTTTGACCCGACTTCCAAACCTGTATTGCAAAAGGAACCTTCAAAATAAGGTGCTATCAGGAATCAGGTATTCCAGGATAATACTGTGCAGAGCAAGTTACTTGCGATTATGATAAGGCATTCAGTGTGAGAAATAATAGCCCTTGCGAGCTATTGACCTAGTGCTCCTATTTATTGCAGGTACATGCTCTGCATGATCTTTTTACCCGTATCTGTTTTAAAATATTTTTGAACAAATTCCCCGATAGCGTCCTTTGAAAGACCTTTCTCGAATGCATTGACGGCAAAATCGGCTTCAACAATGATCTGGAAATCGATTCCGTCGATATTTTCGTATGTATGATGATTTCCTATTATGAACTTAACCCTTTCAATCAATTCTTCCTTTATCCCGAGTTCTGCAAGTATCTTTCCGGCAAAAGGAGGTCCCTCTTTTTCCTGGCATGCCCATGAGGATGTGCTGTATTTTCGTTCGCATTCCTTTATGCCAATGTCGTGAAGTATCGCTGATATTCTGACTATTTCCATGGCCTCGTGATCAAGGCCTTCAGATTCTGCAATAGATGAGGCAAATCCAAATACTTTAAGTGCATGGTTGATCCTTGTTAAGTCGTTAGCGAAGGTCTCTATCATTTTTGTAATTACAGGTTTTGTCATTACATTTCCTCCCTTTGCAATTTTATTGAGCCAGGCTTTTGCCTGAATATCCTAAAATATAGTCCAACCCTGCATTGAAGGCAATCTGCAAAAAAGTATTTGACTTAAGGAATGAATTAAGCAGCTTCTATATTCTTTCCCAAACAAATTGGGGTCTACCATTGAAATAGAGTTCAAGGATAGTCCCAGGATCTGGAGAAAAGTATAAGATAAATCAAGACGGAGATTATATCAAAAACAAGCAAAACATAAAAAAGCAGATCATGACATACGATTCGGATAGTCATAACAGCAGATCGATACGATTTAAGGATTACGATTATTTCCAGTCAGAGGGATATTCTGTGACCATTTGCACGCAAAAACGGCAATGCCTGTTTGGTGAGATTGCAAACGGGAAAATGGTGTTGAATATTTCGGGATGAATGGTTCAAAGGGTATGGGGTGAAATACCGGTAAATTACCCTGGAACAGAGACAAATGTATTTGTCATTATGCCTGATCATTTCCAGGCAGATTATGGCAGCGGAATTATTTTGATCGTGTCATTCTTAGCGAGGTGGAATTAGACCAGATACGGGAATATGTTTTCAGCAATCCCTAAAAATGGTAGATAGACCTGGACAATGCCGAGATATTTATTCCAAAAGAAAAGCAGGAGCGGTTTGCGAACCGCCCCTTATTCTTCCTACAGGTGATAATCGCCGGCTGCTTCTGGCTGGTATAATATTTCTTTTACTTTTATCTTTCTAATGCCCCTTGGGACTTTCCATTCTATTGTGTCACCAACCCGATATCCGATGAGTGCTGTTCCTATTGGAGCCAGGATAGATATCTTGTGGTTTTTGAGATCTGCGTCGGCTGGGAACACAAGGGTATATTCCATTTCTTCTTCCGACTCTGCATCCACGAGTCGAATTTTGGAATTCATGGTTATTACATCTTCCGGTATATCCTGAGGGGCTACTTCTTTAGCCCGTTCCAGCTCTTTTGCCAGTTCATTTAAATATACTTTATTGGAATTGTTAACGCTGTCACTGATCAGTTTCGTCAACCTTTTTCTGTCAAAAGCGGTAATATAAATTGCCCTGTCTTCCATGATCATGCCTCCTGATCCTGTTATTGTATGGTACTTGGTTCCTGTGGATGAATATGCCATTCTGGGGATCTGCCTCTTGCATTACTGAAAACAATGGAGTAAGAACAGCCTGTATAGAAACTTTTTTAAAAGCTTGCAGGTAAGAAAAAAGTCAACTCCTGTAATGTCGCGGTCGATTCAACCAGAGCACTCTAAAGGAGCACATTTGAGACATTACAATCAGTTAACCTTAGATAAAGA
Source organism: uncultured Synergistales bacterium (assembly GCA_964410915.1). Lineage (GTDB taxonomy): Bacteria > Synergistota > Synergistia > Synergistales > JAFGMB01 > CAZFJG01. The sequence goes on along the minus strand of CAYPIU010000044.1, from coordinate 8,987 downwards.
TAACACTTTCCCGCCTTTTTTAAAACCGATATGATTCAGATCGGATCTTTACGCGAATGGCCAGAAAGTTTAACGAAATAGGGGTCTACTATTGAAATCAGAGTTTATGATTGTTTCAAAGCCCTGAAAATGTGCTCAAGAAGAAAAAGTCTATGCGTTATAAAGACGTGATGGGTCATATGACATACAATATGGAGAAAGATTGTAAGGAATTTTCTAAAACTATACCCAAGAGAGTGGTTTTAAGAGATATGAAATGGTAGGGAGGCCTGAAAATGGAAGAATTTATTCTGAAACGGATCAGGATCAGAGAAATTGAGTTTGGGGAGAAAACGGAGATCTCAGGAGGGGTTCTTTCTGTAAACAGGGAAGAACTATCCGATCTGCTTATGGAGGACAGCAGCATTGCTAATGTTGATCTGGCCATAGCCAGGCCGGGAGAGAGTAAGAGGATCATACCTGTAAAGGATGTTATCGAGCCTCGGTGCAAGAATATTGATGGACAGGATTCTTTTCCGGGTTTTTTCACGGATGCAAATTTTCCTTCGGGTAAAGGTGAAACCCTTGTCCTGGATGGTATGGCAGTGGTCACTTCCGGGAAACTTGTGAATTTCCAGGAAGGGCTGATCGATATGTCCGGTCCTGGTGCAGAATACAGCATATTTTCCAGAAAGCTCAACCTGGTTCTACTCATAGAACCAGTGAAGGGTTTGGGCAAACACGAGCATGAACGGTCTGTAAGGATCGCAGGTTTGAAAGCAGCTCATTTCCTTGCTTCCTACGCAAAAAAGATCTCATGTGATGAAGAAGAAAGATTTTCAGTTTCAAGCCTGGATAAACTTTATAAGAAAGCACCAGATCTTCCCAGGGTGGTCTATGTATGTCAGGCTATCGCCCAGGGGCTTCTTCATGACAACTACTTCTATGGTCAGAATGCCCAGGGTTGTCTCCCTGTGCTGATGTACCCCACGGAACTAATGGACGGTGCAGTGATAAGCGGTAATTGTGCCGCGCCCTGTCACAAACATACTACTTACCATCATCAGAATAATCCCATTGTGGAGGATCTTCTGAAAGAACACGATAAAAATATTAATTTCCTGGGAGTGATCGTCCCTCCTGTTCGAACAGCTCTTGCAGAGAAGGAGAGAATAGGATACCAGGTGTTTAAACTTGCCCAGATGATGGGAGCCCAGGGAGCCATAATATCTGAGGATGGTGGAGGTAACCCGGAAGCTGATCTCATGATAGTGGCCCGGCATTTTGAAAAAAATGGAATTAAGACAGTGATCATAACGGATGAATATGCTGGATCCGATGGAGCTTCCCCGGGTCTTGCTGATGTAACTCCAGAGGCGGATGCTGTAGTGACCAACGGTAACGGCAATCAGAAAGTGAAGCTGCCTCCTATGGATGAGACCATTGGGTTTGTCGAAACCGTTGAGCATATAACGGGAGGGCATGAAGGAAGCCTTCTTTCTGACGGTTCCATTGAGATGGAAATAGCGGGGATCATGGGTTCCACCAACGAACTTGGGATAGAAAATCTCAAGACCATTGCCATATGAATGCCGGAGGAAATTGAGATGAAGACTTTAAAAGTTGTCCATTACATAAACCAGTTTTTCGGAAAGCTCGGCGGAGAGGAAATGGCATCCATACCTCCACGATTTGAAGATGGTCCAGTGGGTATAGGAGAATTGATCACGTCCTCTTCACATGGTGAATTCGAGGTGGTCAGAACCATTATCTGTGGAGATAACTATGCGGCTGAGAATCTGGAAGAATTCAAGAAGGTCATTCTGCCATGGATAGAAGAAGCAGGTCCTGACCTGGTGATAGCAGGTCCTGCCTTTGCTGCAGGTCGTTATGGAACTGCCTGCGGTATCCTCTGCCAGGAAGTTGAGAAGACCCTCGGTATTCCATCAGTGACTGCAATGCATCCCGTGAATCCGGGAGTGGATCTGGCCAAAAAGGACATATTTATCCTGGAAACAGGGGACTCTGCCCGCCAGATCGCACGTGTGGTCCCCCAGATGGTCAGCTTCGCAAGGAAACTGGTCAACCAGGAAAAGATCGGTTTGCCAGGAGAGGAGGGTTACATACCCAGGGGCATAAGGATCAATGTGAGAGACCAGAGAAGAGGTTCAAAGCGGGCAGTGGATATGCTTATAGATAAACTCCAGGGAAAGAATTTTGAAACCGAACTTCCCATGCCGGTCTTCGATAGAGTCCCCCCAGCTGAGGCCATATCAGATCTTTATGAAGCTGTTATAGCCATTGGAACAGAGGGAGGCATTGTACCTGAGGGTAATCCAGACAGGATAGAGGCACATAATGCTTCCAAATGGTGCAGATATTCTATCAGTGATCTATCCAGGCTTGAAAAGGGCAAGTATGAGGTGGCTCACGGAGGATATGATCCTGTACCTGCTAATGATGACCCCAACAGGGTATTGCCTCTTGATGCTGCCAGGGTATGCGAAAAGGAAAAACAGTTTGCGAGACTCTATGGTTACTATCCCGTTACAGTGGGCAATGTAACAGCTGTAAGATCTGCCGAGAAATACGGCAAGGAGATAGGGGAGATGCTTAAAAAGGATGGTGTCCAGGGGGTTATCCTTACTTCCACCTGAGGAACTGGTACGCGTTGCGGAGCAACGCTTGTCAGGGAGATAGAGAGAGTGGGCCTTCCCGCGGTTCTTATAACCGCAGTTCCTCCAATTGCACTTACCGTTGGAGCCAACAGGATTATCAGAGGTATTGCCATTCCCCATCCTGTAGGTGCCCCCCAGGAGGAACCTGAAGAGGAATTCAGGATCAGGAAAGGTCTTGTTGAAAAAGCATTAAAGGCATTGTGCACGTCCATTTCTGAACAGACAGTATTTGACTGATGAGAAGGGTGAAATGGAGATAATAATACTATCTAACAATCCTGATGTCTGGAAATTTTACCCTGATGCTGTACATGTGGAAGGGGATCCCCGCGATGTGATGAAAAAGGCCAGAGACCTCATCCACCAGGGATGGGGTCTCTTCACACATCCTTTTCATGGAAATATGAGACTTCTCAAAAATCCTTATAGGTCTCTGGTATTGAAGTATGAGGAAGGGGTAGTTAATGCGGATTCGATAATCTGTATTGAGGAGTCCCTTTACAGACTTGATTCTGTGAATTTTGATACTTCCGAGGGGAGCAGACCGGATTATAGGTACATTGATCTGGATCTGCTGCAAAGTTCTTTTTCCGGATAAACTTTCCTGGTGTTTGTATCTGAAAGCAGAATTTCTTTTCCAAAAAGAAACAGGGTTTGAAGGACACGGTCCTTCAAACCCTGTTTCTTAATGTTTCTTATTTACTTTTTTCAAGATTACCTCTTTTTGAAAAGTATGATCAGTGGAAGCAGTATCAAGAGCGATCCGGGCATTAATCCAAGGGCTGAACACCCGCTACTGGAACTGGGCGTATCTTCCTCATCCCAGGTGAACAGCAGTTCGTTTTCTTCGGGGTCGCTATCAGGTGGAGCATTAGGCTTATATTCTTTTACTTCTACAGAGAATGCCCCTTCTTCGAGTTCACTTATCTTATACTGGTTCAATGCGTTTGGATCAGTGCTTATGCCCGTATTGAAAGGTGTCAAAATAACTGATAAACCAGCTCCGATATTCAGAATAGAGCCAGGGTTGCCAATAAGTGCCAGTTGAGGTTCTCCTGATCCGGGACCGAGCCAACGATCGAAGTTGTCGGAAATGAATTGAGCCTCAGGTTCATCGTCCAGGACAAGTTCACTGGTACTCCAGTTCTGAATGATTATGTAGAGGTATTCATCGGAATTGCGACTCTTGGTGAAATGGTATTCACCATCCAGAGAGGAGCTTTCCCAGACCCCAAGAATTTCAGAGAAGGGATTATCTTCGTAGGTGAATATGTTATCTGTATCAATAGTTCCTGAGAGCGCAATTATTTTATATCTGTAACCTTCAGTGTTGAGGCTTGTTATACCAATTCCCAGTTCATCTCCACTTTCTGTTTCATCGATATCTCCTGCGAGAATAAAGGAATTGAGTAATCTCCTTTCAGGATCTGAGTCAGGATATTCAGTAAAGTCCCAACTTATAGAACTCGATGGATAAGTCCCTGTAGTCAGATCAGGCCATTCATTTCCATTTCCTTTAACAATTATTTCAGGATCGTTCATTTCCTCCAGATCATATGACGTAGGGTAGACATCTGTAGACAGGGTAATATTAAGAGAACCCTGAGTGCCACTTGTTTCTTCTGTGGTTCTTACCAATAGGAAGTCAATGTCCTCAGAATTTGGATTCCAGAGGAAGTTGGCCTCATCGCCAGATTCAACCAGGTGGATATCAAAGGATACAGCATTAGAAAAGGGCAGAAAATCAATGGTGGGAAAACCATTTTCAGGTTCACCGGCTAACTGACCGATCAGAATATCAGAATCTCCCTCCAGGAGACCCACGTCACAAGGTCAGGTTGCCATGGCAGCATTGTATGAAAACAGGGTAAACGCTATTACTGCTATCGCTGCAAATCCGGTTAAAAATCCATATCTTTTCAAATTAGATCCCTCCTTTTTATGATCAGCAGAATTTTGAAAACTTGAGCTGCTGTCAATATAAAACTCAACTCTGTAAAGCCGGGATAAAACCGAAATCATCCATCAGCAATTATGAAAATGACGTTAGAGGGCAGATATTCAGTTTTTAAAAGGATAAGTAAGGGAAAACAAAGAAATAAAGAAATAAAGAAATAATGGTTGTCTAATTGATTTAATTTAACCGGTTTTGCAACTTTTGTACCAGTGCCTTGAGAACTATTTTTCAGTTTAAGAATTCGAATATAATGCATGCTTTATACATAAGATCAGCCAGATGAACCAGAAAAGATCCCGATTTTTCATTAACATAAAAATCTTCAGGCAAAAGAAAAACTTTATGCAGCCGACACTTTGGATCAGCGATCCTGATGAAAATATTTATTTTTTTTCAAAATACCTCCTTTACTTTTATCCCCTTTCTGCTATATAATGCCCAATTATATTCCATGGGAAACTTTTATTTATAAAAACTTTACATAATAAAATAAAGTATCTTTTATAGCGTTTAAATCTTTTATAAAAATAAAAAGGAGAGGTTGTTATGAAAAAAATATTATCTTTGCTTGTGGGTGTATTATTTTTAGCTGTTGTAGCAATGCCTGGTTTTGCAGAGGTAGAGATCAAGATCGGCCATGTTTTGAATTCAGACCATGCATGGCACACAAATCTTGAGGGTTTTGCGAATGATGTGGCTGAAAAAACTGATGGCAGAGTAGTTGTTAAGATCTATCCAAGTGCCCAGCTGGGAAACGAAAAAGACGTAATTGAAGGCCTTACACTACAGACAATTGACGGAGGACTGATCGGTGGCGGTTCTTTCCAGTCTATCGATCCCAAATTCGGTATAGAAGCGCTTCCCTATGCGTGGAAAGATCATCAGGCTGCCTATGATGCCATGGATGGTGAAATTGGTGAAATGCTTTTTGGAATTCTTGAATCAAATGGGGTAAAGGGTCTTGCCTGGTGGGAAAACGGATTCCGTCATATAACGAACAGCAAAACTCCTGTCAAAGTTCCTGCCGATATGGAAGGTATGAAGATCAGAGTCACACCTGACAAGATGAGACTTGATACTTTCAACACACTTGGCGCTTCTCCCATGCCAATAAACTTCGGTGAACTGTATACTGCCCTGCAGCAGGGAGTAGTAGATGCCCAGGAAAACCCCCTTGCGATCATTTATTCGAGTGCCTTCTACGAGGTCCAGGACTATCTCTCACTCAGCGGACATATATGGGGTTCGGCACTTCTGTGCATGAACAGCTCTGTATGGGACAGCATATCTGAAGAGGATCAGGTTGTTGTAAAAGAACTGGCCATGAAATGGGGAGAAGAAGAACGGAAACAGATCCAGAAACAGGAACAGGATTTTCTTAATAAACTTGAGGAAAAAGGCATGAAAATAAACGAGGTTGACAAGGCTGCCTTCAAGGAAGCGGTTCAGCCCGTATGGCAGGATTACGAGTCTGTTTTCGGTAAGGAACTTATGGATCTTGTGAAAAAATATGGCGAATAAATTCGCAGATATTCTTTTCAGGGCGGTGGAGGGGTTTCTCTCCATCGCCCTTGTTGTAGTATTAGCTGAAGTTATAGTAGAAGTGAGTGCGAGATATGTATTTCATACTCCATTGCCATGGGGAGCTGAGGTGTCTCAGACCCTGCTGGTATGGATAACATTCCTGGGAGCTGCGGAAGCATGCAGACGGAACGAGCATATGTCTGTCCGGTTTATTGTTGAGGGCATTCCCTCAAAAAAGCTGAGAAAAAGTCTTGACCTTTTCGTAAAACTGATCATTATAGCATTTCTTGTTGCAGGTATATGGTCTGGCTGGCAGGTGGTAACAAGGACATGGTCAATGCGTACCACTTCACTTCAGATCCCTGCAGGTATCCTTTACCTGGCTTTACCCACGGGTTTTGGGATCATGATACTGGCAATTTTTGATTCTCTCTTTCATGGTAAAGAGAAGGATATGTCCGGTAAGAAGAATGTTTATCCTGAAGGCGACTGGAGGTAGTCTGTCATGCTGACCCTTTTTGCTGTAATGGGGCTATGTATCGTTATAGGTGTTCCCGTAGCTTTTGCAATAGCTGTTTCCGGCATGGCATACCTGCTTTTTGAGTCGACAGTTCCCCTGCTTGTGGTTGCACAGAGGATGGTAGTTGGAGTAGATTCCTTCACCCTTCTTGCTATTCCTCTTTTTCTTCTCGCTGGAAACCTGATGGCAGAGGGGGATATCACTCCAAGGATAATGAGGTTTGCTGCAACCCTGGTAGGCCACATTCCTGGCGGTATGGCCATGGTTATGGTGGTCTCCTGCATGTTCTTCGGTGCAATTTCAGGTTCAGGAGTTGCTGATGTAGCTGCAATAGGCTCAATAGTGCTTCCCTCAATGAAGGATCAGGGGTACAAACCTCCTTTCAGCGCCTCACTGCTGGGATGTTCGGGTGCTCTTGCAACAGTCATTCCGCCAAGTATTGTCATGGTAATTCTTGGTGTAACTATGGGGGCATCGATCGGAAAGCTTTTTCTTGGAGGAATAATTCCCGGTGTGCTTACTGGGATCTCTCTAATGATGATCTCTTACTATTTTGCAATAAAGGAAAAATATCCACGTCTGCCCAGGGCATCCTGGGGCGATAAGTTCAGTGCTTTCAGGGAGGCCATTCTTCCTCTTCTTGCTCCTGTAATAATTCTGGGGGGGATCCTGAAAGGTATTTTCACCGCCACTGAGGCAGGAGCTGTTGCAGCTCTCTACGCTATTATCCTGTCTATGTTCGTTTATAAAAAGGTTAATGTCAGAAAGCTTTTCAGAATCAGTCTTGATGCCGCAAGAATAAGTGCAGTTGTACTGTTTATAATAGCTGCTGCAAATCTTTTTGGCTGGATCCTTGCTTCGGAGGATATTCCACAAAAAGTTGCCAACTTTATTCTTTCAATATCCACTAACTACTGGATCGTACTGCTTCTTTTCAACCTGATGCTGATACTTTTGGGAATGTTTATGGAGACAATGGCAATAATCATTATCGTCCTGCCAATATTCTTCCCGATCCTTACCCAGCTTGGAATGGATCCGATACATATCGGTGTGATGGTCTGTGTAAACCTTGCAATAGGAGCCAACACTCCGCCTCTGGGAGTGGATCTTCTCGCCGCATGCAGGGTTGCAAACGTCCGTTACGAGGATTCCTTTCGTTTTCTTGCACCTTTTCTGGGGGTCATGGTACTCGTACTGGTTCTGATCGTTGTTTTCCCCCCGTTTGTAACCTGGATACCAGAACTCATGATCCAGTAGAGGTATTATTTTGGTAATAATATGATCATGATTCATAAATAAAGAATTCCCCTGGTTAACCAGGGGAATTCTTTATTGGGCAAACTTTTCATTTGATTCTCAGAAATAAGAAGCATTGGGAGAGTAAGAAACTGATTCTCTGCTAAAACGGAAGTAGGGTCAGCACTCTGTGCATGCCTGATCAGGGGCAATCACGTTGGTGGGGGCCCACAAAACAATATACAGACGGGGTAAGACAATATGGTTGGTGACTATACCCCGGCAGATTGCGGCAATGGAATTATTACTTCAGCTGTTTTTGGGTAGAACCTGGGAAAGATCAGATGGTCTGACAATGAGCTGAATGTAGCATCAGAGTGAACTGAAAGGTCCCGACCACAGTTTACGGCGGTTTTTCTCATACTAATAGTCTTTAATGTAATAAAACTGATCATTGTTGCAGGAAAACACCAAGATTTGAGAATATAATTACATTGAATTATTCAGGTTACTTAGATTTCATAAATAAAAACTTTCTAAACAAGTGTGGGATGTTGTATGAATATGCTCAAGGGGATATATTACAAAATAATCGCTTTTTGCTACGCTCTTTATATAAGGTTTGTCTACTGGTCCAGCACTGTAGAGATCGAAGGAGAGGGGAGAATAGCACAAAAAGAAGAATCTGAAAAATTCATCTTTATATTCTGGCATGGTGAAAGTTTCTGTCTCTATCCTGTACTAAAGTTGAGGAAGCCCTATGTCATAGTAACAAGCAACAGTCGAGGTAACTACATTGCTCCTCTGTGCAGGTCTTTTGGATATTCCCCGATAAGATTACAGGACAGAAAGGAGAAAGGTAATTCCTTCCATATTCTGCGAAAGGTAATAGAGAATGGAGATGGAGACCTGCTGCTATCCCTTGATGGCCCTATAGGGTCATATCATTGTCCAAAGGATTTTCCATTCACTCTTTCCCTCTACCTAAGGCGCAGAATTATTCCCATGTCATTGAAAATAAAAAGGAAGTTCTATATCAAGAAAAGATGGGATCATTTTATAATTCCTCTCCCTTTTAACAGGATATCGG
>CAYPIU010000043.1:0-14703 GCA_964410915.1 uncultured Synergistales bacterium | reverse complement strand
TTTCTCCTCGCTTGAGCTTTTCCAATCCCTTCAGGGCAGCCTGATATACCACTCCGGGTTCGGCAAGCCCCTTTATCGTAAAACCGTCTTCATATGCCATACCCTCTACTTGCGGAATTCCGAGATCCCTCTCAAGGACATGGATAGTAGCATGTTGTAAAGCGTGATTCTGCCTCACTTTTTTATTGACCAGAACCTTAAGTAATTCAACTGGCCCGGCAAACAGCCAGAAGATAGACCGACCGGCAAATCCAAGGGGTATAAAGACCAGCCAGAAAAGAAGAAAGAACAGTAACAACACAAACGCAAGCCATGGGACCACAAAAAGAAGTAACAAAATTATAATTAAGGGCATCAGATCATCCTCCCTAAAGTAAAAAGAGGTGGCATATGCCACCTCTAAAAGTTTTTAATGGTCACAGATCTCCAAGATCAATCGTCGCCTCCGAACATACCCCTGAGAATAAGAAGTCTTGCCAACTGTGCAAAAGCCATAATTGCAGCAGCAACATATGTAAGAGCGGCGGCCCTCAGAACGCTTCTTGCTCCAAGGATTTCGTCAGGAGCAAGTATACCTGTACTATCAAGAAGAGTAAGTGCCCTTGAACTTGCATCAAATTCCACCGGCAAGGTAATCAAATGAAAAACTATCACTCCAAGAAAAAGGACTATTCCCGCATCCATGAGAAACTGTCCTCTAAAAAGTAAACCTATAAAAAATAGAGGGAAAGCCATACTTGAACCAATGCCAACTACCGGGACAACAGAATTCCTCAACGTAAGAGGTACATAATTTTTCTTATGCTGTATAGCATGTCCTACTTCATGCGCAGCGATGCCGATCGCTGCAATACTTGAACTCGAATAAACATCCGTAGAAAGGCTTAAAGTCTTGTCCCTTGGATCATAATGATCGGTAAGGTTTCCCTGGATCTTGTTAACGGGTACATCCGAAAGACCAAAACTGTCAAGCAGCTTTCTTGCTACATCCCTTCCGGTAGAACCATTTCTGGCATATACCCCGCTGTACTTCGCATATGCAGTTTTTACCCTTGACTGAGCCCAGAAAGCAAGAAGCAAAGCAGGGACAAGCAAAATAAATGTTGGATCAAAGAAAAAAGGGAACATCTACATATCAACTCCCATAATTTACCCATATTTTAAACTTAGCCGAGCGGGTGTTCCCCCGCTCGGCACGTTTTAGATTTTACATGTAATTCCAGTTTTTACAATCAGTATTTTACACAGAATTTAAACATAGGTCAAACTTGGTCAGCTATTATTCTTCTTGTAAAAATCTGCGATCGTTGATACTACCCAGTCCTGTTCATCCTCGGTGAGTTCCGGAAAGATCGGAAGCGCAAGAGTCTCTTCTGAAAGTCTTTCAGCTATTGGAAAATCTCCCTGGCTGTAGCCTGTATATGAGAAACACTTCTGAAGGTGGAGCGGTACCGGATAGTAAACTCTACAGGCTATCCCGCTGCTCTGGAGATATTCCATGAGCTCATCTCTTCTTGATACCCCTGTTGTGACGTACTGGTGGTATATGTGATAGTTACCCTCGATCTCAAAGGGCGGAGTAATAAAGTCGAGCAGCCCTTTTTCAGCGAAAAGCATCCTGTATCGATCAGCCACCAGTCTTCTTTCTTCCTGCCATTCATCCAGATGCCTTAACTTGACTCTCAGAATAGCAGCCTGGATAGCATCCAGTCTGCTGTTGAGACCTACTTCGTCATGGTAGTATGTCTTCCCCGCTCCATGGACTCTGAGACATGATATTCTATCCGCCATTTCATTATCTGAACAGGATATCATACCTCCGTCGCCATATCCTCCAAGATTTTTTGTCGGGAAAAATGAAAAACAGCCGATATTACCCCAGGTCCCGGCACGTATGATCCTGTCATTTATCTGGCGCCACGAGCCAAAAGCCTGTGCGCTGTCTTCCACAATAGCAATACCCCTCGATACCATCTCATCATATAGATCCTCCATAGGAACCATTTGTCCGAAAATATGAACAGGAATAAATGCTTTCGTTCTTTCCGTAACTTTCTCAAGAACCTTATTACAATCAATATTACAGGTTACAGGATCCACATCCGCAAAAACGGGAGTGGCACCAAGCCTTGTAATACAACTTACAGTGGCAAAAAAGCTGTAAGGAGTAGTAATAACCTCGTCGCCTTCCCCAATATCCAGTGCCATAAGAGAAAGAAGAAGAGCATCTGTCCCGGATGCACAGCCTACAGCATAATCGACCTGGAGGTACTGCTTTATCTCACTTTCGAATGTATCAACTTCGGGACCAAGAATAAAATGCTGGCTCTCCAGCACTTTATCAATAGCCTGTTTTATTTCATCCCTTATTCGGTCATAATTCCTGGTTAAATCAAGAGAGGGTAATTTCCTTGTCATTAAGAGACCTCCATAACTGATATTTTTTATGTACTTTATTATCATTACAATAATATTCTCACCTTGGTTCTCTTTTTTTTTACGCAACAAAAAAAGAGGCAGAAAAACCGCCTCCATTTTATCAAATAGGTTTCCAAAAAAACTAAAGCAGGATCAAGATTATTTTTCAGGCATGGTTAATCCAGCAAAAGAACTTTTAAGATGCCCCTTTACAAGCTCGACACACTTTTCAACTTCATGGTGTCTAAGCGCATTCAGAATAGATCTGTGTTCATCCAGACTGGCATATGATGTCGTTTCATAAAAGGGATTATAAAAAACCATATATGCATTGGTTCTTGTAAGGATATTATCAACGTATTCTGCCAGAACTCTGTTGCCAGTAGAATCAGCAATTGTTTTGTGAAATATTTCGTTTACTTCGAGGTAATTTTCCAGATCCTTATCCTCAGCAGACCTGTTCTCCTCGACAAGTGCCTCTTCAAGTCTCCTGAGATATCTGTCGGTTATCCTGCCTGCTGCAATTCTGGCAGCCAGGATCTCAAGCTGTTCTCTGACAAGAAAAGTATCCTCTATCTCCCTTGGTGTGGGAGCAGCAAGTCTTGCACCACTATTGGGAATTATGATCACTAACCCCTCACTGGAAAGCCTGCGCAAAGCTTCACGAACAGGGGTTCTGCTGACTCCCATCTGCACGGCGATATTTACCTCGGGAAGCCTTTGGCCGGGTTTTAACTGCTTTGTAATTATTTTATGACGTATCTCCTGATAAGCGTAATCCGCAGAAGTAGTATACAACCTTGGCTCTCTCATTGTAGATATTTCCTCCCTGCTCTGAAAAGGTAATTGAACAATTAACAAAAAATACTAAATTGTATAAAAATCAATCATGTACAACTGTAGTTAACATTATCATATAATGAACATGCACACAAGGAACTGTATACTTTCTAAAAGTTTCTTTTCAAAGTTCACATGATGGTAGAATGGCAATCTGAAACTTAAATCTGGTCATGAGGATGATTTCGATGTTGAGATTTACAATATTACTGTTGTCCCTGGGAACTTTAGTTCTTTACGGGAAAGCTCTGGCTGGTTTGGGAGGTTATCTTGCAGGAAATGGAAGAATTGACATGATAGTCCTCGGACTTGTCGGTGGAACCGGAACCGCCGTGATCGCTCTCTTTCTATGGAAAAGATATATTACAGAAATTTACAAAGAACGTAACGATAAGGGGAAATGAAAGATCAAGGATCATTGAACAAATAGACCGCAATATACTTAAACATTTTTTACGAACAATCTAATTTGTGAACTGGATTTTCATGATTATTCCTGTAATCTTTTCAAATTAGACCAGCTGGGTTGATCTGTTATATTGACCATGCTCTTGAGATGCTTTTAACAGCATTACGTATGCCCATTCTATCTAAACTGCTGACGGAGAGCCTTACAGCCTCTACTCTTTTGCCAGACCATGAGAATCTATTTCCGGAACTAAGACTTACACCACTTTCAAGAGCTTTTTTTTCAGCATGATCCCCATCAAGACCAGGGGTCTCAAGCCAAAGGTAGATACCACCAGAAGGGGTTATAAATTTACAAAAAGGCAGATACTCCTGAATAAATTCCACGAGACCATACATCCTCCCCTGAATTGTTGCCCTGGCAGTCTCAACAGCCTGGCTGAAAAAACCTCTTTTGATGAATTCAAGAACAAGGCACTGAACAAGAGAAGAGACTGGTCCTGACCTTCTGGACTGAATCTCTACGAAATTTTCCATAAGTCTTTCAGGTACAAGGGAATACCCCAACCTCAAACCCGGAAACAGGGGTTGGCTGAAAGAACCTGAATAAATAACCTTTTCAGAACCATTCATAGCTTTTAAAGCAGGAACAGAATATTCTCCGTATCTGAGTTCTCCATAAGCATCATCTTCCAATATCCAGAACCCCCTCGATACACTGTATTCAAGAAATTGTCCTCTTATCTTCTGAGAAAGTGTTCTTCCTGTTGGATTTTGAAAACTGGGCACCAGATAGACGGCATCCGTATCTGAAAGATCATTCAGGGCAGTATCAAGAAGTTCACTTTCAGGAACGACAGGCCTTATTTCAAAATCAAGATGTCTTGCTATCAAATAGGCCTCGGGATAGGTCAACTCTTCCATGAATATTCTTTTTACACCCAGCTGCTTTAGAACCGTCATCGAAAGAGAAAGGCTTTCCAGCCCTCCAGAAGTCACCATGACTTCTTTCCAGTACGCGGGGATCCCTCTCGACACTGCGTGAGTAACAAGAGTCTGCCTGAGCTCGGATAATCCGCAGACAGGAGCGCTTTTTAAAACATCCTCCCCATTTTCAAGCAACAGGTCCCTGCTAAGTCTGGACAGAACTGCAGATGGTACAAGCTCTCCAGAGGGACTACCTGAGCTGAGATCAAGGAGACCAGAATCTATAGAAACAGATGAAATGTCTTTTGTACATGGCCAGCTTACATAAGCCCCACTTCTTCCTCGCTGAATTATAAAATCCCTGACCTCAAGTGCTTCATAAGCCCTGAGTACAGTTGTACGGCTTATGCCGAGTGAAGATGCCAACTCTCGGGTTCCAGGAAGTTTTACTCCTTCAACAAGTGCACCTGTTCTTATCATTCTTTCAAGGTGTAAAGCGATCTGATGGTATAGTGCTATTTCTGAATGCCTGTCAATAGGAATTTCGATCAATGCCTGATTCTCCCTTTTTTCTCGAGGAATTTAATCATCCCATCAAATTTTAAAATTCCAGATTATTATACTGCAGGTAAATTTTTCCTTGTACCAATAGTCCGTTACATTTACAATCCTTTAGTTGAATGGACGACATAAATAATTATCAGATGGAGGCACTGTTGAATTGGCTTATGATGCCGTAATTTTCGATATTGATAATGTCCTTATAGATACTACCATGTCTTTCCCCATGGTCATAAGGACATCCCTGCAATGGATCTGGAAATTTTACCTGCAACGAAATAACGACTGTATTGCCTTTACAATGGATCATTTCAGGCTAATGAAGAGCTACCCCTATTTTAACGATGATTATGATATATCCTGGATCCTGTCAAATATAGCAGCATCATCAGAGAATCAAAGTCTCGTAAAAAGTTTCCCATCCAGAGAAAAGCTTAAGGAGATACTTGACACCTTCGACGGAGAAAACCTGTCTGAGTGGGTCAAAAAGAATTTCGGGAATAGGGTGGAACGTAAATTTGTGAGAAAACTCTGCTCAGAACTCTACTATGGATCCGAGATATTTACGAAAATCTCCCAAAAGACTCCATCATTTGTAAAGTGCAGCGGATTCTGGAAAGCAGAAAAACCTTTTATTGACACAAGTTGGCACCAGTTGAAATTACCATCCGGAATATACACCGGAAGATGCAAATATGAGCTTGAACTTGCACTGACACTTCTGGGATGGGAAGATTTTCCACCCTCTCTGGTTATTACAGCGGATCAAGGTATCTGTAAACCATCATCAAAAGGCCTGGAAATTATTTGTGAAAGACTAAAGAGCAGAAACCCCTTATACTTTGGAGATGCAGAAAGTGACAGAAAAAGCATGAAAAATCTTGGTTACGGCACATTTATAGGGATAGGCCATATCATGCAGGACAACCCTCTGCATTTTGCAGATACCCGGACTGCACTTAAAAAACTTGGGATAATATAAAAGGCCCCTGAAAATTCAGAGGCCTGAAATTAAAGATCTTACCAATCACGCAACTTCCTTCTCAATACCTTTCCCAGACTGTTTCTCGGAAACTCTTCGACAAACTCAATAACTCTGGGTGATTTATAATGTGAAAGACGCTCCTTACAATATGACAGAAGTTCCCGCGTTGAGACATCTTTATCCTGTCTTATCACAAAAGCTTTTACAATTTGCCCGCTTACACTGTGCTGTATACCAACCGCAGCAGATTCTCTGACCTTGGGGTGCGAGTTAAGGACATTCTCAACCTCCTGAGGGTAAACATTAAAACCTCCAACTATTATCAGGTCACTTGCCCTGTCCTTTATGGCAACATATCCATCTGAATCGATCTTTACAACATCTCCTGTATTGAACCATCCGTCCTTGAATTTTTCTGCTGTATTTTTAGGATCTCTAAAATAACCTGAGGTTATTGAAGGTCCGCGTAACCATAATACGCCTTCTTCATTCTTCCCAAGAACATTCCCCTGATCATCTCTTACTTCATGCTCAAAACCGGGAAGAAGAGGACCTACCGTACCTATTTTTCTGGAGGCAAAAGACTGGTTAACAGCAACAACAGGAGAACATTCTGTAAGTCCATAACCTTCACACACACCAACACCAAGCAGTCTCTGAACTCTTGTATCAAGTTCTACCGGGAAACGGTCCCCTCCACTTACAAGGACTTTGAGTGATTTAGGAACCTCCGCTCCCCTCGCTGCAGCAGCTACCATTAGAGATATCATCGCCGGTACAGCTATAACGAAACTTACCCCGGAATTTTTCATTGCCTCAAGAGCAGTTTCAGGTGGCATAAAAGTAGGAAGAACCATCTGTTTTATGCCAGTAGCCATTGCTAATAAACCACTTGCTACATACCCAAGGGCATGGAAATTAGGTAAAGCATTCATAACAATATCCTGTTCAACATCAAGATCCTCAAAGTGATCCAGAGCTGCAAAAACATTGCTTCCCAGATTAGAATGGGAAAGAGGGACAGCTTTTGGAAAACCAGTCGTTCCAGAAGTGTAAAACATAACAGCAGTATCCGGCTTACCCGGTTTTACGGACACTCCATTAAAAGACGGAATACAACCGTCAAGAGTCGCCTTGACCAGCGGCAAAGGAAAGTTTTCCGGATCAACAGCAACTTTACCGGGTAAATCTGGAGCAACTACTGCAAATGGTTCAGAATGAGCCAGGTACTTTTTCAGGGATTCTCCCCTGTCCATCATATTAAGAGGAACAACCGCTCCGTCAAGTTTCCAGCATGCAAGGGAAAGAGCCATAAGCGCCGGGCAGTTCGGCATTAGAGTAGCTATACGGTATCCAGGCTTAAAACCGGCACTTCTGAGTTTTTCTTCGTAAGATACGACCAGTTTATTAAAATCTGTCCTGTTGATCCATTTTCCCTGCCACCATAACATTGACTCATCAGGTCGGGATTCATACATCTGATATACAAGCTCATTAAGTTTTTTATTCATAACTTTTTACCCCCTAATTACTTATAGGATGTTCTGAATTTTCTGTTAGTATATCTGATTATATAATAAATGTCACCGCTTGGTGATATATACTTTCCCGTTTAATATCAAGTAGTTTACCATTCTTAAGATGTTCTGGTTTTATCAGAACGATCCGGATCTTTAACACCTGAAATTAATATAACACAATTTATTATGGTAAAATCACTGTAAAACAAAGTTTAGAAAGGACAGAATTTAACCCATGGATTTTGAGACATATGATCCGAAACTACTTTATCGAAAGCGTAAACATTTGATCGGAGAGGGAGAAGTTGGAGGTAAAGCCAAGGGATTGGCCTTTTCATATGAGTCAGTTCTGGGAACTGAACTGGAAAAACACGTTAAGTTTCCCGAGATAGATTTTTCTCTGACAACTGAAATATTTAATGATTTCTTTAAAGAAAACAGGATCGACGACATCGTTGAAAAGCATAATACTTCTTTCAAAGAACAGACAGAGGATTCATCATACCAGTTTTATGAAATTCTTCGCCAGTCTTTTATGGAGGGGAAAGTGAGAGATAGTTTTTATAGAGATATTGAAGCAGTAATAAGAACGATAGGCGATTGCCCGATGGCGGTAAGATCAAGCTCACTACTCGAAGATTCAAAAATGTTATCATTTGCAGGCAAATATGAAACCTGTTTTTCTGTAGATAAAGGAGACATACACACAAGAACTGAAAATCTAATAAAATGCATTAAAAACGTCTGGTCATCCCTTTACAACCCCGCAGCAAGAGCCTATAGGGCTAAACATGGATATTCCGACCTTGACGAAGCAATGGGCATTGTTATAGAACCGATGATCGGTAAGAACCATGGTGATCTTTATTACCCCGAGATCGCAGGAATATGTTTTTCGAAAGTTTATCGCCGCCCTTCTACACGAATACAGAAAGAAGCAGGAGTAATGAGACTCTGTTTTGGCCTTGGTACTCGAAGTGTTGACAGGTTAAAAGCAAGACTTTTCTACCTTTCACACCCTTCTCTTCGTCCCCAGGGAAACCTGCCCTCAGAAATAAGTATGTCAAGTCAGACCATATTTGATTATATAGATCAAAAGGAAGGAGAATTCAGATCAGGCGAACTCAGGGATTTTCTTCCTTTCATCCTCAAGGAACACAGGAATGCATCCAGTTTTATCGAGATCTTTGCAGACAACACTTTATCCTGGGCAGGGTCAAACAAGGCAAAGAACGGTAAACCTGTTTTTTCATTTTCTGCCCTTGCACAGAAAAAACCATTTTTCTTCAATCTCGTGAAAGAACTCTCTTCTTTTCTTGAAGATTCAGTAGGTAATCCCGTGGATATCGAGTTCACATACGATACAGAAGACGAAGAACTTTACCTTATACAGATGCGTCCACTGGCAGGATATGAAGAGATGGCAAAAGTGGATATACCCGAAGTCCCCCGTGAAAAGATTATCCTGAAAGGAAACAGAATGGTAAGCAACGGTATTCTTAAAGAAACATCTCATATTGTTTATGTTGACCACGATGTTTACAACAGTGATCCCGGCTATTTTGAAGTAGCCCGAGAAATTGGCAGGATCAATGAAAGACTTGCAGGTACCAATTATATACTTGTGGGGCCGGGAAGATGGGGAAGCACCAACCCTCTTCTGGGCGTACCGGTAAAGTATAATGAGATATGTAATTGTGGATGTCTTGTCGAAATCGGAATAAGCCAAAGTGATTTTGTTCCGGAACTTTCCTACGGAACACATTTTTTCCTGGATCTTGATGTTGACGGAACTCTTTATCTCCCTGTTTTCGAAGGCGAAGATAATAACATCCTGAACAGGACGTGGCTGGAGAATACACCATATGAGAAAAGCAGGCATCCAGCAATAAGGATATATAAAGGTAACTTCTCAGTTTTTCTGGATGGGGAAAATGAAGTGGGACAAATACACATTTCAGAATAAACTACAATAGATAATTACAAAAGAAGCCCTTCCATTAATGGAAGGGCTTCTTTTTATAATAACTTTTTATCAGGGCCAGATGCCTTTGAAACGCATGGCACCAACTATTCTTGATATTGCCCTTACATAAGCAGCCTGACGAGTTGTAATTTTGAAATCCTGCTTGATCTTCCAGATCTCATGGAAAGCTGTGGTAAGCTTCTTGTCAAGTTTCTCATGAACATCCTCTACAGTCCAGTAATCTCCTGTCCTTCCCTGGATCCATTCGAAGCAGCTCACAGTAACTCCACCAGCATTAGCAAGTACGTCGGGAATAGTTTCTACTCCCATACCGGTAAGGATCGAATCAGCTTCCGGCGTAACAGGACCATTTGCGAGTTCCAGTATTGTCTTAGCCTTGATATCCTTTGAATTAGCTTCAGTGATAACCCCTTCTAAAGCAGCAGGAATAAGAATATCAACATCCAGCTCGAGAAGCTCTTCATTCGAAATGCTTTCGCTGTTGGCATAACCGGCGATACTTCCTGTATTTGTCTTATGCTCCCTCACAGAAACATAATCGATACCCTTGGGATTGTAAGCTCCACCACGGCTATCTGAAACTGCAACAATTTTAAGACCCAGATCACTTTCAATAAGTTTATGGGCAAAACTTCCAACATTTCCAAATCCCTGTACCGCAACGGTAAGATCTTTTCCGAGAAGATCCTTCTCTTTCAACATTTCTCTGAGAATGTACATTCCGCCTCTGGATGTGGCATCTCCTCTTCCGAGAGACCCGCCAGCCTCAACTGGTTTACCTGTATAGCAGGAAGGTTCACTTCTGCCCTGTATTTTTTCATATGTATCAACGAACCAGGACATGACCTGAGGATTTGTGTAAACATCCGGAGCAGGGATATCAATGTCAGTACCCATGAATCTTGAGATAGCCATTGCATAACCACGGCTCAATCTCTCGATCTCTGTTGGTGAGAGATCTCTGATGTTGACTGATACTCCACCTTTACCACCGCCGTATGGAAGCTGGGCAGTCGCACATTTAACGGTCATCCATGAAGAAAGCGCAATTACCTCTTCCCTGCTGACGTTCGGATGGTAGCGGACTCCACCCTTATAAGGGCCCAAGGCATTATTATGATGACTTCTCCAACCCTTTACCACCTTCACTTCACCATCATCAAGCTTAAGCGGGATAGATACTTCCAGGACTTCTTTGGGGTGTTTCAGAATGTCAATATACTCCTGCTCTACTGTTAGGAATGGTGTTGCCTCGTCAACCTGCTTTACAAACATCTCGTGTGCATTCACTTTACACTCCCCCTTATAAAATAGAATTTTCCGGATCCTGAAAACCTGTTTACTTTAACAATGCAATTAAAGTTTTGCAACTTCTTTTTGTAAAAATACATTGTATAGGATTTAAAAATAGAAAAGTCTGAATATTTATATTAAGTATACAGTAAAAGCTATTAGATTTAAGTAGTGATCTGCGTGAACTTATTAGCCCTTCAACTCTTCTTACTAAGTTTATTATAATACTGTGGCACAACAATGCAATATTCTTTGATAAATTTTATATAAAAAATGTTATACAAAGAAGTATTTTTTGATACAATATCCTTAAGAATGATGCATACAATAATAACCAATCCAGAATAACAGCGCATTTAAATACTCTTTAAGGGAGATTTATATGAAAGAAACCGACACCATTTCAAAAAAGTATTTTAGCTGGGATCCATTGGAAGATGCACGGTTTTCTGATCTTATCATAGGAAATGGCCATATTGGTGGAAAGGGAAGGTCTCTACTTTATGCAATGGCAAGATTATGGGATACTGATGATGAACTATCTGAAAAAGTAATTTTTCCACCATCGATATTTCTTTCCATAAACGTTTATAAATATGTTCTGGAGCAGATCCCGGATCTGGAAATGATACAGTGCAAAGATCCTGAAGAGATCGAAAGAAAGTTCCTCGATACAGAACTGCCGGATTACGCTATGCACTCGATAAAGAAATTTCTTATAGATGTTACAGCCCCTGTGATAGTAAGAAGCAGCAGCCTGCTCGAGGATTCGTTGAAATATTCTTTTGCCGGGAAATACAGATCAACTTTTATGATCAATGACCAGCCAGACATCAATGAAAGGGTAAAACTTGTAGAAACTGAGATCAAAAAGATCTTCGCCAGAATTCATTTTCCTATAGCACTGGCTTATCGCGAAAAACATGGTCTCGGAGAAGATGCAATGGGCATAATCATAATGAAAGTATCAGGCTCATGGCACGGACGTTATTTTTACCCAACCCTTGCTGGGGTTGGATTCTCAAAATATTATCTCCGATGGACAACAAGAATTAACCCTGATGACGGATTAATCAGACTTGTTTTCGGCATGGGAACTACAAGTACAAAAAGAGGCTATGCAAGATCATTTTCATTGACTATGCCCTGCCTACGCCCTGAAGGCCAGAACCCCTTCAATATAATGCGACATGCCCAGGAACATTTTCAGGTGGTAGACAGAGAAACACACACCTTAGCGACGGTTGACATAAAAAACATCTGGGAGGATATCATTCCTTATCACAGTTATTTTCTCGACTATGCCCAGCTATATACATCTGACCCGGAAGGAGGCTACTTTAGAAGGATCTGTAAATCAGGAAATTTTTCTGCACAGGATTCCAAGATCTGTTTCACATTTGAAGGCTTTTCCAAACAAGCGAGATTCTTTTTCAACCGTATGAAAAAGATATTGAAAATCCTTGAGGATTCGATGGGAGTACCTGCAGATATTGAATTCGCTTATCACCATTCGGAAGATATTGTAGAATTGGTTCAGGCAAGGCCTCTGTGGACTAAAGAAAAGAACGAATGTCTTGACATTCCGGAATTATCCAGCAAAAGAAAGATATTGCAGGCAGACAGAATGGTTACAGATGGAAGAAAAGAAAATATCCCTTACATAATAATGGTCGATTATCACTTTTATTCCAAAACAAGGCAGTGGTGTCATATCGCAAGGACTATCGGAAAGATAAATGCTCAACTGGGAAAAGAAAAGTTTATTCTTGTTTCACCAGGAAGAGTGGGATCAAGTAACCCTCTATTAGGAGTTCCTGTACGATATGATGAATTGACAAACTGCTGCTGTATAGTAGAACTGGGGATACCACAAGAGGGTTTCATGCCCGAATTATCATTCGGAACTCACTTCTTTACGGATCTTGAAATTGACGAGATCCTGTATATGCCAGTTTATCATGGCGAAAAAAATAATATTTTTGATGAACGTTTTTTTGATGAAACTCCGTATAATAATGAAATGGATCCAGCTGTAAGGGTCTACAGGGGTTCTTTTTCTGTTTTTACAAATGGAGAAAAAAATGAAGGGGTCATTGTAGTGAACTAAATTTTGTCACAACAGATCTATACAGAAAGAGGCAGGGGATATCCCCTGCCTCTTTCTGTATAGATAATTAAGAAAACACGCTTCCATTACTGATTTAAAGAAAAACTCCACGCATCCTCTGTGCTTCGGCAACTCTTTCTATAGCTACCATAAAGGCAGCCCTGCGCATCTTTATATCTTTATCCTTACTATAATCCCAGACCCTGGCAAAGTTCCCCTTCATAATTCGGATCAGGCGATCATTATATTCCTCGATAGTCCAGAAATATCCGCCAAGGTCCTGCGCCCATTCAAAATAGGAACCAATTACTCCACCGGCATTTGCAAGGAAATCAGGAACAATAATAATACCCTTTGAAGCGAGAATTGCGTCTCCATCTGCTGTGATAGGACCATTTGCAGCCTCAACGATGTATTTTGCCTTGACTTTATCTGCATTATCTTTTGTGATAACACCCTCAAGAGCAGCAGGAATGAAAAGATCTACATCAAGGTAGAGAACATCATTAAGCTCAAGTTTTTCCAAACCATCCTGTTCAAAACCCTCAAGAAGATGTTTAGGGTGAACATTCTGTACATGGTTTACGGCCTTCTCGATGTCAATACCATCCTTGTGGTAATAGGTTCCGGTGATATCGCTTATACCGACAACCTTTGCACCTTCTTTTACGAATGTAAGGGCTGCGTATGTTCCGACATTACCAAAACCCTGTATAGCTACGGTCTTACCATCTGGCGACTCTCCGAGAGCCTTGAACAGCTCGAGACCGCAAGTGGCCACTCCATAGCCTGTAGCAGCTGTACGACCTGCTGAACCCCAGAGTGGGATAGGTTTGCCCGTAAAGATGGCAGGCTCGAGCCTGTTTCGCATCTTGCTTATTGTGTCCATGAACCACACCATTTCAGGTCCACCAGTATTAACATCAGGAGCCGGCACATCAGACCATGCTCCAACAAGGGGTTCTACCCTTGCAGCCCATGTTCTGGCTATTCTTTCCTTTTCCTTTTTAGAAAGTTCAAGAGGCTCACAGCTTACTCCACCCTTACCACCACCATAAGGAATACCAGCAAGAGAACATTTCCATGTCATCATCATTGCAAGAGCTTCACACTCATCAAGATTGACATTCGGGTGGAAGCGAACCCCTCCCTTTGATGGACCAAGCGTTGTGGAATGCTGAACGCGGAACCCTTCAAAAACTTTCACACTGCCATCATCCATCTCTACCGGAATAGACATTGAAAGTTTTCGCTCAGATCTGCTCAATATCTCAATAAGATCGTCTTCAAGACCCATTTCTTCAGCTGCTTCATAAAAATATTGAAGGGAATTGGATAAAAAACCATTGCTGGAAGAACGTTTCACTACCGACATATAATAAACACCTCCTGGAAATCTTCAAGTAGCATGAAGCTACCTGCATTACCCCCCCCGATACCAGGGCATGCTTGATAACTATATCACAAAATTGTAAAGACCCTCTCATGGTTCTAAAAAATAGTTCTTAATACCTAATATCAGGCATACAATAGAGAATTTTCGAATTAGGTATATAATTAGCTATAATTTAAAAAATCGTGTTTTAAGTATTTTTAAGTGATGGAAGTTGTTTTTGGAGGAGTCGCAAGTAACTCGGCCAGAAAGGTTGTTTCA
>CAYPIU010000042.1:12197-14731 GCA_964410915.1 uncultured Synergistales bacterium | reverse complement strand
TATACTTCATCGCTGAAGCAGACAAAAATAACCTTTTCCATTTCAGGGTTTTTGTCAAGGAATATAGAAACTTCCCTGATTGCTATTTCAGCTGCCTGATCCAGAGGATATCCATATATGCCACAGCTGATAGAGGGAAAAGCGATGGATCTGCATCCGTTTTTCACTGCAAGCTCAAGGCTCCTGCGGTAGCATGAAGCAAGCAGTTCCGGTTCTCCCTTTTGTCCTCCCCTCCAGACGGGGCCTGGAGTATGTATCACGAACTTTGCAGGAAGATCGTAACCCTTTGTGATCTTTGCTTCTCCAGTAGGGCATCCACCCAGGGATCGGCATTCTTCGAGGAGCCCGGGTCCGGCTGCACGATGTATAGCGCCATCAACACCACCACCTCCCAGAAGTTTAGTATTTGCAGCGTTTACGATTACATCTGCATCTATTTTTGTGATGTCGCCCCTTACCAGTTCTATTTTTTTATTCATTTGGCATCTCCCCCTTTTAAAAGTATATCAATATTGTCATATGGCAGGAATATTTTTTTCCCTTCTGACCTGTTTCTGATAAAAATAATGAAAATAATGGTACTTTAAATGGTGTAAAATAATAATTTACAGCAGTTTTTGGAATTTATCGAACAAGACACAATAAGGTGCAGGGGATGAGTAGATGTCAAGGCAGGATCTGAAAAACTCCAAAAGGATAGTAGTAAAAGTCGGGACCAGTACTATTACACATGATACGGGCAAGATAAATCTCTACAGGATGGAAAGGCTTGTAAGGGAAATTGCGGACCTTAGAAACCAGGGTAAAGATGTTCTTCTGGTGAGCTCCGGTGCTGTAGGATCAGGAATAGGTGTTCTTGATTACAAGGGGACCCCCGAAAATCTTCCGGTAAAACAGGCTCTGGCAGCGGTTGGTCAGGGTGCGTTACTTCATGTTTATGAAAAACTCTTTGCTGAGTATGGAATAAAAGTGGCGCAGATCCTTCTTACAAGAGATGTTTTTGATGACAGGATGAGATATCTGAATACCAGGAATACAATGCTGACCCTTCTTGATATGGGTGTTGTGCCTGTTATCAACGAGAATGATACGGTGGCAGTCGAAGAATTGAGATTTGGGGATAATGACAGGCTTTCAGCTATGGTTGCATGTACTGTCAATGCTGATCTTCTCGTTATTCTCTCTGATATAGATGGTTTTTATGACCGGGATCCGAGAAATGATCCTTCTGCTGAACTGGTGGACGAAATATATGATATAACGCCTGAAATGGAAGAAAATTCGAGATCCAGGGGAAGCAGTTTTTCCACCGGGGGCATGTATGCAAAACTCGCTGCTGCCAGGATGACTATGGCTTCAGGAATTTCAATGCTGATCGCCAGAGCAACTGAAGAGGATATCCTGAGAAGGATAATCCAGGGAGAAAAGCTTGGCACAGTATTTAATCCAAGGGTTGACGGGTGTCAGGCCCGTAAAAGATGGATAGGTTTTGGGAAGATCTCCCAGGGAAGTATTTATATTGACCAGGGTGCTGTCAATGCTCTCGTCAAAGATGGCAGAAGCCTGCTTCCATCGGGGGTAACGAGGGTAGATGGGGATTTTGACAGGGGAAATGTTGTAACTGTAAGTACTGTTGATGGTCGTCCCATTGCCAAAGGTATCGTCAATTATTCCTCAATTGAGATAAAAAAGATAGCTGGCAGAAAATCCGAAAAGATAAAAGAAATTCTTGAACAAAAAGATTATGATGAGGTAATTCATAGAGATAACCTTATCATGCTATAGAAAAACTAAAAGTTGTTAAGGAGTGGTCTAAATGCTCAGGGAAGAGATTTACAGCCAGGGGAAGAAGGCTGCAGATGCCTCTAAAATACTTGCTTCAATGTTATCCAGTGAAAAAAACAGCATTCTTCTTAAAATGGCTTTATCAATAAGGGCAAATGAACAGGAGATCCTCGAGGCTAACAGGGTTGATCTTGAAAATGGCAGAAAGAATGGACTTTCTGAGCCTCTTCTGGAAAGGTTGACTCTGAATAAGGAACGAATCGAGGGTATGGCTTCAGGGCTTGAGAAGATAGCAACTCTCGATGACCCGGTATGGCAGCATCTGGGTTCATGTAAAAACCAGAATGGTCTTGAGATCCAGAAGGTAAGGGTCCCCCTGGGGGTGATCGGGATAATATATGAGTCAAGACCAAATGTTACCGCAGACGCTGCAGGCCTTTGCCTGAAGTCAGGCAATGCCGTCATCCTGAAGGGAGGAAAGGAAGCAATAAATTCCAACAGGGCGATCGCGTCAGTTATGAGCAGAATAGCATCTTCATCAGGGCTTCCCCCGGGGGCGGTCCAGCTCATAGATGATACAAGTCGTGAATCCACTTCCATTCTGATGAGGATGAATGAATATCTGGATGTCCTCATTCCGAGAGGAGGCAAGGGACTGAAGAAAGCTATACAGGAAAATGCATCTGTTCCTGTGATAATGACCGGTATGGGTGTCTGCCATGTGTTTATTGATTCTTCAGCAGAGCCAG
>CAYPIU010000042.1:0-12097 GCA_964410915.1 uncultured Synergistales bacterium | reverse complement strand
ATAATGACCGGTATGGGTGTCTGCCATGTGTTTATTGATTCTTCAGCAGAGCCAGTTATGGCTCGAAGGGTTGCTGTCAACGCAAAGATCTCAAGACCTTCAACCTGTAATTCGGCTGAGACCTTTATCGTTCACAGTGATATCGCAGGATCTATCCTTCCGGATCTGGTAAAGGATCTTGTAGCAGAAGGTGTCGAGGTCCGGGGTGATGAGGAAGTCATAAAGATAGTTCCTTCAGTTATTCCGGCAAAGGAAGAAGATTGGGCAACTGAATATCTTGATATGATCGTGTCAGTAAAGATCGTTGATTCTGTTGAAGAAGCAGTAAAACATATCAATAAATACGGAACAGGCCATAGTGAAAGTATCCTTACTGACAGTTATGAAAGCTCTCAATATTTCCTCCGCAATGTAGATGCAGCTGCAGTATATGTAAATGTTTCTACAAGGTTTACAGACGGTGGGGAATTTGGATTTGGAGCAGAGATGGGGATAAGTACACAGAAACTTCATGCGAGGGGTCCCATGGGGCTGGAGCAGCTTACATCAGTCAAGTATATAGTTAGAGGTAATGGACAGATAAGGTAAAAAGGTGTTGAACCGCTGGAGCGATCTTTGACGGTTCAGAACATGGCTTTTCCCTTTCTGCGATTATGACTCCTCTCAATTATTCTGACTATGCTGATCGAAGAAACCGTGCGGCTATAATTGAAAAGGAGGAATGTTCATGAAAATTCTTGCAGTGAACGGAAGTCCAAGAAAAAAGGGTAACACAGCGTCTCTTATTGAGCGTGCACTTGAAGGAGCCTCGAGGTTAGGGGCTGAGACAAAAATTATTCATCTTGGAGATCTTTCCATATCCGGTTGCACCGGCTGCGAAGGATGCCGGGATTCCTTCAACTGTGTTATACAGGATGACATGCAGGATATCTATCCGCAAATGCTTGAGGCCGATGGATTGATATGTGCCTCTCCAACGTATTTTTATAATATTACTTCATTGATGAAAGCTTTCATTGAGAGGTGTTATTGTCTGGAAAACTTTGATCCTCAGGACAGGTCCCGATGGGTCAGTGCTATTGAGGCTTCAGGCGGTAAATATGCTTCGGTAATATCAGTCTGTGAACAACACTCGGAAGAGGACATGGGATTCACTGCTCCGGCTATGACAATGT
Organism: uncultured Synergistales bacterium; assembly: GCA_964410915.1. Classification (GTDB taxonomy): domain Bacteria; phylum Synergistota; class Synergistia; order Synergistales; family JAFGMB01; genus CAZFJG01. The sequence goes on along the minus strand of CAYPIU010000042.1, from coordinate 10,922 downwards.
CTCTTCAATCACTTGGTTACAGGGTAGTAGATGATCTGAAAGCTGTTGGATATTTTGGGCCCGGTGTTGTCAGAGATAATGATTCATTGATGCGTGAGGCTGAAGATATGGGGGCAAGACTTGCTGGTACGATCCTTTTAAGGAAGCGGACTTAGGAAATATTAATTTCATATTTTAAAGAGTAAATCCCCGGGGAGGAGATTCTATAATGCTTGAATTGTTAAGGAAGAGGAGAAGTATCAGAAAGTATACGAATAATTCCATAGAATCCTGGAAGATAGATGTTTTAAAGGAAGCTGTTCTCAGGTCACCTTCATCGAAAAATATCCAGCCATGGGAATTTATCTTTGTCAGTGACCCTGATCTGATCGAAAAACTTGCGGATTCCAAAACTCATGGTTCCGATTTTCTGAAGGGAGCAGCCCTTGGGATAATCTTTGTTGCTGATCCGGAAAAAAGTGATGTCTGGGTGGAGGATTGTTCCATTGCTTCAGCTATTACACACCTTACAGCACAATCTCTCGATCTCGGGAGCTGCTGGATCCAGATAAGGAACAGAACACACAAGGAACCCCAAACTGCAGGAGATTACATAAAACAGGTACTCGGGATCCCCGAAAAATATATGGTAGAGTCAATTATTGCGGTAGGTTATCCAGGAGAGGATAAAAAGGGCTTATCGAGTGAAAAACTTGAATGGTCAAAGATCCATGACGATAAGTTTTAAAAAGTGATTTTCAGACTTTTATGTAAAAAATGTGTCGTAAGTCCCTGCTCAGATGATCCAGCAGGATCATCTGATATGTGTCATAAACCCCAGTGATCCCTTCTTCAATAAAGTAGAATTTACTCAGAAAAAGTAAATTCCTGACAAGATTTAGAGTGTCTTAAGAGAGAAAAGGGGACAAATGTTTGTCTATTAACAAAAAATTATTCAACATAAATTCAGGAATAATTAAAAGGACACTTTTAATGTTCCTTCCGTTGTCCATTCTTGTTGCTGCGATAATATTTTTCAAGTATAGTGCTCAAAAAGATCAGGAGTATCTTCTTCTGGAGAATAAACAGAGTTATTACCTCATGAAGGAAGAAGAGATCATTAACCAGACTGTCTATGATGTAATAGGAGATCTTGTTTTCATTTCAAGGTTTCACGTTACAGCATCTGCTTTTTCAGGAAGCAGTTATCATACTTCAAGGTTAGCATATATTCTGCTTGATTTTATTCGTACTCAGAATATCTACGACAGTATAACCCTTACGGGAACAGGGGGAGAACAAATACTTGTCGTTGGTTATGACAATGGTACCCCTTTTATATCTTATCCGGATAAGGAGGGAGAAGTGGGAAAGAAAGAGATCTCTCCTGGAAAAGAAATGTTGAAACAGGGTGAGATATTTATTTTACCCGGGGATCCTGCAAATGTAACCAGAGAAGGTGCCTCGCGAAATACAATGAGATTCGCTTCTCCCGTTAAAAATAGAAAAGGGAATATCCTTGGAACTGTGGCCTTTGATTATTGTGGAAAGAATCTGCTTGGAATGCTTGGCAGGCATCCGGGAGTTGAGGGAAGCAGTCTTGTACTTCTGGATTCCGAAAATCAGGTTATGAGAAATTATGGAGATGATCTCCAGTGGGCCTCCCGGACACTTGTCAGGGAAACGATAAATAACTCTGAGGAAGGTCAGTTTCATGATAAGTCGGGTTTTTACTCATTTATCTCTGTTTTCCCAATTATTGAAGATGCTTTTAATACGGATCTTAACAATATAGCCCCCGTATTCAAGGGGCCGGGTAAACCGCCCTGGAAACTGGTTTCATTTGTTCCAGGTTCTTATATCAGTAAAAGAATGTTTCCAGTTATTCTTTCAAATGCAGGGATCTTTATTTTCGTATCCATAGCGCTTTTTATCGCAAGCTTTTCTGTAGCATGGGGATATGAAAAGAGAAAAACGGAGGCGCTTGTCGACCCACTTACAACACTTTGGAACAGGAGATTTTTCCTTGAAAAGATAAGTAAACTTCAGGGAGAACTTGATAGAGGGAAATCAAGGGCAAGTCTTGCTATAATAGATCTCGGTAACTTTAAGGAAATTAATGATAATCTGGGCCATACTAAAGGTGATTCAGTATTGTCAAAAGTTGCCTGTCTCATAAGGGAAAACCTTCGTGTTAATGACGATGTTGCACGTTATGGAGGAGATGAATTCATTATCTTTCTTCCAGGGACGAACAAAAAAGATGCACAAAAAATACTTGAAAGGATATGTAACGCAGTGGCAGATATGTCGCTGTCAATTGATGGCATAGAACTGGAAGCAGATTTCGGGATAGGAGAATATCCGTTTGATTCAAGAGATCTTGCGAGAGTGATCGACATAGCTGATTCAAGGATGTATGAGCATAAAAAGAACAGGAAGGCAAAAGTCGGAATAGTTCTTCCTGATCTTGAGAGCTGAAAAAAATTGAAAAATGGCTTCTATCTCTATTTTAATATAACTGGCGGAATATTCATGCTGTCAGCTTCTCTTTTTTCTAATTCCAGTGGGGCAGGGTCAAAAATTGCAGCATTCACGGCACTCTCCTTTTTTCTCTCAGGATGCGGTATATATTTTCATAAGAAATATCTGCATCTGGCAGGCAGCCTTTTTGTTTCTTTTATCCTGGGTGTTACTTCTATTTTTATCTTTTCAAATGTATGTGCAGGAGGAAATACAGCTTCTGCAGGCACTTATCTTTTAGCGGTTGTTCTTCTTATAATTGCATTTGTAGAACTTTCCCCATTTTTCGATAATAAGAGATAGATCAGCAGATCTTTGTGGAAATTATGGCTGTTAATTGTAATATCCTTGATCTGTAGATCGGCCAATATGAAAAATAATACTATTGATCAACTTTAAGAACCCTCATCGCGGGCAAAGTCAGAGTTCCACAGACATTAGACTTACTCCCGGTCCTTTAAGAGCGGATTTCCCAATGTACTACAATTAAATATAAGTATTTTGTATCTAAAGTTATCTTCAATATCAGTCAAGTGATTTATCAAATCATACAGAGGAGGAATGTTCATGACCTTTCAGGGAGGTTTTTTCGGCAGACTTTTGAGAATTGATCTTACAGAGCGAAAACATCATGTCGAAGAAATAGATCCGGAAATATTGAGGGACTATGTCGGAGGCTCCGCACTTGCAGCAAGGATCCTTTATGAAGAGCTTCCTGCGGGAACTGATCCGCTTGGTCCGGAAAATAAACTTGTTTATACCGTTGGTCCTTTTACCGGAACCAGGATACCCTGTGCCAGCCGACTTAACATAAGTACGAAATCACCGCTTACCGGGGGTCTGGGCAGTTCCCTGTCCGGAGGTTTTTTCCCTGTTGAGATGAAATGGGCTGGATATGATGCAATAGTAATTGAGGGAAGATCCGAAGAGCCCGTATATATTTCCGTGAATGATGACAGGGTTTCTATACGTAACGCTGAAAAATACTGGGGGCTTGATACTCAGGATACACAGGTATATCTCAAGGAAGAGCTTAAAGATCAGAATTTCAGAATTTCATGCATAGGTCCTGCCGGAGAAAATCAGATCCTTATTTCCTGCATAATGAATGAAGCCCGTGCTGCCGGAAGAAAAGGTGTTGGTGCAGTAATGGGAAGTAAAAATCTCAAGGCTATTGCAGTGAGAGGAACGAAGGATGTTCCGGTTGCTGATGGCAAGGCTCTCAGGACCGCTGTTATCGAAGTAATGAAATATTTCAAGGAAGATATTGGTACCTACGGCATACTGTCAAAATACGGTACTACAGCTACAGTGGAATCAACAGTGGAGCTTGGGGTCTTTCCCGTAAATAACTGGAAGGATCCTGCAGATACGTCATGGCTCAATTCGATCGGGAGTGAAGCTGTTTCAAATTATAATGTCAGGCAGAACCCATGTTATGGGTGCCCTATAGGCTGCAGCTGGGTGAGAATGAGCAAGGGGAGCAGGTATGCAGGTATATCCTCTGAAGGTCCTGAATATGAAACCCTTTACTCACTCGGGTCTTCCGAAGGTATCGATAACCCTGATTTTATTATTGCAGCAGATAGATTGTGTGACAGGCTCGGGATGGACACCATCTCAGCCGGGGTGACCACATCCATGGCAATGGAAATGGTAGAAAAAGGTGTTTTGAAGGAAACTAATGGCCTGGATCTGCGTTTTGGCAATGAAGAAGCAAGTCTTGCTTTTCTCCGGATGATGGCATACCGGGAAGGTTTTGCTGATCTGTTCGCAGATGGTACAAGGAAAGCTGCGCAGAGGTTGGGCAAAGGAGCAGATCTATATTCCATCGAGGTAAAGGGTCTTGAACTTCCTGCCTATGATGTTAGAGGACTCAAGGCTATGGGACTGAACTTTGCAACAAGCTATACAGGTGCCGATCATAACCGCGGTTACGCTTTTCAGGAAGTCTTCGGCGTTCCTCTTCCCAAGCCTGTAGAGCGACTTGATATAGCTGGAAAGGGAAAACTAACGAAATGGAATCAGGATTTCTGCGGAGCCTTTGATATTACAACTCTTTGTATGTTTCCTGTTCACGGTCCTCTCGTGACAATAGCTCACGGAATGGTGGCACGCTTACTGACCGTGGTTACAGGTTGGGATTTCAGTGAGGAGGATGTCTGGAAACTTGGAGAGAGATTGAACAACCTGGCTCGGATGTTCAATGTAAGGGAAGGGTTCAGGAGAGTTGATGACTATCTTCCCAGGAAGATCATGGAAGAACCATTGAAGAGTGGTTTATCGAAGGGTCATTATATTCCACGTAAAGATCTTGACCTTATGCTCGATGAATATTATGAGGCTCGGGGCTGGACGTCAGATGGAGTGCCGACCCGGGAAAAGCTCCTGGAATTGAAACTCGATCTGGCTGTGGAGGATATTCCCGTTTGATATGTGTGGAGTAAGGGTAAATATCAGGAGTGTCATGGTTTTTGAAAGGCTTATAGGCTCGAGGGAAAGCTCTATGTGCCTGAAGAACGGAAGTTGTCTTGAAGATCTGCTTCAAATACTCGATGAACAGACCCAGGGTGGATTTTCAAATGAACTACTGGCAGAAGATGGCAGTTTTGTTCCGGGAGTGAGGCTTTTCTTGAACGGTAAGGATGTTCGTTTTTTAAAAAGAGAAGAGAAATTGCTCAAAGATGGTGACAGTGTCCTTTTTCTTCCATTACTTGCCGGAGGTTAGAGTGGTTCGCACTGATCGATCTGGGTACAGGGTCCCGGTAAAGATAGTAAATAAGGACCATCTGGTTTCATGATTGAGTCCCATTTACTTTACATCGGTAAATGATACATTTTATGTGGTATTGGAAATATTAATGTTTGATACTTGAATGTCAGCTTGAATAAGGGCAAATTCTTCGAAAGAAGGAGACGCAAAACTGCGGGTCTAAAACCCAAAAGGTCATGACAGCCGGGTTGCATATATATTGATACAAGAATGCTGCCCGGTAAAAAATCGGGCAGCATTCTTGTACAGGAGGACTAACAGATGATAATGAATGAAAACCTGAAGGAAATAAGCGGAGGAGATCCGGAACTTGCAAGTGAGTTCATTTCGATATTTCTTGAGCATTTTCCTCTGGAGCAGTCCCATCTTAAAGAAGCCGTAGATTCTTCAGATCTTCTTGAAGCCAGAAGAGTTGTTCATTCAATTGAGGGAAGTCTGCCAGCTATAGGTTCACCTCTTTCCATTTCTCTGCTCAGGGATATGGGTAAAGCTGGTCGTGGGGAAGACATACAGGGTCTCAGGGAGTCATTTTGTTCTTTTGAAGAAGAAATGGATAAAGTCCTAAGGGATCTTAAAGATATGATCGCTGAAAACCATAAAGGTTTTGATTTATAATATACTTATGTAATAATTAAATAAAAATGAGATACATTAGTTTTTTGTAGGATGGGCTTTAGCCCATCGGGTTCAAGGTTTTTGATTTATATAATATAAATATGGAACAATTAAATATCAATGAGATTCATTGGAGATCGGAGGCATTGTCACATGGCGAATATAATGATAGTTGACGACGATCCTTTAATCAGGAAATGGGTAGAAAAGTGTCTTGATCCTTTAGAGCATAAGATAATTTCTGTATCCTCTGGCGAACAATTTCGTAATTATTTCGACAGAGGAATTGAGAATATCGATATTGTTCTCATGGATATCCTTCTCCCCGATCTTGATGGCATTGAAGCAACAAGATTATTGAAAAGTCTGGAACAACCTCCCATAGTAATAATGCTGACATCTCTGACCGACTCTCAATCCATGAAAAATTCGGCAAAGGCCGGAGCGGATGATTTCCTTGTAAAACCTGTCAGAGCAAATGATCTTCATGGCAGGATAAATCAGGCACTTCAGGCAAAAAGTTTTTTTGAGAACAGGGAGATAATGCGCAGAGAGCAGAAAGAGAAAATGCTCAGATATACGAAGTCTCTTGACTTTATAAGAAATCAGAACAGCAAACTCCATTCAGAACTGATCGCAAAACTTGATAGACTGACCAATCTTAGAGATGTAGAGACATATGAGCATACCCTCAGGGTAGGCATGCTCTCAAGGATGATAGCTGAAAGAATTGGTCTTCCTGAAGACTACCAGGACACGATAGCCTCCTCAGGAGTGCTGCATGATGTGGGAAAAACCGGGATCCCTGATTCCATCCTTTTGAAGAACGGAAGATTGACTCATGAAGAATGGAAGACAATGAAGACACATACTACACTTGGCTGGGAAATCCTCAAAGACAGTTCGGATAAGGTAATGAAAATGGCAGCAGAGATATGCCTTTCCCACCATGAAAGATGGGACGGAACTGGATACCCCCAGGGGCTTGCAAAGGAGAATATTCCTCTTTCAGGACAGATCGTTTCTGTTGCTGACAGTTATGATGCCATTGTTTCCTCACGTCCCTACAAGCAGCCCATAGCATATAATGATGGTTTCGAGGAGATCAAAAGATGCAGTGGAACCCAATTCTCTCCAGTTGTTGTTTATGCTTTTCTGGGGTTGAGGAAAGAGGTACTCGATCTTTATTCATCCGATTTTGCAGGAAAAGTAGCTAATTCTGGAAAGAAGAGCATTTTCAATCAGACGCAGTGATTCCTTCCCGGGTGACATTTTTATTTTTCAGGAGGATCGATTCAAATGAAACTGTTTTTACCGGAGAAGGGTAGATATCTTCATTTAGCAACCTTCCTGTCCGTAATTCTTACTGCTTGTTTGATCTTTTTTCTCCTTTTTGTAAATTACAGGTCCCGAATGGATCTTCTGGATAGCCGTATAGAAAAGATCCAGCATGAAGACCAGTTGATCGCATCAGTTATTTCAACTACCCTCTCAGATAGTTTCAGGACTTTAAGATCCGTTTCAGAGGCAATTTCACTGGGACTTTTTCTGGCAGATCAGAATAAATTATCTTCGGGAGAAGATGCATTTCCCTCCGTTCGATCTCTTTTTGATAAGCTCGGTATAGTATCTGCCGAAGAGCCGGTTATCGACTTAAAAAAGTTTTCCGGGGTTGCAGTATTTGATCAGGAAGGCGCTGTTTTACTCTCAAGTTTTCCACCCAGTCCTTCTATTGGCCCATTGAGCCTGAGGCAGAAAAGCTCTCCCGAGCTAAATAAATTATCTTCCCAGACTTTTGCTGGAAGTCCCTCCTTATTAGCTACTTTCCCTGTCCATTTTAACGATTCCACAGTCGGATATGTGATGGGAGGAGTTACCCTTGATGAAGTCCAGAATGTAATTGCCGGAATATCGGAAAGGTACAAAACAAAGGATCTTTTTATAATGGACGGGGAAAGTAAAGTCATCTTTTCCAGTGTCCCCGAAAATACTATTGAACCGGAGATCCTTGATTCTATAGAAACCCGGGATAGTTCTTTTGAGGAAGACAGATCTGTAATGCTCTCTTCAAGAAAGGATCTTTTTTTAAAAAGTGCAGAGCCCATATATTTCAAGACTTCCATCCCGGAAATGCCGCTTTATGTTGTTTCAGTTCACAAAGTAAAAGAAATATCAGGTTCAGTATCTCCTGTTGTTTTTGCGTTAACGCTATCTTTTGCCTTTAGTGTTATTCTCGCAGGGGTGTTCCTCTTTGTTAAGCAGTCAATATATAAAACTGCCGTGTATTCAAGGTTTGATGATCTGGCAAAAAAAGAAGAGGAGATCAAGGAGAAAAATATCCAGTTGGAAAATGAGGTTTCAGAGCGTAAAAAAATAGAGCAGGCGCTGGAATATCAGGTGCTTTTTTTCGAGAACCTTCTGGAAAAATTGCCAAATGCTGTTTATTTTATAGATCTTAATGGTCTGATAGTTCAGCATAACAATAATTTTGCCACTTTATGCGAGAAAGAAGGTGAAGATCTTAAAGGTGTGGATCTATACAGGATCTTCCCGACATCTTTGCCGGAAAAGATGCGTGACAGCGATAGTAAATTTCTAAAGAGCAATGAAAATGGTACCCTCGAAATATTAGCTGCTCATGAAGGTGGTTACAGGAATCTTTTGATAAACAGGGCAGTTTTTTATGAAAGTTCAGGCCAGCCCGGTGGAATAGTTGGACTTGTTCTGGATATTACTGAACAACGTGAAAAGGAAAAACAGCTTGATCTGGCGAGGGAGGATGCAGAAGCTGCAAACAGGGCAAAAACATCTTTTCTTGCCAATATGAGCCATGAAATAAGAACTCCAATGAATGCAATAATGGGTATGACGAGGCTTGTTATGGACACAGATCTTGAACCTGAACAGAGGGAGTTCCTCAGTGTTGCCCAGTCTTCGGCAGAAGCTCTGATGAGCATAATCAACGACATTCTTGATCTGTCAAAGATAGAGGCAGAGAAACTCGATCTTGATATGGAGGCTTTTGAGGTCCGAAGGGTCGTTGAGGGAGTGGTTGGAACTCTTTCTACAGCAGCACATGAAAAAGGTCTTGAGATATCATGTAATATCGAAAAGGATGTTCCGGAGTCATTAATAGGAGACCCCCGCAGACTTTCACAGATTATCCTTAATCTTGCCAGCAATTCCGTGAAGTTCACGGATCATGGCAGGATTTTGATAAGTGTAAAGAAAGGTCTACAGAGAGACGGAAAAACCGGTTTGATCTTCGAAGTAAGTGATACGGGTATAGGAATATCAGAGGAGAACAAGTCACACCTTTTTGACAGTTTCTGGCAGGGTGATTCCTCAATGACAAAGAAATATAAAGGTACAGGTCTTGGTCTTGCCATATCGAAGTTGCTTGTAGAAATGATGGGCGGAAAGATCAAGGTAGACAGCCAGCCAGGTAAGGGAAGTATTTTCACCTTTACTGCATTTTTTGAAATGGCCGTCTTTCTTGAGCAGCCTGAAGGCGTAGGTTACATAGAAGGTAAGAAAATACTACTTGCAGTGGGTTCAGTGGAGATCAGGGAACGCATAACTAATATTCTCGGAAGATGGGGAGCCTCATGCAGATTTGTTGAAAGTGGAGAAGAAATGATCAAGGAAATGCAGATGGGAGTAATGGGAATTCCATATCATCTGATAGTAATTGACGAGGTACTTCCAGATCAGAGCGGGATATCCCTTGCTTCCGAGCTTTCACATATACCCGGAGGGGGCCCGCCTGTTATCATGATAATTAATCCTTCTTCTATCAGTGAGATCCAGGAGCTTAGAAGGGATATCAAGGTTTCAGCATGTCTGTTTAAACCTTTACGGGAAGTAGCCTTTTTAAATTCTGTTGCTAAAGCTTTCGGAAAAGAGACATCAAAAAATAAGATAAAAGAAGACAGGGATTACATCAGGGAATCTATTGGATCTCATCCCGGGAAGAATAAAGTTAGAATAATGCTGGTAGAGGACAATGAAATGAATCAGAAACTGGGGATAGCCATGTTCAAACGATTGGGCTGTGAGTTCGATACAGCCTTGAATGGCAGGGAAGCGCTTGAAAAATTTGAACCGGGAATTTATGACATTATATTGATGGATGTTCAAATGCCGGAAATGGACGGTATAGAGTCCACAAGACAGATCAGGTTAAAGGAAGGAAATTATGATCTTAAAGTTCCCATCATAGCCATGACAGCATATGCAATGAGTGGAGATAAAAAGAGGTGTCTTGATGCAGGTATGGATGATTTCATCTCAAAGCCGGTAAAGTTGGAGAAATTGCAGAAAATGATAGAAAACTTCTCCTGATCCATTCTTTCTGTTTACGGTTTTTTATTCCTGAAAATTTTTTCAAAATGCATTTATATGATTATCCTCTTTTCGAAAGGCATCAATGTTCCATGAAAGGAGAGATGTCAGGTTTTGAGAGAACTCTCAGGAATATTATCCAGGATAGACGGTAAAGGCTACAAAGCATATAAGGACCTTCAGGGAAAAACCTTCCATTTTGGTGAGTTTGATCTTATCTTCCACTATGTCCAGGGTGATCCCTTTGCTTCCCCGTCAATGGTTTCCGTAAGGATGCACCGGAGCGGAGAGTCCGGACCCCCGGAAGGGGCAAAAGGTGAAGATAAAGGCCAGGGAAATGAAAAAATCCAGTTCGGCCATGAAAATATCAGGCTGTATTCAGTGGAGCAGATAGTGGATAACAGTCAGACAAGGGTTATAGGGGACATGATCCATTATGCTGTAAAAAGGGGATCATCGATGGAAATGCAACTATTGCGGAAATTGTTCAAATACTGGAAGAGATAATTGATTCTCATGGCCTGGATGAAATATCCCCCTTTGGCAAAAGGCCTGTCGGAGATCACGCAAGGCCTTGTACTTTTGAGGTCGCGGCAGCCATAAAAAGGCTCAGGACCTTGAAGGTCAAACAGCGAGGTATCTGATTTCATAAAAAAGGACCGGTAAAACCGGCCCTTTTTTAATCTGG
>CAYPIU010000041.1:0-15429 GCA_964410915.1 uncultured Synergistales bacterium | reverse complement strand
TCATGAAAAGATATATCTCAAAATAATGGAGCTGAAAAAAAATACGATCAGGGGTTGACACTATCCAGAAAGGCTTATAGAATACTTTTCAATATTCAGAATAATTATAAACTTTGCACAGGAGGGATTATTGATGGTACGCAGTAATATGTTTAAATTTATAAGCATTTCCATAATAGTACTCGTACTAATTATTATAAGCGGATCCCCTCCTGGCGAGGTCGGCTTTTAGAAGCCTATACCCAGTTAGCCAGGTCGGGATCCGAGCTTTTTCGGATCCCGACCTTTTTTTATTCAAAATTCGCAACAAAAATCGAAAGGGGTAGATCAGAATGACAGCAAGACAGAAATGGGCAGAATGGGAAAACACAGGAAAATTTGACATGTTCACATCAGAAGGTATGGAGGAAGTTACTTTCAGAGGTCCATTCGAAGGCTATCGTTGATACTTGAATATCCGGTCAAGGTAATTATTATACGTAACCCAGATAACAGGGAGGAATCATGATGAAATTTGAATGGGATTGCAGGAACAGGACAAGATCCTATGTAAAAGAAGAGACCTCGAGAACCGATTTTGAGCAGTATGGTCCTGTAACTATTGAAGGAGCAAGGTGGAGAGGTCCATTCGAGGGGTATCGTTGAGTTCATGAACGAAATCACCATGCACAGATATCATTCAAAGAAAATGGATCTTCAGCGAATAGCTACTTCGTCGATGTTGTATGAAGCACATCTTTCCGGAAGAAAGATCGAAAGTTTGCCACATGAAATATTCAGTTTGAGCATACCATGTGCCTATGCTGTACAGGATCTTGTTACCCTGCAGAAAGTAGCTAACAATATTGAACAGATCTCTGGTTACAGGGTAAACATTTTCAATAGCAGAAGCCAGGATCCATATTTTAGTGATGAGCCAGCTTACGGAACTCTGACAGATAGAAATCTTGAAGGAGAGTGCTTCAAATATCAGAACCTCATAAACAGCAATATCGAAACAGGAGTAGTATTTATTGCAGATTCAGATCTGGATCACGGAATGAGTGAACGGGAACTTGCCGAAAACGTACTCGTTGCTCCAGGCATAGAAATTCCTGACTCCCGTTTCTGTACTTCTATAGCATCCATACCGCTGAATCTTTTTATAGCTGATAATTCTGCTGCTGGGAAGTTAACGACCGGTAAACCTATCGGAATAAGTATTTTTGATGTTGAAACTCTGGGGCATATCCGTTTTACCCTCTTGAGGAATGGCGTTCAGATCGCAAGCGGATCTTCATGCGATATCCTCGGGAATCCACTGGATTCGCTCAAATGGCTTATACGGAAACTTGAGTCAAGGAATTTGAAGATAGAAAAGGGGATGGTGGTATCTACAGGTTCATTAACTTCTCCATTAAAACTCGAAAAAGGGCATTACAAAGCATCGTATGAAATGCTTGGAGATGTTGATATTAACATTGTCTAACACAGAAAAGTGGTGGTTTTAATTGTCATCAGATGTTGACGTAAATATTATTTCTTAACAGGCCCGGAAGGAATCTGTATTTTCAACCGGGCTTGTGATCTATTATATCCAGGGTTGCCATATTTATTAAAATCTGTTATCTTCTTTAAAATTTATCTGATTGTTCGGAAAAATTAACGGCTTTATTTCCCGAATTTCGGGAACATTTTTTTCAAATACCATTGATAAAAGGAGGAACACCCCGATGCAAGGGATCTTTTCAATAATTTCCAAAAGTGATCTTCTCCTCGGACTACTTGGTTACTGCGGGTTTCCTCCCGGAGTGAATGGTAGTCTATGACTGCCTGATCCAGGGGCCGGAACCCGAAAAGGGTTCCGGCCCCTTTTTTTTTTGCGTTTTAACCGGAGATGGGAAAAAGATTTTCAACAAAACTTACAGAGGGATGTGACAAAATGGGCAAAACACTCGCACAGGCAATAATATCATCACACACCAGAGACAAAGTGGATACTGGCAATATCTGTCAGGTTAAGGTCGATTTCGCTTTTGCAAACGATATCACTGGTCCACCTGCGGTAAATTCCTTCAGAGAAATGGGCGCAGAAAAGGTTTTTGACACGAAAAGATGCGCAATATTACCTGACCACTTTACTCCAAACAGGGACATTGCCTCTGCACAGCAGGCAAAGGAAGGAAGAGAATTTGCAAAAAAACAGGGAATGCTCTTCTGGGAAGTAGGTAGAGTTGGTGTAGAACACGCATTTCTGCCTGAAAAGGGATATATCCTGCCTGGCGATATCGTACTCGGTGCAGACAGCCACACATGCACAGGAGGAACTCTTTCTGCACTATCCAGCGGGGTTGGGTCAACAGACCTTGCTGCAGTCTGGGCAACTGGGAAAAGCTGGCTGATGGTGCCTCCCACGATAAAGATCAACTTTGACGGGGAAAGACCCGAATGGATAACCGGAAAAGACATGGTGCTGAGCCTTCTGGGAAAAATAGGAGTTCAGGGGGCCCGCTACAAGGCATTGGAATTTCATGGTACTGCTCTTGAAGATCTTCCCATGGATGACAGGTTCTCCATTTCTAACATGGCAGTGGAGACCGGCGCCAAAGCAGGTCTTTTTGTCCCTGATGAAAAGATCCTTGCTTATGCCGGGCAAAGGGCTTCCCGCAGTTTCACCCCGGTTTTCCCGGACAAGGATGCTGAATACGAGGATATCGTTAATATTCCTGTAAATGAAATGGAACCAATGGTAGCAGCACCCCACTTGCCCTCCAATGTACACCCGGCAAGAAATTTTTCGGATACCTTTATCGACCAGGTCTTTATAGGTTCATGTACCAATGGGAGATTACGGGATATCGAAATGGCGGCAAATATTTTAAAGGATAGAACGATCGCTGAAAATGTCCGCTGTGTGGTAATACCAGCCTCCTATGAAGTCTATAACGAGGCAATGAAAAAGGGTTATCTCCAGATCTTTGCTGATGCCGGTGCATCCATATGTACTCCCACCTGCGGGCCCTGCCTTGGAGGACACATGGGCATACTTGCAGCGGGAGAAAAATGTGTCTCCACAAGTAACCGTAATTTTGTGGGAAGGATGGGACATCCAGACAGCGAAGTATATCTGGCAAGCCCCCTTGTTGCAGCAGCGAGTGCAGTAACTGGAAGAATCACAGACCCGAGAGACTTGGAGGAATAATAATGAAAACTATCAACAGCGGAAAAGCCTGGACCTTTGGAAATGATATTGACACTGACGTTATTGTTGCAGCCAGATATCTTGTAACAGACGATGAAAAAGAACTTGGTAAACATTGTATGGAAGATATTGATCCGGATTTTACAAAAAAGATATCCAGAGGCGACATGATCGTCGGAGGAGAGAATTTCGGATGCGGATCCAGTAGGGAACATGCACCAATAGCGATCAAAGGAGCCGGGATCTCCTGTGTGATAGCTTCTTCATTCGCCAGGATATTCTTCAGAAATGCCATTAACGTGGGACTCCCTATCTTTGTTTCTCCAGAGGCCTCCAGCGAAATACAAAATGGCGATATCGTTTCTGTAGACCCGTCAAATGGAAAGATCCGAAATGAAACAACTGGCAAAGAATATAATACCTCCCCCTTTCCTCCATTCCTTCAGAATTTGATATCGACAGGCGGCCTTATCCCCTACGTCAGGGAAAAACTAACTGAAAGTGGAAAGGCGTGAGAAAATGTCTCGGAATAAATACACAATAGCCCAGATAGCCGGAGATGGCATAGGACCGGAGGTCATTGGAGAAGCCAGAAAGGTTGCAGATGCAGCAGGGGAAATATACGGTTTTGATATCAAATGGGTGGAGTATCCCTTCGGGGCAAGCCATTACATTAAAACCGGAGAGATCCTTCCTGGTAAGGCCGTAAAAGAAATGGAAGAAATGGATGCCATTCTTCTTGGAGCAATAGGGGATCCAAGGGTAAAACCGGGAATACTTGAAAGAGGGATCCTCCTGACCCTCAGATTCCATTTCGATATGTATACAAACCTGAGACCTGCAAAGACTTTTCCAAGGGTACCGATACCTGTAAAAATACCCGGGGATAAAACACTTGACATACTTGTAGTCAGGGAAAATACAGAGGATCTCTACATGGGGCTGGGGGCTTCTTCAGAAAAGGATATCAGCTATGATATGTCTCTGACCAGAGGACTTTACGATCTTTCAGGCAGACTTGACCTTAAACTTGAACCGTCATCTCCAATGGCAGTCCAACTTGGTATCGCCAGTGAGAAAGGGATCCGAAGGATAACGGCAAGAGCCTGTAAAGAAGCAGCGTCAAGAGGACTTGAAACATTTACCCTCGCTTCAAAATCCAATGCTATGCCCCAGTTGTATGGATTCTGGGAAGAGATCGCTGCCAGTGAAGCAGAAAAACACAACATGAAAATGAAAACGGTCAATGTTGATGCACTTTGCTATCACCTCGTCAGAAACCCCTGGGAATATGACGTTATTCTGTGTCCCAATCTTTTTGGCGATATCGTAAGTGATCTTCTTGCCGGAATCAGCGGTGGACTTGGTGTTGCTGCAGGAGCCAATTGCGGGGACAGGATCGGAATGTACGAACCTATCCATGGCTCAGCACCAGACATTGCAGGCCAGGAAAAGGCCAATCCAATAGCAGCCATACTTTCTGCTTCACTTCTGCTTTCTTCAATAGGAGAAACAAGTGCTGCAAAAGGCATAGAAAAAGCTGTTTCTGAATACCTCGAGTTTTCAGATGAAAAGCATCTACCCCTGGAAATGGGCGGAAATGCATCTACGAACGAAACCGGGATAAAGATCATTTCAATGATGTCAAAGCTTCAGAACATATAGGGACACCGTTTCAGGAAAACAAGGTTCCACGGAGATGGAGGGGGATAGACCATGAAACAGGATCAGGTACTGATTTTTGATACCACTTTAAGAGACGGAGAACAGGCGGCCATGATAAATCTCAATACGGCCGAAAAGATCCAGATAGCCAGGCAGCTGGAAAAACTCAAGGTTGACATAATAGAGGCAGGTTTCCCTGCAGCCTCACAGGGGGACTTCGAAGCAGTGAGGGAGATCGCGGCTTCGGTCAAAGACCCTGTCATAACAGGACTGGCAAGGTGTTCTGGTCATGACATAGATATCGCTGGTGAAGCAGTTAAATACGCTTTCAGGCCAAGGATCCATACCTTTATTGCTACAAGTGATATCCATCTCAGGGACAAACTTAAAATGACCAGAAAACAGGTTCTGGAAAGTGTTGAAAAATGGGTTACCCATGCAAAGACGATCGTAGATGACGTGGAATTTTCTGCAGAAGATGCCAGTCGCTCGGATCTGGATTTTCTTGTGGATGTTTTCCAGACTGCCATAGCCTGTGGTGCCACGACAATAAATATCCCTGATACTGTAGGATACGCAGTTCCTCATGAGTTCTCAGAGATAGTAAAAGAAATAATTGGAAGGACAGACAAAGGAAGCAATATAGTATGGTCAGTCCATACCCACAATGACCTCGGGATGGCGGTCATCAATTCTCTGGAATCAGTAAAAGCGGGTGTACGCCAGGTTGAATGCACGATCAACGGTATCGGCGAAAGAGCTGGCAATGCTTCTCTGGAAGAAGTTGTTATGGGGATCAAAACAAGGGGTGACCATTTCGGGGTCTATACTGGACTTGATACATCCCAGCTCTATCCAACGAGCAGTCTCGTTTCAAAACTTACCGGATTTCAAGTTCCGCCCAACAAGGCTATCGTAGGCTCAAATGCTTTTGCACATGAAGCCGGGATCCATCAGCACGGTATTATGTGTAATAAAGCAACTTATGAAATAATGGATCCTCTGGACATAGGCGCCCCGTCATCTGATCTTTTTCTGGGAAAACATTCAGGAAAACACGCTTTCGCTGATAAGGTCAAAGAAATGGGGTACCAGCTTTCAACTGAAGAAATATCAAAGGCCTTTTCTCTTTTCAAGGACCTCTGCGACCGGAAAGAAATGGTAAGTTCTGAGGACATAGAAATACTTGTGATAAATGATATTCTTGCTATAACCCCCGAAAGAAAATATGTTCTTACAGATTTTAATGTCCATACCACAAAGGGACAGGCCTCAGCAGGTATAAGCCTCTCGAACGCAGGGAAGATCCTCAGTGACGCTGCCACAGGTAACGGGCCTGTAGACGCTTCATACGCAGCTATCAAACGCATAATTTCCATGGATCCCCAGTTGGTAAACTATCAGATCGATGCGGCAAGTGAAAGATCGGATGCAATTGGTGAAGCACATATAACCCTCGAGATACAGGGCCTCGTTTCACAAGGCCGGGGAGCCAGCACTGATATTGTAGAAGCAAGCATAAAAGCGTATATAAATGCTGTTAACAGGCTTTTTCAGCTTGCCGCGGCAAGAGGCATGACACTTGAAAGTAATGCAGCCTGAGAGCTCAATTCAACAACAGTTAAAGGGAGCCGCTCCTGTACCAGTGATCTTCAGATCTAAAGGAGTCTCCCTTTTATGAGGAAACTCTCACATATACTGTTCTTTCCCTTGGGCCGTCGAATTCACAAAAAAATATCCCCTGCCAGGTCCCGAGAAGTGGACGCCCCCGGCTTATGATAAACGTCTCGGAGCAGCCGGTCAGTGTGGCTTTTATATGTGCAGCAGAATTTCCCTCCAAATGGGAATATTCATCTGAAAAAGGAACTATTTTGCCTAATTCCATAAGTATATCCTTTTTGACATCGGGATCAGCATTCTCATTTATAGTAACAGCCGCAGTTGTATGAGGAACAAAAACATTGCAAATACCCTCACTGATCCCACTTCTGGAAATAATATCCATTATTTTTTCTGTTATATCTTTAAGTTCATTAACAGATCTTGTTCCAACCTGAAATTTCTCGATCATACTTCCAACACATCCTCTCTTATAAAGATGAAATATTTTTCAAAATCATGTATTTCCCATTATAATTGAATTTATTTGAACACCATACTGGAGGACGGTTTATGGCTATTTATAATAGAACACTTTCTTCCCTCATTGAAGACGCTGTGAAAAAATGCAGACTCGTCAGAGTTCTGGGTCCTTCAAAGTCCGGGAAGACAACAATTATTCGGCAGGTCTGTTCCAATGGATGGAACTATATCGATCTCAAGGATCCGGAGATCTCTGGCCTTGCTTCTGAAGATCCTGACTTTTTCCTTGCAGGAACATACTCACCTGCTATTTTTGACGGTATCGAAAGAGCACCTGAACTTGGTGAAGCAATATTACGGGCATTGAAGAACAGCAGGGATCCAGAAAAAAGATATATTCTGGCGGGAACTTGTGACCCAAGGGAAGACATCTACTACGGACTTGAAGATACTGCATCATTTATGTTATTCCCCATGAGTCTGCGGGAGTTGGCTGGTACCCCTGATGCAGTGCTACCCTGGGAAGAAGGAGCCCGGATGCGCAGCCCATTCCTTCATGGTGAATTCCTTTGGGAAAATCTGCTGAAGGGTGGCATGCCGGAGATCATCGCAAACAAGTATATTGATCCACATGAATGGTTCAGAGATTACATTGATTCGGTTATAAACAGGGAATTGAGCCGTCGTCGAAGAAAGATCCTTTCTGAACCATTCTCCGATTTCATGAAACTTCTTGCCCTGAAAACAGGGCAGCCATTAAATCTCTCGGACATGGCAAGAGAAATCGGCACAACACTTCATATAGCCAGAACCTGGCTCGATCTTCTTGTTCTCTCAAACCAGGTAATAATACTTACACCATATTCAACAGGAGTTAAAAGTCAGGTTATAAAGACAGACAAAGCTTACTTTACAAATACAGGATCGCTATGTTTTCTTCTGGGCTTAAGGAATGTCAAAGAAATACTTAATTCAAAGTTTAAGGGGATCATATTCCAGACAGGTGTTATCAACGAGATATACAGATCTATTAAACACAGAGGCCTGGATAATGGGATATATTTCTGGAAGAAAGCAACGGGAATGGAAGTAAGTATCGTAATAGAAGGAAAGGAAAAACTGGAGATCCTTGAAACCTCACCAACAGTAAAAACAGACAAGGCTGCCACAAAAGGCCTTCGTTTCATGAAAAAGGAACTGAACGAAAAAATAGCACATACATTTCTGGTAAACCCTGGTAAAACCACAGTACCCATAACTGAAGGAGTGGTCTCTCTTCCTCTTTCGGAACTTTAAAAGGCTGCTTAAAGCAGCCTTATCCCCTCTTCTTCAGAAAGCATCTCCATTACCTTGATACCTCCTGCAGAATTACCTCTAAAGTCAAGCGCCGGCCCATAGGTGGCAATACCCATTCTGCCTGGCAATGTTGACATTATACCCCCGCCAACTCCGCTTTTTGCAGGAAGTCCTACCCTCACAGCAAATTCACCAGAGCCATCGTAGGTACCGCAGGTTACCATAAGTGCCCGGACTACCCGTGCTACATCTGCCGAAATTACCTCTCTGCCAGTCACCGGATTTATTCCGTCAGCAGCGAGAGTTGCTCCCATAACTGAAAGATCCCGTGCAGTCATCTCTATACTGCAGTGTTTGAAATACACATCGAGGATCTCCTCGACATCACCGTCCATGCTTGAGTTGCTTTTAAGAAAATATGCAAGAGCCCTGTTTCTGTCCCCCGTAAATTTTTCCGAAAAATAGACATCATTATTGATAGATATTATATTATTTCCAGCCATTTCTCTCGCCAGATCAACAATGGCCTCTATCTTCTCCTCAGGATCAGAATAAGGCAGCAGGGAAACTGTTACTATAGAACCGCTGTTGATAAAGGGATTGTGGGGTCTGTGAGGATTGTCCATTTCAAGTCTCATTATTGAATTAAAAGGATCTGCAACCGCTTCAAAACCTATTTTTGAAAAAACGATATCCTCACCCAGCTCGGTCAGAGCCAGACAGAGCGTTATGACTTTCGAGATCGACTGGATTGTAAAAGCATGATCCGCATCCCCTGAACTATAGATATTTCCCTTGATATCAGCTACCGAAATACCAAGCGCCGTTGGGTCTCCCTTTGAAAGTTCCGGTATATAAGTAGCTACATGTCCTGTACTGCAATAGGGACGACAAGCTTCCACTATGTTGTCAAGGATATCCTGCACCCTGAACCCTCCCTTAAAATTCTAACAATTCTAATATTATCCCAGGATGATATCACTTTACTTATATAACAGCAATCAGGATGTCTCCATTTCATTTCCCTCATGAAAACCTGCCGTGGACTCTACGGCAAATTCTGTACCGAAACTGCATCTGTAAATCCCAGGTTTCCGGTCCTCAAAAACCGGGACAGATATTCTTGTCCTGTCAACGAGCTCTATATCAATATCAACTGTGAGAATACCTTCTTCCTCTTCTGATAGCTCTCCCACGATCTTACCCCACGGATCAATGACCATGGAATTACCAAAAAAAGCGGTATCTCCATCAGTACCTACTCTGTTGCAGGCCGCCACAAAAAACTGATTCTCTATGGCCCTTGCCTTAAGAAGTGTCCTCCAGTGATCAAGCCTCGGATGAGGCCACTCAGCAGGCACAAACAGAAGTTTTACCCCTCTCAGGGCAAGAAGTCTTGGAAGCTCGGGAAAACGAAGGTCATAACAGATAATGCCCCCGCAGAGATTGTGGTCCAGATCAAAGGTACATAGAGAATTCCCGGGCTTGAGATAAAGATGCTCCTCCATCAGCTTGAAGAGGTGGATCTTGTCATACCTTGCCGTCATCTTTCCTTTCCGGTCAAAGATATACATACTGTTATATACATCCCTTCCCGTTATGTTCGAGACTGAACCAGCAATTATATTCATGTTGTATTTTCTTGCCAGAGGTCCTATAAGCTCTACCGTGAAACGACCCTCATTGTCTGCGATCTCCTGGATATTATCCAGTGAATATCCAGTATTCCACATTTCGGGAAGTAATAAGACATCTGGATCCTCCCTTGAAGCTCTTTCAATGAGTTTTACTACACGGCTTTTGTTCTCATCAGGCTTTCCCTTTGAGATCTCCATCTGAACAAGAGAAATTTTCATAATAATCCCTCCATTGCACTACCCTGGAATACTTTCCTGTCTTTTGAAACGATACGCCATTATCCTCACCCCAGGTAAATCCATAAAGAAGCCCAAAAAATAGATTTCCCTTTATTCTGAATGATAGGACAACCGCATTAAATAGTCAAAGAATTGATTTTTTATGATTTATCGTCACAATAGACTGGTCAATAAAGGGAAAGGAGCTGGTTTTATTGCGAGAGATAAGATCAGAAAATATCACCTTAAAGGTCAAACAACTCATTCTGGACGCAAGCTGCAATGCCCCGGCGGATCTTTTGGCAAAACTCCAGGAATGCCTTGAAAATGAAACATCCCCTGCCGGGAAATATGTACTTGAGACCATCATAGAAAACAACAGAGTTGCCCGCAAAGAACAGATCGCGATATGCCAGGACACAGGGCTCGCAGTAATATTCGCCTATTTGGGACAGGATGTGAATATTCGGGGAGGCCTGTTCAAAGACGCGGTTAATGAAGGTGTCCGCCAGGCTTATGAAGAAGGTTTTCTCAGAAAATCCATCGTTGATGATCCTGTCTTTGATAGAAAAAATACCGGGACCAATACCCCTGCAGTTATATATACAGATATAGTAGCAGGTGACAAAATACACTTTAAGGTCATGCCAAAAGGCTTTGGAAGTGAAAACATGAGCGCTCTTGGTATGTTGACTCCGGCACATGGTTCAAAAGGTATTGTCGAACTGATCGTTGAAACTGTCAGAAAAGCAGGCCCCAATCCCTGCCCTCCAACGATCATCGGGGTAGGAATAGGCGGAACTGCTGATATGGCTATGGTTACAGCCAAAAAAGCTCTTTGTCGTAAAATTGGAGAACATAACCCCGATAAAAGATATCAGGCTATGGAAAAAGAAGCTCTTGAAAAGATAAACTGCCTCGGGATCGGACCCGCCGGACTTGGAGGAAATACAACTTCACTTGCTGTAAATATTGACTACCTGCCAACCCACATCGCAGGTATGCCTGTCGCAATAAACATTTGCTGTCATGCTTCCCGCCATTCAGAAGGAAGTATCTGACAAAGGGAAAGGAGATCAGAATGACAAAGATCAGAAACATCGAGACACCTCTAACTATCGAAACAATTGCTTCACTGCATGCTGGAGACCTGGTTTCGATAACGGGTCATATCTATACAGCCAGGGACGCAGCACATAAAAGAATTATAGAATTGATCAAGAAAGACAGCCCCCTTCCTTTTGAACTTGAGGGACAGGTCATATACTACACCGGCCCCGCTCCTGCGAAACCTGGATCCCCGATCGGTCCTGCAGGACCAACAACAAGTTATAGAATGGACCCGTACACACCTCCTCTTCTTGAAAAAGGACTTAAAGGCATGATAGGAAAAGGACTGCGTTCTCCAGAAGTAATTAATTCAATGAAAAAAAATCATGTAGTCTATTTTGCTGCTATAGGCGGAGCTGCCGCGGTAATAGCAAAAAGCATAAAATATTCAGAGATCATTGCATGGAATGATCTCGGGGCAGAAGCTGTCCGAAAGCTGTATGTGGAGAAGTTCCCAGCAATAGTGGTAATAGACGAAAAGGGAAATGATCTTTATGAAACAGAACCCGAAAAATACAGCTGCATTGAACTTTAACCTGTCTTTACGCTTTTGATACACTTGCTTTACAGTAACAGTTTAGAATCTATCGCAGAAACACCTGCAAAAACACCATATGACGGTAGAAATACACCTCCTGCCTTGTAGAGACCGCAACCCCTCTGCGGTCTCTATATCTTTTATACTTACCTTTTCCCCTGGACTCTTTCGATCAGTTCTGCCAGTTTCTCTGCCATAAGCAGATATCCCTTACTGTTGGGATGTATATAGTCACTTTTCAGATCTGGATCCGAGAGGATCTTCTTAAGTATCTTCCCTTCGTAAGGAACATCATTTTCTATTGCCACATTCCTGTAAAACTCCGGTACAGACATAGTAAGACCTGGAGATGGCACACCAATTATCACAACATCTATTCCCTGCGCTCTAATGTATTTGACCATTTCGTCCAGATCCAGGGCAATTAGATCTTTCTCTCGCCTTCTCAGCAGATCATTACCACCCTCACATAATAAAACAAGTTGAGGACGGAATTTCTGTATTACATCTGGAAGACGAAGTAGACCCTCAGCAATAGTTTCACCCGGAACTCCCGCGTTAATAACTTTGCTACCCGTAATGACACCCAGCCGGGATGGATATGAATTCCTCTTTTCTGCACCTGTTCCATAGGTAATACTGTCTCCGAAAGCTACAATAATGCTGTTTGCAGAAATCGGCATTATAACAGGATCAGGGGTCATATCTGTAAAAGAAATAAATATAAGGAAGCCAAGTGTGATAAGCAAAGAAAAGAAGATAATTTTCCTCATAAAAAATCCCTCTCTATTTAACAGGCATAAAGAACTATATGCTGATTATATATTTTATTTTTGCAACAGGAACATAAACGTTATAATCGGTTCAACTATTTTATTTAGGAGCTGATATATATGGGTCTTAATAGAGCATGGGAGAAGGTCAAGACCTTCCACGAAAACTTCGACTCCCCGGTTGCAGAAACTCCTGAGATGCTTCCACGCCAGCGATCTGAAGCAAGGGCTTCATGGATGCGGGAAGAGATAGAAGAATTTCTTGAGGCAGATACCGTCTATGATCAGGCTGATGCCATGATAGACCTGATATATTTCGCACTGGGAACAATGGTGGAAATGGGAACTCCCCCCGAAGAACTGTTCGATACAGTTCAGGAAGCAAACATGAAAAAACTCTGGCCCGACGGAAAGCCCCGCTTCAGAGAGGACGGCAAGATAATCAAGCCGGAAGGCTGGCAGCCTCCGGAACCCAGGCTGAAAGAGATCATCGAAAATATGAGTTGATCTCTCCAGATCAAATTTTATTTATAGCTTAAATTAAAAGCAATATCAATGAAAAGCATTTAAATAATCCATAATCATATTTATTTACCGTTCAAAGGACCTGAAAGGGTTATTCAGGGGTGGCAAAAGAGTGTAAGTATGTTTATAATAATAAATAAGTTAGAAGTGATTAACATTTATTTAGAAGGGCTTAATATTTGTTCTCCCTGAAGTTAAAAGTCGAAGAACTTTTATATTTAAAATGTTTCGGTAATGACACTTCCCCGAAGTAGGGAATTCGAAACATTAGCAGAGAGAACATTTAACATAAAATATTTAACCTCCTTCAACATAACCTTGAAAAGGGCATTAATCAACAATAAACGCTATAACTTCCCCCGAAAGAGCCGGTCCGCAGGCCGGCTCTTTCAATGTTTTATCATTGATTTAATATAAATACCATGGGCAGAAGAAGCAGCAAGACCAACGGTGAGATCAGGCTCAATTAACAGCACCAGCACCAGCATCCGCCTCTGCCGGATATTGCGGTCCCAGAGCCGCTTTCATCGCCCAGCAGTCTGACGGGATCAGAAAACGTTCCGTTCTTAGATCCATCAAGAAACAGGGCGGTCCCCCGCCCTGTTTCTGTAGTTGCCTTTTTAAACGCTATTTATCCTCCGAGGGCATTATAACCTTGTCCACCAGGTGGATCACACCATTGGAGGTAACCACTTCATAGCTTCTTATGGTTGCTCCTTCAATACTTGTGCTGAACCAGTTCATGGTGAGATTCAATTTCTGGCCATTGAGATCAGTGAGGCTATCCGTCTCCCTGAGATCCACCTCAGAAAGGGAACCCTCCACAAAGTGAGACCTCAGAATTTCTATTAGGTCCTTCTTATCGCATGTCATTAGATACTCGGCCTTTTCGGGAGGTAGTTCACCAAAAGCCTGGTTAATGGGAGCAAAGACGGTAATATTGTCATTCTGACTTATCTCGTAATCCATCCCTGATGACTTAATGGCTCCAAAAAATATGCTCACTGCCGACTGATTGGAAAGGTATTCAATGACATTCATGTCCTCTGCCCCTGCATAGGACATTGGAGCAAATCCACCTGAAGTATCGTCCGCTTCTCGAATGGTCCTCTCTCGAAGAGATTCTCTGTGGGCTTTTTCTATCTCGGCAATTTTCTCATCTGGAATAACTCTATCAGTCATATAAAGGATACCGTTATTGAAAACCAGAGGATTTCCGCTTATCCCGGCTCCTTCCACCACCGGATTGAACCATCTTCTCTCTACGGATAGTTCTTTCCCTGAAACGCTTGTGAAGGTTTCACCAGGAACCAGGCTTTCACTTTCAATCCTTCCTGAAACTACGTGGCTTTTCAGGAAAGTCTCAAGCTTTCCTGGCGAGCAGGTCAGGATGTAGTCTGCAGCTTCCGGAAGAAGCTTTCTAAAAGCAACGTTCATGGGTGCAAAAACAGTAAAAGGTCCACTTTCCCCAAGGATTCCCTCAAGACCTGCAGCCTTGAGAGCACCGGCAAGAATACTTAAATCATCTGTTCCCATAATAAATTCTGAAATGGTCATTTCCTGTAGATAACCATCCATATCACCATAGGAAAAAGGTCTGTAACCCATCTCAGGCATGTTGCCTGATGGGAAGGTCTGGTATTCCTTCATCTGCGAAAAGGCTCCATTGGGAAGCACCACCAGGGTCAACAGGACCATTAGTATGACCAGACTAAACTTGTGTTTCTTCATTTTCTTCACCTCTTTGAATAGCATTTAGGATCACTTGCGCTTTATTATAACATCTCAACATCTGTTCGCACTGTTATTTTGATATTTTTACCCTGTACAGGTTTTATTGCTTTTCGAGGGGTAATATAAGCATGCCAATATTGCGGCGAAGTGGTAATATAATACACGTGTAGATTTTAAAAGGAGGTTTCAGAAATGAAATTAACGGAACTTGTTCAGACCGGTGACTGGAAAGGAGAAAAACATGTTCCGGTAATCGAGGCTCCAGATAGTGTTTCAAGGGGCGAATCCTTCAAGGTAGAACTCAGCGTAGGCAAGGAGATCCCCCATCCAAATACCACGGAACATCATATTCGCTGGATAGCCCTCTATTTCAAAGCCAAGGATGGGAAGTTCCCCTACGAGGTTGCAAAACTGTTCTTTGACTCCCATGGAGAAGCTGTGAAAGGAGCCAATGAAGGACCTGTTTATGCTGATCCCCATGGCGTGGTCACAATGAATATCCAGGGATCTGGAACACTTATGGCCATGTCTTACTGCAACATCCATGGGCTTTGGGAGAATTCCAGGGACATTGAAGCCACGTAAACTGAAAGCATTTAAAAACTCAGCGAACAACAAGGAAAGGGGAGCCTTTTATGGGCTCCCCTTTCACTCTTTCAATTAAATTGA
>CAYPIU010000040.1:0-15801 GCA_964410915.1 uncultured Synergistales bacterium | reverse complement strand
CTATCCTTCGACCCGGCAAGGAAATGTATAAAACTCTTCGATTACATGGGTATCAGCGGCTTTGAGGACTACTTACCGGAAAATGTTTCCGGTGGAATGAAAAAAAGATGTGCTCTGGTAAGAACTCTTATGTTTGACAGGGAAATAATCCTTCTTGATGAACCCTTATCTTCCCTTGATGCAATAAGAAGACATAATCTGTATTCTCTATTACTTGACCTTCAGTATAAATTCAGGAAAACAATCCTCATGATCACCCATGATATTGAAGAAGCACTACTCGTGGCAGATGAATTAATAGTGGTAACTGATATTCCAATGAGAAAAATGGAAAGCTTCAGCCTGACATCCTCCAAACCCAGAGATATATCGGATAAGGAACTTCTGAAGATAAAGTCCCATGTTCTGACAGAACTTAATGGAGCAGCAAAAAGATGAAAAAACTTTATCCCGTTATCCTTATTCTTGTTTTAACACTGATCTGGGAAGGTTCATGCAGAATGATGGAGATACCGGAATTCATACTTCCGACTCCTATGGTCATATTGAATTGTTCCATTACAAATTTCCAGATCCTCGCAGCCAATTCAATGATCACACTTATTGAAATACTTGCAGGTATAACTCTTTCGGTACTTCTTGCAATTCCCCTTTCTCTTTGCATGTTTTTATTCCCTACAGTAGAAAAAACACTTTCACCTTTGATCATAGCCTCACAGGCGATCCCGGTTTTTGCAATAGCCCCCTTACTGGTTATATGGCTTGGCTATGGAATGGCCAGCAAGGTAGTTATGGCTTCGGTAATAATTTTCTTTCCGGTAACCGTAAGTCTTCTTGAAGGTTTCAAAAGCTGTGAAATCGAACATATAAAGCTTTTCAGGGTAATGGGGGCAAGGACCCCGGAATTGATCCGGTACCTTTACTGGCCATGGGCACTTCCCTCTTTTTTTACCGGACTCAAGATAGGAGTTTCAGTAGCAACTATAGGGGCAGTGATCGGTGAATGGGTGGGAGCTCAAAAAGGACTGGGGTTCCTTATGACCCAGTCAAATGCCCGTTTAGAGGTGGATCTGCTTTTCGCTGCGATCGTCTGGCTGTCAATAATTGGTCTGAGTCTCTGGAAGGTAACTGAAATAGTTGAAAAAAGAATTTTAAAATGGAAATTTCAAAAAACAAAGGGAGGAAAAAGAAAATGAAAAAAACAACTGTAATTATGCTCGCCATGACACTTCTGTTAACAATAACAACTATTTCCAACGGCAATGAAAAGATCGATGTTATGCTCGACTGGTTCCCGAATATTGACCATTTACCTCTCTATGTAGCTCAGGAGAAAGGTTTTTTCCAGGAAAAGAACCTTGACGTAGAAATTCTTTCACCCTCTGAAACATCTGATTCTCTGAAACTTGCGGCTTATGGCAAAGTAGATATTGCTGTAGCATATGAACCCCAGATAATTGCAGCTGCTTCAAGAGGTTTACCATTGGCAGCCGGTGCAAGATTGATCAAACACCCGCTTTCCACTCTTCTTTTCCTTGAAAACTCTGGAATACAAGACCCCTCTGATCTTGAAGGCAAGGTCATCGGTTATACCGTTCCAGGAATGATGGATATCCTTGTTGAAGCCTTTGCAAAAGTAAACGGTATAAACGATCTAAAACTTGTGAATGTAGGTTTTTCTATAGTTCAGTCCCTTACATCCGGTAAAGTTGACGCTATTATGGGTCCTTACAAAAACTACGAGACCGTTGCACTTGAAATGGAAGGATATTCCCCTGCCTATTTTCCCATTGAAGAATATGGGATCCCTGATTATGATGAACTGGTTTTTATAACTTCTTCAAAAAACTTTGAGAACCGGAAAAGATCTCTTGGCGACTTTGCAGGCGCCATTGAAAAAGCTGTGGAATATATTCGTACTGACCCTGAGGGATCAGTGGACCTTTTCCTGAAGATCATTCCAGAATCCTCTCATGAACTTGAACGAAAAGCTTTTCGGAAAACAATAGATCTTTATGCTGAAAATGGAAACCTTGATCACTCTGAATGGCAGATATTCGCTGACTTTGCCAAATCTTCGGGGATCATTGACGAACCTGTTAACGTTACCGATATCATAAGGAACTGGAATGAACCAGATGGGAAATAACAGCACTTCGGAAAACAGAATATCAACACAATATACTCACACAAGGATGCTCGCCATGGCAGGAATATTGATAGCATCAGGAGTTTTACTGTCAGGGATTTCTATTCCTTTCGGTCCGACCAAATGTTTTCCCTTTCAGCATTCTGTAAATGTTCTGGCTGGAATTTTACTTGGGCCATGGTGGGGAGCAGGGACAGCTACGATAATAAGCATAATACGGATAAGCATGGGAACTGGTACTATCTTTGCCTTCCCCGGAAGTATACCAGGTGTCATTGCTGTAGGGTTTGCCTACAGAATATTTCACAAAGATTGGGCAGCATTTGCTGAGCCTCTGGGAACTGGCCCTGTGGGAGCTACTATTTCAGCTTTTATCCTGGGACCTGCTACTGGAAATTCTGCCGGAATATTAACACTCTGGACCGCTTTCCTCGCGAGCAGCATACCGGGAGCTGTTACAGGGTTCATTATCCTGCTGTTCATAAGAAAAACAAATATCCTTGACTGACGTCAGAAACTGACAGAAGGGGATATCTCTTCTTCTGTCAGTTCTCAGTTCCATGATCATCTGCTGCAAAGGAAAAACATCTTTGCTGCAGCATTGGTAATATCATTTTCAGCAAAAATTGATGAGACTGCCGCTATACCTGATGCACCGTTCTGAAACGCCAGGGAAACATTATTTTTCTCTATTCCACCTATAGCAACTACAGGAATTCTTACAGCTTCCACGATCCTTGAGAAATCATTCAGTCCTATAAGTTCAGTATCCTTTTTCGTACCTGTGGGGAAAAGAGCACCCGCCCCTATATAATCGGCTCCCTCTTCCTGTGCCTTTAATGCCTGTTCAGGAGTTCTTACGGTCACGCCTACAATAAAATCAGATGGAACAAGTCTTCTGACTGCATGACATGGAATATCCGATTGTCCAACGTGAATACCCATAGCCCCAGATCCCAGAGCTATATCGACCCTGTCATTTACAATAAAAAGAACTTCCTGACCGCGGCAGAATTCTGCCATCTTTACTGCTTCCTCATAAAGTCCTTTTCCGCTCATTTTTTTATCCCTCAATTGAACAGCAGTGGCTCCCCCCTTTACTGATCGAATGGTCTGTTCCTTAAGCGAAAGTGGGGCCCCAATATTTCTATCCGGTATTACATACAGTTTCAATGCTTTTGCCAGATCCATGTTTTACCCTCCATAATGGACAGTCTGTTTGACACATCGCAAAGATCTTCGGGTTTAAGATTAGCCAGCTCATCGATCAAAGCCACAGCAAAGGAACCAGGAAGACTGCACCTCTCTGCTGCTCTCTCAGATGCGATATTCATAGCTGCAAGCCCGGTAAAAACTCCCGATAAGGTATCTTCAGATACAGCTGTACATGCACAGATAACAGAACCGGCTGCACATCCTCCAGCAGTGATCGAGGAAAGAAGGTTATTGCCGCCTTTAAGAACATAAACCTTCTCACTATCTGAAATATGATCATACTCTCCAGTAGCAACGGCAATCAGCCTGAATTTTCGGGCTGTCATGCACAGAGCTTCTTCAATATTTCCTGTGGCAAGGGAATCCATTCCTTTAAATTCCCCTCCTGAACTTCCAAGACAGGCTATTTCAGCTCCATTACCCTTTAAGACAGATATTCTGTAATTACTCAGAAAAGAGTCTACAAGATCCCTGCGCAGACTGGATACTCCATATCCTACGGGATCGAGCAGAACAGTTTGATCACCATCTTTTACGCTCTCCAGCGCATTATTCATCGCCGATATCCCGCTTTCTAAAGGTGTCCCTGTATTGATAACCAGGCCATTTGCCATTCGAGCTATTTCACCCGCCTCATCCGGATGCAGGGACATTGCCGGAGAAGCCCCTATCGCAAGTGTAATATTTGCACTAAAATTTGCCGCGACCGTATTTGTGAGATGATAGATAAGAGGTCTGGTATCATGGATCTTTTCCCATATGGCTGCGGGCAGGTTCGTCAATCTACCCACCCGACTTTAACTGCATGCCCCAGTGGGCCATATCCCCGGCCAGGCTTGAAGCTGTTCTCAAGAGCAAGAATTAGATACTCGCGAGCTCTTGAGACCGCCTCATTCAACCCGCACCCCGCACTCATTTCTGCTGCAATGGCTGAGCTGAGGGTACATCCTGTACCATGGGTATTACTGGTATTGATCCTGGGTGAAATAAACTTTCTGATCTCTTCACCTGAATACAGAATATCCACTACCGTTTCACCTTCCATGTGCCCTCCTTTTACGAGAACTGCACCTGGTCCAAGATCATATATCTTTCTGGCAGCTATCTCCATTGTTTTGACATCAGTGATATTAATTCCACAAAGTTTTTCAGCCTCAGGTATATTCGGAGTTACAAGAGATGCAAGGGGTAGAAGTTCATTTTGGATCGAATATACTGCCTCCGGACCGATCAGCTCATCACCGCTCTGAGCAACCATAACAGGATCAACTACAACTGTTTCAATCTCATATCTCCTTAGAGCGTCACAAAGGCATTTGATCGAGGCTTTCTGACTCAACATACCGGTCTTTACTGCATCAACTGCAATGTCAGAAAGGACTGACTCGATCTGGGCTTCAAGTATTTCAGGCGGGACATTATGGATACCCTGCACTCCGAGACTGTTCTGGGCTGTAATTGCAGTCACTGCTGTGGTTCCAAAGACTTTTAGAGCCGCAAAGGTCTTAAGATCCGCCTGTATCCCTGCTCCTCCACCAGAGTCACTCCCCGCAACTGTAAGGGCGACTCCCCTGTAAAACTTCAATATCTACACCTCCAAAAAAATAAGACCTGCCAACGGCAGGTCTTGTAATATGCTTCTTTTCCCTACGCCGGCATTACCCGGATCAGGTCAACGGGTCGAGACTTTCGAACTTGTCCCCTCTCAGCCCTGAGGCTCCCCCTGTCCTAAAACTATTAAATTACAATGTCATAATATTTCCATTCAGTTTTTTTCTAAAACATCTTCCTCTGATTCTTCTGAAAACCATTTTGCCCAGTCTATTTTCAGGAAACCACTTATTACATAAATAGTCATACCTGCAAGAACAGCTCTTGAATGAAGTCCTATGATCAATCCTATTGATATTATGTAGAACAGGGCAACTCTCTTTTTGTCTGTCCTCTTCATCCCTTTGAGATTTCCGTATGGAACACTTGATATCATAAGTCCCCCCACGCTAAGACAAAAGAAAGCAGCTACCAGAGGCGGAAGGGGGATACCCCCTATTACAAAAGAAGCCAGGAATAGCCCAGCACCGGGAATAGGTAAACCCTGAAAAGGCCCCGGAACATGGATAATATTGAAACGAGCCAGCCTCAAAGCTCCGCACAAGGCCACAAAAGAAGCTACAAGAGCCCCTCCCACTCCGAAAAAACCTTCAAGATATGCGGAATAGAAAAGAATTGCAGGAGCAACCCCAAAACTTACAACATCTGCAAGACTGTCATATTCAACACCGAAACTGCTGCCTGCCCCAAGACTTCTTGCAACCTTACCATCCATAAAATCAAAGAAGACTGCAATAAATATCAGCCACCCTGCAGGAACAATCCAACCCTGAAGCACAAGTATAATAGAAAGCATGCCACAGAGCAGGTTACCGCTGGTTACCATATTAGGTGCAATATCCCGAAAGGAAATTTTCATATGATGCTTTTTAGGGATTTTCATCATCTACCACTCCAATCACAGTGGAACCTGCACTCACACGCTGTCCCTTTTCTACAAGGGGATTCACCGATAAAGGCATAAGCACATCCACCTTAGACCCTAATTTTATCATACCGAATCGCTGTCCCTTATCAATGAACATACCCTTCTTGAGCCGACATACTATACGCCTTGCAATAAATCCCGCGATCTGAACGGTTAGCACAGGACCTTCCTCAGTCTTGAATCCCACGTACATCCTTTCATTCTCCTCAGAAGCTTTATCCCTGAATGCCATTAAATTTTTGCCTGGAACATATTCAAGATAATCAACCTCTCCGGAAAAAGGAGCCCGATTGACGTGCACATCAGTGACAGACATGAATATCCCTATTTTCCATGCTGGACCGGTGAATGGATGATAAGATCTTTCAACCTCTACGACTTTGCCGTCTGCAGGACTTATAAACTCTTTCCCAGGTCCATGATGCTGTATTTTTCTTTCTGGATCCCGGAAAAACCATAAAAGAAATATTGTCAACATAAGAAGAAAAGGCATAATTTCCGGGACAAAGAACACGCTTCCAAGAGCCATAAAACCTGCAAAACCTATGATGGTCCAACCGTCACGGGCAATTTTCATTAAAGCTCAATTTCCTCATCGCAGACTTGTGCAGGGATAATGCTTACGTCAACTACACTGTCTCCTTCATCCAGCCTGACAGTAATTGATCCCCTGGCAGATCTGCTGAGGAGAGGTATCTGGCTTGCAGCCAGCCTGATTATTCTCCCTTTTGCAGTAATAACAATGACCTCATCTGTATCAGCCACACCTGAGCTGGCAACGATCTCTCCTGTATGTTCATTCAGGTTCATGGCTTTTACGCCGCTACCCCCTCTATGATGCGGTGTAAATTCTTCATAAGTCGTACGTTTACCATATCCGCTTCTGCTTATTATCAGGGAATGTTTATCCTCCGTTACAACATCAAAACTTATTATTCTGTCTTTGTCGGACATCCTCATGCCTCTGACGCCCCGTGCAGCTCTACCCATTGGACGGAATTCTGTTTCAAGAACCTTGAGGGCCCTTCCGCACGAAGTTATAAAGAGAAGATGATCATTTCCGGAAGTGCAGTTAACCTGGGCTATTTCGTCACCCTCCACGAGAGAAAGTATTCTTCTGCCTGCCCTTGTCAAATTCTGCAGTTCGGTTATGGGAAGACGTTTTGCCACTCCTTTTTTAGTCAGGAAAAAGACAAAAGCTGCATCTTCTATTGAAGAACCCCTTATGGTAACAACTCTCTCATCCTGTTCAAGTGAAATGAACCTGCCTACAGGCTTACCCTTTCCGGTCTTTGTTTCAGGTATTACATATCCCTTGAGAGCCAATACTCTGCCCTTTGTGGTAAAGAGATATATGTCCTTATGTGTGCTTGTAACCGCCATTAAGGATATTTCATCTTCGCCTTTTGTAGCTGCACCCCTGCGACCTTTTCCACCTCTACACTGAAGAGCGTAGTCTTCAAGAGGTTTTCTGCGAAGGTAGCCATCCCTCGACAGGACTACAACAATATCGCTTTCCGGAATAAGTTCTTCTTCCGAAACATCTGGAACTGCATCAAGAATTGTAGTCCTTCTATCGTCGGCAAAAAGTTTTTTTATTTCAGAAAGTTCTTCTTTTATGACTGAATCGAGAACTGCTGTATTATTCAATATTGAGTTATACCTTTCTATTGCAGCGAGAAGATGAGCCATTTCATCTTCAAGTTTCTTTCTCTCGAGACCTGTAAGCCTCTGCAGTTTCATGTCAAGTATGGCCTGGGCCTGTGTCTTTGTGAACTCAAGCTGTTCTACGAGACCGGTTCTTGCCAGCTCAACTGTGCTTGATCCCCGGATTATTGCTATTACCTTGTCTATAAGATCAAGAGCCTTTACAAGTCCTTCTACAATATGTTCTCTCGCTTTTGCCTTGTTAAGCCTGAAAGAAGTCCTTCTTCTTACAACAGTCCTTCTATGCTCAAGGAAAATGTCAAGTACCTGAATAAGCGAAAGTTCCCTTGGCTGACCGTCCACAAGAGCGAGATTTATAACGCCAAAAGTAGTTTGAAGCTGTGTTCTTCTGTAAAGCTGTCTTAAAACAAGTTCGGTATCTGAGTCACGATGGATCTCCAGGACTATCCTGAGCCCATCCCGATCTGATTCATCCCTGAGGTCAGATATTCCGTCGATAGTCTTATTCTGAACACCTTTTGCTATTGCTTCTATCATAAGTGTCTTGTTGACCATGTAGGGAATTTCGGTTATTACTATTTTCTTCTTGCCCCTTTTACTTTCCTCAGTATGACTTCTACCCCTTACGATAACCTTGCCTCTGCCTGTACGGTATGCATCAATTATTCCGTCTCTGCCCAGAATAAGTCCGCCCGTGGGGAAATCAGGACCGGGGATCCTGTCAAGAAGCTCTCCAAATTCCATATTTTCAGAACCGTTATCAATAATATAGTTCAGAGCATCTATAACCTCGGTCATGTTATGGGGCGGAATGTTAGTCGCCATACCGACCGCAATACCTGAGCTGCCGTTAACAAGAAGGTTCGGAAACATTGAGGGCAGGAAAAGAGGCTCTTTGAGGGACTCATCAAAATTAGGCCCCCAGTCTACCGTATCTTCCTCAATATCATTGAGCATATATTCACCAATTTTGTACAGCTTAGCTTCTGTATAACGCATTGCTGCAGCCCTGTCACCATCGATCGAACCGAAATTACCCTGTCCATCTACTAAAGGATATCTCATGCTGAAATCCTGAGCCATTCTCACCATGGTTTCATAAATAGCCGAGTCACCATGAGGATGATACTTTCCCATCGTCTCTCCGACGACCCTTGCTGACTTCTTATAAGAGGTACCATGTTTAAGCCCCAGATCCAGCATTGAATAAAGGATCCTTCTCTGAACGGGTTTAAGACCATCCCTCGCATCCGGAATAGCACGCCCTACGATCACACTCATAGCATAATCGAGATAGCTGTTTTTGATCTCCTCCAGAAGTGGAAGAGAAACTACTTTTCCAAAGAGGGATTCGCCTTTCTTTTCTTCCATGAATTCCCAACCTCCATCTTGAAATTGCTCGAAAAAAGCGGCAGTATGCCTGCCGCTATTGACAATGCTATAACTCATTTATTTTACCATCTTATACCTGGATTTGAAGCCTTTAATAATAATGAATATATTAAGCTGTACTCAGCTCCAGCAAATAATTTTTTAACTCTTTAAGGGTTTGGACAGCAAAAAGGGGGCATTTCTGCCCCCAGATGGTTATAACAGGTATTTTCTATTTCAGAAACCCTCCGGCTTCAAGAAATTCTTTTGCGATAACATCAGCATCTTCTCCATTATCAAATCTGAAGTTAAGTGATGACATCGTAGCTTCATCTATCTTACCGCTAAGCATTCCGAGAATTTCTTTCAATGCGGGATACTCGTCAAGAAGTTCCATCCTGACTACATATGCAGCGCTATAATCCGGAAAGAACTCGAGATCATCTTCCAGCATTACAAGATCAAGCTTCTTTATACGGGAATCTGTACTGTAAGCTGATATTACGTCAACTTCCTCTTCGGCAATAGCCATATACATCATTGAATACTGCATTGGGAGGACATCGTCAAATTCAATACCATATGTCTCAGACCAGCCAGGATAGGCATCAGGCCTTGTATCGAAGTTTTCATCCCCTCCAATGGTCCATTCTCCTGCATAAGGTTTGAGGTCTGAGGCTTTTTCAAGACCATACTTTTCTGCTACTTCTCTTCTTACTGCCATTACATAGGTATTGTTAAATCCAAGAGGATCTATCCATGTAAAGTTAAAGTTTTTCTCAAAACCTTCTTTTACCATCCTGAAGGATTCATCCCCCGGAAGGTTTGGCCCCTCGTAACGAAGTATACCTGTCAACTGAGTGCCGGTCCATGTCGGATAAATATCGAGCTCTTCACCCATCATGGCCTGGTGCAATACAGAAGAAGCTGCAAAATCCGTATTTATATTTGTTTCAAGTCCTGTGTGATCATCAACAAGCAGCTTTGCCATCCAGGCAAGTATGATCGTCTCATTTACTGTTTGAGAGCCAATATTGACCTCTCCCTCATATGACATTGGATCATCAACTGAAGCAAACGAAGGTGTGTTAACACCTGCTAACGAAACCATAGATACTACAAGTACTGCTACAAGAATCCTTATAAAACTATTTTTCATTATTTACTCTCCTTCCCCCGTTCAACGGGATATCCTTGCTGAATTTTTTTCAGCCATCCGAGCCATTCTTGCCGCTCTTCTTCGTGGGCTGTAATATGACTGAAAATATTTCAGCCCCTGATCGGCAACAAGAGCCAGCAAAGTTGCTGGAATTGCTCCTGCAAGAATGATCTCATTCCTTATGGATGCGAGACCTGAGAAAATAAGTTTTCCAAGACCTCCTCCTCCTATGGCGGAGGCAAGTGTTGCTGTTCCTATTACCCAGACAGTAGCAACTCGTATACCTGCAAGTATTACAGGTTTTGCGAGAGGAAGCTGGACAGTCCATAATATCTGCATATCTGTCATCCCCATTCCACGTGCTGCCTGTACAAGATGCGGAGGGACATTCTTTATCCCAGTATATGTATTCTGAAGCACTGGAAGCATGGAATACAGAAAAAGTGCACATATTGCGTTATCGTCACCTATTCCGAAAATAAATATAAGGAAACCGAGAAGCGCAAGACTGGGTATAGTCTGAAAAACATTTGCCAACCCTATCACGTATGGAGCAAGCTTTTCCTTTCTGGTCAGGTAAATACCAAGGGGAATACAAATTGTAAGGGTTATGCAAAGAGCAATGGCAGAGATAGTAAGATGCTGGAGTGTAAGCTTTAATATCCTTGGATAGCTTTTTATTACATAGGTTATAAAAAGTTCCAGCAGGCTTTTGTCATTCAACATTTAGCAACACCTCCCACAGGACGCTTGAGTCTCCCAATGGTAAGCCTTGCAATCCCGGCCTCGGTTATTACTCCGATAAACCCGTCATCACTATTTATTATGGGAACTGGAAAAGGCTTATCAGCCAGCATCTCTGCAGCATCTCTCATGGTTGCCTCTTCAATATAAAGTTTCCTTCGCCTGTAAACTGTATCTTTCATTTTGCCCTCCACACGGGAAACTCTTTTAACATCTCTCAAAAGAGCCATTCCTATCCAGTGATCGTTCTGATCCACAACCTGGATCGAGTCCATATCCTGATCCTCCATCTTTTCAAGCACCTCGCGAGCCTTTGTTTCCGGGGTAACTCTGTCCCAGGGCTCCTCTACGAGTATGGATAAAGAGTCATCAGGGGATATCTGTGAAAGCCTGTCCTCGCCGATAAATCCTCTGACAAAATCATTTGCGGGGTTTTCCTGGATCTCTGTAGGAGATCCAGCCTGCTCTATCTTTCCGTCCCTCATTATGACTATCCTGTCAGATATCTTAAGAGCCTCATCCATGTCATGAGTTACAAAGATAATTGTTTTTTTAAGCTGCTGCTGGATCGATAAAAGTTCATTCTGAAGGACATCCCTGCTGATCGGATCAAGAGCTCCAAAAGGTTCATCCATAAGGACCACCTCGGGCTCTGCAGCAAGAGCTCTAAGAACACCTATCCTCTGCTTCTGACCTCCACTGAGTTGATCCGGCAATCTGTAACTGTAAATTCTGGGATCAAGCCCGGACATCTCAAGCAATTCATAGACCCGCTCCCTGATCCTTTTCTTGCTCCATTTATGCAGTTTTGGAACCATGGCAATATTTTCGGCAACCGACATATGAGGCATAAGGGCGATCTCCTGCACAACATAACCTATTCCTCTTCTGAGTTTTACAGGATCCATGGTAGTGATATCTTTCCCATCCAGAAAGATCTGACCTGAAGTACAGTCTTCAAGCCTGTTAACCATTTTAAGGCTTGTCGTTTTACCACAACCACTCGGACCTATCAGGCTGACCAGTTCTCCCTTTTTTATTGCAAGGTCAAGACTTTCAACTGCCGTAGTACCATCTTCGTACACTTTCTTTACTTTCTGAAAAACAACCATCCCTGAATCTTGAAAAAGAGATTGTTTTTCAGGCGCAACATCGCTCACTGTTTAGCCTCCTCTGTAACTATTTCAAGTATCTTTCCAAGTTCTTCCAGCAAAAGTTCATTCTGTTCTTTCTTCCCTACGGTTATTCTCATCGCATTGGGATAGTCCCATCCAGTACATGGCCTTATAATTATTCCTCTATCCAGAAGCTTTTCTGAAATAACCTCGGCATTGAACGGAGTATCCACAAAGACAAAATTTGTCTGGGATGAAACAGGAGATAGACCCATTTTACTGAGTTCCGCTGTTATCCACTCCCTGCCTGCTTTAATTTTTGTTAAAGCATTAAGATATTCTTCCGAATCATATTTCAGAGTCGCAAGAGCACCCGCAATACCAACTCTGTTTGCATTAAAAGGCTCTGTCACAGTGTCTATTACTACGGACATTTCTTCCCTGCACACAGCGTATCCCAATCGGGCCCCCGCAAGACCATAAGCCTTTGAAAATGTCCTGATGGAGATGATGTTAACCCCTCCATTTATCAGTGCCGCAATATCAGGCATAAGTCCCTGATCTGCAAACTCCGCATAAGCTTCATCAAGGATGACCCAGCAATGAGAAGGAAGTTTTTTGAAAAGGCGTTCGAGATCATTCTTTTCAAAAACTGTACCTGTAGGATTATTAGGATTACTCAACCACAACAATTTCGTTTTGCTATTAATCTTTGAGATTATTGCGTCAATATCAATAAAATATTTTTCTCTCATGGGAACATTTATTATCTCTGCTCCCATTACTTTGGATATCTCCCTGTAAAGACCGTACGTAGAATCAGGAATTATTACCTCATCTCCAGGATCGATAAAAGTCTTTCCCATTGTCTGCAGCATGCCTTCCGCTCCATGAGAAATACAAATATTCGAAGCCTTGAGACCATATATTTCAGCAATTTTCTCCCTTATTTCATGAAATGATACATCTGGATATGTATTAAGCCTGGGAACCTCATTTTTCATGGCCTCCACTGCGTATTTAAAAGGAGAATAGGGATTTTCATTCGAACCAAGCTTTATGACATTTTTCAGTCCCTTTTCGGCCATTACCTCTTCTGTACTTTTCCCCGGGATATAAGGCTCAACTCCCAGAACAACTTTTCTTAAACCATTAAGCGTCATTTATTTCAAACACTCCTTAACATCGATCTCTATCAAAGTAGGCCCTTTACTTTCAAGACTTTCTGCAAGTAACTCACCAAGACTTTCAACCGAGCCAAGTCTCATACCTCTCATGTGATAGGCTTTAGCCAGGGCCTGAAAGTCAAGACCCTGATGTTCAACAGCGATAACCCTCGAAGGGTTTTTCTGACTCTGGTTCCTCCTTATCTCTCCATATCCCCTGTCGTTCCAAACGATTAGAGGAAGTGGCAATTGGAGTTCCGAGGCAATAGCAAGTTCCTGGAGTGTAAACTGAAACCCACCATCTCCAGCCATCGCACAGACTTTCCTTCCAGGAGAAGAAACAATACTTCCAATAGCTCCAGGAAGAGCAACACCAAGTGTTCCAAATCCAACAGGATGTAAAAAAGTCAGAGGTTCCCGGGCCTGATATTCACTGATACCTATATAGGAAGGCGTAGCCATATCCGTCCAGAAGATACCTTCAGGGGGAAGAACGGACCTGACCTGTTCAAGGGCTGAAAGAATTAGCGGCAACTCTCTTTTTATTCCCGATATTTCGGAGAGCATTGCCCTGCTGTCTTTTACGGCATCATCAACTCTTCGGTATCTCTCCTCAGGCGCTCCGGGAAGTTCCATATCCATTTCAAGATATCTTCCCAATACCTCCCTGACATCACCCTTAATTCCTATATCAGCAGTTCTCTGGTTATAAAAGGCCCCCGGATCAGTATTTATACAAAGGAGTTTCTTGCCGAGAGTCAGTGATCGCTCCCAGAAGTCCGTAGGTGAAAGTTCTGTCCCAAGAGCTATGACCAGATCACTTTCTGAAAGCATTGCCTGCACCGGAGGAAAATGAAGACGGCATCCAAGACTCAGGGGATGTCGTTCATCCATCACTCCTTTTCCTGCACATGTTGAAACTACAGGTATAGCAAGTTTTTCAGAAAACATCCTGACTTCCGCTGACGCTGCTGCGGAACCTCCACCAGCAAGGATGATCGGGTTGACAGACTCTTTGAGGAGGTCGCAAACTGAATTGTCATCTACTGAATCGGTCTGTGGTTTTTCACTTTTTTCTACAATTAAAGGATCGGCATGAGTATAGACATTCTCCAATATATCAAGTGGAATTTCTACATGCACAGGGCCCGGCCTTCCAGAAACAGATAATCTGTATGCATCTCTCAAGGCTCCTGGTATTTGCCAGGCATGTTCAATACATCTGCTTTCTTTGGAAACAGATGAAGCAAAAAATGTTGAATTTTTCATTTCGTGAAGATAGCCTGAACGATAATCCAGTGCAGACGTTTCGACCTGGCTGGAGATAACAAGCATGGGCACAGAATCATGAAAAGCCTGCCCCATTGCTGTTGCAATATTTCCCAGGCCAGGACCCGTTATTACAAGAGCTACACCCGGCTTACCTGTAGTTCTGGCATAACCCAGAGCCATAAAACCCGCTCCCTGTTCATGCCTGGAGGATATATGATCGATCCCAAGATCATATATAGCGTCGTATATAGCAAGATTATGTATCCCCGGGATACCGAAGATCTTCTCTACCCCAGAATCCACAAGTGTCTCAATTACGGCTTGACCACCTGTAATTTCACGCATAATATCACCTTTTCTTATAAATAATGAATTTTAAAACCTGAGAATGCACCCAGGTAATGCCTGTTGTGCTTTTGAACTGAACTTCAAAAAAGGATTTTTTAAAAAGGAGTACTCAAAATACGAAACGAACAAAAGATACCCTCTTTAATTTAAGGAAGATATCTATAAGCATGCTTTAAATGTACTGGAATTATGTAGGCAGGTATACCTTATCAATAGTTAACTTTAGCATAATTTTACAGTCAATAATAATACACAAAAACATGCTTCATGTCAACTTACACACAGTATATGTTTACACAGGGGCATTTTTTACACTTATTATTTTTGACATATACTAATAATTATCTTTGTTTTTATTTATCCGGATGCGCTTTTTTCTCGATCATATCGACCTTTTCCCATTTGTCTATTTGTTCTATCCTCTATATAATAACAATGCAGTTTATCTGGATAATGTGATGAAAGGAAGTGGGTCTTGTGCAAAAGCAGTTTGCAGTTTTAGTGGAAAATGATTTTCATGACCTTGAATTCTGGTATCCATATCTTAGACTTACTGAAGCAGGTTTTTCACCAATTGTAGTCGCTCCTGTAGCTCCCAGTTCATATACAGGAAAATATAAAACTCACATCGAGGCCACGTATTCTCCCTCAAGTATTTCCGCACAGGAAGTAAAAGCTGTTATAGTTCCAGGGGGATGGGCCCCTGACAAACTCAGGCTTTCATCAGAGATGGTTGAATTCGTTAAAAATGTCTATGAAGGTGGGGGGCTCATAGGCGCCATCTGTCATGGAGGAAGCCTTCTGGTATCGGCAGGAATAATTGAAAACCGAAGAGTCACCTCATTTAAA
This sequence comes from uncultured Synergistales bacterium, assembly GCA_964410915.1. Taxonomy (GTDB): domain Bacteria; phylum Synergistota; class Synergistia; order Synergistales; family JAFGMB01; genus CAZFJG01. Next base: position 206 of record CAYPIU010000040.1, on the reverse strand, counting down.
AGCATAAAGGATGACATGCTTCTCGCAGGAGCTGAATGGGTGGATGAAGCTGTCGTTGTTGATCAAAGGCTGGTTACCAGCAGACGCCCCGCAGATCTGCCATTCTTCATGAAAGAGGTAATTGCTCAAATAGAAAAACTTTAGAAAAAGGGCCGGCTCCGCCTACAGGGAGCCGGCCTTTAAAATTCCTTAGAAACTGTAGGTCA
>CAYPIU010000039.1:0-16379 GCA_964410915.1 uncultured Synergistales bacterium | reverse complement strand
GGATATTTTCTGATCTGCATACTCCCCGGTTGGAAAAGTATCAAGACAGGCAGCAGGAACATTTCTCTACCCTCCCCGCAGATAGCTGTGTTTCAGGTCATACTCGCATCTATGGACTGGCTCCTTGCAAGTGCTGTACTGATGATACTCGTACCTGACAGTTTCGGCCTGAGTGCAGTACAAGTTATTAAAACCTTTGTAACAGCCCAGATCGCTGTCCTGGTAAGCCAGGTACCTGGAGGAATAGGTATTTTTGAGGGGATGGTACTCCTCATGCTTCCTGAAAAGGTAAGCGCAAGCCAGGGATTTGCCACGGTCCTGGCATTTCGAACAGTATTTTCACTAATTCCCCTGCTGCTTTCTTCTTCATTTTTCGGTATCCACGAACTCCAGAACAATGTAAAGATAAATAATGAAGATATTATGTAAAAACAATATTACAGTTTTTACATTAGTCAATGTTTTCATGTATAATAGTGTCTGGCGGGAGCTAACACACTAAATATTGTGTAAACATTGCAGCATTTTTATTCCATTTCGATTCAGACCTTACATGAAAGGAATGAATGAAGCATGTTAAGTCCTACTTGGGGCAAATTGACATTCTCGGAAATGCTGGAAAAGATCGATTTTTACATATCAGAAAACAAAGATGAAAACTACAGATTTATTATCGGAACAGACTCTCAGGTATACAAAGGATCAAAAGCAGTCTTCGTTACAGCTCTAATTGTTCACAGGGTAGGAAAAGGCGCAGTATATTTTTATGATAAGGAATTATTCCTGAGACAATTTGCCCTTGAAGAAAGGATGTTTACCGAAGTATCCCGAAGCCTTGATCTTGCCTCCCGCCTTATTGATAAAAAGACCGGAGACATCACAGGAAGTCTAACCAGTAAGATCCCGGATATTGAAATTCATGTGGATGTTGGCCAGAACGGTAAGACAAAAGACCTTATCAGCGCCGTAGTTGGAATGGTTAAAGGAAGTGGTTTCAACTGTCAGACAAAACCGTTCGCATGTGCTGCCAGCTCTGTTGCCGACCGTTACACAAAGACATCCCCGGTTGCAGTATGATAAAAGGCACTGATCTTGAGTAAGGAACATCAAGTTTTTCGAAACTCACTTATCTGCGAAATTCTGCATTACTGATGGAATTGCTATCTTCAAAACATCTATTGCCAAAAGGTAATCGTTCAAGTTGATCTTTTCCCCGGATGTATGATCAAGTCTGCTGTCACCTGGTCCATACGCCGCTAAGGGACAATTCCATTGTGATGCAAGATTAAAATCCGCAGTTCCTCCTTTTGCGTACATCACTGGTTTCAGATCACATTTTCTTATTGCATTTCTGAGCGAACGAACCACAGGGTCATTTCGCGGAACCATCAACGGAGGGGCTGTAAATTCTATAGAAAGCTCTACATGCCTCTTATCTGCCGTTTTTTGAGCGAGTAAGGTAAAATCCTGGATCTCCATCCCCACAGGTATCCGTAGGTCCAGAACAACTTCAGCTTTTCTTGCACCATTCTCGGTACCAAGCATGGAAACCACAGCAGCATGTGGTCTTTCAATGATCTTTTTCTCTGGATCATCGATCTTTTCGACGTGTTTTATCACAGAAGCAGCAGCCATAAGACAGGACGTCAAAGGACCCTGGTCACTGCTTCTGTGAAATCCGCTGTCTTCACCCGAAAATCGAATATGCATACAACCTCTGTAACCAATTGTTACCCCATTCGTCCCCGATGGTTCACCGATAATACAGGCTGAAGGATTGTGGCGGAACAATCTGTACCGGGCTCCTCTTGAATCCTTCTCTTCCCCCACTGCAGCAATTAATGTCAATTTAAACCCTGGAGGAACTTCAGATACTCCTCCGCTCACAGCAAACGCACACAGAGGTCCCTTGGCATCCACAGAACCTCTTCCGTGAAGTATGCCTCCAGAGAGAAGAGGTGAAGGCCCGCCGGGAACTGTATCAATATGTCCCATAAGAATGAGTTCTTTAGATCCGTTTCCTTTGGTAGCCACTACGTTGCCGATATCATCAATAAATGTCTTTTCCCAGCCAAGAGATGGCAAAGCTCTTTTAAGATCCATGGATGCCCGGGACTCATCTCCACTGAAACTTTTTATACTTACAAGGTCAAAAAGCAGTTCTTCCGGAGTTGTCATTCAGATAACTCTCCAAGGGTTTCCTCCATTGCGGAAACGACCTGATCCAGATGTTCCTTTTTAACAACAAGAGGAGGAAGAAAACGCACTACCATGGGACCGGCCGAAAGTGCAAGGACTCCTTTTTCCTCCAGTTTACTTATGACCGATGATGCTTTAACTGTAAGTTCTACTCCTGTAAGAAGGCCAAGGCCTCTCACTTCCTTTATCAGAGGTGAAGAGATACCGGAGAGAAGACCTCTGAAATATTCCCCCATTCTTAAAGCATGCTCCGGATATTTTTCTGAATTTATAAGATCCAGCGCTGCGAGACCTACTGACGATACCAGTGGATTCCCTCCATAAGTAGTACCATGCCCCATTACCGGAAAATCTCCAAGCTCACCCTTCCAGATCGTAGCCCCAACCGGCAGTCCACCTGCAACTCCCTTTGCCAGACAAACCATATCCGGTTTCAGTCCAGTCATTGAACTGCCCAGGAGACTTCCACATCTTCCCCATCCGGACTGGATCTCATCACTCACAAGTATTACTCCATTTTTCCTGCAGCTATCATTGATCATGCCAGCTGATCGTTTATCCATAACATGGATCCCGCCTTCACCCTGGACAGGCTCAACGAAAACTGCGGCTGTACTCTTGTCAATGACCCGGGGTATCTGTTCCGGTGTAACATGAACAACTTCCTGAAGCATGTCCTTCCATGTGCTTCTGTAACGGGGGTTAAAGGTCAGGGAGAGTGCACCCAGCGTCCGTCCATGAAAGCTTCTTCTCAAAGCCACGATCCCTTTTCTTTCTGGCCGAAAAACTGATACGAGTTTCAGGGCAGCCTCTATTGATTCTGTACCACTGTTACATAAAAAAACTTTACCACCGGGCAGTATCTCTCTGAGTCTTTCCATAAACATTCTGCGATCTCGCGATTCAAATCCAACCCCGATAGACCATGGATATTCCGATGATTCCTTAAGGACCTTTACAAGTTTCGGATGATTGTGTCCAAAAAGGGAAGAACCATGTCCGCATACAAAATCTATATAATGTTTACCCGAAGTGTCATATACCTCTGCACCCTGACCTTTTTGTATCTCTATTCTCCTGCTTCCAAACATCACTGACATAGTTCAGTGCCTCCTCCTTCAAGACCTCCCGAAAGCGGGTAAGCAGTCCTGCTGTCACATATTCTGACCACTGGGGTCCCTCCTTTTAAAGCCTCGTATGAGGCCAGCAGTTTTCTTTTCATGTTTCCTGAGGCATATTTTTCCAGTTCCTCCCAGTCAGAAAGCCCGGCTTTCTTTATTAAAGTACCGGGATCTTCAGGATCTTTTAAAAGTCCGCTCACATTGCTCAGGATTACCATGACCTGTGCTCCCAGATGGATCGCTGATGCTGCGGCCAATCTGTCCCCATCAACATTGATACCTTCACCGCTCTCCACATCCAGAGCAAGAGGAGGTAATACAGGTAATACTCCCTTTTCCCATAACCTTTCAACAGGAGAAGTATCAAAGGAAATGACAGTACCGCTGTAATTCCCTCTTAACAGTTTTTTTCTGCCATTCTCGACTATCTTTAATACATCTTTTCTTTTTGCCACTGCTGTTGGGTTTTCTTCAGGATAAAGAAGTCCGGCGTTAAGTCCAACAGAGGAGAAGAGACTCATTATCCTGACGCTTAAAGCATTGCACGCATAAACAAAAAGCTCTTTTTCCAGCTTACCGGTGAAACGGCTTCTGAAGCCGCCGGGACTTTGTACATAGTGAGGCTCAAGTCCACAAATGCTGGAAAGTTCTTCCATGTAACCACTTGCACCATGAACCAATATCCACTTCTCTCCGTTTTTAACCCTCGAAGCAAGGTCAGATATAAGGGGTAGAAGGCAATTTCCTCTTGCCCCTCCGATCTTTACAACACCCCGACCTGGAAATGGGTAAATATTTTTCTCATTCATCTGAAAAACTCCTTACACGGGATAAACAGGCTTCATTTCAAGACCTGAAGTTTCAGGAATACCCGCCATAAGATTGGCACACTGCATGGCACTTCCGGAAGCACCTTTCATTAGATTATCAATGGCTGACACCACCAGCAGCCTCCTGGAATCATCATGAAGCTGAAATCCTGTAACTGCCCTGTTGCTTCCCAGAACAAGTTTAGGGTCAGGAAAACGAAGATGCTTTGGTTTTGCAGGACTCAGGGAAAGAAAAGGCTCATCATTATAATATTTTTTATATATCTTCCAAAGGGTACTCTCTTTTACTTCTTTTGAAAGCTCAACCTGCGCAAGCATCTGTACTCCTCTTACCATTCCGGCTGCAGTCATGGTCATGGTAAAAATATCTTCCGAAAGCTCAAGTTCCTGAACGATCTCTGCAAGATGCCTGTGCCTGAAAGGTTCATAAATTCTCAATGTCCGATCCCTGTAAGGATGGTGAGTCCCGGTAGAAGCCCTGGCTCCGCTTTCTGAAGAACCAGTCCTCAGTTCTATTCTGGCAGACTGTATCAGACCCTCTCTGGCAAGGGGATAAAGTCCAAGTATTGAACATGTAGAATTACATCCAACACCGCTTACCAGTTTTGCATCAGGAATGCTCTCCCTGTGAAGTTCAGCAAGACCATAAACACTTTTTTCAAGTATCCATGGAGCTTCATGAGGTTTTCCATACCATTTGATATAATCATCAGTGGAGCTTAATCTTGCATCTGCGGAGAGATCCACTATTTTTACATAATTTGTCATTTTCATATACTCAAGTATGATCGGCCATGAAGCACCATGAGGTAAGGCTAAAAATACAATATCAACATCCTCTTTTAACGCTTTATCCGGTTCCGTAAAGACAGCAGTCGGATAATCCTGACGTAAGTGGGGATGAGTATTCCAGATCGGCCGGGAAGCCATGCTCCTTGAAACAGCCACAGCCAGATCCATTGATGGATGCCCTGATATAAGTCTGAGCATCTCTCCTCCTGCCATACCATTTGCTCCCCATAAGGCAACTTTTAACATAACAAACCTCCATTCACGATCTTTGAAAAATATAAAGAAAAAAAAGAGTCCGCCTGACTTATGCCAGCGGACCGAAGGAAAACTAAAGCTACAGGGATAACGAAATTTACCCCGGCGGCTGACCTCCAGTCATGGCAAATGGATACCTGCGCCTGAAAAAAGAGATGCAGGTATTAAATAAAGACATTATCTTCGATACATCTGTGGCCTTAACAGAGTAAATATTCATTGGCAGACCTATCCTTTCTGGTATTTCAGTTTCCTGTCATCTTCCATGCATATTCGATAACCTTTACGGGTATATCGATGCCAGTGGTCTTTATAGAACTTCTGAACTCAGGCTGACCATTGATCTCATTTACGATCCATCCCAGTTCAGTTTCAAAAAGATCTACTGCGAGAAAATCCCCGCCTGTAGCCTTTCCTACCTGAACCAACAGCTCTTTCATGTCACTGGTCATTTCCATGCCTTCTGCCACAGCTCCTCTGGCAGTGTTCGTTATCCAGTGATCACTGCTTCTTTTGATCAGGGAAACAGGTTCTCCACCTATCAGGGTCGCCCTCAGATCAAATCCTGATTTTTCGATATATTGCTGAATAAAAAAGACCTGGTGTTGAGCACCCAGGAAAGACTTGTGCTCTGCCAGTGCCTCTGCTGCTTCTCTGTCATTGACCTTTGCCAGAAGTCTGCCCCAGCTTCCGGTAGCAGGTTTGAACACTACCGGGAATCCCATTTCCTCAGAAGCCCTGACAGCCCCCTCTGGAGAGAAAGCCACTTTGAAAAGAGGCTGGGGAATTCTTCTTTGGGAAAAAAGAGACGCTGTCGCAATTTTATCTCCACAAAGGGAAATCACAGAAGAATGATTTATCGTTTTTAATCCCCGGGATTCCATAAGACCCGCCAAAGCCACGTTCTGAAAGTGGCTTACACATCTGCATAAAACAACGTCACTGGGATCAAAGAGAAATTGATCTGGCCAGCGAAGGTCTCTTACATCGACAGGTTCAAAGGGTATATTCAGTTTCTCGGCAGCCTGGAAAAGAAGCTTTTCTTCAGTTCTCAGTCTTGAATAACAGATACGGACAACTGGCATTCTATTCGCCCCAGTCCTCCTGAACCTCTGGTGCTTCTTCTACTGACAGAGGAGCCAGACTTACCACTTCAAGCTCGGAACCGCAATCCGGGCAAGTTAAGAGCTCACCCTCAATAACATCATCTGACAATTTTACTTCACCGTCACATACTACGCATTTAACAACCACTAAGATCACTCCTTTTGGAAAATATGAAAGATTGTAAACTATAGTATATGATGTTGTCAAGTGATGTACTTTTGTTTATTGCTACCGTTAAAAAAATACCTCCCTGTATCAGGGAGGTAAATAGTTTTATCTTTGCTTACACAGTTGATTCAGTTTTTTTCTTGCCTTTTTTCAGATTTTCAACATCAAGAACTATGTAGGAAATATTATGGGCATGATCACCTATTCGTTCAAGATTGCTCAAAATATCAATAAATATTACCCCTGAGGAGGGGTGGCATTTACCTTTGTTCAATCTCTTGATATGCTTTTTTCGTAAATCCTTCTCCATGGAATCGATCTTTGCCTCAAGAACATCTACAACCTCTCTGGCCTTATCTGCATCCTGATCTGCAACTGCTTCCATACTCAGATCAACTGCACATAATGTAGTTGTGAACATCTCATCAAACTCTTCTTTTCCTTTTTCCGAAAAAGTCAATTTATGGTCACGCTTGTATTCATATAATTCAACAATATTTTGTGCATGATCACCTATTCGTTCTATATCACTTACACCATTGACATAGGATGAAAGGACCGTCGACAGATCTTCTGATAAACTGATCTCCCAAAGCTTTGCAGAATAATCTGCGATCTGATGTGTAAGTTCATTGATTATTTTTTCGGTCTGGTTTACCTGCTGGACCATATTGATATCATCATTAACGAAAGCAGAATGGACATCTCTCAACATCGACCTGATAACATCGCCCATTCTTATTATTTCCTTGCGTACTCCATCTACTGCAGCTGCGGGAGATGCATCGATAAGCCTCTTATCCAGAAACTGCGGGCCTGAAAAATAAACCTCTCCTTTTGAGGGGACAAGATGCTGTATGAGCTTTACAAATTGCGATGCAAAAGGCAGGAATATAAGTGTGTTGGTAACGTTGAATAAAGTATGAGCATTGGCGATCTGTCTGGCAATACCCCCTGAAGTCATAAGAACAGCTGACTTGAATATTGGCATGGCGGCCAGGAATATTGACACACCTATTACATTGAACATAACATGGGCAGCAGCGGCCTGTTTAGCTGCCCTGTTGGAACCAAGAGAAGCAATTACCGCCGTTATCGTGGTTCCTATGTTATCTCCCAGAAGTATAGGTATTGCTATATCAATACCTATAAGCCCCTGAACGGACATGGCTATTGTAAGGCCTATGGTAGCAGAGCTTGACTGAACAAGCATTGTAACTATTGCTCCGACAAGTACACCAAGAACGGGATTTGAACTGAAGGCAAGAAAGATATCCTCCCTTCCTCTCAAAAAGCTCATTGCATCTCCCATATGCTGCATTCCAAGAAACAGCAGGCCGAAACCAACGAGACCGTTGCCAATATATTTATTCCTTTTGCTTCTCCCAAAGACTGAAAGGATCATTCCAATACCAATGATCGGAAGAGCATAATGCTTGATATTGAAAGCAATAAGCTGTGCCGTTACCGTGGTTCCAATATTTGCTCCCATTATGACACCGACTGCCTGTTTCAATGTCATTAAGCCAGCATGTACAAAACTCACTGACATTACCGTTGTCGCACTGCTGCTCTGGATCAGAACAGTAACAAGAGCTCCTACAAGCACACCTTTAACTGGCGTACTCGTGAGAGATGATATAAGCTGACGCAATTTATCTCCTGCCAGATCCTGTAGAGACTCTCCCATTATCTTGATACCAAATAGAAAAAGCCCTACTCCGCCAACCAGTTCAAAAATAGTTATTGTTGACACTAACTATCGCCTCCGAAATATTCTGTTTTAAATAGCTGATGATAATCAGCTGACCACATCATAAAACTGTCTTCTTCCAGAATATCTCGAATTATTCAGATCAGATATTCTCTTATTCATCCAGTGGTTTTTCCTGACCGGTATCCCGCTCCTCTGAAGTTTCCGGCACGTGCCCGATATTTAAAGAACCGGGGGTATCCAGATGTACATCCAGTTGCGGGAAGGATATTGTGATACTATTTTTGGCAAAACTATTATCGATCATATACCTTAGGTCACTTGCTACGAAAAATCTTGAAGCATTCCTCATGTCGACCCAGAAATACAATTCAAAAGCAAGTGCACTATCACCAAAATCACCGAAAACAACATAAGGTTCCGGATTTTTGAGAACCTTTGAGTGTTTTCTCGCACATTCCATTAGAAGGCTTTCAACTTCTCTAACAGGAGAACCATAAGCCACTCCTACTTTGACGACACCCCTGATGATCTTGTCGCTATGGGTCCAGTTTATGATCTTGTTCGAAAGAAAATGACTGTTCGGGACCATGATCTCGATATTATCAAAGTCTCGTATGGTTGTTGCTCTCGAACCAATTTCCACGATAGTTGCTGTTATTCCATCAACCTGCACAATATCATTTACCTTGAAGGGTTTCTGGAACATCAGGATAAATCCCGTTATAAGGTTGCTGAAAAGATTCTGGGCACCGAAACCTACGGCTATGGCCATGGCACCTCCAAGGAAGGCAAATGCTGTCAGCGGAATGTTGACCATATTAAGAGTAATCAGGATAAAGATTATAACCAGGATATAATAAAGGATCTTCTGGACAGCCATGATGGCAGACGGGTCCATGTTTCTCCTGACCATCCTTTTACGGATCGCATTGGTGAACTTCTTGCTTAAAAATATGCCTAATACCAGAATCACCAGAGCCAGTATAAGCTTCCTGACCGTAAGCGTGTATCCATCTCCGGACAGAAGCTCTGTGTTAAGAACAGCCATGATCCTCTCTTTACCGAGTGTTGAGACCTTCTCCGTTATCTGAACGGAGGAAAGGTTTGATTCCACTTCGGAAAGAAGTCTCGTGTTGAGGTTAAGGACCTGGCTCACCAGTGACGAGAATCTCAGGTTATCAGCTACAAGCCTTTCAAGTGCTGTTACTATCCCTTTTCTGTGATCCAGTATCTCTTTTGGAGCTTCTGTATCCTCAAGATCCTTTTGCGCCCTGGTCAGCCTGCCATGAACCGTGGTAAGACCTTCCTGAAGGCTGAAGAGATTTTTTTGCATAGCGTCAATTCTTGCCTTTGTTTCATCCCTGATCTTGTAAAGATCTTCGGTTTTTATCTCTCCCTTGAGAAGGATGTATCTTCTCTGCCAGATCTGCTGAGCTTCGCTGATATACTGAAGGGACTCCTCCGAATCCTCTATGCTGTTCTGATAATATTCCCACCAGGTCTCCTGTTCTCTTAAAGCTGTTTCTGCTATGGATTTCTTTTCGGGATCCTTGACCGTCTCTACTCTTGTCTGGAGCTCTACCAGCTTCTTCTCAACTTTACTCCTTGCGGCGTTGAGCTCAGTTATTCTCTCTTTTTCCTTTTCGAACATTTCCTTGTAAGCTGTAACTTTTTTGTTCAGATCTTCCTCGTCATATGCCAGATTATCCCTGATCCAGCTTGCTCCACGCTGCTCCCTCTCCTTTACCATATTAACTATGGACAGTTCTTTCTCAAGATTGTCAAGCCTTCTTGTCTGGAATTCAAGGGTTACTTTTCGGAGCTCTTCGTTCCACTCCGCTCCACGGTATTCCCATGTGAGGTCAGGAACAGCTTCAGGACCTACTTTATCTACCTGCTCCTTAAGTATACGTACCCTGCTCTCCGCCTTACCCAACTCAGAACGGGTAGTTTCGATACCGGCCTTCAACTGCTTGATTGAGTTATTAAGCGTCACGATCCTCTGTTCTGCCGTATCGATCTTGTCCAGATAGTTCTCGTAAAGTGAAAGGTTGTATGGAGGTTTTTCCTCCACCAGGGTTTCGGCGGGCTGTTCCCTGGCTGCTTCATACTTTTTGAGTTCTTCTGTTACGGTGACGTTCTTCTCCATTGCAGTTAAAAGACGCCTGTAGAATGATTCAATTGCATTAAAGAGATTGGTCCTTGTTACAACATCAGCTTCCTGGACCATGTACTGTTTAGCCATTGATTCCTTGTCAAGGTTGTTCCATTCCTCCAGCCTGGTCTGCATCTCCTCAAGCCTCTGACTGATAAAAGCCGGATCTTTAAGTTTTTCTGAAAATGTCTTTTCAACATCTTCCGATTGGATCTGCTCGTCCTTCGCGAAAAGAGTCATCGGAGAATAACAGATCCCTGAGGCAAATATAACAGATATAATTATCAAAAAGAGTATTTTCTTGCTGTATCCCGTTAACATTGAAAGCCTCCCGACGTGTTTTAAAGCTGAAGATCCACGTCATAACAGATTTATTACCCACCTGATATCATAAACAAAATAGCCCTGGATTTAAAGGTAAAATATCATCTTCTTAAAAGCTAAAAACGATCAAGCGGCAAAATCCTCCGCTTGATCGTTTTTATTAGTTATTCAAAGGACCTTGCTGTCTTATCCACCAAAAAGTTCCTTTATAATATCAGCAGTATACTCCATCTTTGAGGTTTTAGTAACATTTGAACCACAGAAAAACAGTCCGTTCTCCCAGTCGCCCTTAAAAGCATCCACAAGCGCCTGAGCTATACAGAACGTTTCCCTTGTGTCTCTATACCTGCAATGTGAAAGACAATTGGCAATACAGGGCTTACTCTCCACATTCCCCTGAATATATTTTGCAATGAAAGGATTCTTGAGAGCTCTCCCTGGCAATCCGGCTGGGCTTTTAATTATGACAACATCTTTTTCCTCTGCATCAATATAGGCCTGCTTGAAACGATCACTTGCATCTCCTTCATAAGTCGATGCAAAACGGGTTCCCATTTGAACACCCCTTGCTCCGAGAGAAAAGGCATGTACCACGTCTTTCCTGTCCCAGATACCTCCAGCAGCTATAACAGGAATATCCGCCTTTACTTCATCTTTGAGATAGCTTACAAGTTCAGGAACGACTACCTCTAAAGAAAGATTCTCGTCAGTTACCTGTTCGGGTCTCGCTGCTCCAAGATGCCCACCTGCATACAGAGGAGTTTCCACAACAATTCCATCAGGAAGTTTCTGGTATCTTTTCTCCCAGCGCCTGATTATTATTGAAGCTGCTTTTTTGGAACTTACGATAGGAACCAGTGCTACATCAGGAAAGTCCTGGGCAAATTCAGGAAGCTGAAGCGGTAACCCGGCACCAGATATGACGACATTGGCTCCGCCCTCACAGGCTGAAAGTACATGGAGTTTATAGTCACTGAGAGCCACCATGCAATTGACTGCAAGTATTCCATTCCCTGCGATCTTCCGAGCCTCTGCAAGAGCCTCTTTTACTGCTTCCTGATTCGCTTCAAAATAATTCCTGCCTGTATAATGGGGAGAATTACATGCGAGGCCTACACTTGCAATGGTACCTATACCACCTTCACGGGCAACAGTTCCTGCAAGAACTGGCCCGGAAATGCCAACACCCATGCCACCCTGAATAAGAGGGAAACGAGGTTCATGGCACCCAAGTTTCAAATGAATATCCGCAAAATCCAAGAATATCTCCTCCGCTCAAATGACTCAATTGAAAACATCAACAAAACATTCGAATTATCTCATATTTGTCAAGTTATAGAATTGATATGGTAACCCGCATTACTTAAACATATCGAGGTTACCCTCTTTTTACCATTCAGCAACAATCTTATCAAAAGAATGAGAATAATCCCATGCAGAAATACAAATTTAGTCCCCATTTCTTTATTGTTTTCCCGGATAAAATGATTATTTCGCCCTTAAACCAATATTGAGCACTTCCAATAATTCTATTCTGATATTTTGAGAAGAATATATCCTGACATTAAGGAATACAATGGTAAACTGCCCTAACTTGACAAGCTTCCGTAAAACCGCTTTCAGGTTGCCTGCGCAAACAGAAGATCAGGATTATTTGAAAGAAAATTAATCTGAAACAGATTTACCGTAGTTTTGAGACTTGTCTTATCCTGAGAAAGCGATAGTCCAAAAGACCTAACACGATTGATCTGTTTTCCCCTTCAGAATGATCTTTGAAGCTCTTAAATTTTCTGTATTACTCTGGAATAATCTACTTTGAAGATAAATAGCAGGAATGACTGACAACATGACAGAAAAGATCCGGCAGATATTACTAAATAGAGGTGAGTATCTTGAAGAGACGGAAGGCTTTTACACTGGTAGAACTGCTTATAGTAATAATTATCATCGGGATCCTTGCGGGAGGATTACTTCTGGCTGCGGGAAAAGCACAGAACAAGGCCCAGGCTATAGAACTGGTAAGCAACATGAAAACCCTGAAAACTGCCACCCTTCAGTATTACGCTGATAATCTCAAGTGGTTTGAACAGGGAAATGACGGATGGGGTGTCCTAAGCGTGAGAGAACTGGAATCATATCTGGATAGGGAGATGGAAGATCCATTTCCCTTTGCTTCAAAAACAGACTGGAGTACTGCATCAGAAAATCCTTTTTTTATCTATGTTTCAGGTCCTGCAAAAGGCAAAAAACAATTTGAGACTGAACAGGTTCACGTCTACATCGCAGCAAATGTAACAAATGATTATTACTCCTACGATGTTCGAAAAAAGCTCGAAGACATGTCTCCTGAAACTGGAATATATGACGGTAATTACAGCGAAGGATTGGAAGAACCGGACAAACATCATTTTGAGGCAACAGAAAATCCATCCAGTACCAATGATAAATTTATACTGATGCGGGTGAAATAATAAATCTTAAACACCAATATAAAACCGTCCATTCTTCCAAATATAAGAGAATGACGCCTGGTAATTTTCAAGGCGTCATTCTGAATCTTTACTGAATTATTAAAAGGCCTGAACTTTAGCTGATCTGATAAAGTCTGCTTTTCTGCTCAGCCTTTTATTTATGTATTTAATCTTTAAGGACTCGGAAAAGACCGGATCCCTTCCTCAAAACGTTAAATCAGTAATTCACAGGTTCAGCTGAAACTATCACCTTATCAGAGTTCAATACAATTCTTACTCCCATGTTGATGTATGCCTTCAGGAAAGACCGCGGGGTCATTTCTTTATTTTTTTCATCCGCGAATTTCGTAACAGAAGGAGACCATAGAAAATTTCCTTTCTCAATCTGAACGTAGGACGGATTAAAGGTCATCCCCTTCAATAGCCCAAAGACCGATGATATATCTTCAACTTTATCCAGGGGCCTGTCTTCTCTGTTTTCATGAATCTGACCTACAGCAGAGACAGGAGTAATAATTACGGGGAAAATAAATAGAAACAATAATAACCCTGAAAACCACTTTTTCATCTTCGGATCCACTCCCTCCAGTATCTTGGTATCATCTGACCACTCTCTATGGGAAAGGGGAAAGCCATCACGGAAGGAGGAGTATCAAAAACAAGAAGATTGTTTTCAAAAGACGCTCCAAGGCTGTCAAACTCATCAGGAAGACCTTCTGTTCCTTCTCCGGAATGGTCTATAGCACCAACGTATACCTTCCCATCACTAATGGTAATTCCCCTGATCTGAACTCCTGAAAATTCAACGTATTTAGTATTGCTTTCCCAACCACCGAGACCAGTTTTCGCCTGCTGGACATAAAGCCTGCTGGTACCTATCTTGCATGGATCCGGATCTTCAATGAAAGTGGAGTAAAAGAGATAACCGTTATAAAGTTTCACTGGAGTGGCAGGATATTCATCAGCTTCCAGACGAAAATACCACCCCGCCCCCATAGCCGGACTGACGCTGAGGACATCTGAAGGATCCACTTCTGTAAGATCAGAGGTCATAACAAGATTTGAGTTTGGAGAATATCTTGTATTTAATGCAACTACATGATTATAGTTCGATCCGTAAACAACCTTATCATCCTGATCTCCAGTAATAATGAAAAGCCAGGGCGTATTGTTTCCGAAAAGACCTACCTCCATTCTGAAAGAGGGCCCGTTCGAACCATTCAGGTTGATTATTTTTCTTCCAGCCCAGTTATCTGATTCACTGGCTTCATATATATCACCATTATTGTCTCCCACGTAAAAAGTACTGATTCGGCGGATATCATTTTCCCTTAAAACCGTCACAGGACTCACCACAAACTTCATGTTTGGTTCAAATTGGAAAGTATTGATTACTTCTCCGGTGAGAATATCCGTTACATAGACACGCCCTTTGACACTGTCCCCTGAAAGTTCCATATCCGTACCATTGCCCATCAGTGATACCCATTTAGTAACCTCATCACCATTGATATCAGTCAGGGTCATACTCCCGATCACCGGCACCGATAGGGTGAAACGCAGATCCGTATAATCAAACTCCAGAGGAACAGTTTCATGATGGCGATAAAAATCATATGATACAGCCCCGTCATCCTCCGAAGTCCACTTCACCACTGCTCTCTGTTTTGTCTGGTTCCTGATCTTTTCATCAGGCCTGTATACTGCATTATCGATGGCCCACATGAATTCAGGAGAATCAGGATCAGTTATATCCATACAGTACATCCCTGCTCCTGCATAACCCAGCAGACCAAGTAAAAGTGTCCGCCATTCGCCTGATGATTCATCATATACATCTTCTGCAACCAGAGGCCCATCCATGAGATATCTGGGGATCGAACGGGTCTCTTCACTTCCAATAGAAGTAAACTGCCAGGGAGGACTGTTTCCTGCCTCTCTGCTGAAAGTACCCCTGAGACCAATAAGCCTGCCGCTGTGAAGAACATTGGGAGGAATGAAGGCCCATCTCTCATCTCCCGCCTCAAAAGTATTTCCAAGATCATCCGAGGTGGTTCCGGCATTGAATGCGTGAAGCATTCCGTCATTGGCCTGAACATATATGACCTTATCCCTGGAGGCATTATCAAGGATAAAATCAGTATATCCGCCCTGAGGTGTCAATGCCTGTGGTATTCCCACTTCTGTAAGTCCGCTGTGATAAATATCAGATAACTTCCACCTCTCAGAAACATTCGGATCGTATTCTTGTGAACCCAGGACCCACCTCACAAAAGACTGCCAGTCATCATTGCTCATAGCAGGCATAATATCGAATTTGTCATTCTGAGCACCCAGAGATACAAGGGCATCATTGATATCATTGAAATTAGTAAGATTTGAATCTCCATTCCAGTCAACTGTATAAACGCTCCTGGAGGAATAGGATTTTGTATTGAGCTTACTACCCGCTTCCCAGTCTGGAGTTCCCGATATCCCATCACTCTCAAGAGCATATTTGTAGAATTTCCCTTCCCACTGGTTCGTGGGCTTCGGAACAAAGGATGCTACATAAACAGACCCCGTCTGTTCCCCCGTCTTGGACCCGGGACTTATCAGGGGAGCACCGGCTGTTCCGCTCTTCTCCTGAATAAGTATGAAAATATCCCTGAAAGCCTGGATCAGGGCATCCACATCGTTTGCAAAATATGCCTGGTTCGAAGTTCCTTCACCCCTGGGACCATTGTTATCGATCTCTCCATCCCATCCCACATCCGCCATGTTGTTCAAAGTATTTTTGAGATCTGTATTGCCGGATACCTCAGGGTCAATGAACCCTATTACCAACGTCTTTACAGGGCTGTTGGGCTTGTCATGGAAAGTACCGATATTTTGGCTCTCGTCATAAAGCTGTTTAACCCTGTTTACAGGAGCATTCAGAGGATCATAAATATGCGGATCCGTATCAGCCCCATCGGTCAGTACAATAAGATAGTTATCCTGGCACCAGCCCTGTATAACACCATTCTCTGCAAAGAAATCATAGGCACAATTTCTGCCTGAAATAGAATTGTAAATTGAAGAAGCCAGTGGAGTATTGCCGTCTGCTCTCAATTCGTGATTATCTTCATAATCAGGGATATCGAAATACTCTGCACCATCAACCCATTTTTTCAACGCATCCATATGATCCTGGTCGTTGGTGGACAAAAACTCTTCCCTCAAAAGTGCATAGTTCGTTGAGCTTCCAGCTGTCCAATA
>CAYPIU010000038.1:0-18040 GCA_964410915.1 uncultured Synergistales bacterium | reverse complement strand
ATCCTCCCATCTTTTCTGGCAGAATCAAGAAAATCGAAAACGTCATGTGAGGTGATCTTCTTCCAGCGAGTTTTCGTAAGAGCATGGACAAGATAATAATCAATATGATCTGTCTGCAGCCTCTTCAACTGCTCATTAAGATAGAAATCCATATCTTCCCTGGACTCTATAAGCCATGTAGGCAGTTTTGTAGCAAGAAAGACCTTGTCTCGATAACCTCCTGAAAGAGCACGTCCAACTGCCGGTTCACTCGCCTCGTTATGATATGGCCAGGCTGTATCGACATAATTCACTCCATTATCTATGGCATAATGAAGCATTTCTGTGAACTTCTCATCATCAATATTCTCTATGCGCTGATCCTTTACGGGTAATCTCATGCATCCAAAACCAAGTATGGAAATTTTATCCGGTGATCTCTTCATTGATCTGTAAAGCAATATGATCGATCTCCTCTCTCAATATTCAATTACCAGGGATACTTCATTTGACCTGTTTTTACCAGCTTCTATTATGTAGGAGCTTACAGCCTGCGGAGGCAATTTTTCCAGATACGCCTTCCGTATAAGCTTTTGCCTGATATTCTCCCAGAAATCCGTTTCGGCTACACCGCTTTCTTTAAGGGCCTTCGATGGGATCATTGAAAAAACAACCTTCACATTATCCTCTATCTTCCTTCTGGTAGTAACCTGTATGCTCCATTGGGCCTGCATATTCTGAATACCTCCCGAAAAGATAATTATATCTTTTCCCTTCCCCTTATGCTAACTCTATACTTTATGTGCAAGAAATAATGTAGTTATCTTTAACTTATTTTTTAAACTCCTGTTGCATTCACTGCGTTAAGCAATATAATAACAGGAGTTTTATGTTATCAAACAGCCCCTTAAGCTGTCCTCCTTTTGGCACAGCTTTTTTTAACCGGCGGGAGTCCTTCGGGACTCCCTTTTATTTCGAATGATCCTTATAACCTCAGCCATAACTTCTGAGATATCATGAGACCCGAGTACTATACAATCTCTGGCTGGACTGTTGCAGAGAAGACATTTCCTTGGGGGTATACCCAGAGACTCCCTTGAAAGTGGAAGGGAATCACTGTCCATAACATCTATATCGGCAAGTCTTCCTCCCTCGTTACTATCCTCAAACTCTATCGCCATTTTTTTTATCCAGACAGCATCAACAGGGCAAACCATAAGATACTCAGGACCATCGGCAGTTACCGTCTTTTCACTGAATAATATGTCAGCCCCTGTCCGGGAAAACAATTCAAGAAATTCCTCCGTCAAGTGTTCATGGAATTTGACAAAAATATCCCGGGTCTTATCAGGCCCGGGGATATTTAGTCTTATACAGATCACGGTCCCATTTAATTTACCTGCAAGCCTGATCTTTTTCTTCCAGCGTTTTTCCCTTGCTTCCAGTATTCCTGAAATATCTTTTTTCAACCCGACAGCCTTTCAATAGCAGTCTCTATCCTGGCTCTAAGGGTACATTCAAGTGCTCCCCTGTCCTGGATACGTACTACTCCTCCGGAAATACCTTCCCTCTCAAGAATTTCAAGGGTTACATTACGGATCCTTCTGCCAAACTGCTTTTCCACAAGGCTGTCAACGATTATCTCAAGACCTTCTTCCCCAGGCTCAAGAGATATCATTACATCACTGGACTCAAGGGAGCCTGCTGTCACTTTTCCGGTAATATTCAAATAAACTTACCTCCTGTCAGCTCAATGTCTCGAGCTGCTTCTACGGATATTCTCCACTATCCCGGAAGCTTCCTCCGAGACAAGGAAGTCATAGGTGGTCTCTGGTACTATATATTTTATATCTTCCATCCTGTCCTGTTTTATCAGATCCCTCACCGTGGATGCGCTTACAGCCTTATTCCCATCCATGAGGCGCGGGATAATGATCATTTCTATACCGCAGGAAGGAAGTATTTTTTCCATAAAACTGTTGTACGTCGAGGTCACTGGGCAATATGGCTCATCCCCTGCATATCTTCTGACCACTTTCAGAGATGGCGCTATGTGCTCTGCAAAGATCTTGAGATCAAGCGTGGCATGATAGGGCGTCATACTGTCATCTCTTGTAAAATAGGAAGGGAACGTAAGATTGGAAATTACATAGTCACCGCCACTGATAACAGTAACATTCTTAAGGTCTTGCACCCCTTTTTCAACAAGATCAAACCTTGCTTCAAATGGGAAAAGAGATCTGTCTTCCCTTACCACGATAACATAGACATGGGGATTTTCACTGGCTGTCTTCTCTATGAGGTACCTGTGACCATTGGTAAAGGGGTTACAGTTGACAACAATACTTGCAGAATCAGGGGGTTTATCTTCCGCAATTTTTCTCAAACAGTACTTGAACTCCTCAATCCCATGGCGACCCCATTCGAGCAATGAAGCATAATCCTTTACTGACTCGACAAGATGAAATCCCAGGTCTTCGAACTTCCGGGCTTCTTCCGTTCTGGTGAAAATAAAGACCTTGTCCCTCCCCAGCAGTGAAGCTTTCTTCAAAAGCAGACTAACCACTCTCGCAGAAAGCCCCTCTCCCTGAAGAGATGAGTGTACTCCAACACCCTGGATAATGTTACCAACAAGGGACCCTGCGGCTACAAGTTCCTCCCGGGGATCATATATTCCAACACAATGATCTATCCCGGAAGGAACCTTAAGACCGACAGAACTCAGAAAATCCTTAAGTTCACTGTATTCGAAGGGAAGAGAAAGATTTATCTCCCGCTCTTCATACATGATAGCTCAACTCCCATTTACCCTCTTTTTTCAGGCACTCTCCTGTGCTTTTTTCTGCTTTCTCCAGTCATTGAAAAATGGCCAGATAATCGACAGTAAGGCCAGTGTAAGAAGAGTAAGACAGATCCCGTTTCTGAAAAATATGGTCAGACTTCCGTCGGAAAGCATCAGGGACATCCTGAAGGACTGCTCCATGGATTGTCCTATTACCGCCGCAAGTATCAAAGGCGCAAGCGGGATCTTGAACTTCTTCATGAAAAAACCCACAAGGCCAAAGATCATAAGAAGGAAGAAATCGACCACACTGAAGTTTATGGTATAGACTCCAACAAAGGCAAGGCCTACTATGAGAGGATAAAGCACCCTGGGAGGTACTGCAAGTACTCTTACAAGAAGTCCTGCCAGGGGTATATTTATTATAGCTGCAACAATATTACCAAGGAACATACTTGCCATAACTGCCCATGCGATATCAGCATGCTGCTGGAAAAGAAGGGGACCTGGCTGAAGTCCCAGGATCATTAGAGCTCCCAGCATTACAGCCGTAGTACCGGAACCAGGAACACCAAGGGTCAGCATGGGAATAAGTGCTCCCACTGAAGCGGCGTTATTAGCGGCTTCAGGTGCAGCAAGACCCTCTATAGCCCCCTCACCGAACTCTTCAGGATGCTTGGATATCTGCTTTTCATTGTTGTATGCCATAAGAGCAGCGATAGTACCGCCGGCTCCGGGGAGAACTCCAATGAAAAAACCTATGGGAGTCTGTCTCAGGATCGGAAGCCAGCTTCTCTTCCACTGAGCCATGGTTATCCAGATCCTTCCGAATTTTTTCTTCAGCACTTCTCCAGCTCCAGTGGAGGTCATCTTCTCGAAATTTATGAAAACCTCCCCCAGACCATAGACACCGATTATAACTATTATGAAATCTATTCCGGTCTGAAGCTCCCCAATGCCGAAGGTAAATCTCAGAACTCCTGACTGATAGTCCATACCTACCGTTGAGATCATGAGACCTATAAGAAGGGCTACGAAACCCTTAAGTATAGCCTCCTTGGAAATGGACGCTGTAGCAGCAAGTGCAAATATCATTAGTGTGAAATATTCCGGCGGGCCAAACTTGAGGGCAAATCGGGCCACAGGCACTGCAAGAAGAACAAATGCCACTGTTGCGATCAGCCCGCCGATGAAAGATGCAATAGCCGACATTGCAAGGGCTGACTCCGCCTGACCTTTCTGGGAAAGCGGATAACCGTCAAAACATGAAGCTACAGCTCCTCCCATACCCGGAACATTGAGTAGTATGGAGCTTCTGGAACCTCCGAACATGGCTCCATAATATATTGCACACATTGTTATAAGGGCAGTATCTGGTGACATGGTAAATGTCAAGGGAAGAAGAAGGGCTATACCTGTTGCAGGACCAAGTCCGGGAAGCATTCCCAGGACGGTCCCCATAATAACACCAAGGACAAGCCAGACTATATTCAGTGGAGATACTGCATAAACAAAACCGCCTGCAAGAAGATTCAAGGTCTCCATGAGATATTCACTCCTATTACTCTAAGGAAGGTTTATATAAAAGAGCTTCTCGAAGATATACCAGATGACAAGCGTAAAGGTCACACCCGTTATAGTATTTACCTTCCAGCTTTTGATACCGTTGACGATAAAAAGAAGACTTCCTACGAACAGCATGGTGGCTATGATAAAACCGACTTTTTCGAATATCACGGCGTAAAGGACACATATTACAATTGTCCCTGCTATCAGGAACAGGGATGATCGATCAAAGTAGACATGTTTTGCAGCTTTGCCAGCTGAACGCTTTTCCGCACGGGCTTTCAGAATTAATCCAATACCAAAGGCGACCAGAAGAACTCCAAGGCTGAGGGGGAAATATATGGGTGCCCAGGGGTTACCAATATTGGCCTTCGGAAGGACAATAGCCTGTGAAGCATAGACTGTTCCGAAAATTACGGATATTATTCCCGGGATAAGATCAGGATGCATGATTAATTCTCCTTATAAACCCGCAGGGGTTACCTCCCTGCGGGTTAAACATCATTTATTCCTTACTCTGTATTATCCTAATTTCCTTTGTAGAAACCTATCTCCTGAAGTATTTCCTTGTATTCCATATTGGTCTTGTCAAGGAAAGCACTGAAGTCAGAGGAACCCATAAAAGCCTTTGTCCAGCCGTTCTTGGTACAGACTTCATCCCAGGTACCGGTTTTGACCATTTCGGCCAGAGCGTTTTCCATGTATTCAAGTGCATAATCAGGCATCTCCGGAGGACCGAATATACCCCTCCAGTTGATAAATGCTGTATCAATTCCCTCTTCCATCACTGTTGGGATTTCAGCAAGAGGACCTTCTGCGACTCTTTTGGGTGCTGTAATGGCAAGAACCCTAACATCTCCTGCCTCCATAGGACCAACTGTTTCAGCCATTCCTGTGGAGAGAAGGTCGATATGACCTCCCATAAGAGTTGCCATGCTGCCTTCCTGGATTGCTATATAGGGTATTTCTTTCAGACCCTTTATTCCTGCAGCCTTGGCCACCTGAAGGAACTGAAGATGATCCATGGATCCGGGGGAAGATGCCCCACCGACCTTTACACTCTTTGGATCCTTCTTAATGGCTTCCATAACATCATTGATCGTCTCATAAGGTGAATCCGCAGGCACTGCAAAAGCTCCATAATCATTGATGAGCATTGCAATTGGAGTAGTATCTTTATAGCTCAGTTTTGTCTGTCCGGTAAGGTTGATAAGAAGGAGTGGAGGAGAGTAAACAGTTATAGTATAAGGAGTACCTTTTCTTTTCTGGAGATAGGCAAGGGCAACACCGCCGCCTCCGCCAGGTTTGTTCATTACGGGCATTGGCTGATCAACAATTCCCTCTTTGGTAAGGGTATTGGTGGTCATTCGAATGGTCGTATCCCATCCGCCGCCCGCACCTCCAGGTGAAATACACTCAAATGGCTTTGATGGATAATCCGCTGCCAGGGCCATACCTCCCAGGCTTAAAACAAGTGCAAATACTGCAAAGACCGCAACTAACTTCTTCATTCTTTTCACTCCTTTTTATTTGATAGATAGAAATTTCCCCTTTTTACTTCAACTTCTAAACTTGATCTTCCCCCTCCTGTTCACCCCCCGATAAAGAGTTCGACTATAGAAATATCAGGATATCTCTGATACCGCTCTCTCTTTTTCCTCGCGTGACACAGAAGATAATCCCTCAAGATATGCCTTGAGTGCTCCCCTCAGGTGATCTCGAACCAGAGTCTCTGTAAGGTCAACGTCTTCCTCTTCGATAGCCTTCACGATCTTTCTGTGTTCCCTGACAACTTTTTCCCTTCGCTCAAAGGTTATCAAGGTCCTTTTTCGCAGATATTCAAGATATTCATGACAATCCCTTATCATTCCGATAAGCCTGGGCATTCTGCAGGAAAAGAGAAGAATGTGATTAAATTTTTTCATTGTCTCGAAAAGAACAGACGGATCCTCATCTGAAAGCTTTTCCTCAGAGAGGTCAACAAGATGATAGAGTTCATCAAGCTCCTCCCTGGTAATCCTCTTGATGGAGAACTCGGAAGCCTGAACTTCAAGGGCCTCCCTTATGACATAGAGCTCGATGATATCCTCAATTGAAAAACCTACGACCTCTACGCCGCCGCCCCTGGTCCCGCGTCTCACAAGACCTTCATTCTCAAGCATGCGCAGAGCTTCCCTGACAGGTGTCCGGCTTACTCCAAGGACACTGGCCAGCTCAGTCTCTACAAGCCTGTCTCCAGCCTTGAACTCTCCTCGAAGGATCGCCTTGCGGATATTCTGTGATATTTGCTCCCTAACCGGTTTGGGCAGTTCTAGTGAAGTATCTTTAAAGATCTTTTCCAATTACACCGCACCTTTCTTTCTACGGACCAAAGAATGAACTTGACATGATCATTGATTTCAGAGAAGATTTACTAAAAAGATGCATCCTGTATCCAGGATGCTGGATGTAATAATTTTGCAGGATTTATTTTACATTGTCAAATAAAAAATAATTATCTAACTGATTAACATGAAAAAAAGAGGTGATGGTTTTGACAAAAGCTGTAAGGTCAATGCTTTACATTCCGGGTAACAATCCGGGAATGATCCAGCGCTGTTCTTATTTCGGTGCAGACAGCGTTCTTCTGGATATAGAAGATGCTGTTGCCATTTCTGAAAAAGATTCTGCACGAAACCTTGTGGCCCATGCGCTTGCTACCCTGGATTTCGGGGATGTATATATGACAGTTCGGATCAACGGTGCCGATACACGTTTTTTTGAGAAGGACCTCGAGGCTATTATCCCTTCCAGACCTGATGCTGTAAGACTTCCAAAAACCCAGCAAGCCAACGATGTAAAGCATATAGATGAAATGATCACAAAACTTGAAAAAACACACAATATTGAACACGGAACGA
The DNA here is from genome assembly GCA_964410915.1 of uncultured Synergistales bacterium. Classification (GTDB taxonomy): domain Bacteria; phylum Synergistota; class Synergistia; order Synergistales; family JAFGMB01; genus CAZFJG01. Next base: position 10,813 of record CAYPIU010000038.1, on the reverse strand, counting down.
TAGCAATCCACGCAATGCTCGAAACTGCAAAGGGAATAGTTAATGCAGTTGAGATTGCTAATTCCTCTCCCAGGGTGAAAGCACTGACGCTGGGCGGACAGGACCTGGCAGCTGATATCGGTGTAAGAAGGACAAAGGAGGGCACGGAAATACTGTATGCCCGCAGTACCGTGGTAATGGCTGCAAAAGCAGCAGGGATAGGAGCCTTCGACACTGTTTTTACGGATATTAATGACTCAGGGGGACTTTTAGATGAATCCCGCTTTATCGTTAATCTCGGATTTACAGGAAAAGCAGCAATCCACCCCTCTCAAATACCCGTGATACATGAAGCGTTCCGACCTGCTGAAAAAGATGTGATAAAAGCCCTGAGGATCGTTTACGCAGCAAGAGAAGCTGACCAGAAAGGCATAGGAGTTTATACCGTTGACGGTAAAATGGTAGACGGTCCTGTGGTAAGACAATCCGAGAAGGTCGTTGAACTTGCAAAACTCGCAGGAATGGAAATCGAAGGGATAGATGATCTATGAAGATGATAAAAAATTCCATAGGAAGAAATGTTCCAGATTCAGTAGAAGGATGGGGACAATTCAAACCCTTTATGGGAGCATCCTCAAGGCTTGACGATCAACTTTCCGTCTACTCCTGCTCACATTCATGGAATGCCCCAGCCCCCTCGAATAACAAGATAGCCGCAAACCTGCGAGAGGCCATAGAGAGATCAGGGTTATCGGATGGCGATACTATATCATTCCACCATCATCTTCGGAACGGAGATGCTCTACTGCAGATGGTACTCGACATAATAGAAGAAATGGGAATAAAGGAGCTTGTCCTCGCCCCCAGCTCACTCACAAGTGCCCATGATGCTGTTGCGGGTTATATCCGAAGGGGTACAGTAAAAAGGATCTCGACTTCCGGGGTCAGAAGCGAGGTTGGCAAAGCCATTTCCATGGGAGAACTTGAAATACCGGCGATCATAAGAAGCCATGGTGGAAGGGCCCGTGCTATTGAAGAAGGATCTATGAAGATAGATGTGACTTTCATTGCGGCACCATCTGCAGACAGAATGGGAAATATGACAGGCTGCGAGGGTAAATCGGCATGTGGAGCCCTGGGCTACCCCATTGTAGACGCAAGATGCGCCGATCATGTAATAGCTGTAACTGACAACCTCGTTGAATATCCTCTGCACCCTTTTATATCCATCCCCCAGTTCCTTGTAGACCAGGTCGTCAAAGTTGAATCCCTGGGAGATCCATCGAAGATAGCTACAGGAGCAGCAAGGCTGACAAAGGACCCCCTCCAGCTACGTATTGCAAAAAACTGCTTCGACCTTATCCTTGCGTCAGGCAAACTGAAACCGGGATGTTCTTTTCAGGTCGGAGCCGGTGCGATAAGCATAGCAACAGCTTCATATACCAGAGATCACATGAGGGAAAAGGGTCTGAAGGGAGGCTTCTGTATTGGAGGTATTGGCGGATTCATGACCTCCATGCTTGAGGAAGGTCTCTTCAGCGCCCTCTTTGACACTCAGAGTTTTGACGCTTCCGTAACAGAATCATTAAGAAATAATCGAAACCATATTGAGATCGACGCCTCATGGTATGCAAATCCTTTCAACAAGGGATGCCTTGTAAACAACCTTGATGTTGTCGTCCTTTCAGCACTCGATGTAGATGTCAGTTTTAACGTTAACGTACTTACCGGCCATGACGGAATACTCCGCGGAGCATCTGGAGGCCATTCCGATACTGCCTTCGGATCAGATCTGTGCATAGTTACTCTTCCTGCTTACAGGGAGGGGGTCCCTTCTATCGTCGAAAGCGTCCAGACAGTGGTTACTCCCGGAGAAACCGTGGATGCCGTTGTGACGGAAATGGGAATAGCCATAAATCCCCTTCGCCCCGATCTTCTTGAAAAAGCTTCAAGAGCCGGATTACCTGTAGTAGAAATGTCCAGGCTGAAAAAACAGATAGAATCAATAACCGGGATACCTGATCCTGTAGAATTCGATTATGACCATCCAGTGGCGATCGTTGAATACCGCGACGGAACCCTTATCGATACTGTCTATAAAGTCAAATAGAGTTAAGGCAAAGCTGAAAATAAGGGGCCTCCAGCTGGAGGCCCCTTATTTTTTTACTTCACCATGAGCTTTGGAAGGAAAAGAACAATATCAGGGAAGATAGTAAGCAAAGCTGTTATAAGAAGTAAAATAATGAAGAAAGGAAGAGCTGCTATTGCTATCTTTCCAATATCTTCCTCTATCAGACCATTTATTACAAAAAGATTGAACCCCACCGGCGGGGTGATCTGGGCAAGCTGTATCATTATTACCAGATAGATACCAAACCATATAGGGTCAAACCCGGCCTGGCTTATCAGGGGAAGGGCTATAGGAAGACTCATTACTATCATTGAAAAACCATCCAGAAGACAGCCCATCACCAGATACATTATAGAAAGTATCAGGACAAGAGCGTACCGGGATAATCCCAGGCTACTGACAAATTTGGTCAGGCTTGTAGCGATTCCCAGATAACCGACTGCAACTGACAGAAACGCCGCCCCGCATACTATCCACATTATCATGCAGCTTGTCTTTACAGATCCCATCAATGCCTCCTTAAAAACCTCTGCTGTCAGGCTTTTAGTGAGAAGGGCAAAGAAAATGGAACCTGCTACTCCAACTGCTGCTGCTTCTGTTGGTGTTGCCCATCCTGCATAGATACTTCCCAGAACAACTGTGACAAGTATTACTACAGGTGCAAGAAGAGGAATTGACATTAACCTGTCTTTCCAGGAATAGTGCAAACCTCCTGCAGGTGCAAGTTCCGGATGCAGAATACATCTGTAGATAACATACGCACTGAAAGCCCCGGCTATCATAAGGCCCGGTATAAAACCGGCCATGAAAAGCTTGCCTATGCTGACATCAGCCATAATTCCGTAAACAAGCATCATCATGCTTGGCGGTATCAGAAAACCAAGGCTTCCAGCCCCGGCCAGGGAACCTACACAGAGGGTCCTGTCGTAACCACGTTTATCGAATTCCGGCAGAGTTATTTTACCCACAGTAACTGTTGTAGCAGCTGACGAACCACTAACTGCAGCAAAAAGAGTGCTTGCAAAAACATTTACATGAATGAGTCTTCCAGGTATCTTATCCATCCAGGGAGACAATCCCCGAAAAAGGTTTTCTGATATTTTGCTTCGAAAAAGGATCTCTCCCATAAATATAAAAAGAGGCAGAGCCATCATTGTGGATCCGCTTGTATTGTTCCATACAATATTTGCCATGATAGGCAAGGCAGGAAGCCCGGTAAAGATAAATAAACCAAGCAGGCCAACAAGAAAAAGCGCTATACCTATCCAGAGTGTTCCCCCAAGGAAAACGAACAGGAAGAACAGTAACGTAATGGATTTTACAAAAAGTTCCATACTGCTCCTCCTTAGTGTCCCAGTTCTTTTGACTCTTCCTGAACATCTGCCCAGGAGCCTGTCTTAAGCCGGGAATAATCTTTTAGAAACTCTGCGAGAAACTGCAGGGTAAGCAGAAATGCACCTGCCGGTAAAAAACTCTGGGGGATCGCAAGCCAGGTCTCAGATATCTGCATTGACCTGGTGCCACTTACTAAAGAATCCCAGAAAAAGAAGAAAGTCACCCAGGTCAGGACCGCACTGAATGCAAAACCTATGACATAACAGATCATATCCAGTATCAGTCTTGACCTGCCCTGAAAAACATTGTGAAGGAAGGTCATCCTTATGTGGCCCTTTTCCCGAAGTGTATATCCGAGGGCAAGAAAGGTCAGAGCAGCCATAAGGTAACCTGAATATTCCTCTGTAACGTAAAGAGTCCCATTGAACACCGTTCTGACAACTATCTCTGATAACACCAGTAAAGTTCCCGCAGTTATCATAATACCCGAAAGGGCTCCGCCTATTCCCGAAAGAATATCGCTGAACCTGGTTATTTTTTCCATACTGTTTTCATCCTTCCAGAATAAAACCGTGAGTGATCAATAATGAAACAGGGAGAAGTCCCTGAAAGAACCTCTCCCCATATGTCCACAAATACGATCCTACTAACCCTCTCGTCCAACTGCCTCCAGGAACTCATCATATATTTTCTTTCCGTTTTCGGGTGCTGAATCATACCAGTTTTTGCGTATTTCTTTCGTTATATCTGTAAGCTCATCAAGAAATTCTGCAGAAACAGGTACACTTACTATTCCGTTATCATTACAGGTCTGTTCTTTTTGAAGATCAAGCTCCTCAACCTTTGCCCACATTATATCTTCCATTTCCCTGCCCGCCTCAAGTACTTTCTGCTGCATCTGCTCATCAAGTTTGTTGAAAGACTTGAGATTTACAGTTACGAGGTCAGTCGCAAGGGTAATATCTATCCTCTGGAAATAGTTCAGGACTTCCCAGAACTTTCCATCCACACCAGTGGGAGTGGATGTTAGAACAGAATCTATGAGGCCTGTAGCCAGAGAGGAATAGACTTCACTGAAGGGAAGGGGGTAAGGAGTCGCTCCTACAGCCTTCATGACCAGGGCACCGTTCTTGTCATATGTCCTGGTTTTAAGTCCTTCCATGTCACTGAGTTTTTTCAGCTCTTTCTGGGTCCATATACCTGCTGCCGGCCATGGAGCTATATAAAGTATCTTCTGGTTCCATTTTTTTTCTGCAACTTCGTCAAAATACGGACGGCATATTTCCGTTAGAAGTTTGCCTTCCTTGAACCCCCGAACAAGAAAAGGCAGGGTGGGTATGGCAAAGAGCGGCTCATCTCCTGCTACTCCGCTGGTAAGCATGTCCGACATAGGCACGAGACCATCTCTGACAGCTTTAAGAAGTTCCGGCCCTTTATAACCGAGTGCTCCTCCTGAATGGACCACTATTTCAAGGTTTCCATCAGTCTTTTCAGCTAACATTTCTGCAAACTCTTCCAGGCCGATAGTATGATGATTGTTCGGCGGCCAGACGGAGTTTGCATCCCACCTTGTAGCGCCGGCTATGGCCGGGGCCGATAAAAGACCCAGGCACAATGCTGCGACAGTAAAAAGAATTACCAGTTTTCTCATGAACAGTTCCCCCCTGTAGTTATGATATGTTGCTTCAAAAAATGGATAACCATATCCATTTAACAACCAGACGTCGGAATTTTCTTATCCATGCAAACAGAATATTTTCAGGTTTATGAAAACCTTTTGTATATAGAATATGAAATATATTAGAGTGTGATCGTTTTCTTTTTTCTGATTAGGCTGACTCTTCTGCTGATTATACGATAATGATAACGCTATTACGTTCTGAGTCAAACCAGAGATGCCATGGAATTTCTACACAACTGCGATATGACCCTTATCAATGCTACATCTTTCGTATTTTTTTCAGAAGGAATTCTCCCTTTTTAAGCAGTTCATGACCAATTTCTTTCCAGTTTAAGGGATCCGGGGGGTCTTCAAGGGTATTCAGCATAATGACAAGTTTTTCATTTTCAACCGTTCTTTCGAGTTTGTCTCTGAGGTGGGATATCTGTTCCGGCCCAATGCGAACTTTTCGAGTCAGCAGACTCGCAGCTTCTTCCAGTATATTTAAAACAGGTTCAGTATAAAAAAGATCGGAGGCTTCCTCAAGGACAGGCTTCAGGGTATCATACCCGGGCATATGGTTATAATGGCTCAAAAACCTCCTCAACTGGGCATATGCATCAACACGATCCTTGATCCCGCCCATATCATCCGAGAAAAAATGTGTTTCGGCCATTATGCCGCCCATGGCAAGAAGGAATTTTCTTACTCCGACAGGGTCCGGATCGAAGACAGTACATCTTCCAAGCTCTCCAGTATATTTCGCCCTTCTGCGTGAAATGTCACATCCAAGTACATCAAGTCTCAAAATAAGTGCCATAACAAGATGTCCGGCTTCGTGAAAAGCAACTCTTCTTCTTTCCATAAGCTATTCCTCTCATAGAGTTCTCTGCCGTTTACTGCAATACCCCCGGCGCAAACCGGGGGTACTGCAGTAAACTTTATTTATCCGATTCAAATAACCTGAAAATTGCCTGGGTCCCGTCATTCTCAAAACCCATATCCTTAAGCTTAAGGTACATAGACCTCGCCAGATCCAGTCCGGGGGTATCAAGGTCCATTTCATCAGCTGATTCAACCGCTATGTTCATGTCCTTTATGAAATGTTTAACGTAAAAACCAGGATCGAAATCACCTTTTATCATACGGGGGGCAAGGTTCGAAAGAGACCAGCTTCCAGCAGCCCCGCTGGAAATACTTTCAAGTACGGTCTCAGGGTCAAGCCCAGCCCTTTTTGAATAAGCAACCGCTTCGGCCACTCCGATCATACCAGCTGCAATAGCTATCTGGTTGGCCATCTTTGTATGCTGTCCACTTCCAGCTTTTCCCTGGTAAACAATATTTTTACCCATAACTTCAAACAGGGGGCGTACGGCCTCGAAAACCCCTCTGTCCCCTCCGACCATTATGGACAGGGTAGCTTCTCTTGCCCCTCTGTCTCCACCTGAGACCGGAGCATCAAGACTGAAGATGTTCCTCTCTGCAGATGCCTCATATATGCGGCATGCCATCTGGGGACTTGATGTGGTCATATCAATAATACAGGCTCCTTCATGGACATTGTCTATTATCCCTTCATTACCGAAATAAAGCTGTTCAACATCCTTTGGGAAACCAACTATGGTGATGATAACATCACATGCTGAGGCAAGATCCTTTACACTGTCCTCCCAGACTGCACCCTTTGCCACAAGATCATCAGCTTTTGACTTTGTCCTGTTGTATAAATGGATGCGATATCCAGCATCCATAAGGTGAGATGCCATACTGTGCCCCATCACTCCCAGACCTATAAAACCTATTTTGGAAATGTCCTTTTCAATTTCAAGGCTCAAAACGACAGACCTCCTTTGATCTTTGATAATAGAACTTAAACTACTCAAAATATGATATCTATCTTCGTATTTTAACCCTTCGCCAGTGATACCTCACTGCTGAGGGCTCGATAGAAAAGGGATGATTCAAGGTTTATAGTAATATACTGAAAACCCTGTTCAGCCCTTCTACGGGCACTCTCTCCGTCTACCACGAATATCCCCGCAGCCTTTCCGTTATTCCTGCAGGCCTTGAGGATCCTCTCCGCAGCACTTTCAACTCTTTCATCATTGAGTTGTCCCGGAATACCCATAGACTGGGACATATCGAAAGGGCCAAGGAATATAACATCCACCCCTTCCACCTGTGCGATCTCTTCCACTCGATCAAGACCTTCCACACTCTCACACTGTGCTATAACAAGCGTTTCACTATTGGCCCGGTTGAAATAGTCGAGAGGAGGAACTGCTCCGTAATCGGCAGCCCTTGGGAGAGCGATCCCCCTGTTTCCTTCAGGAAAATATTTTGAACTCCTTACAACACTGTCAGCCTCCTCCGGACTGTTGACCTGGGGAACCTGAATACCATGAGCCCCAACGTCTAAAAACCGGAGTATGGTGGTTGCTGAATTTTCTGTAGCCCTGACCACAGGAGTCATTCCGTGCAGTTCCGCAGCCCTTATAAGATCCTGGCAGTCCAGTGGTCCCGCCGGACCATGTTCCCCGTCGATAACGACAAAATCGAACCCTGAAAGTCCCATGATCTCTATTACCTCAGGCGTATTTATTAGGTTGAATATCCCAAAAGCCGGTTCTCCGGCAGCGATTTTCTGCTTCAATCTGTTTTTGAACACTATATTCCCTCCAGTTCATTCAAGGTTCATGAATTTATTTTTTTCGCCAGCCATGCAATATTAGCTGCAAGTCTCTTCATTGTCTTCAAACCCTCTGCATCAGTGTGAAAATCTCCTAAATCCCTTGAAAGGCTAATATTCCAGTAAGTGGAGCCTGGAACGATCATATCGCTTATGAAAAAGAAATGGTTTATAGTATCAAAACCATGCATGGAACCAGCCCTTCTTGCGGGAACAACTGCCGCTCCGATCTTGCGGCTGAATAGGTCACCATTTGCCTTTGAAACATACCCCGCACGGTCGATCATCGCCTTCATCTCAGCTGTTATATCTCCAAAATATGTGGGTGAACCCAGTAGAATGACATCCGCTTTAGACATTTCGGATATACATTTATTCACCATATCGTCTTCGAGGATACACTTTCCGTTCTTCGTCTCAAAGCATGCCCTGCATGCAGTACAGCCCTGTACAGGCTTACCTCCAAGCTGCAGGATATCGGTATCGAACCCCTCAGAGCCAAGTTCGGCAAGCACTGTTTCAAGCATGGCATTCGTATTGCCATCGTGTCTTGGACTACCGTTAATCGCCAGTGCCTTCATTTTTTTTCCTCCTTCAGAATTTTTTACTCTATCTTTCTCATTTCTTATTTTACTACTTTTATCTCTTCATTTTAATGTATCTTAAATCCAGGGAGAGTCTTCAGGATTACATGATCACCTTATAATCTTCCCAGGGAATAACTCTTTGACATTTTTCTGCAGATGCCTAACAATTACATTCAGTGGAATTCTTGAATAGATGCAAAAGGGAGGTATTTCCATGGACCATCTTATACGGGTAACTGAAGATACTTACTGGCTCGGAGCGAATGACCACCAGACAGATCTTTTTGAATCTTTGTGGCCCCTGCCGAAAGGTGTAACCTATAACTCTTATCTTATCGATGACGAAAAGACCGTTCTTATAGACACTGTAAAAGGGCCCTTTCTAACCCAACTGATCGATAAACTCCATGCAATACTTGGAGATAGACCACTTGATTACCTTGTAGTCAATCATATGGAACCAGACCATTCTGGAGCTATCAAGATTCTCAGGTGTGTATACCCGCAACTAAAAATAATCGGAAATAAACAGACAGAAGGCATGTTAAAAAATTTTTATGCCATTGAAGATAATCTCCATATCATAAAGGATGGAGAAACCCTGAATACCGGGAAACATTCCCTTTCTTTCCACCTGATCCCGATGGTTCACTGGCCGGAGACAATGGTCACCTATGATACTGGGACAAAAGCTCTTTTCTCTTGTGATGCCTTTGGCGGTTTCGGAAGTCTCGATGGGGGGATCTTTGACGACGAACTGGACATGACATATTACGAAGACGAAGTCCTCAGATATTTTTCCAATATAGTTGGTCGGTATAGCCCTCAGGTCCAGAAAGCCATAGCAAAACTCAAGGATCTTGAAATAGGTATCGTCGCACCATCTCATGGTCCAATTCACAGAAAGAACCCCTCAAGGATAATAAAACTCTACGATAACTGGAGCAAACAGAAGACTGAATGCGGTGCAGTAATAGTTTTTGCCTCAATGTACGGCAATACCCAGAGAATGGCCGAAACTGTTGCACGCTCACTCGCGGTGGAAGGCATCGATAGAATGGTCTATCACGATATCTCGAGAAGCCATATATCCTATATTGTCAAGGATATATGGAAATTCCAGGGACTTGTACTGGCAAGCTGTACCTACAATACAACATTGTTCCCACCAATGGCTGATCTTCTGAAACATCTCAAGAACAAAAAGCTTAAAGGCAGAACCCTTGGAATACTTGGCTCTTACAGCTGGAGCAAGGGTGCACTTCAGGAACTTCAGAGTTTTGCCGAATCCGGAGACTGGGAGATCATAGAACCTAAGATCGAAGTTAAATCGGCACCAGGTGAAGAAGATATTGAAAACTGCTATAAACTCGGTAAAAACATGGCGGATAGAATAAAGATATGTAACATTCAGGACTGAGATAACCTACAGCATAAAAAAAAGAGGGACTCCTTAAGGAGTCCCTCTTTTTTTATGCCTTTGGTAAAAAGTACCGATGCGTTAGCACTGTACACAGTTTGACTTAAAACCAGTACTTTAATATATTCCCAAAATAAGGTCATCTAAAGTCAGCATCTTTAGACTCTTTCTTGTCTTTATTCTGGCATACAATTTGATTTATAAATTGCATGTAGGAAAATACAAGAAACCAGTATCCTTATTTTTTTGAAAAAGGGTGATCAGTTTGTTCTTCCGGATAACATTTCATGGAGAACTTGATCTGTTTCTCAAAAAAAACAGTGAAGGGACCTGCAGATCATATAAAGTTTCACGCTTCTCGCCTTTGAAAGATGTCATAGAATCTATTGGGGTCCCCCATACTGAAGTAGGAAAAATAGTTTCAAAAGACAGCCCTCTGAATTTCTTTTATATTCCTTCTCCAGGAATGGACATTGATGTTTATCCTGTCATGCCGCCTGTTGATGTAACCAGACAATCTATCCTGAGACCCGGATATCCCGGGCATGGAACTTTTGTGGCTGATGTTAATGTTGGAAAACTTGCAAGGCTGCTTCGTATAACAGGCTTTGATACTTCAGGATGGAATAACTGGAGTGACAGTTTTATAGCCGAGATCTCAAAAAAAGAACAGCGAATAGTTCTTACAAAAGACAGGGGACTCCTTCAACGTAGAATAATCATTCATGGCCATCTTGTAAGAGCAGTTAAACCCTGGGATCAGCTTGCAGAGATAATTCATTTTTACGGCCTTGAGAACAAAATGGCTCCTTTCACGCTATGTCCTTCATGCAATGAAAAACTCCACCATGTTGAGAAACATACAATTGAGGACCGGCTTGAACCTTTAACGAGGCTTTTTTTCAATGAATTCAAGATTTGTCCCCTGTGTAAAAAGATCTACTGGGCAGGCAACCATCATGAAAAGATATATCTCAAAATAATGGAGCTGAAAAAAAATACGATCAGGGGT
>CAYPIU010000037.1:0-18256 GCA_964410915.1 uncultured Synergistales bacterium | reverse complement strand
ATGCTTCTTTCCGGCATCTCGGATATGCCTCCTTTCAATCTCTTGTCGGCGTGTTCAAAAGCGTATCCTCAAGAATCTTTCCTGCTACTGTATAAGGATCTGTTTCTCTGTTCAAAAGTTTTTCCATTAACTGTTCATCTTTATGCTGTCCCCACTGATGTTCAGTAAGTTTAGCGAGTTCACGCTGGAGAATAGCTTCGATTTCTACAGTCAATTGCCGCAGTTTTCGGTTTCTTCCTTCAGGATCAGTTTGGAGAAATTCTTTATGACATAATATCTTATTAGAAAGCTCTTTTACTCCCGTTCCCTTTTCTGCAACTGTTTTAAGAACAGGAGGAACCCAGTTCTTCCCTTTCAGTAGATCGAGCATAGTCTGAACCTCAGCCACGATCTTTTCAGAACCATCTCTATCAGATTTGTTTATTACCAGAATATCAGCAATTTCCATTATTCCTGCTTTCATTATCTGTATATCGTCACCCATACCGGGGACAAGAGCCAGGCAGACAGTATCAGCTATTTTCATTATATCTACCTCAGATTGTCCAACGCCAACAGTCTCGATAAAAACAACATCTTTGCCGCATGCATCAAGGATAAGAGCTGCTTCGTAGGTTGAACGGCTCAAACCTCCAAGAGAACCCCTTGTACCCATACTTCTTATGTAAACAGCCGGGTCTACAGCATGTCTCTGCATTCTTATACGATCGGCCAGAATGGCCCCTCCACTGAAAGGGCTTGTTGGATCTACGGCAATAACTCCTACATTCTTACCATCAGCTTTGCTTGATTCGATAAGTTTATCCACAAGTGTACTTTTACCTGCTCCAGGACTTCCAGTTACACCTATGATATGGGCATTTCCAGAGTGTGGATACATGGTTTTCATTATTTCTTCTGTAAACTGGGATTCATTTTCAACTATACTGATTATTCTTGCAATAGAACGGACATTACCGTTTAATGCTTTGTTTATTAGCTCCTGCAATTGTCAATTACTCTCCAGGTTATGTTTATTTCCAACTGTTTCTCTCAGCCATTCAACACATTTTGAAGTACTTGTACCAGGACCAAAGATAGCCCCAGCACCCATTTCTAAAAGACCAGCTATGTCATCATCTGGGATGACACCGCCACCAAAGACAATAATATCTGAAGCATCTTTTTCTTTTAAAAGTTCAATAATCTTTGAAAAGTAAAAATTATGAGCGCCTGAAAGAATACTTATTCCAATAGCATCGGCATCTTCCTGTATCGCTGTATCAACGATCTGTTCTGGTGTTTGCCTCAATCCTGTATAAATCACTTCCATGCCGGAATCACGCAGGGCTCTTGCTATAACTTTCGCACCTCTGTCATGACCATCAAGACCTGGTTTTGAAACGATAACACGAATCTTTTTCTCAGACATACTTATTCCCCCTGTATAACATCTACTTAAATCCAATAATATTTAAAGAACTATATTTTCCGTATATTCACCAAATTCTTCCCGCAGAACCCCACAGATCTCACCTTCGGTAGCGTAACAGCGAACCGCATCTATTATTTTGGGCATCAGGTTAACGGAAGTGTCTTTTGCAGCTTTCCTTACTTCATTGAGAGAGTTTGTTACAGCAAGGTTATCTCTATTTTCTTTCAGTTTACGCAGTTTTTCAATTTGCATGTTACCGACACTCTCATCTACCCTAAGCAGATTGAAATCTCTCTTTTCTTCCTCAGTCTGAAAACGGTTAACACCAACCACAACGTTTTCACCATTTTCAACATTTTTCTGATATTCGTAAGCAGCATCCTGGATCTGCTTCTGAACATATCCCTTTTCTATGGATCTAAGCATTCCGCCCATATCATCGATCTTGGAAATATATTCCATTGCTTCCTGTTCTATTTCATTTGTAAGACTTTCAACTGCATAACTGCCTGCAAGTGGATCAACGGTATCGGTAATACCAGATTCATAACCGATTATCTGTTGGGTCTTGAGGGCTATGCGAACACTCTTTTCTGATGGGAGTGCAAGTGCTTCATCCATGCTATTGGTGTGAAGGGACTGCGTTCCACCAAGAGATGCAGCAAGAGCCTGCAACGCTACTCTGACAATATTGTTCTCAGGTTGCTGAGCAGTAAGCGTACATCCGGCAGTCTGAGTGTGAAATCTGAGTTTCTGGGCTTTTGGATCAGTAACATTGAACCTTTCCTTCATTATCTTTGCCCACATTCTTCTGGCAGCCCTGAATTTTGCTACTTCTTCAAGGAAGGTATTATGTGCATTAAAGAAAAAGGAAAGCCGTTTTCCGAAAACATTCGGATCCAGACCAACTTTAATTGCTGCATCCACATAAGCTATTGCATCTGCAAGGGTAAAGGCCACTTCCTGTGAGGCCGTACTTCCAGCCTCCCTGATATGGTAACCTGAAATGGATATAGTATTCCATTTGGGGACGTTGGCACTACAATATTCAAAAATGTCGGTAATAAGTCTCATTGACGGTTCCGGGGGGAAAATGTAAGTACCTCTTGCTATGTACTCTTTCAGAATATCATTCTGAATAGTTCCCGAAAGCTTTTCAGTTGGGATACCCTGTTTTTCACCTACGCATATATACATAGCGAGAAGGACACTGGCAGGTGCATTGATGGTCATTGATGTAGATACTTTATCAAGAGGTATCTGATCAAAAAGGATCTCCATATCAGCAAGGCTGTCAATGGCAACTCCGACTTTACCACATTCTCCCTGAGCCATTGGATGATCTGAGTCATAGCCAATCTGGGTGGGCAGGTCAAAAGCAACAGATAAACCAGATCCTCCCTGTTCAAGCAAAGACCTGTAACGCTTGTTGGACTCTTCAGCAGTGGAAAATCCAGCATACATTCTCATTGTCCACATACGCCCACGATACATATTCGGCTGTACTCCCCTGGTAAACGGGTATAATCCAGGAAATCCTATTTCTTCAGCAAAACTGGTATTTTCAATATCTTCTGGTGAATACACTCTTTTTACAGGGATTTGACCAACTGTTCTGAATGTATCCTTTCGCTCCTTTGCTTTGGAGAGTATTTTTTCCAAAGCTTTTTCATAGGATGTTTCAAGATCTCTTATCTCTTGAAGTTCCTTCTTGTCAAACAAAGTTCTCTCCCCCTAAAAACGATAAGTTAATAGCATAAATTATTTAAAATCAATAGAATTAATTACATTCATCTATATATGAAACAGTATAACAAAATATAAAGATAATAAATTTCCAAACTTACTCTTTAGAAAGCTATAAAAGAGAATATATGGAAAAGTATCAACATACAAGCTGATTTTTTTAATATTCTTGAATTCTGCAAGGATAGAATAATAGTTTTTTATTTATTTAAACTTTCATATATCTTGTATTCCCAAATCTGATAATTCCTATTATCCAACATAAAACCTCCCGATTTGCAAGGGAGGTTTTATAACAAAATAAAGCAAATATCAGATCATCTGCCAATTATACTTATTCCTGCAAAAGAATAAAAAGCAAAAGTGATAGAAGCGGCAAATAAAAATCCTAATAATATTCGCAAATACAAGATCCATAGCTCTCCTCCCGGCCATTTACCTCTTCTAATATTGCCGACGATCCTGGCGATCAAGAGAGAAGCAATAAAAAGAACAAGAGCGAGAAGTGCCTGAATATTTACACTTGGTATTTCCATATTCTGTCTCAGCCTTTCAGATTATTTATAACTGCAAAGAAAGATTTCTGGAGGAACGCTTCATTGAATGACGTTCCTCCAGAAATCTTTCTTTGAGATCAATGTATAGCGGGAGGATCAAGCTGTCCCGTTTTTGGTTTTTTCAACAAAATCAGATTTGAAACCATGTATCTGTTTGAGTACAGATATTGCAACTTCCAGGGCTCTTTTACCGTCACTTATACCAACAAGAGGTTTTTTTCCTTCTCTGACGCATGAGACAAAATGTTGAAGTTCGAGTTTAAGGGGTTCACTTTTTGGGAATACAGGGTGTTCTATAACTTCTACCATTCCTTTGTTTTCCCTTACACAACGGTGAATGGAAACGTCCTGAGTTTCATAGTTTACCGAGACATATCGTTCAGGCTCCATGATCTCCAGCTGTCTGACTCTACGTTCAGAAACCCTGCTGACATTTATATGTGCAATAGAACCATTTCTGAAAGACATCTGGGCTGTCGCAATATCCTCATGCCTTGATTTCAGACAACTTCCCATAGCCGATATTTTGGTCAATTCTGAACCCACAAGGGAAAGGATAATATCTATATCATGTATCATTAGATCCAATACTACACCGACATCATTTATACGCGGTGAAAAAGGACCCTGTCGTCTTGATTCAAGGAAAAGCGGTTTATGGATTATTTTCGAGATATATTGAATTGCGCTATTGAACCTCTCTATATGTCCAACCTGAAGGACAAGATCAGATCGCTCAGCACATTTCAGAAGATCCTCTGCCTCACTTACAGTTGTTGTAACAGGTTTTTCAATAAGAACATGTATACCATTATCAAGTGCTTTCTTTGCAACTTCATAATGAAGACTTGTTGGTACAACAACACTGACAGCGTCAGGAGAAGCTTTTCTTATGAATTCATCTACATCTGAATAATATGGAACTCCCAGGTTCTCGCCTATTGCAGCAGCCCTGTTTTCACTGAGGTCTACAACTCCTACAAGCTGTGCCCCGAGAATTTCAGTATAAACTCTGGCATGATGTTGACCAAGATGTCCTACTCCAATAACTCCAAGTCTTTTGCATTCCATTCAGGAATCAACCCCTCTGAGTTGTTCATTACCCACTCTATAAAATATTGTCCCACCAGAAAGAACTTTTTTGGTAAGTTGGATCCTTAATTTCTGCCAGAAGGAACATTCGATCCAAAAGATCACCTTGCCGATATGAATACATTATATCTTTTCTGCATGAAGTGCAAAAAGGAATTAATGAAATATTATCAGGATCCAGTTTTGATTCACATAATTGTATTTTAATAATATTGCCAAGATCAAAAAAGATCCTTTCTTTATCTCTTGAAATATATTCCTGGGGAAAAGAATTGAGGGCTTCACGGGTAACCGTGTCATGATAATTGCGAAAATAACAGCACTTACCTATTCCAGGTCCTATAAAGATATGATAATTAGCCAGAACGTTCTCTCCCAGCTTTTTAACAAGCCAGGATATACTGTGACCTGCAATATTTTTGAGTGTGCCTCTAAATCCGGAATGAAGAATCATAATGCCCGGTTCCGGGTATTCAAATGCAATAATAATTGGAAAGCAATCAGCGAAACGCAGTGATCCCCTGATTTTACTATCTCTAATAAGTACTCCATCACCTTCAGGCCTTAACGGAAGACAAGTTTCATCTCCCGCCGTAAGAACTTGTGTTCCGTGCACCTGACGTGGAGCAACCAGTGGAGGTATTCTCTTATGGTTATGAGTGAATCCTTTCCATAATAGCCCAGGATCCCCATTTGATCCTGTAACCTCAGGACCTTTCAAGAATAGAGATACTTTACAGTTCTTCAGACCAGAGGTGAAATGATATTGAAGAATCTTTTGCTTATGATAACTGTAAATAGAAAACCCTGGTCCTTCATAAATCTTTTCAG
Source organism: uncultured Synergistales bacterium (assembly GCA_964410915.1). Classification (GTDB taxonomy): domain Bacteria; phylum Synergistota; class Synergistia; order Synergistales; family JAFGMB01; genus CAZFJG01. Next base: position 12,616 of record CAYPIU010000037.1, on the reverse strand, counting down.
GGCAATTCAAAATACCAACCCCCTCAAAAGAATTTTTCCGGACAGTTTTTTCTCAAATAACCAAGTAGATACAGACTCCCGCAAATAATTACAACATCTGCTGATTTACGTGCCTCGGAAACCGCTTCAACAGGATCTTCGAATGTAAACACGGATTCTTTATTGAAAAAAGGCTGGGACCTGGCTTGAAGGATAGAGGTTTTTTCGGATCTCTGGTTACCAGGAATCTGGGTGAAATAAACTTCAGGATGAATTTGAGAAAGGCTGCTGAAAGATGAGATATAATCTTTATCTTTCATGCTGGCAAATACTACAGATATCGATATGTTCTCTCTGACAGGCCATAATTGAATGATACTTTCAATCAGGGACTGCATACCGTCTGAATTATGTGCACCATCCATGACCATAATTGGGTATGAGCCTGAGATTTCGACTCTACCCGGCCATTTTACATTTGATATCCCTGATCTTATTGTATTTTCATTAATATTCTTTAATCTATTTTCCAGAAGCAACGCTGCAAAAATTGACAGGGAACAATTACTTACCTGAAAGTTTCCCGGAAGAGAACTCTTCAGTTCCTGAAAAATCAACCCGTTAAGTTCCAGATCAAATGTATTACCGGATATTGAATACTTAGGTTCTTTTATTATACATTCCTCGGAAAGAACGTGACCCTCAGCTGATCTTTCTTTACAAAAAGAATAAAACAGATCTGTTAGTTCCTTATCCTGACCAGCAAATACAGCTTTGCCATTTTTATTAATAATGGCAAACTTTTCTAAAGCTATATCTTTAAGGTTTTCACCGAGAAACTCCTTGTGATCTTCGGCTATATGAGTGATAACAGAAAGAAGTACATTCTGACCATGGTTTGTAGCATCAAGTCTGCCTCCCATGCCAGCTTCAAGTATAGCTATTTCCGTAGAGTTCTGTTTTGCAAGCAAAAAAGATATCGCTGTAAGGTTTTCGAAATATGAGGGTTTATCTAGTGACAGGATATGATCTTTCTCTACCGTTTTTGACACTTTGTAAGCAGCATCGAGCCATTCTTCTACAGACAGTTGGTTACCACTGATCAACAGTCGCTCTGTAATTGACTCCAGATGAGGACTTGTATATAGAGCAGTTCGGTAACCGGATGAAACTAATATGGATGCAAGATTTGAAGAAACGGACCCTTTCCCATTTGTTCCTGCAACATTTACAGAATGGAAAGATTGGTGAGGGTTTCCAATTAGTAACAGTAAGCGGGTTATACGTTCCAGTCCCGGACGTATGCCGGGACTGGATACTGATGTAATTATCTGTTCTATATGTCGATCTTGGCCTTTACAGTTCATTTAATCTTTTTCAACTTAGACTTTCAATATTTTCAAGTATGCGTTCTTTCCTATCGTTACTTGTCTTAAGCCTGTCTTTCTCTTTTTTGATGATCTCAGGAGGTGCTTTTGTTATAAACTTTTCATTCTCAAGTTTGCTCATACTTTTCCTGATGTTGATTTCTACTTGTTCCAATTCGATTTTCAGCCTTTCTATCTCGGCTTCTACGTCCATTAGGCTCCCGATCTCAAGAAAGATCTCCGCTTCCGGTAATACAGCTGTAAGAGATCTGGAAGGTTTTTCATCAAATTCAGTGATCATTACGATTTTCTCAACATTGCTTAGAAGAGAGATCAGGTCACTGTTAGATGTTACCAATGATATTGTTGGATCATCATTCGAACGAATAAGTACACGTTCAATCTTTTTCTGAGGTGGTAATCCTGCTTCAGCTCTTAAATTTCTGATGCGGCTTATTATTTCCTGCAAAGTAGAAAACTGTTCTTGAATTGAGGTCCCTGATTTAATTGAATTTGCAACGGGCCATTCACACTCCTCCAATAGAGCATTTGAAAATCCAAAGGCCTGCCAGAGTTCTTCAGTAATGAAAGGTACGAAGGGATGCAGAAGTTTAAGAACCTTTTCAAAAGTAAACATTATAACAGCCTGTGTAGTTTCTTTCCTTTCCTGCCCCTCTTCTCCTCTAAGTGCCGGTTTTGATAATTCCAGGTACCAGTCACAGAGTTGTCCCCAGACAAAATCATAAATAAGTCTTGCTGCTTCTCCTACAAAGTATCCATCAATATATTCTGTAATTTTTTCAGCAACCTGATCTGTACGTTCAAGGATCCATTGATCTTGAATCCTGAGGTGCCCATCGTATGGAGACATCTGTTTGTCAAAGTCACTACAGTTCATAAGTGCAAATCTTGAAGCATTCCAGAGTTTATTCATAAATAGTCTATAAGTTTCAACTCTTTTTGGGCCAAGAAGGATATCTCTTCCCTGAACTGTTAATGAAGCAATAGTCATCCTTAAGGAGTCAGCTCCATACTGATCAATAAGGGTCAGAGGGTCGATGACATTACCTTTTGACTTACTCATTTTCTGGCCATTTTCATCTCTTACAAGAGCATGAATATAAACATCCTTGAATGGTTCATCTTCCATGAATTCAAGTCCCATCATTATCATCCTTGCTACCCAGAAGAAAATAATATCAAAACCAGTTACCATGAGTGATGTAGGATAGAAATATTGAAGATCCATTGTATCATCAGGCCATCCAAGTGTGGAAAAGGGCCAGAGAGCACTGCTGAACCACGTGTCAAGAACATCAGGATCCTGTTCAATCTGATGGCTTCCGCAGTTTTCACATTCAGTGGGATCAGATTCAGATACAGTTAAATGACCACACTCACTACAGGTCCATGCTGGAATTCTGTGTCCCCACCATAACTGCCTGGATATACACCAATCACGAATATTTTCCATCCACTGGAAATACGTGTTCTCCCATTGCTTTGGGACCCATTTTATACTGCCATCTTTAACGGCACTTACTCCCGCATCTGCAAGTTTTCTAGTTTTTACAAACCACTGTTCAGAAAGATAGGGCTCAACTATAGTGTTACATCTGTAGCAATGACCAACTGAATGTTGTATTTCTTCAGTCTTCACTATCATTTGCTGAGAATCAAGATATTCGATAATTTTCTTTCTGGCATCTTTAACATTCAGTCCTTCATAATCAAACGCATTCTCATTCATAAATCCACTTTCATCAATTACCGGGATCTGTTCAAGACCATGTCTCTGTCCTACAAGGAAATCATTTGGATCATGTGCTGGCGTGATCTTGACACATCCTGTACCAAATTCAGGATCAACCATAATGTCCTCAATGACTGGAATGTGTCTATCAGTAGCTGGAACCCGGACAGATTTACCAACCAGGTGTTTTTTGTCTGTTGATCTCGGGTGTATTGCAATTGCGGTGTCTCCAAGAATAGTTTCAGGACGGGTTGTAGCTACAGTCAGAAAACCATCTTCTCCAACTATAGGATATTTTACGTAATAAAGATTTCCAGCAGTCTCTTCATGTTCAACTTCGAGGTCTGATAACGCTGTATGACATCTTGGGCACCAGTTTATCAGATACTTTCCGCGATAAATGAGCCCCTTTTTATATAATCTGACAAAGACTGCCCTGACGGCTTTGGACAGTCCTTCATCCATTGTAAAACGAAGCCTTCTCCAGTCACATGAATCACCAAGTCTTTTCTGCTGATTTATGATCCTGTCACCATATTCAGTTTTCCACTCCCAGACCTTCTTTACAAATTCCTCTCGACCAAGATCTTCGCGTGAAATACCTTCACTGGCAAGTTTTTTTTCAACAACGTTCTGGGTAGCAATGCCAGCATGGTCAGTACCTGGAAGCCACAAAACATTATATCCTGACATACGCTTGTACCTGCATATGATATCCTGAAACGTGTGATTAAAAGCATGCCCGATATGTAACGATCCAGTAACATTTGGGGGAGGTATAACAATTGTAAAAGCTTTCTTTTCTTCATCAACATCAGCATTGAACAAACCTCTTTTTTCCCATTCGTCATACCATTTGCTTTCAACTGGATCTGGATCATATGTTTTGGGCAAAGTTCTCTCACTATCGGCCATGAAGTAGCCCCCCTTGATTGAATTTTCAGGAAATGTTCTTAAATTCAAAACTTATTTTATGGCATTATTACATGGAAAGAAAAAAGGTTCAATTTGCATTGATCATCCCTACCATGCTTAAGTATTAAGGATCTTTTTAATATAGGAAATTAAAAATCCACGTAATTCCTCTATACCGTCTTTGGTTTTTACAGAAGTCATTTGTGGAACATCAATTGACCTTAGACCAGTTCGTATATATTTATAAAGCATCTGTTTTCTATGCCCACGAGATATCTTGTCAACTTTCGTAAATACCACCTGAAAAGGGATATTCTGGGATGTTATCCATTCCTGAAGTTGCAGATCATTTGCAAGCAATCCATGTCTAAAGTCAACCAGACTTACAATTAACTCAAGAGAAGGACGGGAAATAAAATATTCCCCAATAAGATCCGCCCAGGCCTTCTGTTCTTTTTTACTTCTTGCAGCATAGCCATAGCCGGGAAGATCTACCAGCATGAAAGAAACATCATCAGAATCAACTTTTATAAAGTTGACACTTCTTGTTTTTCCCGGTTGAGATGCAACATGTGCTATCCTATGTTCAAGTAAAGAGTTAATTAAAGATGACTTTCCAACATTGGATCTCCCTGCAATTGCTATCTCAGGGAGATCCAATGTTGGGAACTGGTCTTTTTTATATGCAGTGGCAATGAGTTCGGATCTGAATTTTATCATAATTATTTAGTCAAGGGCTGAATGAAAAACTTGTTCAGCCCGCTCAACATAAGTAAACTTCATTTTGTCAATTGCCCAGGATGCAAGATCTGCAACATCGATCCTGTTAGCAGCTGGAAGGATCACATGAAAGATATTGTTTCTTTTTGCAGCAAGAACTTTTTCACGTATTCCACCGACAGGCAGAATATCACCTCTCAATGATATTTCTCCGGTCATAGCGACCTTTGAAGAAACTTTCCTGCCTGATAAAGCTGAGAGAATTGCTAAAGCCATCGTGCAACCTGCTGAGGGACCATCTTTAGGTATAGCTCCTTCAGGAACATGCAGATGAATATCTATTTCTTCCCATTTAACATTATCCAGCTCGAATCTTTCAGAAGCAGATTTGAGAAATCCAAGTGCTGTCTGAGCTGATTCCTGCATAATATCACCCAGGTTACCTGTCAGTGTTATGCGTCCTTTACCTTTCATGGACGCAGCTTCTATTACAAGTACATCGCCACCAGTTTGTGTCCAGGCCAGTCCAACGGCGATTCCAGCTTGACTGTCCAATGGTAATCTGACATTGCGAGCCCTTGCCGGGCCGAGATATTCTCCAATTTTCTTTTTACTGACAGAAACTGGCAGATTGATAGCTTCACCGGATTCTTCGTTATCTACAAGTTGTCTGGTAACTTTACGACAAACAGTTGCAAGCTGTCTTTCAAGATTGCGAACCCCGGCTTCCCGCGTATAATCAGAAATTATCAGTTCAATACTACCTGGAGATATTCTTATTTCTTTTCTGGTTAAACCATGTTCTTTCATTTTTTTGGGTAAGAGATGCTTTCGAGCTATATGTTTCTTTTCTTCAGCAACATATCCCGGGATCTGGATAATCTCCATTCTGTCAAGCAGAGGAACTGGAATAGAATGTGTAACATTAGCGGTAGTAATAAATATACACTGACTAAGGTCGAATGGAACTTCCAGGAAATTATCCGTAAAGTTACTGTTCTGTTCAGGATCCAGTACTTCAAGGAGCGCTGCAGAGGGATCTCCGCGAAAATCCATACCCATTTTGTCAATTTCATCCATAAGTAATACAGGATTTCGGGTCCCAGCCTGCCTGATCTTTTGAATTATTCTTCCAGGGAGAGAACCTACATATGTTTTTCGATGTCCGCGGATCTCTGCTTCATCTCTCATTCCTCCGAGAGACATACTCACAAAACTGCGACCAAGCGATTTGGCAATGGATTTGGCAAGAGATGTTTTCCCTACGCCAGGCGGCCCGACAAAACAAAGCACCTGCCCCCTGATATCTTCATTTGCTGCACGTTTCCTCACTGCAAGATATTCGAGTATTCGTGTCTTGACTTTTTCAAGTCCATAATGATCTTTGTCAAGCACAGAACTTGCCATGGAAATATCAAGTTTATCTTTAGTTGATATTTTCCATGGCAGGGATATAAGCCAGTCGATATATGTTCTTACAACGGTTGCTTCAGCGGACATAGCTGGCATTTTTGAAAGCCGGTCCAATTCATGTAACGCTTTGGAATTTACCTCTTCCGGCATTCCTGCTTCATCGATCTTCTGTTTAAGCTCATCGAGTTCAGACGAAGATTCTCCATGTCCCAGTTCATCCTGAATAATTTTCAGTTGCTCTCGGAGATAATATTCCTTATGACCTCTTTCAAGCTCCTTCTTTACCTTATCCTGAATGTCTTGTTCCAGTTCCAGAATATCAATTTCTTCGATGAGAACTTTCAAAAGATGTTTCAGAAACTGTTCGGTTTCAGCAATTTCCAGCAACTTCTGTTTATCACTAACTTTAATTGTTATATGAGAAGCGACAAGATCCGCGATCTGTCCGGGGTCATCTAGATTCATTGCAGATACTAAAACTTCATTTGGTATTCTTGGATGCAAGGTAACATACTTCTCAAACTGTTCAAGAACACTTCTTTTCAGAGCTTCAGTATTCTCAGTTCCTGAACTATCTTTAGGGATGCTTGCGACATCCGCTTCCAATACTTCCTTACCCTTTATTAAACTTTCAATATTAACACGTTCAACACCTTCGATCAGTACCTTTGTTGTCCCATCCGGTATTCTGACCATTTGTAGAATATTACAGACAGTTCCCACTTTATAAAGATCCGAAGCCTCAGGGTCTTCAGTTTCAACATCTTTCTGAGCAACCACGAGTATCTTGCGATCCTGCAGCATTGCATGCTCAATAGCCTTGAGTGATCTGGGTCTACCGACAAAAAGGGGAGCTATGATCCCGGGGAACAGTACCATATCCCTAACAGGCAGAACGTAATAGTGCTGAATCTCTGATGCCTCTATTGGCATATTTATCAAGCTACCTCCTCATTATTTTTCTTTATAATTTCAGGATTTTCATCGAATGTAACACATTTTCCATTGATTATAATCTTTTCGATGGAATCAGAATTCGAAGGAACCTCGTACATCAGGTCCATCATGAGATTCTCAAGGATCGATCTTAGTCCTCTTGCACCTGTATTCTGGGATTTAGCTTTTTTGGCAATTTCCCTTAATGCATCGTCCGTAAGTTCGAGTTCGACATCTTCCATGAAAAAAGTATGTTTATATTGTTTGATCAGAGCATTCTCTGGTTCGACAAGTATTCTGACAAGTGATTCTACATCGAGATCCTGAAGAGGTACTATAACAGGCAGTCTACCGATTAGTTCAGGTATAAAACCATACCCCATAAGATCTTCCGGTTGAGTTTGTTTCAGAAGATTATACTTTTCCTGGGTTTTCAGATTTATCACAGACCCACCAAAACCAATGACTTGCTGGTTTACCCTTCGTGCAACGACTTCATCCAGGTCATCAAAGGCCCCGGCACAAATGAAAAGGATGTTTGAAGTATCGATCTGTATAAAATCCTGATAAGGATGCTTACGTCCACCTTTAGGAGGCACATTTGCCTGTGTACCTTCCAGAATCTTTAGCAAGGCCTGCTGGACACCCTCTCCAGAAACATCTCTTGTTATGGAAGTTGACTCTGATTTTCGAGCAACCTTATCTATCTCATCAATATAAATAATACCCTGTTCAGCAGATTTGACATCATAATCAGCAGCCTGAAGAAGTTTTACAAGTATATTTTCAACATCCTCTCCTACATAACCGGCTTCAGTGAGGGTTGTGGCATCTGCCATGGCAAATGGCACATTAAGTTTTCTAGCGAGACTCTGTGCTATAAGAGTTTTCCCACAACCAGTTGGACCGATCATCAGGATGTTACTCTTCTGCAATTCTATATCTGTCTCGGATCGATAGGTATTGTTGTGTATTCTTTTATAATGGTTATATACAGCAACTGAAACACTTTTTTTGGCAAAATCCTGACCTATGACATATTGATCCAGAAAAGCCTTGATAGCCGGTGGTTTGGGAAGTTCCTCAAGGGGAGTTGTAAGACCAGCACTTTCATTTAAAACCTCTTCGTTTTCTTCATCAAGTATCAAGTTACAAAGATGAACACATTCATTACATATATATACACCGGGACCAGCAATCAGTTTCTGTACTTCTTCCTGACTTTTCCCGCAAAAAGAACAATGCAGATCCTTGTTTCTGTTTTCATTGTCCTGGTCCTCAAACTTGAACATACGGGAGACCTCCTTATAGGTACCAGTCATATTGAAACCTGGTAGTTATTTGATCTTGATATACAATTTCTCTCAACCACACAGAAATGGGAGCACCTTACGGGCTCCCATATATTTTACTTCTTTTCCGCAGATTTGCGGAGATTTTTTGAAATTAGCGTTGATCGATCACCTTATCGATCAGTCCATATTCCACTGCCTGTTCTGCAGACATAAAAAAGTCTCTTTCAGTATCACTTTCGATCTTCCTTCTGTTCTGGCCTGTATGCCTGATAAGAATATCATTAAGTCTTTCTCTCAGGTGAAGGATCTCTCTTGCATGAATCTCAATATCAGAAGCCTGGCCCTGCATCCCTCCAAGTGGTTGATGGATCATTATACGGGCATTAGGTAAAGCTATTCTTTTACCTTTTGTTCCACCGGAAAGCAGGACTGCACCCATACTGGCGGCTTGACCAATACATATCGTTGAAATGGGGCACTTTACATACTGCATCGTATCATAAATTGCCAGTCCAGCTGAAACAACGCCTCCAGGACTATTTATATAGAGATGAATATCCTTGTCAGGATCCTCACTCTCAAGAAAAAGTAATTGAGCGACTGTTGTATTAGCAAGGTGTTCCTCAATGGGTTCTCCAATAAAGATTATCCTGTCCTTGAGGAGACGGCTGTATATGTCATAGGCTCTTTCGCCTCTTCCAGTCTGTTCTATTACCATTGGAACGAGCATATCTTTACTCACCACCAGATTCTTAGATTCTGACCAGAATTCCGACTACTCGTCAGTATTTTCAGCTTCATCATTATCATCGGAAGATAGTTTGTCAACTTCATTTAATTTCACGTTTTCCGTTAGAACATTCATGATCTTACGGTATCGTATTTCATTCTTAAGTTCGTCCAAACGGCTTTCTTCTTTGAAAAGAGATGCTTTGACGGTATTAGAATCCATGCCATACATTTGTGCAATGTTAGCTATCTCCATATCAACATCCTCATCAGTTACATATATCTGTTCCTGTTTTGCAATTGCGTCTACTACAAGATAATGGCCTACACTTTCTTCAGCTCTCTTTTGAAGAGTGTTCTGATACTCTTCCTCGGTCATTGATGATTCTTCAAGGAATTCAGGTAGAGATTTATTGAACTTTTTCTGGATATTTTCCTCATCTGTCTTTTTTAGATCTTCAACTTGTTTCGAAACCATACTTTCCGGTATTTCCATTTCAGAAAGTTCAACAATTTTGCTCAACGCAGAATTCTGAGCAGCATTCAATGATTCCTGCTCCATTCTTTGAGTAAGCTGCTCCTTAACGAATTCACGGAACTCCTCTTCTGAATCCATGTCTCTTCCGCTTATCTTTTTGAAGAACTCACTATTGATCTCTGCAGGTTCCTTTTTCATAATTCCATTAATTCTGATCTTATGTCTGGCTGTTTTTCCCTCGAGGGTTTTATCCTCAACGTTACCATCGATCACAGTCTCAACTTGTACATTTTCACCAGTTTCCCTCTCTGTAAGGGCTTCTTTGATCTTGTCGTCAAGCCCTTCCTGAGCGAGATCTATTGTGGTCTCTGAGGGTTCTGTTTCATTAACTTCCTCTGAATCGGGATCTATTATCTCTGTTGAATACTGGATATTAAGAATATCATCAGACTCAGTCTTATTCCGATCAGTTACCTCTACATTCGAACCATTACTTTCTGAAATATGTTTGATAGCTTCATCTATCATTTCAGTGGTAACTTCAGCTCTAAGTTTCTCAACTTCGATGACAGAAAGGTCCGGTAACTGAACTTGGGGAGCAGTTTCAAAAACAAATTCAAGTTCAAGTGGTTCCCCTTCAACAAGTTTTTTGATATCAAGTTTTGGCTGACTGATAAGTGCAAGTTCGTAATCATTGACTATCTCATCCATCATTACTGGAAGCATTGAATCCAGAGTTTCCGAGTAGATCGCTTCTTTTCCGAACTTCATTTCGAGTACATGACGAGGTACTTTACCTTTTCTGAAACCTTTAACAGATACCTTTTTGGACATTTCAAAAACAGTATTGTTGATTTTTGCCTGAAACTCCTCTGCTGGTATCTCTGCTTTTATTGTTATCCTGTTCTTTTCCTGGTTCAATATCTCAGTTCGCATTATTTTTAACCCCTTTCATGTTCGACAAAAAGATAATTGCCGACAGGTAGAACTTAATATTAAGAAACAATGTATTTTAACAGAGATAGCGACACCCGGCCGGATGTCGCTATCTTCAGCAATGTCAAAAACACCTTTCTTTTCGACCGAAAAGAATAATCAAAAACTCAACTTTTGTCAAGGGTTCTGTTCAATAGCCCATTAAAATTAATCCTTGCTTTATACTGGTGCGAGAGAGGGGACTTGAACCCCTATGAGCATAGCTCACGAGATCCTAAATCTCGCGTGTCTACCAATTCCACCACTCTCGCACAAAAAATAATCAATTCAGTAATATCGAAAAAAATGAACTAAGATTATACCGAAAAAAGAAGCCCGGCAAAAAAGCCGGACCTCCTGATTTTTTTGGTGGGTCATACAGGAATCGAACCTGTAACCCCCTGATTAAGAGTCAGGTGCTCTGCCAATTGAGCTAATGACCCAAAAAACTATTCTTTTGTGGCGCGCCCGGCAGGATTCGAACCCGCGGCCTATGGATCCGAAGTCCATCGCTCTATCCGGCTGAGCTACGGGCGCAAACTTGGGGTGAGTGAGGGGACTTGAACCCCCAACCTCTGGAACCACAATCCAGCGCTCTAACCAGTTGAGCTACACCCACCATAAATCCTGCACATTGAATGTATGGCGCGCCCGGCAGGATTCGAACCCGCGACCTACGGCTTAGAAGGCCGTTGCTCTATCCAACTGAGCTACAGGCGCAAAAACAAAAATGGAGCGGAAAACGGGACTCGAACCCGCAACCCCCAGCTTGGAAGGCTAGTGCTCTACCATTGAGCTATTTCCGCCCATCAGTCTTGCCGATATGGTCGGGGCGAAAGGATTCGAACCTTCGACCCCCTGCTCCCAAAGCAGGTGCGCTAACCAGACTGCGCTACGCCCCGATATTCTATACGAGTTTCGTCAATTCTGCAACAACTTTTCCTGGTGGAGCTGGGGGGATTCGAACCCCCGGCCTCTTCCGTGCGAAGGAAGCGCGCTCCCTCTGCGCTACAGCCCCCTTGAGAACCGACGGCGACCATTTTAGTTATCTAAAGAGGACTTGTCAAGCTTAAAAAAAACATATACCCTTTATAGACAGTTTTTTCATGGAGTGATGCTTGTTGAAAATAGGACCCGAATTAGTAAATGGCTGGGTAAATGAATTATCACGAATGTATGCCAGCAAACGAATCTTTAGCATTGATGCTGGAAAATCATGGATCATTCTTAGATTTGGGAAAGGTCTTCCATCAATATTATTATCCTGGTCCTCTGAACATTCTGGGTGTTGTTTTATCAATTCCTCCGAATCTTATTTTTTAAAGAATACAAATCCAGGAATTAGCGTTATCGGAAGTTTCCTTAACAAGCATTTGATAAATGCTACTCTAACTAACGTATTTCAGATCAATAGAGACAGAGTCATAAGAATTGAATTTGAAAAAAGGGTTTCTGCAGGTCACAAATCTTACCTTAATCTTATTCTTGAAACAACCGGTCCTAATAGCAACATTATAATAACTGATAATTCTGGCATGATCATGGAATGTGCAAAGCATATTCATCCCTCTATGAACAGGTACAGGTCTATACTCCCTTCTCATCAATATATTCCTCCTCCTCCAGTTAGTGGGATCGATATAAAAGATTTTTCAGAACAACCAGAGATGGCAAAGATACTTGAGATTAAAGGAATTGGAAAAGATCTTGGTCGGATCATATCATCAAATCAGAATATCCACACCCTGGAAGAATGGGGTGAAAAATTTTTGAGAATATACGAAAAACCTGAAGAATGTTTTTGCCTAATATCTGAAAAAGTTTTAACATTTTTCCCCGAAGTTTTACCTGGGACTTTAAATCAGGGTATTTCGCCACTGGAGGGGGGAAAAGAAAGGGTAATAAACCCAATGATCGGAACAAAAAAACGGATACTTCTTTCAAAGATCACTTCATTTTTTGAAAAGGAGATTCGGAGCAGATCAAGGCATCTTGAAGGCCTTCAAAAACAAAAAACACATTCTGAGGAAGCAGATAAATTCAGAGAAAATGCTGA
>CAYPIU010000036.1:0-18394 GCA_964410915.1 uncultured Synergistales bacterium | reverse complement strand
ATTTCCTCTATGGGTTCCATCTCTGCCTGTCGCGCTATCTCGATATCGCTGTACAATTAAATCCCTCCTGTTAAACCTTTTCAGGATACTCTGGCATATTTAAGTCTAACCAATATTCTCGGATACATATTTATATATCCTGTCTTTTGTCAGTCCGCCTTCATCGAGAAGTGCAATTATAGTTGAGGAAGTATCAGTAACGAATACTTCGTCTTTTATGGAAGAAAGGTTTATTTTCACGTTCATAACTGCTCCTTCAAGACCAGCATAGGCCTGCTGCGATGCAACGCCAAGATCACTGACTGCATTTGTATTGGATCTGCCAAGGAGGTTTTCTGCCTGCCTCAGAACTTCTAAACACTCACGTGCTATATCGAGAGGAGAGTTTATCGCCTCCTTGAAGCCACGCTGTATAGCATCTTTTCTAATTCTTTTTTCTTCATCCGTTTCCTTTGGCATCTTGAAAGCCCGCATTACTCCATTGAAAGCTTCAGTATCAAGATCCACTCTCTTCAGCAGACTATCCGACAGGGACTGACTCTTTTCCAGAACCTCTTCAAGTTCATCCTGAAAGGACTCATACCCTTTTTTACCTATGCTGAGATTACAGACCATGGAAACAAGATCTGCCCCCAGGGCTCCCGATAGTGCTGCTACACTTCCGCCTCCAGGTGCGGGAGAATCGGAGCCAAGTTCTTTGCTGAAATCCTGAAGTGACAAATTTACCAGCATTTGTTATCACCTCTACTTGATAGCAAGAATATTGTTCTCGATTATCTGACTGTAGTCAAAATCCACAAGCTTAAGATAATACTCTGCGCAATTTATCAGGGCTTCCTGTGGAAGAGTACCGCAGATCTGGGTTCCCACCACTGAAAGTCCGTATCTCTTTGCCTCATTTTCTATCACCTGGACTGCCCTGTAAACAGGGGTTTTTGTTATATCGAACATGTTCATTGACACAGCTACATTTTCATAACCGTCAGGTTTGAAAGCAACCGAACGAATGGTGCTGAAACCTCCGCTTGGCCCACGCATCATTTTAGCGATCTTTTTGGCCACATCAAGATCCTCGGTATTCAAGAGAACATTTATAGCCACAAGATTCCTCTGCCCCGCACTAACGATCGTCGCACCTGCTGAGGAATGAAGCTTTGCAGGCCCGAGATCAGGAGCCCTTTCAGGAAGATGGGCCACTTCTTTAAGACCTTCGTACTGGCCTTTTCTAATATATGCGAGTTCTTTTCTGTCCGGAGTTCTTGCATTTTCTCCACTATAATAAACAGGGACCTGATATTTTTCCCAGACTTCCCTGCCAATATTTTCAGCAAAAGCTGTACACTCTTCGAGTGTTATATTCAAAAGTGGAAACACCGGGATAGTATCCTGGGCTCCGATCCTGGGGTGTTTTCCCTCCTGTTTTTCCATATCAATAAGCTCGTATGACTTGCCGGCCATAGCAAGCAGTGCTTCCTTAAGTGGTACAGGTTCTCCTATGCATTCTATAACGGTCCTGTTAAAATCCGCATCGGGGAAATAGTTGATAAGCTGCACTCCAGGCCTGTTCCTGATCTGGTCAACCACTGCCTCGAATACTTCTTTGTCCCGCCCATTGCTGAAATTGGGTACTGCATGAATGTACTGCTTTTTCTCTGACAACTTGTATTCCTCCCTGCTGTTCTATATAATCAGTAAAAATTCTTTTTCTTTGTTCGGGCGGGTATCCATCCTGTAAATGGATACCCGCCTTATTTGTTGATCTATTCTGTTTTATTCCTGATCCTTATACTTTAGTTCTCGTAACGGGCTTCTATAGCTGCCATTTCTTCCCTCAAGGTCTTGAGGAGATCTTTTGCAAAATCTGGATCGCCTGAAAGCTTGTAGTAGGTTTCATCAGCTTTCTTGGCAACTTTCTTGAAGGCTTCTCTTTCATCGCTGGTAAGGTCATAGTAATCCTGTCCCTCTTTGAAATTCTCTACCATCATTTCAAGGCGCTCCTGGTTGAGCTGTACCTGAACTTCATGGATGTAGGGGCGAACTTCGTCAACAGACTCAAGTACGATATTGCGGATATCCTCGGGAAGTGACTCCATGAAATTGAGATTTGCAAGGTGCTGCATTACGTAAACGTTGTGCCTGGAACCGATAAGGTACTGCTGAACATCCATGAACTTCATCTCCTGGGTTGTAACAGGAGCGTTCTCCTGGGCTTCAACTATGTTGAGCTGCAGAGCACTGTACAGCTCGGTGAAAGAAAGAGGCGTAGGGTTAGCTCCATATGCCTTGTATGTTTCCACAAGAAGCTCGGATGGCATTACACGGATCTTGACTCCCTCGAAATCCTCTGGCTTATGGATCTTCTTGTTGGCAGTCCAGAACATTGCACCTTCGGCAAAGTAGGAAAGTGCTGTGATACCTTTCTTCTCGTATTTCTCGTTGAGCATCTCGTTCAGAGCCTTGCTTTCGGCAAGGAAGTCCCTGTTTGCCAAGGGGTTATCTGAGAAAAGGAACTGGAGCCCCAGTATCTGGTTCTCGGGAACAATGGAACTTGACTGGCTGGGCCCGGTGAAGCAGAACTCTATTGCTCCATTAAGGGTCAACTCGAACATCTCTGTTGGTGTTCCAAGAGTTCCGGAGTGGTAAATATCAAGCTGGATATCACCGTCTGACTTCTCCTTGAGAAGACGGGCAAACTCCTGGGCATACATGTCAGCTACGCTTCCTGCTATTGTCTCTGTGGCTGCACGCCACTGATATTTGGGTGCTGCAATGGCTCCGCCTGCAAAGGCGAAAAGAAATACTGCTACAAGGGAAAGGCTTACCAGTCGTAAAAAATTCTTTTTCATGATCTAATCCTCCTGAGTTTTTTGAGATTGCTAACCTGTCTTTAAAAAATTAACTTCCTGAATAACCTGTATCAGGGAGATCCAATTCCTCTACCAACCTCCTCCCGGCTTTCTCGCCTGCAAATTACTGAACCATCATGTCCCTGAGGAACAGGGCTATCTGCGGGAACAGTATCAAAAGAAGGGACACGAACATCATTATTGCAATAAAGGGAAATACTCCTCTTACCACGTCCAGGTAACGCTGCCTGAAAATTGCTATAGCCGTAAATATGTTGCACCCGAAAGGAGGTGTGGTTGAACCGATAGCTGCCTGCAGAGTGACTATAGTTCCCACGAGAACCGTATCAAGGCCCGAAGCAGTGACGGCCGGTTTGAATATGGGGGTAAGTATCATTATTACCACTATGGGATCAACGAACATACAGCCAAGGAAATAGGCAAGGCTAAGTACTACCAGGATCCTTAAAGTAGTGGGATCTGCTCCGAGAAGCGGCGGTAGTATAAGGTTTGGTATCCTTGCAAAGGAGACTGTCCAGGAAAAGACCTGACCCATTGCGATAAGCACAAAAACTATTGCCGTTACAACACCTGTACGAAGAGCTATTTTAGGCACATCACTGAGGGTTATTGATTTGTAAACGAAATACTCAAGGATGAACGCATACAGCACGGAAACAGCTGCTGCCTCAGTGGGACTGAAAACACCCGAGTATATTCCGCCGAAGATTATCACAGGAAAGGTAAAGCTGAGCAGGGCTCTTTTCAGGGCAGCAATACGTTCGCTCCAGGGCGCTGGATCAGCCTGCATATCCTCGCCTGAGATAAGCCAGGAATAAATACAGAACAACAACCAGATAAGCAGCCCGGGGCCGACTCCTGCCACAAATAGCTCCCCTACCGAAGCTCCTGCCACAACACCGTAGACTATCATATAAACACTTGGCGGTATCAGCAGCGCAATTACTGCCGCGTTGATTATAAGGGCGGTTGAGAAGGACGATTTGTACCCGGCTTTCAGGAGAAGAGGACGCAGGGGTCCACCGATAGCTACAACTGTGGCCTGGGTGGAACCCGAGACAGCACCAAAGAGAGTACATGCGGTAGTAGTTGCTATGGGCAATCCTCCCCTCTTGTGAGAAACGAACTTGACGACAAAGTCCAGGAGTCTTTTGGCTACCTGGCCGGATGTCATTACATCCGCTGCGAAAATGAACATGGGAACAGCGATCAGCGAAACCGGCTGCACTCCTCCAATGATCTGCTGGACAAGCATTGAGGGATCAACTGCCGGAAAATAGACCATCATGGTAACAAAGGCTCCTACGGCAAGGGGAACCATCATGGGGAAACCCAGCAACAAAAGAATTATCATTGTACCCATAAGTAAAGTAAGCATTATCAGACCTCCTGCCTATAACTCGAACTGCATGGACACATCGTCCTCTTCTTCATCTATATGTGTAGGCGAAATATAGACATCCTTACTGGCTATGTTCATAAAAAGTGTCTGAACATACTGAAGACCTGCGGAAACAAACCCGATGGGGACCCACATTATGATCAGGTACAGAGGAATTCTCAGACCCAGGGTGCGACGCTGAATGGCATAAAGATTCAGGGTGTACTGCAGGCCGTACCATGCAAGAAAAAACATTAGAGCGGCAGTACCCGAAGCTATTATTATCATCAGGATCTTTCTGCCCTTTTTCGGAAGAAAGTCAAAAAGCGCTGTCATTCTTATATGAACACCCAGGCGTGCTGCATAGCTGATACCAATAAAGGTTACCCAGACTATAGCGAACTGGGTTACCTCTTCAGCCCATGTAAAACTGTGCTGAAACACATTGCGGCCTATTACGTTGATAATGGAGACACTGGCCATCACTATAATGCTCCATGAAACTGCAAACCGCTCGAACTTTTCAAAGTAACTGTTCGCCGTCGCAAGCATTTTTATCAATTTCCCATCACCTTAACCTTTCCTGGATATAGTAAGAGCGATCCTAACGGCTGCCGCTCATATAATTTATTAAGATCCTGCCTGCATTTATCACTGAAGTTATTGACACGTACTCGTCAGTCTGGTCGTAGAACCTGCTGTCCCCGGGACCAAGAAAAATAAAAGGAATGCCAAGGTAGGGAATGAATATCGAAGCATCGGTAAAGTATGGTATATGTGTATATTCTGCAGAGAAACCAAGATCCTCATAGATCTCTCGAAAGCGCCTTATCAGTGGAGATCTCTTGCTCATCCCTACGGGGGGCCTGTTATTGGTAACTTTGATAGATATCTCAAGGCCAGGGAACTTTCTGGTTATCTTTTCCCTTGAGAGATAGTCTATCTTTGCGATAAACTGATCATGATCTACGGAGGGAAGTGTCCTGATATCAAGTTTGCCCGCTGCGGAATCAGGGACAATGTTGGCATGTCCTCCCCCACAAAGGCTTGTGACAACACAGGTTGAATATCCAAGAAGAGGGTGTTCTTTTGCCTCGGAAAGAAGGGCTTTGATCTCGGCCACAAGTTCATTGAACCCGTCAATTGCGTTAACCCCGCGGTGTGGCATCGCAGCATGGCCATTTTTCCCCGCTACATCTATATCCAGCCATATGGCCCCTTTTTCTGCCAGCCCTATCTTTTCACCTGTTGGTTTTATGACGACAAGTTCTTCAGTATCCTTAAGGAAACCGCCCCTGATCATTGACCTTGCGCCTATACCCGAAACTTCCTCGTCTGCAGTAAAACAGAAATGTATATCTACAGGGGGTTCTTGTCCGTTTTCGACAAAGGCAAGCGCTGCAGATATCATGGAAGCAAGCCCGCCTTTCATATCGGCAGATCCTCTTCCATAGACAAGATCTCCTTCGACATCCGCAGAAAAGGGAGGATGCTGCCAATCTTCGAACCTGTCCACACCAATGGTGTCTATATGGCCTGTGATCGTTCGGCTTCTTGAACGGTCACTTCCGGGAATGGTAATAATAAGTGAAGCTCTGTTGCTCCCATGATCTATTACCCTTTTTTCCACTCTATCTTCAGGAAAAAGAGATAATATAAACTTGACAATATCCTTCTCATTACCATATGGCTGATGGGTCCTCATTCTAATAAGCTGCTGAAGAACTGACAAAACTCTTTTTTCAGTGGGCATAGCAGGGGTAGAACTCATGAAAAACACCTCTCTCAATTATCCTGAAAAGGAATCTATCCTTTCTGACTAAAACAGGATACCAAGAAAAGAAATGCATACACTATCTTGAAAGGCTAAAAAAATCGGTAGGACTTTTGTCCATTATGGACAAACAGAAAAAGGTCAGGACCTGCTCATTTTATACAAACGCAGGGAAAGAGCCAGGTTAAAACGATTCTCGCTATCTTCAAGATCTATCGAAAGAATATCAGCAATATTCTTATATCTGTATTTCATCGTGTTGTAATGGACATTAATTTCAGAAGAAGTGCTACTGAGATTCCAGTTATTTTTTTCAAGGGCATATAAGGTCGCAAGAAGGTCACTGTTATGTTCTTTATCATATTTTACAAGAGGACCAAGCTGTTTTTCACAAAATGTCGAGGCTTCCCTGTAAATATCAAGAGTTGACAATAATTTATAAGATCCAAGTCTGTCCCATATCGCAACATTGTTTTCAAGGGAATACATCCTCAGGACTTTAAGTGCTCTCTGGGCTTCCAGGTAACTCTCATGTACTTTCAGGATACCGTCTCTGAATCCACCTGCTGCAATAGAAACCTTACCTGACGAATCGGAGTTGAGTTCATCAGCTATCTGAAGGACAGTTTCATAAAATGATTCATTATCTTTTACCCTGTCATCATTTTGAGCTGGAGATATCAGGAAAACTATAGAATTCCTGACCTCCGCGTATGCTACATATGGGAAAAAGACTTTTACTCTGGATTTTACTATTGAGGTATCGAGCAGAGATCTTTCAGAAGTTTCCGGACTTATGATCATAACGACTACCCTGTTTTCAAAACTCCAGCCAAAAGATTGAGCCCTATTCTCGACCTCTTCTCTGGAGTGAACCCTGTTATACAGAAGATCCTTTACAAGCTGGTCCCTGTATTTTTTCTCCAGCTCAAAATACTGAAGCTGTCTCTCCGCAAGAAGCCTTATTGCTATCATTGCATTTGCAATTATCCCAAGCTCCCTGAGACTGATATTTATAAAATTTCCTTTATCCGGGCTCACAACAAGGTGCCCTATCTTTCTCTTACTGTGCATAATACTGCAGGATGGAAAGAATCTCAGGATCTCCTTTAAGGGATAGAGCTTGAGGTTTTCCGAGAATTCGTCTGAACTGGAAGAAATATGGAGGTCTTTACTCAAGATATCTTTATATGCAACGTCATGAAGTAATATCCTGGAGAGTCTTTCCACAACTGAACTGATCTTTCTATCACCAAATATTATGTCCGCAAATTCACCAAAATCCCCTGAAAGTTCAGGAAAATCCTGCTTTTGTGAATCAAAAGGCTTAAATTCAGGATCCCCGGATCTTCCTGTTACTGGAGGAAGCACCAGTATGGGGAAAGTATTCTCTTTCCCATACTGAAGAGAAATAATATCCGACGTTTCAATTTCAATATCTCTCAGTATTCCTATAGCCGAATAACCAAGATATCTTTGACTTGCCTTAAGTTCTTCAAAGAATCCAGGATCTTTCTTTATCGCAGAGGCTTTAACTACAACGATCTGCCTGCTGAGAAATGTAGCCCCCTCAGCAGGTATTGATTCAATATATACTGCCCCTGCAGTCTGGACATCAACAGGCAAAAAGGAGGAAATAACTCTTGTTTTACCTCTGTCGCCAAGATCTCTTATCTGCTGTAATAAAATATCTCTCTCTCCATCTCTTCGTAAATGATAGAGCTAACTTATAACAGCACCGCCAGGGGTTGTCAATCTTCCTCAAAATACAGAAAAGAACAGTCTCACCATTTTCTTTTCTGTATATATTTCTTGATATCCTCCGCTGAAACCCTTGTCAGTTCTATTCGCGGCAGCGTAGACAGGAGATCCCATCCTTTATCCAGGGAAGAGCCGATTTCCCTGTCCTCATCCCTGTCCTGCGTAAGGAACTCCTTTTCAAATACCTTCCCGAACTCCAGATACTTTTTGTCGTTATCACTGAGTTCATCTTCTCCAACAACGCTTGCAAGAGACCTTACTTCCTGAACTCTGCTGTAGGAAGCAAATAACTGGCTGGAAAGACCGGGGTGGTCTTCGCGTGTGTAACCTTTTCCTATTCCGTCTTTCATGAGTCTTGAAAGGCTGGTCAGACTGTCTATGGCCGGATACATACCCTTGTTGGCAAGTTCCCTGGAAAGCACTATCTGGCCTTCTGTGATAAACCCTGTCAGATCAGGTATTGGATGAGTTATATCATCGTTGGGCATAGACAGGATAGGAAGCTGGGTAACACTTCCGCTGCTATCCTTTACAACTCCCGCCCTTTCATAAAGAGACGCAAGGTCGCTGTAAAGATACGCAGGATAGCCCTTTCTGCTTGGAACTTCACCCCTGGCAACACTCAATTCCCTGAGAGCCTCGCAGTAGTTTGTCATATCGGTCATTATAACCAGCACGTGCATACCCAGATCAAAAGCAAGATATTCAGCAGCTGTAAGGGCAAACCTCGGTGTAGCAAGCCTTTCAATGACAGGATCATCCGCGAGATTCAAAAACATTATAATATTCGAGGTTCGCCCCCTGTGCGAAAGCTCGTTCATGAAATAAGCGGAATCATCATGTTTTATTCCTATTCCTGCAAAAACAACTGCAAAATTTTCCTCTCCCATCAACCTTGACTGAGTGGCTATCTGAACTGCCAGACTGTTATGCGGAAGACCATTTCCCGAAAAAATGGGAAGTTTCTGCCCTCTTATAAGCGTAGTCAAGACATCAAGTGACGAGATCCCTGTGTGAATAAAATCCCTGGGGTAAACACGCGCCATTGGATTTATGGGAGACCCGTTGACATTTCTTCTGACTCCTCCCAGAACCCTGCCGCAATCATCCCGAGATTCTCCGAGACCATTGAAAGTCCTCCCTATAATAGATGGAGAAAGTGACATCTCAAGACCTTTTCCGGCAAAACGAATTCTTGTTTTGTTCGGTACAAGATCTCCCGTCCCGGAAAAAACCTGAACCAGGGTCATTTTTTCATCTATCAGAATAACTCTTCCTCTCCTTGCAGCACCAGAAGAATCTATAACATCAACTATCTCATCGTAACCGACACCTTCGACTCCCCCAAGAAGGACAAAAGGGCCATTGATATTTTCCACTCCAATATGTTCTGTCACCGCCATTTTGCTTCACCCCCGGGCCTGGCAAGTCTTTCCCGGCCAACTTCATCCAGCTTATTCATAAGATTATTTCTCAGAGCAGAGATCTTTTCCTTGTCATCCAGGGGGATCTCCTTGACATGTGTAATTTCCGTTACCTCATCAAGGTCCTTTATCAGTGAAAGGGGACATCCCTTTTCGATGAGATGTTTCGCTTTCTGGTGAAAGGCTATCACCGTATCAAGAATAATAAATCCTTTTTCCGGAGGACAGAAGGAATCCGGACCAAATGCACCCTGCTGCAGATAGCCATTCTTAAGCAGAAATGCCGTAAAAGCTATCAGTCTCTGATCATCAGGGAGGACATCCTCGCCGACAAGGCGGATTATCTGCTGGATCCTGTCGTCTTCTACAAGTATCTTTTTGGCCTCATCTCTCATTTCAACCCATCGAGGATCTACGTTGGCAAGATACCATTCCCTGACCTCGTCTGCATACTCACTGTAGGATTCTGTCCAGTTGATCGCAGGAAAGTGCCTTGCATGAGCAAGCTGTTTATCAAGACCCCAGAAACATCGAATGTACCTTTTTGTATGACGTGTCACAGGTTCTGTAAAATCACCGCCTGGCGGTGAAACTGCACCTATAACTGAAATACTTCCCTGGTCTCCACCTCTTGTCACTACTTTGCCCGCCCTCTCATAAAATTCAGCCAGACGGGTAGGCAGATAGGCTGGAAATCCCTCTTCTGCCGGGATCTCTTCCAATCTACCGGAGATCTCGCGGAGAGCCTCCGCCCATCGAGAAGTTGAATCTGCCATCATTGCAACATCATAACCCATATCTCTGTAATATTCGGCTATGGTAATACCTGTATATATTGATGCCTCTCTTGCAGCTACAGGCATATTTGAAGTATTTGCTATAAGGACTGTTCTCTCCATCAGGGGCCTTCCGGATCGGGGATCTTCAAGAACAGGGAACTCTTCAAGAACCTGAGTCATCTCATTGCCTCTTTCACCGCAGCCGATATACACGACTATTTTTGCATCGCTCCATTTAGCAAGCTGGTGCTGAGTAACTGTCTTGCCAGTTCCGAACCCGCCTGGTATTGCGGCAACGCCTCCCTTGGAGATAGGAAAAAGTCCGTCTATTACCCTTTGTCCGGTTATGAGAGGTTCATCCGGAAGGAGCCTGTCCCTGTAAGGCCTCGCTCTTCTTACCGGCCATCTCTGTACCATGGGGATCTGTCTTTCCCTTCCTCTGGAATCCCTTATAGTAGCTACATTTTCAGAGGCTTTGTGAAATCCTGCAGAGATAATGGAGATGACTTCTCCCTGAATATTCGGAGGTACCATTAACTTGTGGGTCACCATGGGTGATTCCTCTACAGAAGCAAGAACAGTCCCTGGAGTGACAATATCCCCGGCACTGGCAACAGGCCTGACTTCCCAGGATTTCTGAAGATCTATCTGGTCGCTTTTAAAACCTCTTGATATGAAAGTACCCTCGTTTTTCATAAGCGTGGCAAGAGGTCTTCCGATACCATCGATTATTGTACCTATGAGTCCCGGGCCAAGTGCCATGGAAAGAGACTCTCCCCTTCCCTGTACTCTCTCGCCGAGCTTAAGTCCCCCGGTATCCTCATAAACCTGTATTAGAGCTTCTTCACCGTCCATTCGGATTATTTCACCGATCAGTGCAAGCCCTCCCACTTCGACCATTTCCCTCATGGCGAAGTCCCTCATACCCTCAGCCCTTACAACAGGGCCATTTACTGTAACTATCCTTCCCTCTCTATCCAAGTGAACACCTCCGGTATCAGAGAGCGAGGAGAAGCCGCTCCGCAAGAGTATCCGCCATCTCCGAAGCCTTTACTCCCCAGTCAAGCTGAGACTGCCATTTCCCGTCCCCGGATTTTAACCATGCACCTCCGGTTATAGGGGCTGGAGATGTATCAAAGACAGATTCTACGTCTGAATTCATCTTATTCAGTCTCTCTGCGAGTTTTTCTCCAATATGTTTATCAGAATCGGACAACCTTATGTAAACCCTGCTTACCGGCGGCATTGATCCAATACCCTCAAGTATGATCCCTGTCATAATATCGAGAAAGTCATTCCTGCTGCGAATATTATCCAGTGCGGCCTCCAACCTGTTGATGGAATCAGCCAGAAGAGAATTCTGGAGACGGAGTCTTTCTCTCTCCTGTTCCCTCTCAGCCGACATAATTTCTCGCCGTCTTATCTCCTCTGACCTTTTCTTTGCATCCATGATTATCCCTTTTATGGTCTGCTCCAACCTGGAATTCTGTTCTTCCAGCCATTCATGCGCTTCTTTCTTTGCATTATTAAGAGAATATCCTCTCTCTGCTTCAGCTTTGGCAAGAATAAGTTCTCTAAGGTCATTCAGTTTTCTTGTCTTTTCGTCCATCATTCGATATTCACCCCAATGGCCTCTCTGAGGTAGCTTGTCAGGAAATCCCTGTCCCTTCTGCTTCCGTGCCTGTCCGGTACCTCAACGATCAGGGGGAGCTCCCCCCTCTCTCTCAGATCACGAACAACATGAGGGACGTAAGAAGAGATCTTTTCGGTAACAACAAGGATCCCCAGATACTCATCCTTGAGAGCTTCTGAGATAGCATTTATTATCTCATCTTTACTGTAA
Source organism: uncultured Synergistales bacterium (assembly GCA_964410915.1). Classification (GTDB taxonomy): domain Bacteria; phylum Synergistota; class Synergistia; order Synergistales; family JAFGMB01; genus CAZFJG01. The sequence goes on along the minus strand of CAYPIU010000036.1, from coordinate 6,565 downwards.
GCCAATGTACCTTTGATACCAGCGAGACGAAGAGCTACGAGGGTATCGTGATTATCGCTTATCAGGAAAGCCCTCAAACTCACTCACAACCTTGCCAGGATAAGAAGAGAAATGATCACTCCATAGATAGCTATCCCCTCTGCAAGACCAAGATAGATGAGCGTCATCCCCAATGCCTCAGGTTTTTCTCCTATTACACCAAGTGCTGCTGCCCCAACTACAGCCACGGCGATACCGGCACCAAGACAGGCCAGACCTGTGGATATACTGGCGCTGAGGTAACCAAGTCCTGAAGCAGCTGCCACCTGTTCCTGTGCAAGAGATGGTCCGACCATAAAAGGGAGCGCTGCCATCATTAAAAGGGAAAGTAAACATACCCCTGTACAGAATTTTATTATTCTCCTGCCCTTTGCCACTCTTCTGCCCCTGATAAATATTCCTGAAAATATAAGAGCACCTGCTGATAATACTACAACTAACAGAGAGTTCATCTTTTAACATCATCTCCTTGTATGACATGGGATAAAAATTGACTTAAGATCAAAGTTCATCTATCTGTTCTTTTTGCCTCCTTCCCAGGTTACAGGATCAAACCTGTTTCCGCCTCCTGTATAGAATTTGCTGAAGAATTCATAGTATTCCAGTCTTAAAGTCTGGATGAAGACGATAAGTCCCTCAAGAGTCACTATAACAAGGTGCCCGACGATAAGGATAATCCATGTGATCACAGAACCTCCAGGTAGATCGGTAACCATCCTGCTAAGCATGAGAACCGCAAGACTTAGACCCACATGGTTGAGTGCAAAAGCAGCCAGTCTCACGAAGGAAACTGTATTGCTCAGAAATGACAGGAGGCTGTGAAGAACGTGAAAGACATGGACCACTGGACTCTCCATCTCTATTTTTTCTTTAAGGAGGCGTATTGCAAGAACATCTGAAAAAAAGATAACTCCAAGCAGCAGAAGAACAAAAACTATAAGCAGAGATGAAGGTACTGGAAGGGCTCTCTCTGCAAGTGCAGACCAGGCCAGGGCAACAGAAAGCCAATAAAGCACAAGACCGGCTACACCACTTGAGTCAAAAAACAGCTTGCCAAACTCTTTTTTCCGGTAACGGACTGAAATGTTGATCAGCATCCCGGCGCTTATAACAGCTATACCCAGTACAAGTGAAGACTGTATCAATGTCTGCATATCTTCCAGCGGAGACAGCCAGATCCCATTGATCAAGTTCTCATTTCCGAAGATACTTCCATACAGAAAACCGAACAAAACTGACGAAAGACCCGCGAAACGCAGAACTGAGGCAAAAGACCTGCTCAACAGTCTCTTGTGCTCAAAAAACATAGCCCCGGCTATTATCATCAGACCATGGCCCACATCACCGAACATAAAACCGAAAAACAGGCAGAAAGTGAAAGCTACGAAAACAGAGGGATCGCTCTCGTTGTATAAAGGCATACTGTAAAGGGCTACAACATCCTGAAAATCTTTTACGAATGGAAGATTCTTCAGAAGAACAGGTATCCTGCCAAGATCTGTTCTGGTCTTTTCTGTAGATTCAGAAATAATTATTGTTTCAGGGGCCTCTTCATCCACGATCTTTCTTACACTTTCTATCTCGGATAAAGGCAACCATCCTGAAACAACAAAAAGGTCACCTACCTGCCCCCTTCTTCTGCAGATATCATATACATGCTTCATGCAGTATACCCGGGAATAAAGTTCTTCCAGATCCCTGTTATTCTTATCAAGATAGTTTGCTGCAGCTTCTTTCAGCTTTGAAATAGCCCTTTTATGTTTCTCTATCCTGGTATCAAGATAACTTTTCCAGTCACTATCAGCATCCTTTAAAACCTCTTCTATCGGTGAATTCCTGAAGTAGACAGAATCAAGAAGTTTTTCTGCACCTTCAAGATAACCTGAAACAGTTATAACGATAATCCACATTGTATTTCCGCTTTTTTTAAGCGGAAATACAATAAGAGGCACCTCTGCAGATGCTTCCTGAAGCCTTTCATAATTATCTTCAGACAGATTCCCCGCAAATATTTTCAGAATTTCAGTGTTGAATGCGTCGCTACCGCTTATCCCTGACTTCTGGAGAGCTTCTACATAAATTCTTGCGGCCTCCAGCTCCTCCTCTTCGGATGCGAGAACCTTTCCCCTGCCAGCCCATATCTGAAGTCTTCTGGAGATCCTTTCCACACGACTGCTGGCTTCTTCGTAGGAGGGAAGTTCACTCCGTTCATAAACACGTATTTCAGGTATTTCTCTTCCGGCACTTTTCCACACACATCTCATTTCCTCCAGAAGCTCGTCCCAGGGATTTTCTCCCTTCGTCTTGAGTCTGGACCTTATGTCCCTGTCAGCAACTACCATATCAACAGGTACTGGCTGAAAACAACCTTTTACCAGAAGTCTTCTTGCGATCCTTACGACCTCACTTCTGGGTCCGACCACGGTAAGGCCGGACATCTCTACAACAGCCATCAGGAACCTCCCTCCGCCTTCATGGACCTCACAAGAAAAAGAACAGCCATTCTACGGCTGAAATCATATCGGACATCTTCTATGATCGTTGTCAGGTCCCTCACTTCATATTCTCTCAAAATCAGGTAGGCAAGGACCGTATGCACGCCGGGAGAACCCTGCATGAATATTTTGACAGCCCTGTCAGTAATTATTCTGCTTATACTTCTCTCCAGAACAAGTTCCAATGTACCCTGATCCATATCTGTAGGATATTCCAGGAATTTTCCGTACCATGTATCCTCCATAAGATCCATAAATGACTCAAGATCAGGGGCAAATACAAGCTTTTGGAGATCTTTTTTACTCAGTCTGTAATTAAATGGAAGGATCCGGCTTATCATTTCTTCCGGACTCATCCCAAAGAATTTTCTTGACCTGTAAAGCCAGTAAAGGTTAAGAAGGTCTGCTTTTGTACCAAGGAGAGCTGCAAGCTGTTTCTTTTGATTACCGTGCAAACCGGATATGGATTTAAAAAGTCTTTTGATCACGTAAGAGTCTATGGCCATTTCAACAGGGAAAAGAGTGGCTCCCTGTTCTTCTATCTTTTCAAGCGGAGCCCTGGTTACATCAAAATATGGAGTACCTTTAAGGACAAGAAGAATATCATCAAAAGTCTCGCATTCAAGAAGCTTCTCCGCAGGAAAGGATATTTCCCCAATGGTATGGATCCTTTCAGCAAGGGCTGCTTTATCACCCTTTCCTGAAAATACATGCCGTATTATTCTTTTAAGAAGATCGGACTCATAACCAGCTCTCCAGGCATCTATTACTGACCATTCGGACCTGCCTGCAAAATACCGGAAACGCATGGCTTCATAAAGCGGGATCATAGACAGGACCGACTCAAGCTGATATCTGTGCACTTCTGAAATATCAATATGCCCCAGGTATGAACCGTAGGAAAAACTGTTACGCAGTTGTGAGGCTATCTCCCTTATGTTCTTACACTTAAAGAGAAGGTCCCAGAAAAATTCGTCAGGAAGCATCCTGCCTTTAAGAACTCTGGCCTTCGAAGCCATAGTAGCCCTGCGACCCAGAGAAACAAAAGGTATCATCCTATGCAGATCCCTTTCTCGAGTACTCATCCGCTATTTCATTGACCATGGTTTTTATGACTGTATCCGCTTTCTCCTCATATCTTCTATTTATTCTTTCTCTTTCAGCAGAAGCCTTTTGAAGTATCTGCTCTGCTTCTGCCTCCCCTGAAGATCTCGCAGATTCAATAATGGATTTAGCCTGTTCTCTGGCCTCTCTGAGTTTTAACTCCCTTTCTCTGCTGAACTTCTCTTTGGATTCATTGACGATTTTTTCAGCCTCTTCTTTTGCATCCCCTATTGTCCTTTTTGCCTCCTGTTCAGCTCCCAACAGCTCTGTAAGGATATCCTTAAGTTCCATTATTGTTTATCCTCCCTCCCGGAAGAATTGCCCTTGGCAATTTTCATCCTGACAAAATCTTCTCTGTCACTTTCCTCAAGAACACTTGATATCATAGAAATAGTCTGTTTATAAGAAGGGATAACTACCTTTTCAAGAGCGTTAACCCTTCGATAGGTTTTTCTTATCTGGACGGCGAGTCTATATACACTGTTCTCAACCTCTGCAAGACGGGCGAGGAGGGCAAGTACTTCTCTGGCCTTTACATAGGCGTTATCCATGGCTCCAGAAGTTCCATAGAAGGAGTAACATGGTTTGGGATCGGGTTCTATCCTGTCAACATCGGGGATCTCCACTCCCATTACAGAATGAAGACGAATGGTAAAATCATTTTCTTCGGGAACTGAATTCGCTATCTCCTCAACGGTATCTATACCAAGAGACAGATTAGCCATTTGAAGGCTTGAATAGGCATTTGAAAACACTGTCTGAATATTTTCCTGGATCTCCCTGCTTTCTTTTATCAGACCAACAAGCTCCATCATCAATACCTGTCTTTTCTGTTCAAGAAGATCATGACCCTTTGCCGCCAGTTTGAGACCGGCAGCGGCCCTGACCATATTACCTCTTGTTGGAGCCTGTTTTTTATCCATAGCTATCACTCCTGTGCAGTATTTGACAGAAAAAACTACGTAAAAATTAAAACAGGTTTTCTGAATCTTAAGAGCAGGATAGTCAATTACATACTTAATTTAGGACTTCAAACGATTACTGTCAATCTGATCATCCAATACTTGCCTCGGTCAGAACATAAGTTAATATTTGCAGCATATCATCACGAATGTAAAAACTTGACCCTGAAACCACAACTCTAAGACAGTTTAACAGGGGGAGAAAGGGTCAATATCTACAAACAGATCTTCGAAACTCTTGTCAGGTTTAAGGAGAATTCGACATAAGTCGAACATGGCCTCGCAAAATCCCCGGAAATCCCGGAAGATGGGCTTACATGCACTTGATTTAACCCGGATACCGCATCCTTTTCCTCCAGAGACAAACGAAAAAAGAATATCCAGAACCCTGAGGGAGATAGAAAGAGGTCACAAGGCAGCCCGTTAACGACCCTGTGAAAAATAATATGCATCGTCTGAAATTAACCTTTTCACAAGAATCAAAGGATTTGTGGTAAAGTTATATATGTCAGCATAGATTAGATTTTTTTGAATAATTTTCAGTCAGATATTTTGCCTGAAGGAACAATGTTCGCACACTGACTGGGAAATAAGCGGGAGGGAGCACTATGAGAAAGTTTATTCATGGTTTTTCGGCAGCTCTGGTCATGGTTCTGTTCTTTGCGACTTTAGCTTTAGCATATCCAAGCCATATAGCTTCCCCAAGGGCTGTTTTTGACGATGGCGCAGTTCCTCAGGATATGGAACTTCTTCAGAATTTCAGGAACAGTTATCTCAGGGAATACCCCTCTTCTTCCTACAGGGATATTGGTGAGAAATTCGATAACTTCTTCGGTCCTTCGAGATGGTGGAACTACGATGAGTACAACGTAGTGATGGCTGGAATGGCAATGATAGATGGAGCTCGGTCAAAACTGAGGATCTCTTTCTACCGGGAAGGTGCGGAACCTGTCTGGATAAGCTACATTCAGGTGAACGGAGAAACTGTTTATTACTGGGATCGCGATTATAACAAGCTGGATCTTCAAAACCTTCTCAGACAGATATATGCCCTTCATTGATCCTGAAAAGATTTTCATCCCTGGCCCCTGTGGGGCCAGTTTTTTTTGCTTTAAGGTATCCGGGGAAATTATAACTTCCTTTATTGATGACAGAATCGTAAAAATGGCCGGGGATCTTTCCCCGGCCATAATTTTTTACCTTAAGCTATCTACTCTTTCTCGAAAAGGTGGACAACTTCCTTGAGACTTTCCCTTATTGCAATATTCTGGGGGCACACCTCTTCACACTTGCCGCATTCGATACACAGGGATGCCTTACCATTTTCCCTTGTAAAGATCTTATATGTGGTTTTTGCAAACTCGGGGTCTTCGAACATGTAGGCTATATTAAGCCTGTTAAAACACTCGGGTATATTCACCCCTGCCGGGCATGGCATACAGTAACGGCAGTTAGTGCATGGAACTCTCATTCTCTGCCGATAAATATCCCTTACCCTGGAGATCATGTCTACCTCGTCTGCCGAAAGGTTATCAACATGTCCCTTCTTGGCAGTATCAACGTTATCCCTGACCTGTTCCATATCAGACATACCGCTTAAAACCGTTGTTACAGCCTCATGGCTCCAGACCCAGCGAAGTCCCCATCCTGCCGGGGATGTCCCTTCATTAGTCTCTTCCCAGATACTGCGTATATCCTCAGGGATATTACCCGCGAGGTGTCCTCCTCTGAGAGGTTCCATGATTATGACCCCGAGGTCTTTTGATGCAGCGTAATCGAGTCCTTCTTTTCCCGCCTGGTAGTTCTCGTCCATGTAGTTGTACTGGATCTGGCAGAAATCCCAGTCATAGGAATCCACTATTTCCTTAAAAAGGGGTAGCTCATCATGAAAAGAGAAACCTGCATTACGGATCCTCCCATCTTTTCTGGCAGAATCAAGAAAATCGAAAACGTCATGTGAGGTGA
>CAYPIU010000035.1:0-19365 GCA_964410915.1 uncultured Synergistales bacterium | reverse complement strand
GCCTGGGAAAAGGGATTGATCCTCATAACATTCGGAATGAACGGTAATGTCCTGAGAATAGCACCACCCCTTAATATCGACAGGGAAACTGCAGATCAGGCAATGGATATAATCCGGAAATCCGTTAAAGATACCATGGAAGGAAAAGTTCCGGATAAAGTAGTAAGTTATTTTCACGGCTGGTAGGTCGTACCTTGAACTCATTTCCATTTCAAGGAGATAACATCCCTTGGGCATGAATCAGCACATGCACCGCAAAGAATACATTCGCTATTGAACATGTTTTCTTCAAGGACCATTGAATGGACATCAAGACTCATAGGACAGTTTTTATTACAGATCATACAATTTATGCATTTATCTCTATGTGACTCAAGTTGTATGGAATGGAAACCCATAAGTCTTGAAAGCCTTCGCGAAATGACCATAAACGGAGCCAGGATACATAAATAATGGCAGAAAGGCCTTCTGCCAAGCCAGAGTGAAAGAGTAAGGATAGCAGCCATAGCAAAATAATAAAGGAGGTATCCGGAGGGATCCGTAAGAGATATTCCAAATCTGATCCTGTAAAAGATATCAACCCTCTGGAAACCTCCTGCTTTTAATATCAGAAAAAAAAGGACCATAAGCCATGCTCCCCATAGGAAATATTTGACCCTGTCGGGATAACCGGTCTTTACAACCCTGCCATTCATCCCAGATGCAATATCCTGGAGGGCTCCTGCGGGGCATAACCATCCACAGAAAGACCTGCCTAACCACAAGGTGGCAAAGAAAAGGAGAAAAATGAAGATTAAACTTCCTGTTATAACACCTTTTGAAGCACCCTGTAATATCAGTAGAGGAGAAAGGTAGTACATAGTTACCGGTAAAAGCATAAAAGAAACAAGCAGTATGGTTTTCCTGGTCTTCTGTCTGTCCAATTGACACACTCCCATACGTTTATTATTCCAAACCTGGTAAAATCATTATGCTGTAATAGAGAAATAAAGGCAATCTTTTCTCAATATAGAACCATACTATACCTGAATAATGTTTGTAAATCTAAATTTTCTGGTATGATGATGTTTCGAAAGATATCCATATAGCGGAGTGTGAAATATGACTGATTATTCTCAAAGACAGAAAGGCAAGACCGCAGTTATTATCCTCAGCATACCCCTCGTTGTTATGCTTGTCCTTCTTAGCAGGGGACTAAGCCAGGTAGAAAGCTTTCTTGATGTATGGCAGCTTGCATTGGGGTCGATCCTTGTACTCACTGGCATGATCTTTATGAGCAGCCTGAAGGTGACTGTAGGTTCCGGAATACTTCGTATCGATCTGGGCCCTGGCCATTTCGGTAAAAAAATACCATTATCAGATATCTCGGAAATAGAGAGAACAACTATTCCCTGGTATTCATCAGGAATAAAAAGAATACGCAACGGTTGGCTTTTCAGCGTGGATGGATCTCCGGGACTGGAAATTACCCTTAATTCCGGAAAAAGATACATAATTGGAACTGATGATCCTGATGGTCTTGAAAAAGCCATTAAAAACATCACCGAAAAGAGCTCAAACAACAGCTCCGGAAAAGACCTGGAAATTTAAACTGATTAAATTGCAGCCATATCAGATGATCGGATTATTTGAAATTTACCAGCCTCAAAAATCCAGTATCCCTGTATATAAAATATCGGTAACATGACCGCGAAACCAGGACTAACGGTTATTTGCATGTTAAGTTTTTTGGGGATTACGAACATAAGTTTAAGTCGGTCCTTAATATAGTAATTTTTTGTTTTACACTCACGAAACAGATGAATTTAACGAGTTTGTGGGTTTAATCCAAAATCCAAAAGCTAAAATCCAAAATAGAATCGTGCGAGGTCAACCCATACAACATTACTGAGTTTAAGGCTTTAATCCTCAAAAATTGAAAATCCTTATTTCCTCAAGAACATTTACTCCGTTGTTTTTTCTTACCTTTGCCCCAGCCAGCTTTTCTCCCTTTATACCAACCCTGGCTTTAACTTTTTCGCTTTGGATAAGAGGATTAAAGATAAGGCTGAATAATCCGGTCTCTCCATGTTTTTTGCCTTTGAACGGCAGATCTACCTTGACAAAAAAACGGTTATTATTGACATGGATCTTAACTTTATTACCCTTATTATTAAAACCTGGAAAATGCCATTTAAAGTTAATAACAGAACCCGGAGGTAGATCTGAACTGCCTTTAATGTGAAGCTTATGCCCCTTTATCGCGATTTCGCTCAGGGAAAGATCTGAAAACAGATCTGCCCCTTCTGCAGAAGAGATCTCACACAATCCCACTGTAAATAGACAGATCAGTATAGTACTGATAATAAACTTTCTTCTGAACATTGACATTTCTATCGATCTCCCCTCTTATTTTCAGTATTATTGATAGAGATAAATGGTATTATCCATATTTTTATTATAACTCCTGAAAGTTAAAAAAAGGAAAGGATCATTATACTATCGACCCTTCCCTTTAAATTTTATTATCCTGTTACGGATCTCTCAGAAATAACCCTGCTTATTCTATTTTCCGCCATTTCCATTGTTACCATTGCCGCCATTTCCATTCCCGTTATTACCGTTTCCACCATTACCATGACCTGCATTTCCATTCCCGTTATTACCATTCGCATGCCCTTTTGCTTTCCCATTATTTTCATTAAGCGAATTCGCCTTCATATTCTTTCCCCTCGAATTTGCCCTGGACCTTACTACGCTTGCATACTCCTGCTCGAGTTCCTGTCTTAAAGCTTTCATTTTCTGACCTTTGCTCAGGTCAGAAAATCCGTCAGGTAGCGATGAAGAATCTCCATACAGGTTTTCTATCGAAAAGGCCTCAGATGTCATGAGTTCATGGATATCCAATCCAGTAGTTTCTGTTTCTTCTGTTTCCTCTGTTTCTTCTGTTTCCTCTATTGCTTCTGTTTCCGTAACAGAAGTTACATTATTAACCCATGCATCATGAAACAGATCTTCCTGTAATTTTCTGCTGCATGGAAGACCATTGAGCTGAGCCCATCCAATAAAAGCGTGCCTTTCTGCCAGTTCCATGGCAGACTGTTCTTCCTCAGGGTCTTCCGCTTCCTCACTCTCATCTGTCGCGTCCTCTTCCTCAACATCATTATCGTCTTCAAGGGATAATGCTATTTGGGCAATATCAAACTGATTGATTACATTACGTGGCAAAGAAACTGTTTCATCGGTATCTTCCACCGCACATGCAAAACCGACTGTGAACATCATAAAAGACACTGAAAGCATTATACAAATTATCTTCTTCACCATGAGAACGTCTCCTCCTTACATATTTTTAAACGCATAAAAAAATAGCCCCTGAAACTTAAGGGCTACCAACAACATTCTTACTTCTCTGGCAACCCGGCGATCATACCATCTGGCTTCAGACCCGTGGCTTTGTGTCATCACCTTTCGGTGATTTTACCCTTTATTTAATTAAGTAGAATCTTACCATAAGGATATCCATTTAGTAAATAGATCTTCCATTCAGAAAATATTCTCCCAACCCTCGGCAAATACAAGCCTGTACTTGCTGATATTTTCGTTTCTGAACATGATCCTTATATTTCGGGTTTCTCCAGGTTCAATATCATACTCCTCCTGAAATACCGATGATACAAAACTGCCTTCCCCGTCATAAAGGCCAAAGACAACTCTAAGATAGGGGATAACTTTTTCTCCGGAATTTGACGCTTCTGCAGTGATATAACGACTTTTACCTTCGGTCTCTGAACTGATGCCTGTAACAGAAATACCTTCATCATGATCTGTCTTTTTATCTATCCATAAACCAATACCCCCCAGAGATCCCCAGAAAACAACAATAAGAGTAACTATTACAAAGATCCCTATGGTCTTTTCAATGATCTTTATGTCAAATAGGTTATTCATTATCCTCCTCCACATAAAAGAATTTTTTGCTGGGGGTCTCAACAGATCAAAAAAATAAACCTGCCGGTATTTATCAATAAATACCGGCAGCATATTACATCTAATCATTTATTCAACAGGGGTGATCAGGATAAACTATCCTGCTATTCTTGCATTAAAGAAACGAAATCCTGACCTGATACTTCGATAGATCTAAGCAGTTTATCTGAATAAAAACCGGCTTTTCTATTCTGCCTTTCTGCTTCTTCAGTTGCGGATACAAGATTGCTCCATCTTTCTTCAAGATAGAGTTTGTCCCCCCATCTGTGAATAGCATAATCAACCATTTTCCCCCTGGCATCAAAACGAAGGTTCTGCACTCCAATGTAATGGTGTCTAAGCTCGGAACAGAGACTTCCTGTTCTGTCAGAAACATGTAAAGGAAGCTCAATATCAATGATCTGCTGTTTGATCGACCATATACTCTGCCCCGAAATATCTATCTGCTCCTTTAGACTGGAAGCTTCCTGATCATTAGATATCCATGCTCTGAAGGATTCTCTGATATGCTTCCAGTGAGAATCTGACAACTTACTGAAATTGATCAGTTTCTGATAAAAATCAAGGGTCTCCTGCTGTGCAATTGAGAGATTAGCAGGTCTTAACCAGGCAAGGACTTTCCCGCCTGAACCTAAAAGGGTCAGTACTGAAGACCTCCCTGATCCCAGCCTTGAAGAAAGCATATTCTCCACTACGAAGGGACTCATCCCCCGTATCGAAACATGGTCCATATCTACCAGAAGATCCATTTCAACGATCCCCGCCACATCAGCAGGACTTCCTGGATAGACCTCAATTACCGGAAAATATCCATTTTCATCAGATTGTCCAAGTTCCATACCTGATACAGAAAGCACTCCCTGAGCCTGACTTGAAAAAGGAAATAAAAACAATGAAATTATAAGAATAACCGCAAAAAGACCTCTTTTCATTTCTTCGCCCCCTGATTAAAAACTTTTATCTTTAACTCTTTAATATTGCCACGTTAATGCTTCTTTTTCAATCCTGTCTTGCTGAATACCAAATATGTCTTTAATTCAAAACAGGTTTTTAATCAGTTAACAGAAGGGTCCATGACTCTTCCCATAAAAAGGAATGATTTCGTTTTTTTATGGGAAAGGATAAAAATAAAGGGATGATCCACATTCATCAAGACCGGTTCCACCGGTATAGAAGCCGCCTTTATACCTATACCGGTTGCTGCAGCAGCTTCAGTTCCCTTCTCATCCACCCTGAAACAGGAAGCATGTACTACATCTGAAACATACAATCCTTCCTCATCACAGATACCCGTAAGATCAGCCTCTTTCATGCTGAAAATATCACTCATGCCCAAAACATCTAAAACACTGGAAAGCTGGATCCTCTTTTTCATTTCATATTTTGGGAAATGAAGCTCAACTCTCTCTCGGGTCATCCCTTCTTCTATGCGGGATATTACTTCTGGGAAAAGAGATTTCTCAAGCTCCTCCAGACCATCTTCCTTCTCAGGGAGCAATACAAGGAGAGAGTAATCTCCCCCGGAATATGAAAGTTCAACCACCTGAATCTTATCATCACTATAATAATTCAACGTATCTGTTTTTCTCATGAAAGGTACCCGTTCAATTTCACCTGTACCAGTCTTGAATTCCTGTTCAGAAGTACGGGACCTCTCAAAGGGACTTTCCCAGTCTCCCAGGAAATATACGGCATTTACCAGAACAAGTCTTGTCATATCATCTATAGAACCATCCTGGAAAAGATCCACTATTTTCCCCTTTGTTTTTTTCTCAACCCAGCCATTTATATTTGCAATGCTCTGTTCCGGTTGTGAAATAAAATTCGTTTCCATGATCTCCGATAGATAAATTTCTTTCAAAAGAGATATGTATGTACTCTTCACTGGATATTTTTCCTGAACCCAGAGTGAATTTGCTATTTGAACCTGCATTGACTCCCGGTCTGACGAGATCAAAGAAAAAAGTTCACTGAACACTCCTACCCTTTCCTCTCTGGAATTGGGAATATCAAGTACAATTTCCATCTGTTCAGCACTTCTTCCATCAGCTCCCTCATAAACCATGGAAAGCGCGGAAAAGATACTTACAGGAGAAAAACATATGTTAGAACTGTCAACTGAACTCAGCTCAGAATACAGCTTAATGGCAAATTCGTTATCAGCTCCGTAATTATCAAAAGAATTTTCAAATGCATGAAGTGAAAGGGGATGAAAAACAAATACTGACACAAAAAGTATAATTCCAGCTAATAAGATCTTTGTGTTTATAATTTTCATAAAGACCCTCCTTATCTGTAAATAAAATTTACCTTCATATTTTCTCACACAAAAGGAGAAGATACAGGGTAATTATGCTTATATCTTCGTTAATTCAGGTATATAATTGTCTTGTAAAGTGTTAAATAAAAGAAGGGAGATCGTATGTGATGAAAAGAATACTTGTAGTTCTCGATCTTACTGATATGAGTAATTCTCTGATCAGGTTTGCATTTCCCTTTTCAAAAAAACACAAGATCGATCATATAGACTTTATTTACGTAAAAGAAGAGGTCCCGGAAAACGAAGTGGAAATACCAGTGAAAGGCTATACCGGGCATTTTACTCCCGATTCATGGAAAGCTGATTTCAGAAAAATATCATCCATGATCGACAATTCCATAAAACGGGAATGGATCGGGGACACCAGCTATAATGTAATCACTGAAACCGGAGATCCCGCAGAAAAGATCGCTGAAAGAGCTTCAGAAATACACTATGAATTAATTATGGCAGGACAACACCATATCAACCCTCTTGAAAGGTTTTTCAGAAAAAATACCTGTGCCGAGGTCCTCGAAAAGGTCGGAACCCACGTCCTTGTTTTCGAAGCCATGAAGAAGAAATGGCTGATATGAAAATTTTCAGGCTGGCATATCCAAACCTATAGAAACTTCTTTTCTGAAATCAAGGTTGCCTGTAAACTGCTTTGTGCATTTTTCCCAGGTCCTCTCCAGTGCTGCGTCCCTGCATTTGGCTCTATCCAGGGTAAGAGCATGTTCTACAGCTTTCCCAAGATCCTCATCCATGTAACCGGTAACACCCTGCGTGAGAATATCCCTTGGTCCTGTAACCGGATAGGCTGCGACGGGTACGCCCGAGGCAAGTGCTTCAAGCATAACAATTCCAAAAGTATCAGTTCGGCTCGGAAATACAAATACATCTGCCGATGCATAGATATCTGCAAGGTCTTCACCTGAAAGCGCACCCTTGAATATAACTTCCGGGTACTCATTTTTAAGGGCCTCAAGGTCTGGCCCGTTTCCTGCTACAACCTTTGTCCCCGGTATGTCAATGTTCAGGAAGTCTCTGAGGTTCTTTTCAACTGCAACCCTTCCTGTGTATAACATCACAGGAGACGGCCCCATACCTTTATAGGGACGCCAGGGACAAAAAACATCTACATCAACTCCGCGTGACCACCTTCGGATGTTTGTGAAACCCTGATCTTCAAGTTCTTTTTCGAGGGAATCAGTAGCTATCATTGTAGCTGAAGCAGCGGAATGGAACCATTTAAAATACTGATATGAAAGACCTGAAGGTACAGGAAACCTCATCGATATATACTCGGGGAAACGGGTGGTAAATGAAGTAGTGAAGGGAAATTTGTTCCATACACACCAGGCGCGTACAGATAAGCCGAGCGGACCTTCTGTAGTAATGTGAATTGCGTCGGGATCGATCTCCCTTATCTGATTCCCTACGGGTGCAACCCCCCAGGCAACCTTTATTTCCGGATATGTTGGGCATGGAATGGACCAGAAATTATCGGGCGAAAGGATTTTCACCTCATAACCCATCTTTTCAAGATATCTTCTTGTATTTTCAAGCGTCCTGACAACCCCGTTGATCTGGGGTTTCCAGGCATCAGTTACAATGAGGATCTTCATCCCGATAAAACCTCCATGTCAATATATTATTTTGATTAAGAGAGAAAATGGATTTTGTTTTTCTACCGGGATAATCATCGAAAAAAGTACCCTTTATGTCAATGGAAACTGCTCTGGTTTTACGAAAATGTAACCTTTGTTTTACTTAACCTTAACCCCGGGTATCTACCTCCTTATCCTCCTGCTATCATATGCAGTGTCTCGATTTTTGAACCATCGGCGACACTGGTGCAATCAAATTTATCCTTTGGAACAGGAGAATCATCTATCCATACTGCGATCTGGGGAAATTTCCAGCCTTTTTCATCCAGGACATCCTTTACCGTCATACCTGAATGCCACTTCATTTCCGTTCCATTTACCTTTATCAAGCCTTAGACCTCACTCTCTATTAATATAAAAGCCAGGAGACATTAAAGCGGAACAATGCCCCTGGCTTGACAATATATATTAGATTTTTCAGCGCATTTTTTCATCCACAACTTTTCGTACAAGTTCATCATCTGCAACGTATGGAAGAGTAATATGATCGGACTGGTATTTTGAATTATGGTCCATCACAACTTCAATTGAATTTTTACATCTTGCCCATGAACGTCTTGCGACTCCACCCATAACATCCCACATCATGGATGACTTTATGATCTCGTCGACTCTCTCAGTACCATCGAGAACTAACCCGAAACCTCCGTTGATGACCTTTCCAATTCCAACTCCTCCGCCATTGTGAAGTGTCACCATGCTCATTCCTCTTGCAGCATTACCTGCAAAACACTGGGTAGCCATGTCTGCCATAATATTGCTTCCGTCTTTTATGTTGGAGGTCTCACGATATGGAGAATCCGTTCCTCCTGTATCATGATGGTCACGCCCAAGCATTACAGGTCCTATCTCGCCTTTTCGGACCATGTCATTGAACTTGAGAGCTATATTCATTCTTCCCTCGGCATCCTGATATAGTATCCTCGCCTGAGTGCCCACTACGAGAGCATTTTTCTCAGCATCCCTTATCCAGACATAATTATCTCTATCCTGAGACCTTCTGTCGGGATCGATGCATTCCATGGCTGCCTTATCTGTTTTTTTAAGATCCTCATGATCACGGCTCAGGCATACCCATCTGAAAGGACCGTATCCATAATCAAAAAGTAATGGCCCCATTATATCCTCTACATAGGACGGGAAAATGAATCCATCGTGAGTATCTTTTCCATTTTTGCAGATCTCTGTTACCCCCGCATCAAAAACAGCCCTCATGAAGGAGTTGCCGTAATCAAAGAAGTAGGATCCTCTCTCGACGAGTATTTTGATAAGGTCAAAGTGTCTCCTGAGACTTTTGTTGACAAGCTCGACAAAACGATCGTGATCCTTTCTGATCATTTCAGTCCTCTCCTGGAAAGTTAGACCCTGAGGACAGTAACCTCCGTCATATACAGCGTGACATGACGTCTGATCCGAAAGCAGTTCTATCTTGAGTTCATGCTCAACCGCATATTCAAGGAGGTCTACAATATTTCCGTGATAGGCTATAGAAACCGGTTTTTTGTCACTCACTGCCTGATCAGCTATACGGAAAACCTCTTCCAGATCTCCAGATATCTCGGAAACCCAGCCCTGCTCATGCCGTGTTTTTATCCTTGAATAATCTACCTCGGCAATTATCCCGACTCCACCTGCGATCTCAACCGATTTGGCCTGAGCACCACTCATACCTCCAAGACCGGAAGATACGAACATATGACCAGCAAGACCCTGGTCACCGGAAAGACCAAGTTTCATCCTTCCTGCCTGAAGGATCGTATTAAAAGTGCCATGAACTATTCCCTGGGGACCTATGTACATCCAGCCACCCGCAGTCATCTGACCATAGTTAGCCACTCCCAGCTGCATAGCCCTGTGCCACTCATCATAATTATCGAATATTCCTATCATTAGACCATTGGTATTTATAACCCGGGGAGCATCCGGCCTTGAACGGAAAAGACCCAGGGGATGACCTGACTCTACAACCAGTGTCTGATCTTCCGTCAGCTCCTCAAGGTATTGTTTAATCAGCTGATACTGCATCCAGTTCTGGCAAACCTGGCCAGTCTCACCATAAGTAACAAGTTCATAGGGATAAAGCGCCACATCAAAATCAAGATTGTTCTCTATCATCACCTGAAAAGCTTTACCGGCCATACATTTACCCCTGTATTCATTTACGGGCCTGCCCCATATTCTGCCTTTTGGCCTGAAACGGTATCCGTATATTCTTCCTCGAGTCCTTAACTCTTCCATGAATTCCGGCGCAAGATCCTTGTGGTATTCTTCAGGGATATAGCGAAGTGCATTTTTCAGTGCAAGTTCCGTCTCGCTCCTTGACAGCGTATGACCACGGTCCGGTGCCCGCCTTATTCCTTCAATAAAGTCCGGAGTCTCTTTCGGGATATCCTCCAGTTTGATGGTCATTGCTTCTGAAATACTTTTGTTAATATTCACTTGATCCATCCCCCTTATAAATATTTCATTCTCTAAGTATGATCATTTCCGGAGAACCTTATCTCAATCAGTTTTGTTGTACGGCAAAAGATATTTTTTATCTCTCCTGCGATATCATCCATCTCTTCTGCAGTTTCTTTAACAAAATCACGGTCCTCTATTTTCGAAAGATTTTCTTTTATATTATTTATAGCAGTGGATGAAGCCGATCTGGCAAATTCCACAGCCGCAGCTGCATCTGCTGAAGCGTTTGTATTACCTCTCTCAAGAACAGCCTGCGCTGAAAGAGCAAGATTTTTTGTTTCCCTTAAGATCTTCATGGGAACTTCCACAGCTTTCTTCAAGGCTTTCTGCTTCATGAAACTTCGGATATTTTTCTCCTCCATGGTTTCACAAGGCAGTTTTAAAGCTTCCATAAAAATACTGTAGGCAAGCGTATCCTCCTGCATAAGATCAAGAAAACGTAATCGTAATACTTTAGAGGACCGAACTAATTTTTCCATCTCATTGCTGCAATCTATGTATTTTGCCCTCCCTGAGGTAAGACCGGCAACCATCCCGACAAGAGAAGCACCGATAGCACCAGCAAGAGCCGAAGCACTTCCTCCTCCCGGAGTGGGAGATCCTGTTCCTAATTGTTCTAAAAGATCCCTTAACTGTAAAGCCGAAAGATCCATACAGTTCACTCTCCCTGTGCTACAAGTTCTCCAAGTTTATAAACTTCTTTAACAGGAGAAACTCCCGCATGATAAGCAAAGATCGCAGGGCTTTCTCCGTCTATTATAAGGAAATCGGCCTGTTTATTCACCTGGAGACTGCCTGCCCTGTCAGCAACCCTGACAGCGTAGGCGCTGTTCAGGGTAGAAGCCACAAGCGCCTCGGCCGGGGTCATATCCATCATCATAATTGCAAGACCGATTATGAAGGGCATTGATTCCGTAAAACAAGAACCGGGATTACAGTCCGTGGCAAGAGCCACTGGAACGCCAAGGCTTATCATCTTTCGGACATCTGCATAAGGCTTTTTAAGACTGTAAGCAGTCCCGGGCAGTATATTTGCGATAACACCTGCATGTCCCATGGAAGCAAGGTTTTCCTCTCCAGCTGCAAGAAGATGTTCTGCTGATACGGAACCAGTCTCTGCGGCAAGCCCGGCACCTCCGGTATCATTGACTTCATCGGCATGTATCTTGAGTCCCAGCCTCCATTTTCTTCCCGCTTCAAGGATTCTTCTGCTCTGCTCGATCGTAAAGACACCTTTTTCACAGAAGACATCTATAAAACGTGCTATCCCCTGGTCTGAGACTGCTGGAAGCATTTCTTCTTCAACCATTTTAATGAAAGCGTCCGGGTCATTCCTGTACTCCTCAGGAACAGCATGTGCACCCATGAAGGTCGCTACCACGTCAAGAGGCGTATCACGGCCGATACTGTCAATTACCCTTAACATCTTTAGTTCATTCTGCGTATCAAGACCATATCCACTCTTTATCTCCAGAGTTGTCGTACCATGGCATAAAGCGGATACTGCATTTTTAAGAGTTTCCGTGTAAAGCTCTTCTTCACTGGTTTCCCTTACCGACCTGACAGATGAGAGAATGCCTCCTCCTTTTTCATGGATCTCCATATAGGAAGCTCCATTCAATCTAAGCCCAAATTCCTCCTCTCTTCTTGCCGCAAAACAGAGATGAGTGTGAGGATCTACAAAACCAGGGATCATAAGACGATTTTCACAGTCTATTTCCATGTTTACCGTTTCCTCTTCTGCTGCCTTCAATACATCATCTCTGTCCCCTATAGCTTTTACGAGCCCATTTGAAACCAGAAGTGCACCGTTATTAAAGGTTTTAACTTTACCCTGCTTATCTCCAGCTAAAGGATATCCTTCATCATGAGGTGTAAAGATCCTGGCATTAAGAAAGAGCTTGGTTACCATTGTTTTCATCTCCCATCATCTGAAGCATCTTGAGTTCCAGAACCTGCTCAGGCTGGAAACCGGCTATCTGCATGTAATACTCCGCACTGTCAAGGACGGCTTTTACAGGAACCATCCCGTAGACTTCGGTCTCAAAGATATCGACTCCCCACCGTTTAGCCTCAAAACGGATCATCTCAAGTACCCGGTAAAGAGGGTTTTTATCATGATCGACAATATTCATGCTTACCTGAACCATCCCTCTTTCCTTAAGAGAAAGCCCTATGCCTTTTACATGGCAGAAACCTCCGCTTGAAGCACGTACATTTCTGGCTATCTGTCTGGCTATCTCCAGATCGTCAGTAGCAAGATTGACATTGAAAGCTACAAGAAATTTTCTGGCTCCCACAACCGTTGCTCCTGCAGTCGGATGAAGAGCTGGTTCTCCCTCATCAGGCATTCTTTCCGGAAGAGCTGCCTGATCCTTGAGTGTTTCATATTCACCTTTTCGAATTACCTCAAGTTTTTTCCTTTCGGGTCTGAGAGCCGATTCCTCATAGTAATAAACAGGAATGCCGGTTTCCCTGTAAAATCTCTTTCCAAAAGAATGGGACAGTTCTACACACTCTTCCATTGTTATTCCCCTGACAGGAGTGAATGGGATAACATCCACTGCTCCTATACGGGGGTGCCCTCCCTCATGAACATTTAGATCAATATTTTCGGCTGCTATAAATGCAGCTTCCATGATAGCGTCCTGAATCGGCCCCGGAGAACCGGCAAGGCTGACAACAAGCCTGTTATGATCCTCGTCCGCCCTGTAATCAAAAAGAAAACAGTTTTTATGTTCCCTGAACGGTTCTACTATCTTTTCTATGATATCTTTCCGGCGCCCCTCACTGAAATTCGGCACGCACTCTATTAAAGACCCAGTCATTATTAATCCCTCCTGGAATATATTTTATAAACCACTCATTCAAACATACTACATCACATTCAAGCATTATCAATAGTCTCATAAAATATTAAAAGCCCCCGTGAATCAAACTCTTATATGTGATAATATTAAATTTATTGAAAAAACTGTTCAGAAATGCCTTTTCTCATTGATCTCAAGGAGGAATACGATGCACCTTTTTGTTGAACAGCTGCTTAACGGTCTTGCCGTTGGCTCCATATATGCCCTGATAACTCTCGGTCTTGCCCTGGTCTACGGTATTCTTGGTGTCCTTCACGTAGCACACGCCGGGATCTACACAGTAGGAGCATATCTTGGTTACTGGGTCTATTCAGCCACGGGGAACCTTATCCTGGCAATTTTTGCAAGCATGGTCCTCTGTGCAGTTCTTGGAGTTCTTATTGAACGATTTGTCTATTTCCCCTTAATGAAGTTCCCCCCATATGTACCATTAATAAGCAGCATTGCCCTTTTCATGGGAATGGAAGAATTATGCAGATTGGTGGCCGGGCCTTCGGTAAAAACCTTTTCCATATCTTTACCTTTTCCAGAGCTGAACATACTCGGTGTACTTATATCTCCTACATTGACCGGGATATTCATGATCTCCGGAATAATTTTTGCCTTACTATGGTTTTTAACCACAAAAACGGAGCTGGGGCTTGCCATGAGAGCTACATCACAGGATATGGCCATAGCAAGCACCCTTGGTATCAACAGTCATATGATAATAGATATAATCTTTATACTCGGTTCTGCTATAGCTGCTATAGCAGGAATACTTGTGGGAATATATTACAATGAGGTTTATCCGGGGATGGGAACGGTCCCAGCTTATAAAGCTCTCGCACTTATAGTCGTCGGAGGGCTTGGATCTGTTCAGGGTGCAGTTGTTGCCTCGATACTTCTCGGCGTAGCAGAGACCCTTTTGATAGGATATGCGGATATCCCCCTACCCAGAGATGCCCTGGCCTTTATAGCAATGATAGCAGTTTTGATGTGGCGTCCACAGGGTCTCTTTGGGAAAAGGTCTTAGAGGAGGTTTATGCCCGGATGAGCAGTTATGTTATTACAGTCGCAATATTTATAAGTATACAGGCAATCGTAGCTTATGGTCTTAATATTATCGTAGGTTATGCGGGGCAGATCTCACTTGGACACGCAGCATTCTTTGGTATCGGGGCATACTCCGCAGCTATTCTTGCAACAAAAGCAGGGCTTTCTTTCTGGGCTGCCCTCCCGCTCGTTATACTGATCACAGGCACAGTAGGTCTTATCCTTGGGTCTCCGAGTCTCAGGGTCAAGGCAGATTTTCTTGCAATAACGACCATAGGGATCAACTTTATTGTAGAAGCGATTTTCCTCTATGTACCTTTCTTTGGAGGAGCTCTCGGCATAGGAGGAATACCAAGGGTAACTCTTTTCGGAACAAGGCTTTTTGGTTCAACCTACCTTGCCCTGTGTCTCGCATGTCTTGCTGTAGTAATGTTTATCAGCTGGTGGTTTACCAAATCCTGGGCTGGTCTGGCATGTATGGCTCTCCGGGAAGATGAAACAGCAGCTTCAAGTATGGGAATCTCTCCAGTAAGATTTAAACTTCTGGCTTTCGTTATAGGAACGGCAATGGCAGGTTTGGGAGGAGCACTGTATGCCCACCAGATGATGTTTATCGCACCTTCGGATTTCGGGTTCCCGGTTTCTATAATGCTCCTTTCCATCATTGTGCTTGGAGGGATGGGTACACTCTGGGGTCCACTTGTCGGCGCTATTATACTTGGTGCCCTGCCTGAGGTTTTCCGGCCCTTCACGGATTACAGAATGCTGTTATATGGAGTAATACTGCTCCTGATGATACGGTTCCAGCCTGCAGGGCTTCTCGGCGAAAAGAGTTTTATTTCAACAATATTATCAAAGACCTTTGGTGGTGAACGATCATGAGCTCAAAAAGATCGATACTACAGGTTCAGAACCTCTCTAAACATTTTGGAGGCCTCAAGGCTGTAGACAATGTCTCTTTCAATCTCGACGAAGGTGATATCCTTGGGCTTCTCGGGCCGAACGGTGCAGGGAAAACCACCTGTTTCAACGTTATATCCGGAATTTACAAACCGACTTCCGGCAGTATACTCTTCTGCAACAGAAGGACAGAAGGAATGCCACCACATGAAATGGCAAGACTCGGGACAGGAAGAACTTTTCAGATAGTGAAACCTTTTTCGGACATGTCAGTACTTGACAATATAATTACCGCACTTGGAATGAAGAACTATCCTTCACTGGCAAGATCTTCAATGCCCTGGAATACATCACATTTCCGAAATACCGGCATGGAGATCCTCGAACAGATCGGCCTTTCCGATATGGCAGTTAAAAAAGCCGGGACTTTACCACTTGGAGATCTTCGCAGACTGGAAATAGGAAGAGCCCTTGCACTCAAACCATCACTTCTCCTTCTTGATGAATCCTTTTCGGGCCTCAGACACGAAAAGATCGCACGCATGGAAGAACTTATAATCTCCCTCGCCCAAAGGGGGATTTCTGTACTACTTATAGAACATAACATGAGAGTGGCAATGAAACTCTGCAACAGGGTTGTCGTCCTTGATCATGGTGCCAGGCTCGCTGAAGGTACTCCGGAGGAGATAGGGAAGAACCCTGCTGTCATTGAAGCCTATCTCGGAAAAGGAGGAATCGCTGATCATGCTTCTTGATGTAAATGATCTTCATATTTCTTATGGCGATGTTGAAGCTGTTCACGGAGTTTCCTTTTCGATCGAGGAAGGAGAACTTGTTTCGATCATTGGTGCTAACGGGGCCGGGAAAACATCGATCCTCAATTCTGTAATGGGACTCGTAGAAAGCAGACCCGGAAGCAGAATAACTTTTTCCGGAAAGGACATTACCAATACCCCCTCTCATGCAAGAGCGAAGAATGGAATCCGTATAGTTCCGGAACGTGCAAGGATTTTTCCTTCCCTCACTGTATACGAGAACATTCTGACAGGGATATACGGCCTTCGAAACAAGATCGATATTAAGAATCAGCTTGAATGGATCTACAGTTTTTTTCCTGTACTTTCTGACAGAAGTGAACAACTTGCACTTACGCTCTCTGGTGGAGAACAACAGCAATTGGCCATTTCGAGAGCCCTGGTCTCTAACCCGAAAGTCCTTCTTGTAGATGAGATCTCCATGGGACTTATGCCTATTCTCGTAGAAAAAGTTTTCGAGATCCTCAAACAGTTAAACCGCGATTACAATTTAACTATTCTTGTGGTTGAACAAAATGCACTGGCATCCCTTGAAATATCGAACCGGGGCTATGTCCTTGAAGCCGGAAGGATAGTTATGGAAGGACCTGCAGACAATCTCGTGAAAGACGATGGAATAAGGGAGGCATACCTCGGCATTTAAGGATATGCCCTGGTTATTCAGAAACCCCCAAGGGGGGAAATAATTATATGGAGGTGCTATTGATCATGAAATTGAGAAAAGTTCTCGTTTGTTCAGCACTGGTAGTTTGTCTGGCATTTGCTGCGGGTTCTGCATTAGCAGCAGATACTATCAAGATCGGTGTTCTTGCCCCGCTGACAGGGAAAGCCGCAGATGATGGTATCAATGTCAAGAATTCCGTTATTATGGCCGCCGAAAAACTGAACGAAGAGGGTGGCCTGCTCGGCAAAGATGTAGAACTTGTGATCTATGACGACAGGGCTGAACCTAAAGAAGCTGTTGCCCTTGCTTACAAACTTATGGAGCAGGATAAAGTAGCCGCAGTAGTAGGTGGTTCCTACAGTTTCCCAAGCAGAGCCGTAGCACCCATATTCCAGGAATCTCAAATACCCTTTGTGGCTGCCTATGCCATACATCCGGATATTACCGCTGCAGGTAACTACTGTTTCAGAAACGGGTTCCTCGGTACAGTTGAAGGCCGTGCATGTGCACATGTAGCCCTTCAGCTCGAAGCAAAGACGATTGCTCTTATCCATGCTGATAATGACTTTGGAAGAACCCTTGCAAAGGGAGCCCATGAATATCTTATTAAGACGGCACCTGATGTAGAGATAGTTTATGAAGCCGCATACCCTTTTTCTGAAAAAGATTACAAACCATACCTCTCAAGGATCAAATCTCTCGATCCTGATGTCGTAATAGCAAGCGGCTACTTCTTCCAGAGTGGTCCCATGATCAAGCAAGCCAGAGAAATGGGTATAGAATCAACCTTTATTGGAGAAGAGGGATCCGATTCACCACAGTTCCTGAAAATTGCTGGCGACGCTTCCGAAGGCTTCCTTCTTGTTACCAATCTGAACCGGGATGACGAAAGAGGTTTTGTCCAGGAATATCTTAAAGGATATCAAAGACGTTTTGGAGAGGAAACCTGCATGGTAGGCGCTTCCGGATACGACGCTTTTGTCGTTTTGACTGAGGGTATTAAAAAAGCCGGAACAACAAAGGGAGAGAAAGTAAGGGAAGCAATTGCACAAATGGATGGGCTTCCGGGAATAACAGGCAATATAAGTTTCACCCCTGAAGGTGAGGTTGTAAAACCTCTTCAGGTCCAGGTAGTAAAAGACGGAGAATTCCGTTACTTCGACGTGATCGATGATCCCGAACTGATCAAACCATACTGATACTCAACTCGCATGATCTTAGAGGGCCCGTACAGGGCCCTCTTTTTTTTCAATATAGGTCCAATTACCCACAGATTATGAACCAACCGTCCCTATTGCACTGACTCTTTTTGTGTTATTAATAATAAAGGATTTTTTAATATTATGAAGGAGAGCTAATAACAAATGCCCAAAAACCGCAGAAAAGGTATGACCCTTGTAGAGCTCCTTATAGTAATGATAATAATAGGAATTCTTGCTTCAATGCTTATTCTTTCCGGGCTTGAGGCAACTGGAAGGGCACATGCGACAAACATCGTGAGCAATATGGAATCCCTCAGAGAAGCATGTCTGATATATTTCTGCGATAACGAAGACTGGCCTTCAGATCTCTCCACTCTGGAAGACTGCATGAATATCCAATTCAGCAAAGAAGAATGGAACCAGCGGGGGTATTCCATACATAGATCTTCAAGTACTGACTTAAGCTGTATTCTTTATGACGTGTCAAAATCAGACAATTCTACAAGAAACTGCCTCGAAAAAATGGCTCTGGATTCATCCCTGCTTTATTCTCCAAACAGCACGGACCTTGATTCAACAGAGGGGCTTGCTGAATATGGCAACGCCTCTGCCTCTGATGCAGGATTTATCCTGAAAGTCTTTCGGAAATCATCCCCCAAATCCAAATAATGATCTTCCAGGAAAATGCCAGTTGATAAAAATACCTTTTCCCTATCCCGTCAAAAGGTAATATCCAGATACACGAAAAACTGATGACAGGCAGGGCTGAATTTGCTCACAAAACAGCTTATGGTTACTTTGACCACCTTTACGAAAATGTTACAAACTTGTTTTATTATTGTGATGGTAATAAAACAACGTATAAAATTTTTTGACCTGAAAAAAGGATGTTCAAAGTATGTTTAAAAAGATCCTGAACAGTACAGGCAAACTTGCCGGGACTGCGTTGACTGTTTTTGTAATTTTTCTTGTGGTTAAAGAGATCAGTCAGTACAGCATTTCAGAGATCATAACAGCATTTTCAGAAATTCCTTTGAAAAATCTTTTGTTTGCCTCAATAGTTACCTTTGTTGACTATCTTATTATTGCCGCTGTAGATAATCTGGGATTTGTCTGGCTTGGATACCGGGATCTTTCACTAAAAAGATTCATTCTTGCTGCTGCCGGTAATGCTATATGGTGTAACGCTGGTGTTCTCGCCGGAAGCACCGCTAAATTCAGACTCTACCGGTCTCACGGGCTTGATACCATAGATATTGCATCCCTGGTGACATTTACATCGGTCACATATTTTCTGGGACTTTTTTTTCTTGGAGGACTGATCTATCTCATCGAACCGTTCCAGTTACCTTCATTTATTTCAACTGATCTGATCTCTGGAACAACAGGTATTCTGGGGATCGTCCTTCTTTCCCTTGTAGCAGGATATTTTCTGATCTGCATACTCCCCGGTTGGAAAAGTATCAAGACAGGCAGCA
>CAYPIU010000034.1:18767-19823 GCA_964410915.1 uncultured Synergistales bacterium | reverse complement strand
TTCCAATATTCAAATGCGGTTTCGATCTGTCAAATTTTTCCTTTGCCATTTCTTCAGTGACCTCCCTAATGCATGTATAATTCGCTATTAAAAGCATTGTGTGCCCAGAGAATTTTATCATATTCATAATAAAATCCATACACTGCACGCAAAAAAATCCGGAGCATTTAACTCCGGACTGTAAGATCATTTATGGAGCCGACTTCCGGACTCGAACCGGAGACCCCATCCTTACCATGGATGTGCTCTACCTACTGAGCTAAGTCGGCTTCTGCTTTAAAAAAAAGATGGTGGTGGGAGAAGGGTTCGAACCTTCGTAGGCGAAAGCCGGCAGATTTACAGTCTGCTGCCTTTGACCACTCGGCCACCCCACCACTTTATATCTCTTTTTTATGGAGCCGGCGATCCGACTCGAACGGACGACCTGCTGATTACAAGTCAGCTGCTCTACCAACTGAGCTACACCGGCATGCCGCTGGTCTATTATACTTATTGAAGTATATCTGTCAACACCCGTATTTAACTTAAATTATCTCCTCTGAATCATTGATAAATGCTTTGATACCCGCCTTTTTGACATATGGTCTTTCTCTGAAGTCTTCCAGCTTTTCTCTAAGACGGCAAGCATTGGAATCCTGGCAGAAGATCATGAATGCCCAGTTTTTACCAGGGAAAACAGCATTATCCCAGTGTGTATTACTTCCCCTGTTGTCTTTACCAAGAACATCTTTCCAGACTGTATAGCCTGCGATACCATCACTGTCGAGTATCTCCATCAATTCTTCACTGATACTTTCGTTACATGTTATCCAGACCATCTTCATTATTCCGTTACCTCCCTGGCCTCAGCAAAACGTTTCGTTTTTCTGACTTTTTCCTCAATCAGGGTGTAGACCACCGGAACAAAGATCAATGTTACGACCATTGAAACAAGGAGTCCTCCCATAACGGAAACCGCTAGAGGTCTCCACATTTCGGCGCCCATTCCTCTGCTTAAAGCCATGGGCGTCATCCCGAGAAATGTCGTAAGAGTTGTCATAAGAATAGGACGCAGCC
>CAYPIU010000034.1:0-18667 GCA_964410915.1 uncultured Synergistales bacterium | reverse complement strand
CCCATCTGTCTGAAAGCATCTGCCTGTTCTTTTATCTCCCCCCCAAAGGCAACCCTGATGCCCTGGGGGATCTCCATTTCACCGATAATAGCCCTGGCTTCTTCTGTAACCTTTCCAAGGGATCTCCCCTGAACATTTCCTTCAACTGCAACGTATCTTTGTTTATTCTTCCTCTGGATCTCTGGAGGTCCGCTCTGGTCTCTCAATGAAGCAAAAGATGAGAGCCTTAACAGTTTCCCCGTGTCGGAAGGTACAAGCAGTCTGTCAAGCTGATCTATACTATTTCTCTGTTTTTCAAGAAGGCGTACCTTAATGGGATAGTCTTCCTCACCTTCCCAGAAGTATTCATCCGTCTCATATCCATAATAATAAGTCCTCAGTGTTTGTGCCACCGTTGCTGTACTTACTCCCATGATCGCTGCTTTTTCCTTGTCTATCTCTGTCCAGAGTTCAGGACGGTTCTGCTTCTGGCTTAGAGACAGGTCAACTGCACCGGGTATTCCGGCAAGCTTTCCCTTGATCTTTTCAGCAACTTCCACGACCATGTCGAGATCATCACCGTAAACTTCAATGTTCAAAGGTTTGGCACCCATAAAAACCGCTTTTATAGGTGAAGTTACCTGAACTGTCATTTGTCCTATTCCGGGTTGTTTTTCAAGCCATTTTCTTATGACCTGTGCAACATCGAAAGCTGATCTTTCCCTTTCAGACTTATCAACAAGTTTCATGCCTACCGTTCCGATATTCGGCCCGGCTTCCTCTCCTGCAGCAACGGAAAAACCATCCTCGTCCATTCCATCATAACCATATATCGACTCTGCTTCTGGAACCATCTTCTGACAATAAGCTATTACATCCATGACAAGGCTGCTCGTTTCTTCTATCCTTGTCCCTTCCGGAAGTGTAAAAGTTATCTGGACATCGCCGGTATCAGGATCGGGTGTAAGTTCAGTCCCAATAAATCTGAAACCGTAAACTGTTAAAGCCATAATAAGTATTGCAACTGTTACTATCTTTAACTTGTTATCAAGACTCCATTCAAGCATATCCCTGTATCCCTTTTCGAGACCTGAAAGGAACTTTTCGGTATATTTATGCAGA
The DNA here is from genome assembly GCA_964410915.1 of uncultured Synergistales bacterium. GTDB lineage: Bacteria > Synergistota > Synergistia > Synergistales > JAFGMB01 > CAZFJG01. The sequence continues at coordinate 17,566 of CAYPIU010000034.1, read as the reverse complement.
TACAGCTGCCCTCCCGACTGGGAAAAGAACCGGCTGCCCATCATGGGAATAAAGGTCAGACTTACAAAGAGTGAGGCCGCTACTGCCAGAACCATAACCACAGTAAGGGATGAGAAGAACACTCCTACAAGTCCGGAGATAAAGGCAAGAGGGAGAAGTACCACTGCTGTAGTAAGAGTTGAGGCAACAAGTGCTGATCCCACTTCACCAGCACCGAGAACTGCTGCTATGTGTTTCCTCTCACCAAGTTCTATATGGTGGATTATCTGGTCAGTGGCAACTATGGAATTATCAACAACCATACCGGAGGCTACTGCGAGTGCTGATAATGTAAAGATATTTATGGTATAGCCAAGTTTACCCATAGCTATAAAAGTAATGATGAGTGAAAAGGGAATCGCACCGCATACCACAAGAGATGCGGGTAGTCTCTTCAGGAAGGCCCATGTGACCATAAAAACAAGGAATATCCCTGCAAGAAGAGAGATCGTAAGGTTCTTAAGCGAATTAAGAATAAAATCAGCAGTGTCTAATGACACGTGATAAGTAACACCTTCGGGAAAACGGGTATTCTGTAATTCCTCAAGTTTTTCATGGAGTCTGCCGGATACTTCCACCGTATTTGCATCATTATTCTTGAGAACTGCCATAAAAATGGATGGCTGGTCAAAATGCCAACCGTTCATAACCTGTTCCGCAAACCCGTCCACTACATTCGAAACATTTTCAAGATATACCGGATTTCCATTATACTTACCAATAACAAGTGACCTGAGATCATCTACGGATTCGAATCTGCCGGGAACTCTAAGGTAATATTCTGTTTTACCCTGTTTCAGAGAACCTGCAGGTATATTTATATTGCCCTTCTCTAAAGCAGCTATAACTTTCTGAACAGGCATATGATACGCCTCAAGTTTCTCAAGATCTATCTGGACCTTGATCTCTCTTTTCTTACCTCCGTAGGAAAGTACAGTCCCTACACCGGGGATCCTGGAAAGTTCCTCTATCACAGTATTTTCAGCAAAGTAGTTCAGTCCCTCAAAATCCCCGTCTGTAGTAAGCGAGAAACCCATTACGGGGATCATTCCTGAAGTTATCTGGAGAAGTACCGGCTGTTCTATATCATCCGGCATGTCCTGTTTGGCAAGAGGAATAACATCCCTGACATCACCGGTTTTGACATCCAGGTCTGAACCCCATTTGAATCTTACAGTAACTACGGAAAGATTATCCAGAGACTTGGAATAAATATCATCTACTCCCTCTATAAGGGAAAGCTGATCTTCAAGTATCTTTGTTACCTTCTGTTCTATGTCACTTGCTGAAGCTCCCGGCCATGGGGTAATTACGTTAATGACCGGCGGTTCAATATCCGGAAGCATATCAAGTTTCAGATTCCCGAGAACGATCCCTCCAAGAACCACGACTGCAAGAAACACCATGAGTGTTGCTACACGTCTTTTTACGGATATCTCTGGCAGTTTCACTCTGACACCACCTCTACTGCAGCATTGTCCCTGATATTTTCAGAAAGTGTCGTTATGACTCTGTCCCCAGCTTCAAGACCGCTAATTATCTCAACCATATTGTTCTCTTCGTTTCCTTTTCTAACCATTTTTTCTTTCGCCTTGCCATCAGAAAAAAGAAAAACACTGTAATTTCCTGTTCCAGGGGTCTTTCGCAATACATCTCTTGGAACAGCTAACCCCTCATGCTCTCCAGTTATGATCTCGACCCTGGCATACATACCCGGCTTGAGAATGCCTTTTGAAGGAAGCAGCACTTCTACCTCACCGGTTCTCGTAGCTGGATCGATAACAGGAGATATTCGCGAAACATCGGCATTGAAGACCTTTCCGGGGAAAGCATCGAGTTTAATTTCCGCTCTCTGGCCTACAGCCATGCCGGAAAACTGTTTTTCAGGCACAGACCCCGTAACTCGTAATTTTTTCTGGCTATATATCATAAAGGCCGGCTTCTGCTGTGATGTTGTATCACCCGGATCGATAAGCCTCATGCTGATAACCCCATCTGCAGATGCATTAATACTGTGATAGGAAAGCATTATTTCAAGCTGTTTCAATGAAGCCTGTGCTTCCTCGAGCTGACTTTGTGCAGCCTCATACTGTGCTTTTGCATGATCAAATTTCTGCTCGCTGATAACATTCTCCTCGAAAAGACTTTTCATCCTTTCAAAATCACTTTTGGCAGTTTCTTTCTGTGTTACAGCTCTTTTGAGTGCTGCCCTGCCTCTTGAAATATCCTGGCGGACAAGGCTTTCATCGATTTTTGCAAGAACATCACCTTTTTTAACATATTGGCCTTCATCAACCAGTACCCGAAGAACGGTTCTTCCAGGGATCTTTGCCACAACTGCTGCCTTTTCATAAGGTTCAAGATCTGCAACAAAATTTACCTTGTCAGTAAACTTGCTTTTCTTTACCGAAATGACTTTAACTTCCGGGTTCTTGCTGAGAGCGGGAACATTTGATTCTTCTGACATCTGATTTCCCCTGTAATAGATAAGACCTGTAAAGATCGCTATAATACTCAAAACTAAAAAAAGTTTTTTCATACCTTAACACCTCTGCTAATTAAATTCATACTGCCTGAGATTATGCATTTTTGAGAACCTGGAACTGATATATCAATAAAGCTAAGTAGAGAAAGTGTAGATCCAGGCATAGTTGTGAAGATTTATGTTTTTGTTAAATAATTTACTTTATGACTTTCTCGGAAAGAAGATTGTTTACCAGAAATCTCCAGAGTTTTTTTGTCAGTTCAGGATCATCTTTAAATTTAAGATCAAGTAAAAGACCATTGAAATTAGCCTCAAAAAGTATGATAAGTTCCTTGAGATCAAGACCGTCTTTCAGGCGGCTGAGATCCGGATGCAGATCTGTTATCCTCTGAATAAGTTCATCTATAAGAGAATCAAGAAGGTTTCTCGCAAGATCTGCTACTTCTGTATTTCCTCTCTGAGCTTCAAGGTTTACATGAAGCCATAAAAGTGCCACTTCCCTCCTGGAGATATAGAAATCTATTAACCGTTCGCCTCTTTCAAGAAAGAACTGATGGATATCTTTCAACCAGAGATCTTCCCTGGTAGGAAACATGATCTCCCTTATATTGAAAACTTCCATCTGGAGAACAGCATCAAAAAGGGCAAGTTTACTTTTGAAATGCCAATATATAGCTCCCTTACTGAGCCCGGAAGCCTGTACTATAGAATCCATGCTGGCAGCATAGTATCCCCTCTCTGCAAATTCCCTACGCGCAACCGAAAGTATGTGATCTCGAGTTTTTACCTTCCCATTATTCATAAACACACCTCCCGACCAGTCGGTCTTTTATATACAGAATATACGACAGACCAACCGGTCTGTCAATAATAAAATAGAGAAGCAACTATATTGCTGCTCCTCTATGTATAAACTAATATTCTGTTCTATTAAAGGGAGAGTACAACTCTAGCGATTTCAAAGTAAACTATTAAGCCAAAAACATCCACTATTGTAGTGATAAATGGACCTGACATTATCGCCGGGTCAATTTTCAGCATCCTCGCTATCAGTGGAAGGAAAGTTCCCGCCAGATTACCGAGAAGGACTACGGCAATAATAGCAAAACCCACTGTCAGGGCAACCCCGGGTCCTGTTCCCAGCATATATGCTCTTGCAACACCAAGAACTGCGAGGGCTATTCCCAGCATGAACCCTGTAAACACTTCCCGTAAAGTTACCTTCCATATATCTTTCCATTCTATCTCACCGAGGGTCATCCCTCTTATAACAAGGGTTGCAGCCTGTGTACCGGCATTGCCTCCCGTGCCTATAAGAAGCGGGATAAAGAATGTGAGGGCAACAACAGTTTCTATTGCGTAAGAATAACTATGGAGTACGGTAGAAGTCATCGTTTCTGTCAGAATACAGATTACAAGCCACATAAAACGTTTCCTGGCAAGAGTAAAGACATTTGCATGCAGATAACTGTCTTCCACGGGCTGGATACCAGCCATTTTTTCAAAGTCTTCTGTAGCCTCTTCTTCAAGTATATCAAGAATATCATCAAAGGTTACTATTCCTACAAGTCTTTCCTCACTATCAACAACAGGTACTGCATGAAGGTCATACCTTGAAATTATTTGAGCTACTTCTTCCTGATCCATTACCGTCGTAACGTATAAGGGCTCATCCATGAGTGAAGAGACCCTTGTATGTCCCTCGGCCATGATAAGGTCTTCAAGTTCTACAACTCCCCGGATATGCCTGTAAGTATCAACCACAAAACAGGTATAAATGGTCTCCTTGCTTCTGGCATTCATCCTTATCCTTGTTATAGCATCTTCCGCTGTCATGTCCTGTTTCAGGTCAATATACTCAGGTGTCATGATCCTGCCGGCCGAGTCATCAGGATAGTTTAAGAGTGTATTTGCAAGTTTTCTTTCTGAAGGAGAAAGGACCTGAAGCATTTTTTTAACGGTTTTTGCAGGAAGTTCATCAAAAAGAGCTGTTCTGTCATCATCCGACATTTCCTCGATCAATACGGCAACTTCGTCATCCGTTGAGTGTTCAAGAAGCTCTTCCCTTTCGGTTCCCTCCATCATCTCAAAAACATCTATCGCCAGTTCCTTGGGAAGCAACCTGAAAAGAAAAACTCTAGCAGGAGGTTCAAACTCATACAAGAGCTCAGCTATATCAGCAGGTTCAATCGAAGAAAGAACCTCTTTGATCTTTCTGAAATTACGGGCTGAAATAAGTTCACGAGTCTCTATGAGTAGCGTTTCAAGGGTATAAATCATAAAACCATCCCTCCTTATGATCCAGACAAACGAAAACAATAGAGTTATTTAATTAACTCTTTGTTATTACATCTGCAATTTTGGAAAAACTTATTTTTTAAAAGTTATACTGGGATAAAGGATGGGCATTTACTTTTCTTCAGACCATCCCCGACAACAGCCGGGCATGATCCAGGGTACTCATGATCAGACTATCGGCTGCTGAAGGCTACCAGTAACTCTGAATTTATTAATGTATAACGACAAAGGAACAGAACCGCTGTCCATTTACATCTCCTTCTCTGATTTAAAACATTTAATACTTCGGAATTGACAATAACACAGGGAACGGTACATGTCGAGTACCGTTCCCTGTGTATATGACAACCTGAATATCCTGAAATTAACGCTTGGAGTACTGGTAACGTGCGCGTGCTCCCTTGAGTCCGAATTTCTTTCTTTCGACCATTCTTGAATCTCGGGTCAACATTCCTGCTTTTCTCAAGACTGGCTTGAGATCAGGATTTAATCTTAAAAGTGCCCTTGCAAGTCCAAGCCTGACAGCTCCTGACTGACCCGTTAATCCACCGCCACTTGCATTTACATAAACATCGACCTTGCCCTCTACACCTGCAACCTTGAGAGGGGAAAGAGCTGTATCATGCCAGAGGGTACGTGGAAAATATTCATCAGGAGTTCTGTTGTTTATAAGGACTTTTCCCTGTCCTGGAACAACCCTGACTCTGGCCAGAGCGTTCTTTCTTCTTCCGGTTCCCCAGTAAAATGAAGGAGTATCCATTATTATTTATCTCCTTTCAAAGACCTATTAATCTTTTAACTCCACAGGCTTCTGGGAAGCATGCGGATGATTCGGGCCTGCATATACTTTCAACTTCAGATGCATCTTGAGACGATTCTTGGGCAGCATTCCCTTTATGACTTTTTCTATCAGTTTCTCAGGATGCTTCTCAAGCATTGTTGCATAATTAACCGCCTTTAAACCGCCTGGATAGCCGCTGAAGCTGTGAACTACAGACTGTTGCCTTTTTCTTCCAGTAAGCTTAACCTTTTCAGCATTTGTTATTATAACAAAATCTCCACAATCGACATGAGGAGTATAAACTGGCTTATTTTTTCCCGTAAGTATTTTTGAAACTTCCGTTGCCAGGCGCCCCAAAGGTTTATCTGTTGCATCGATCACATACCAGTTGCGCTCAATAGAGCCCTTTTTGGCCATGAACGTCCGGGTATCGGTCATATGATTCAACTCCTTTTGTACTCTTTTCCATGCATAAGTATCACTTTTATATTAAACCAAAGACCTGATTATCAATAGCTTGCAATGACTGCTGTTGATCTTATGATGATCAGAAAGAACGTGGCAGGGGCTCTATCTAACCATGTCCAGCAAGCTTATTGACCCTTCAGGACTTGATTCCAAGAATATTTTATCTAAGATCCATATCTCCTACACTAATAAGAGCAGGATTATCTATAATTCCTGGAAGCCTTCCCCTTTTCGCTACAGGTTGTCCATCGACTTCCTTAATATCCATTGTCATGTCGCGGGGTGTAGCATGTGCTATATAACTTCCAACTCCGAAGGAGTCTACTCCTGCATCTGAAAGAATCCTTATCCTTTCAGGTGTGAGCCCTCCGGAAGCAATAATCTGAACTTTTGAATGACCAGCTTTGTCAAGCCTCCAGCGTACCTCTTTAACAAGTTCCGGCGTTACTCCGCCTCTTTCTCCGGGAGTATCAAGCCTTACACCCTGGAGAGCATCCCCAAGCGCCTCGGCAACTCTCAAAGATTCCTCGGCCTCATCCTTGAACGTGTCCACCAGAATAATCCTGGGTTCCCCCTCGGGAAGCATGGAATGATAGGCTTTCGCCAGTTTAACTGTATCACCGGAGATAAGTATGGCAGCATGAGGAATGGTACCCTTTGGCTCCATACCAGCAAGCTTGGCCCCGAGAATACAGCTCGCTGCAGCACATCCTCCGAACTTAACGGCTGTTCTTTCCATCACCGGAGCTATAGCTGGATGCACATGCCTTGCACCGAAACACAGAACCGGACGACCCATAGCAGCTTCAACACACTGACGGGCAGCCGTGGCCCATCCAGTGGAACTTGCCAGCATTCCCAGGATAACCGTCTCAAACATACCAAATTGTGAATATGGTCCAGAGATCCTCAAGACAACATCTTTTGAACTGAAGGGTGACCCCTCGGGCAAAGCCTCTATCTTGATATTTCTGCCATGTAATAATCTGAGCACTTCAGACAGACCTGCAAATATACCATCACCACGTGAAAAGAACTCAGCAGAAACATTCGAATCAAAATTACCGTAATTCCTAAGGACATCTCTTGTCTTCACAAAATAAACGTCCGTGGTCAGCCCGGAATCTATCTCATCATGCTGAGCACTGAAATAGCGATCCTGTGCAACTTCCAGTGATGAAATATCATCGAGTGAATCAAGCCTCTTTTGCGTCATTTCCTGTACCTAAGAAACCATCATTACAAGTACAAGAGAATTGATCATAAAAAGGGTTGAAAGAACAACAGTTATTTTTGTCAGAAAAGTAAATCTCTGCCATTGGTTGCTGCCACCGGTCATATCGGCCTGGGTTCCTCCGCCGAATACTCCAGTAAACCCTCCCTGCTTTCTATGTTGAAGCATTACTACAGAAATGAGGGCAATACATAAAATAAGGTGGCCTATACTAAGGATCATTCGCAAAATGGTGCACCTCCTACAGCTTCTTCTAAGAGAGAACAGTTGGTTATTTTATCACAGATACTTCCGAAAGCATACTTAAAAGTGATGAAGCAGCCATGGCTCTGTGAGAAATTTTGTTTTTTACATTCTTACCAAGATACCCAAAGGTTTTGTCATATCCTGCCGGCACGAAAAGGGGATCATAACCAAAACCCGATGTACCCGAAGGCTGCCGGGAAATATTACCCCAACAATACCCCTGGGTCAACCATGTTTGTCCCTGTGCAGGGAAAAAGAGAGCAAAAGACGCAACATAGCGACACGTACGTGTCTGTTTACCTTCAAGCTTTTCAAGTATCAGGGAATTTCTCTTTTCGTCATTTTCTGCGACTCGGGAAGAATATAAACCTGGCCACCAGCCCAGAGATTCAACCTCGAGACCGCTGTCATCAGCCAGACAGGGCATCCCCGTTTCCATACTCCAGTGATATGCTTTGAGGATAGCGTTTTCGGAATAGCTACTGCCGTTTTCTTCAACATCAAGATCCAGAAGATCTGCACCATAAATGATCCTTAGACCGGAATGGGCAAAGAATTCGGATATTTCCTGATATTTATGACTGTTTCTACTCGCAAGAACTATTTCAGGCCTTTCCAAGAACATTTATTTCCTCCTGGGTAAGGTTAAGGGAATCCTTCTGCCTTTGTATCAGCTGCCTTATTCCGTCTAAGGCAATATCCAGCATGTTGTCAAGCTCGTTCCGGGAGAATGTATCTCCTTCTCCCGTACCCTGGATCTCAATAAAATGTCCATATTCATTCATAACGAGGTTGAGATCAACGTCGGCCCTGCTATCCTCATAATAGGAAAGATCAAGCATTATTTTCCCATCTATCTTGCCAGCACTCACTGCTCCTACGAATGCCTTAACAGGGATCGTTGTCAGTTTTCCGTCTTTCCACAGTTTTCTGAGGGCATCAAAAAGAGCTACGAATGCTCCGGTTATAGATGCTGTCCTTGTACCACCATCTGCCTGTATAACGTCGCAATCTATTCTGATAGTTCGTTCTCCAAGATCATTCAGGTCAACAGCAGCCCTTAGTGATCTTCCTATGAGTCTCTGGATCTCTGAACATCTGCCGTTTATACTGCCTTTAGATGTACTCCGGTTCATCCGAGTCTCGGTTGACCGGGGTAACATGGCATACTCCGCAGTCACCCACCCCTGGCCTGTCCCCCTGAGAAATGGCGGAACTTTTTCTTCCACTGAAGCAGTACAGATAACCTTTGTCTGACCACATTCTATTAAAACTGAACCCTCTGCATAAATGGTGTAGTTTCTCTCTATGTTAATGGACCTGATCTCGGGATCGTATCGCCCATCGATCCTGTTGCCGCTCATATAATGTCCTCCGTTCGAATATTGAATATCTACGCTGATGGTGCAAGCTGCCAGGGAACAGAAAGATCAATTGGAAGATTAGAAGGAGGCTGCTCCCCCTGAATAAGTATTCTCACCTTGTTTACTGGATTGAAATTCTCAACCATTGATCTGACTATACTGGTCATAAGAATGGAAGCATTCCTCTTTCCGATATCAGTTAAAGACGAAATAAATGATGAATTGAGATCAATATAAAGTATTTCCCCTGTTCTAAATATGTGCAATACCGAAAATCCGCTTGAAAGGAAACCGTTATTCTCTGCTTCCATGGAAATTGTAGAAAGAACCTTTCCGATCCGGTCCTCCATTATCATCGCGGGATTAACTTTAAAAGACATTTTTGACATTGCCTTTCCAGAGGGTATGTAGATATTAAAAGTATCCCTGGTTACTGAAAGCTCAGAGTCATCTTGTGTTTTTTCGTTGTTTAGTACTTTCTCAAGCTCCTGCTGGTCTGAAACCACATTTTCAGTTACAGATGCATCCCCGTCACTTATGATGTCAAGTACAAAGGATGTTCCATAATATCCAAGGCCGAAACATATTACTACGAGAGATATCCATGCAACTATCCGGTATGCTAATGGTGCTTTATTCCGTTTTCCCTTTGAACTTTTCTTCTTTGTAAAACTTTCTTCCTCTTCAATTTCAAACTGGTCCTTATCTTCTTTCATGCAAAACGGACGTTCTCAGTTCTGAAAAACGTCCTTCCTCCCTTCAGAATCGATTTATTTATGTAGAAAGGATCATGAACGTTCAAGATAATCTTCAATTCCCCTGGCAAGAGCCGCGGCTATCTTCTTCTGATACGAAGAAGATGCCAGTTTTCTGGCTTCCTGACTTTCAGTAATAAAACCGGTTTCTATAAGCACTGAAGGCATCCCGGCACCGCGAAGCACGAAGAAAGGTGCCTGCGCCACTCTTCTCATGGGAAGCCCCTGACGTTTGCCACAGTTGAAAAGGACCTCAGCCATGTCTGTACTCTGTCCAATTTTTGCGTTCTGCTGCATATTTCCCAGTATACTGAGCAACATTCGGGTCCTCTTATCCGATGCCTGAACATTATGGCTTTCAGAATTGCCATTGCTCAACTCCCTGTTTTCAATAAGAGCCAGCTGCATGGCATCCTTATCAGTTGGCAAAGCCATTAAGTATATTTCCATTCCTGTAGCATGCCGCCCAGGGGGTAGAGCATTTGCATGAATACTTACAAAAACTTCAGCATTCCATTTAGTGGCAAGTTCTGTCCTTTCTCTCAACCTCAGGTATCTGTCATCCGTCCGTGTCAATCTAACCGAAATACCTTTCGCCCGCAATTGACTGGCAAGCTCTTTAGATATTTTAAGATTAATGTCCTTCTCACGGATACCGTTGGCTACAGCTCCAGGATCTTTCCCGCCATGACCAGGGTCGATAACTACAATTCCTGAACCTGAATTATTTACGTCCATATTATTACCATCGGGGTCAGCAGCAGAAGGCAACTGTATTCTATCTGGAGCCTTGTTCAACGAAAGCGGCCTGCCGGAAGATGACCTGGAAAAATCTATCACGAGCCTTTGAGGATCCTCAAGCACAAAATGGTTAACAGATGCACTATTATGTTTGAAATAGATGATCATATTTTTCCCGGAATGGGTTATAGCGGTATTAACCACAGAAGGATACGGCGAATCAAGATCAGACATCTGGAAACGGGGCGAATATGCAAAACGAACTGCTATTTTCCCATTGCCTGTATCAAGAGCAGGTATCCGTTCTCCAGGGATATCCATAACAACCCTTATAAGACTCCCGTGATCTCCCCATCTTATAGAATTTATCCGAGAAAGATCTTCTCCTTCGGTTTTCAGTGTAAAACTGCGTTTATTAATATTTTGGGAATCGCTTTCCCGAACCCTTTTCTCGGGAATCTCCCCACTTCCTGCCCATTGAAGTATGTGATCTGTCCCTCGGGCATTTATCAACATGGACATTATTTTGAGCGCAGATCTTGAATCTATCCACCATCTGTTATTTTTAAAAACCGCTTCTGAAGCCATGGGTACAAGCTTTACATTAAACCATACTGCTGAAGTTTCCTGCATTATCTGAACCCTTTCAGTTCCGTCCTTGATAATAAGGGTCCCATCCTTTGGGAAAAGAGAAAGATCCAGCGCACGGGCGATAGTTCCAATGGATACCATCTTTACGCCGTTGCTTTCATATGCCGGAATAATTCCTTTATCCTCACCATCAAGCCAAAGCCGCCATCCAGCCTCCGCTAAAATCTCGGCCTTTCCGCAAAAAAGCAGGGAAAGAAAGAATATAAAAAGTAGCAGTATGGAAAACTTACGAACCTGCTGCAGACACATCTTTTACCACCAAAGTACAACCTCCAGTATTACCAAAAAAACGCAGATCGTTTCCTACAGATTCGATCTGGTCAAGGACTTCCACAATATTTCCGGCAATGGTAATTCCGGAAACTGGCTGCGCGAGCTTGCCGCCGCCTATAAAAGCTCCCTTTATCCCAAGTGAAAAATCTCCGCTTACAGGATCAACTGTATGCAGACCAAGAAATTCAAGTACATATATGCCCTTTTTGGTCCTGGATATCATATCAGAAGGTCCTTCATCACCCGGGACCATATAAAGATTTGTAACATCAATATCCGGCAATGTCGATATACCTCTGGAAGCATTTCCAGTTGAGCTGACTCCAGCCATTTTTGCGTATTTCATGTTGTAGAGAAAAGAGTTCACTCTGCCTTTATCAAGTAAGACAGTAGTGGAAGCAGGATGTCCCTCGCCATCAAAAGGAGAAGTTCCCATTCCTGCTCTGCGTTTTCCATCATCAACTATTGTAAGTAAGGATGATCCCACCTTCAATCCCGTCTTGTCCTTGAACAGTGACTTGCCTTTAGAAACGTTTGACGCGAGAAAGAGATCACCGATTATCTCAAGAAAAGAAACCGAAGCTTCAGGATCAAGGACAAGATCATATTTACCTGTCTCCAGCGTAGAACCACCAAGAACCATTGCTGTCCTTGTAACTGCTTCTCTGGCTACTTTGAGATGATCGATACCGGAAAGGTTTCTTGATTCATCTCCAAAACCTCCCATTTCCCTGTTTTCTCCATCCTGAAGCACAACTGCTGCGCCACAACTTGCATATGTAGACATGTAACTGCCCGAGTATCCATAACTCGAAGCATAAAATATCCCGACTTCACCATCAGCCCAAGAGGCACTCCTTACAGAAAGAACTCGTGGATCATTGCTGCAGACAGCATCCGTCATCTCGATGCATTTCCCCATCCTGTCTTCCGGAGTCAGCTTTGTAACAGATGGATCATACAAACCCAGGTCCACAGGTTCAGGAGGATCCCCTTCATAAAGAGAGACCCAGGGATCTGGTTCAGAAGATCTGCAGTTGTTCCAGCTCCATTCAACAAGGTCTTCCATATCACGTTTCCCAAATGAGTTAATATATGCAACACCCTGTCGGCCGTCATCAGCTATTGTTCTGAGCCCTATACCCTTGTTGTAACCTGTGATATTTTTTTCGGGTTTACCCTCTGAGAGACTTATCATATGTCCGGTTCTCTCTACATGGATAAAATCAGCTCCATATGCACCTTTATTCAGAGCTGATCTAATTACAGATTCAGAGACATTCTCCAGCCAGGGTCTCAGCTCTGTTTTCACTGACAAACTCTCGCCTCTTCAACAATTATATCCGCGGCCTCTAAAACCTGTTTACGGGAAACATCAATGTGCGTCACCAGGCGGAATCTGCCATTGCCAACACCATTGAACTGGACTCCTCTTTTTTTACAGGCTTCAAGGAAAACAGGATCTTTTTCACCTTCTCCATCAATGTTAAAAAATACCATATTAGTTGTTCTTCCGGTATTTTCAACCTTTAATCCTGCTTCTGCAAGTTTTGACGCAAGGATCCCCGCATTTTCATGATCCTCGGCGAGCCTGCCGATATTGTTGTTGAGCGCATAAAGCCCCCCGGCCGCGATTATCCCGGCCTGACGCATTCCCCCTCCAACTTTTTTCCTCCAGAATCTTGCTCTGTCAATAAAAGCAGATGTCGAACAGATAAGTGAACCGACAGGAGCACCAAGCCCCTTTGAAAGACAAAGCTGAACCGAATCCACTTTTTGCGTAAATTTGGTCACAGGAACATTAAACTCTATGGCTGCATTAAAGATCCTTGCGCCATCCAGATGGATAGAAAGTCCATTCACTTTTGCAAAATCGGCAGTTTCAGAAAATGACTCAGGGTCAACAGCTATTCCGCCGCATCTATTGTGGGTGTTCTCAAGACAAAGGAGCTTTGCCGGAGCAAAGTGAATATTTTCAGGCCTCAGCCAACTCTGTATACCATCTATTTCAGGTATTCCGCTTTGATCATTGACGATCAAAGGCAGTATACCTCCAAGGACTGAAAGCCCTCCAGCTTCATAGTAGTATATGTGACTTTTGGCACCAAGGACAGCCCCATCGCCTGCGCAGCAATGCGAAAGCATTGCAACGAGGTTGCCCATTGTTCCGGAAACAACAAAAAGAGCATCCTCTTTACCCGTCAGCTCCGCTCCCTTTTCTTCAAGTGCACGAACTGTAGGATCCTCAAGATACACATCATCTCCCACCTCTGCCGTGGACATTGCTTTTCGCATTTGCTCATCCGGTCTGGTTACTGTATCGCTTTTAAGATCTATAACAGACATAACTATCCCTCCTGTTTAAAAAATATATTGATACCGGAGAAAAATTAATTTATACAGTTTTTCAATTTTATAAAACCATCTGTAAAAAAGACTTTCAGGTAATGATACCATTATTAACGACAAGATGAACCCGTATTTTTTCTAAAGACTTATACCAAGTCTTGCCCAGGGAAGAAAATCCTCCCTTACTGCAATACCCATTCCTTTTGATTGCCTGTTCTCTCCATGGAAATCACTCCCGGCAGTAAAGCAAAGTGAATGCTTTGATGCAAGCTTCATGCAACGAAACATCTCTTCGGGCGTGTGAGACGGATATATACACTCCATGCCCCATAAACCCATTGAACGCATCTCAAGAAGAAGTTTATCAAGTACATTCTCATCCCTGGTAGTTTGAGATGGATGGGCAAGCACAGGAAGACCTCCTGCCTCAAGGATCAGGGATATACACTTTTGAGGTTCAAGCCTCAGTCCTGGCTCATATGCCAAAGCTCCTCGTGACAGATATTTGCTGAATGCTGACGGGATATCCTTAGCATACCCATTTCTTACAATTGTTCTCGCAAAATGCGGCCTTGCGAGGACTGACCCACCAGCTTCGGCCCTGATCTCATCCAGATCTATCTTGATCCCCGCTTCGTTGAGTTTTTTATGTATCTTCAGATTTCTGCTATTTCTGTGCTTTCGTATTTCCTCAAGTGCACGGTTAAAACCTTCATGCTTATGATCTATCCTGTAACCCAATATATGAAGCGTACCTGGATATTGAGCTGAAAGCTCAACTCCAGATATACACTTTATGTTGTATTTCCTGCAAGCCGCGAGAAAGGCGCTGGTTCCTTCCACTGTATCATGGTCAGTAAGACTAAGGACCGAGATCCCCCGTTTTTTTGCTTCCTTTACAAGATCTGGGGGGCTATAAGTGCCGTCAGAACATCTGCTGTGAATATGGAGATCTATCTTGATCATTAAAGGGAGAACCTGCCTGGACGGTTCCACTCCTGGTGATAGAGCATTTCTCCATTAAGAGTCCTGATAATTATGCCCTCAGGCTCAAGAATAGCAACGCTCGCAGGATCTCTTCCCTTTGGAAGACTCGCTGAACCTGGATTAAGATACAATGTTCCATCCTCTTCCGTAAGTGATGCGATGTGAGTATGCCCAGTTAAAACAAGGTCCGGGGCGAATTTTCGTGAATCTTCTCTTGTCTTAGTAAAACTGGTACCATGAGTTGCCATTAAAAGACGTCCTTCCCACCAGACAACAATGTAGGGTGACATTATCGGCCATTTGATAACCTGCTGATCAACTTCGGAATCACAGTTACCCTTCGCTATAAGGACTGGAACCTGTGAGGAATTTATTAATGAAGGCAGGCTTTTTGTATTATAATCTTCCGGCAGAGCATTTGAAGGACCGTGATAAATAACATCACCGCAATGTATTATAAGATCAATATCTCCCCATACCTGAAGAGCTTTTTCCCATGAAGATACACTTCCGTGTGTATCTGAAATAACTCCTATTCTTGTCAAATATAACACTCCTTTTTTCCAGAAAGATACATTATCCATGTAAAATTCGATCTCTATTTATAGAATTATAACTTATCCGGGTCGAGTAACTGAAAACGACAGGATTTTTTACGGAGAAGTTGTTACAATGTTCCAGGTTAGTCTTTTGCCGGGTTGTAAATTATTGAAAACAAAAATTATGTAAAAGGAGAAATAAACAATGGAAAATCAGTCAACGGATCTTAAGCAGTTTTATGATGATATGAAGGATATGCTGGACTCAACTTCATTGGTTACAGCAAGAATGATCGATTCCATACTTACAAACTCTCAACTTGCAAGCACAACAACCCCTGAAATGCAGGATCTCTTTCATTCCTGGATCAATTGTATCTCAGGAGAGGTAAAACGGAAACTTCTGGATGTAGATAACTCATCTGACAGTAACCTGGAAAATATCGCTAACGAAATTGGGATAAACAGAACCACACTTCTATCTCTTGCCCTTTATCTTCACCGCAAAGGAGATATCTCAATAGAAGGACTAAATGTTAAACAAGGCAAAGGCAGCAATACCGAAATCTGTCATGAGAACAAATAGAACGAGGGACTTCCCATCGGGGAAGTCCCTCGTTCTCAAAGGTTGGAGATCAGATAATTATCCTCCGGTCAGGATCAACACCACTATAGAACTGGTCCATCTTCATTCTTATCTGTGACGGTGACGAGACCATCAGGCTTATGTGTTTGCCGGTAAACCCCCTGAGCTCGTCTATCGCTAACAGATTCAACGGCTCTGCAATTGCTACCCTGAGTATATCTCCCTCCAGGTCTACAGGAATTATCTCAAGTCTTTTCGCAATATTTATAGGGACAAGCTCCATAGCTTCTTTTGAGGGAGTAATATCATCAAAAGATATCAGAGGCAGGTCCAGCTGTGTACTAACTGCTATAGCAAGCTGTCTTTCAGAAACAAGCCCGTTCTTGATAAGGATCTCCCCAATTCTCATTTTGTTGATCTTCTGCTCGTCGAGAGCCTCCACTAATTGCTTTCTGGTAATAGCCCCATCATTCATCAATATATCACCAAGAAGCACACCCTTTGATATCTCTTTTGTACCCTCTATATCCTTGATGTCCAAAGCCCTGTAAAATCGGGGGATCTCTCTCTTTATCGCAGAAGGAAGCGCCATTGCAAATTCAACTTCCCTATCACATATATTTCTAAGTTCCTGAACTGTTTCTTTGCTTAAAGGTTCGGCAATAGCGATTTTCAAAGCTCCATCAGGAGTTAGATTTACAGGAAGTAACTGGTGATTTTCAGCCATTTCGCGCGGCACTAACGATAGCGCATCAATGGAGGGTTCATGGCTGGCAAGAAGTATCATAGGAATATGAAGCTGTTTACTTAGAGCATCAGTTAACTGCAGTTCATTAAGAAAACCATGCTTCATTATGATATGCCCAAGTCTCTGATGAGTTATTTTCTGATCCTCAAGAGCGATCCTGAGCTGTCTTTCACTTAACAGACCTGACGTAATAAGGATATCCCCGAGACGAAAACATTTTTCATCGTCAAAGAGATCCGTTTTCATATCTTTCTTTTTGTACCAGCGCGATATGGCACATCTGATATCAGTGGCTGTCGAAACTGATGTCTTAACCTCAAGGCCTGTAAACATACGTAGCTCATCAAGCGCAAGAAGGTTAAGGGGCTCAGATATAACAACGAGCAATGCCCCTTCAGTAATAAGCAGTGGCAAAATCTCAAGACGTTCGGCTACTGAAAGTGGAATAAGGCGCAGAGCTTCCTCTTCAGGCTGAACATCATTCATATCTACAAATGGTATCATCAACTGCTTGCTGATACCTATGGAAAGATCCCTCTCGGATAACCATCCGTTCTTTACAAGGATAGAACCTAAACGATCCTCGGCATGTTTCTGCTTCCTGAGTGCTGAGGAAAGCTGCTCAACTGTTATAAGTCCGTGATTTACAAGGACACGTCCAAGCAGATCCTGTTTCCCATGAATATACATAACAGACAAAACCTCACATTCATAATTAAATATGAGAATAACTTAATCTTTCTTAGTATATCACTTATTCGCGACATGAAGAAACAAAAGCAGCTTTACAAAAAGAGTTGTTAGCAACTTGTTACACTTCAACATTAATACCCAGGCCATCTTTCGGGGCACCCCGACAGGCAAATCCAATTACCAGAGATATCTGTACGAGGGCATTGATAATGAGATTGAGTGTAGAAATGTGTACAGAGGAATAAGTCAGTCAAAGAAAGTGAAGAGGGTCTAAATAGAACTTTGAATAAAAGGATAGTCCCGGGAAGTCAGAGGACAGGAGAATTAAG
>CAYPIU010000033.1:0-20017 GCA_964410915.1 uncultured Synergistales bacterium | reverse complement strand
ATCTCACGCGTTTAGAATAGCGTTTCCTTGCAGAAAACTGTTGACGGTGTTAATATCTTCAAGACCCTATACTAGGTTTGGCAGACTTACCTTTCTTGGTTCAGGGAATATTTTTACGAGGTGAGAGCAAAATGTTGGAAAAGGAAAAGAAACAGGGAATAATAGAGGACTACAGAACTCATGGATCTGATACTGGTTCAGCTGAAGTTCAGGTAGCTATGTTGAGCCAGAGAATACGGGAACTTACAGAGCACCTTAAGATTCACAAAAGAGATTTTCATTCCAGACGCGGTCTCCTTAAAATGGTCGGTCGCAGAAGGAAATTACTCAGATATCTCAGGCAGAAGGATTTCAATCGATACAAGACTTTAATAGAAAGACTTGGTCTGAGGCACTGATCAGTAAAATTGCTTTCGTGCGGGGGCATTATGCCCTCGCATTTTTTTTGTTGACTGTGTTATTCTTGATAATGAACAAAAGGACTGAAAAATAGAGGAGGAAAATAAGCATGAATAAGACTTATTCTGTTCAGATAGGTGGTCAGGAAATTCTTTTTGAATTTGGCAGACTTGCGAAACAGGCGAATGGTTCTCTGCTATGTAAGCAGGGAGAGACTACTGTCTTAACAACTGCATGTATAACCGATAAACCCAGGGAAGGGCTGGATTTCTTCCCGTTGCTGGTTGACTTTGAAGAAAGATATTACTCTGCTGGAAAGATACCTGGAGGCTTTATCAAAAGAGAAGGACGTCCTTCAGAAACAGCAGTATTGAGTGCAAGAGTTATAGACAGGTCAATCCGTTCACTCTTTGAAGACTGGATGAGGAATGATGTCCATGTGGTTACTACTGTTCTATCCGTGGATCAGAAAAATTCGCCAAGTGTTCTTGGTATAAATGCTGCGTCGGCTGCCTTGTCAGTTTCTGATATTCCCTGGGATGGTCCGGTTGGTGCAGTTAGAATAGGTCGGATAGAAGGAGAGCTTATAGTAAATCCTGCGGAAGATATGATAGCTGAAAGTGATCTTGATCTGGTTGTAGCTGGTCATGCAGAAGGAGTAACAATGGTTGAAGCAGGAGCCAGTGAAGTTGACGAGGAAACCATGATCAATGCTCTTGAGCTTGCTCAGTATGAGATCCAGAAGATCGTTGACATTCAAATAAGGATCAGGGATGAGATCGGTTTAGCAAAACTTGAACTTGATAGACCAATGAAATTCGATGACATCGATAACTGGATAAGTGCTGAATACAGCAAAGATATTGAGGAAGCTGTTCTGACTCATGATAAAAAACAGAGGAAAGCAAAAATTGACCAGGTTACAGGAGAGGCTTTGGAGCACTTTGCTGAAGATTATCCCGGATCTGAAAAATACATTGCTTCCTGTATAGAGGATAATGTCAAGAAAACCCTGAGATCAGTCATTCTTGAGAAGTCAGTAAGATCTGACGGTAGAAAGATGGATGAGATAAGGCCGATAACATGTGAGGTCGGGGTTCTGCCCAGAGTACACGGTTCAGCTCTTTTTACAAGAGGTGAAACGCAATCTCTTGCTACAACGACCCTTGGTATGTCCGGAGAGGATGATCAGATCCTCGATGGCCTCAAAGAAAATGAACCTGCAAAGAGCTTTCTTTTGCATTACAACTTTCCGCCCTACTCGGTAGGGGAGGTAAAACCTATGAGAGGTCCAGGAAGACGTGAGATAGGGCATGGAGCACTTGCTGAAAGAGCTCTTAGACCTGTTATACCGTCATCTGATCAATTTCCTTATGTAATCCGGGTCGTTTCGGATATACTCGAATCTAACGGGTCAAGTTCACAGGCTTCTATATGTGGTGGAAGTCTTTCAATGATGCATGCAGGTGTTCCTGTAAGTTCGCATGTTGCAGGTATTGCCATGGGGCTGATCAAGGAAGATGACAATGTTCAGGTTTTGACTGATATTCAGGGTCTGGAAGATCATTATGGGGATATGGACTTTAAAGTAGCCGGGACTGTCAAAGGTATAACAGCCCTTCAGATGGATAATAAAGCTGGAGGTATAACAAGGGAGATCCTTATAAAGGCTCTTGATCAGGCAAGGGAAGGAAGATTATATATTCTTCAGAAAATGGAAGAAGCTATCAGTAATCCTTCTAATCTTTCAGAACTTGCACCCAAAATTATGGTAATGAACATCAATCCTGAAAAGATCAGAGACCTTATTGGTCCTGGTGGCAAAGTAATCCGTAGTATCATTCAGGAAACTGGAGCCAAGATCAATGTGGATGATACTGGAGAGGTTTATATATCAGCATCTTGCCAGGAAGCCCTTGACAATGCAGTTTCAAGAGTAGAAGCACTTACCAAGGATGTTAAGCCCGGTGAGATGTATCTTGGCACTGTTACAAGAATGATGAATTTTGGCGCTTTTGTTGAATTGCTTCCTGGAAAAGAAGGTCTCCTGCATATAAGTGAAGTAAGTTCTTACAGGATACCAAAAGTTGATGATATATTTTCTTCTGGAGATGAAGTTCTTGTAGTTGTAAAGGAAATTGATGACATGAAGAGGATCAATCTTTCCAGACGAAGGTTATTTAAAGACGAAGAACAGGTTATAGCAAATGGTTTTGAATCTGCTCTGGAATCAGAAAAAGAGCGTGAGAAAAAGATCGAGAGTATCGCAGGCTCTGAAAAGTCGGAAGATTCTGGTCACAGCAGCAGAAATAATGACAGGAACGCTCGAAATAAGGGTCCACGAAGAAGATCTTCCGGTAATGATCGCAATAGTAGAAACTGAACATAAAAGGATATAAGTCTATGGATAAAATCAAGATTAGGATTGTCAGGGATAAAAAAACTGAACTTCCTTCTTATGCCAGTGAAGGAGCTGCTGGATGTGATATTTACTCAAATGAAGATATTGGCATCCTTCCTCATACCGCAGCTCTTGTCTCAACAGGTCTATGGATAGAGATACCTGCTGGTTACGAGGCTCAGATAAGGCCGAGAAGTGGTCTTGCACTTAAACATTCGATCACTGTATTAAATTCTCCCGGGACTATAGATTCTGACTACAGAGGGGAAATCAAGGTTATACTTTTTAACCACGGGAATGACTCATTCCACGTTGGATATGGAGACAGGATAGCCCAGATGATTATTTCGCCAGTTGTAAGGTCAGAATGGGTCGAGTGTACGACCCTAAAGATTACAGATCGAGGGCAGGGTGGTTTCGGTAGTACCGGTGTTTAATTGTACAGATTGACAAAATGTATTATTATAGTATAAATTCTTAAAGAGTATATTTTATATTGGCGATGAAAGGATAAGTACCTGTTCTGACCTGTAACCAGAGAATGTTGGCCCTGGCTGAAAGTCAACCTGCAGGAGTTCAGCGAAAACCGACCTTGAGCTGGTGTCGAAGCCTATATCAAAAGGATAAGGCATCGGGGTTACGCCCCTTACAGCGTAGCGATGAGAGCCGGGTGGATAATATCTGTCCGGAAAATGGAGTGGAAACGCGGTAAAGCCTGTATCGTCTCCTAAAACGACGGTACAGGCTTATTATATGGAGGGATTCATATGCCGGAATATAAACAGAGCGATGGTGGAAGTTTTTCGGATGTAAATGCATTGACAGCTGCCCAGATACTCAAAAAAATGAAGAAAGATAAAGGAGCAGTTGCGGCAAGGATCAATGGAGAACCAAGGGATCTTTCTTTTCTTGTTGAAGAGGATGCTAGGGTCGAACCTGTAAAAACAGATGAGCCGGAGGGGCTGGACATAATCAGGCATTCAACAGCACACCTCCTTGCCCAGGCTGTTCAGAATCTTTTCCCTGGAGCCAGATTTGGGATTGGCCCGGTTATAAAGGATGGCTATTATTATGATATAGAAATACCGGAAAAGATCTCGGAAGATGATCTTCCCCGGATAGAAAAGGAAATGCAGCGTATCGTAAAAAAGGCCATACCTGTTGAAAGGGTTGTTCTTTCAAAGGAAGAAGCCATAGAGCATTTCAGAGAAAAAAATGAGGTATATAAAGTCGAGCTTATCCAGGAAATAGATGCTGGCGATGTAACTCTTTACAGGCAGGGAGATTATGAAGATCTCTGTCGTGGACCACACGTCAAAAATACCTCAGCGCTGAGGCATTTCAGACTTCTTTCTGTTGCTGGAGCATATTGGCGGGGTAGCGAGGACAATGTAATGCTCACCCGGATATATGGCACAGCTTTTCCTGATCCTGAAAGTCTCGAGGAATATATTACCAGAATGGAAGAAGCAAGAAAGAGAGATCATCGAAAGATCGGTAAAATGCTTGACCTTTTCAGTCTTCAGCCTGAGGGTCCAGGTTTTCCTTTCTTCCATCCTAAAGGGATGGTTATACTCAATAAGCTTACAGATTTCTGGCGAAAGGTCCATACAGAGGCAGGTTATTGTGAAATCAGAACACCCCTTATTCTTGATAGAGAATTATGGATACGTTCAGGTCATTGGGACCACTATCGCGAGAATATGTATTTTACTGAAATCGATGAACGTCCATTCGCTATAAAACCAATGAATTGTCCCGGAGGGATTCTTGTTTATAACAATCAGGTCCACAGTTATAGAGAATTACCTTTACGAATGGGAGAACTCGGGACAGTCCACAGACACGAAAAATCAGGGGTTTTACATGGTTTGATGCGTGTAAGATGTTTTACCCAGGATGATGCTCATCTGTATTGCGAACCACATCAGGTTACCGATGAGATAATTGGAATAATGAATCTTTCAAGATACATCTATAAAGATGTATTTGGCTTTGATTATCATGTTGAATTATCAACCCGTCCCGAAAAAGCAATGGGAGATGTTGCAATGTGGGACCAGGCCGAAAACTCTTTGGAAGATGCCCTTAAGCATACAGGCATTGATTATAAGCTGAATCCAGGTGATGGGGCTTTTTACGGTCCCAAGATCGATTCACATCTCAAGGACTGTATTGGAAGGACCTGGCAATGTGGTACATGCCAGCTTGATTTTCAGATGCCGGAAAGGTTCGATCTTAACTATGTAGGGCAGGATGGTAATCAGCATCGCCCGGTAATGCTTCATAGAACTATTCTTGGAAGCCTGGAGAGATTCTTCGGTATTCTCATTGAACATTATGCAGGAGCTTTTCCTTTCTGGATCGCTCCAGTGCAGGCAAAGGTTCTGCCTGTGAATGACAACGTGTTCAGCTATTCTGATGAGATAATCGTAAAAATGAAAAGTTGGGGTGTAAGGGTTGAAGTTGATGCCAGAGATGAAAAACTTGGCAAAAAGATAAGGGATGCCCAGATGGAAAAAGTTCCATACATGCTGATAATTGGAGACAAGGAAATTCAAAATGGAACAGTTTCAGTCAGGGATAGAAAAGAGGGGGATATTGGTTCAATGTCGATCGAAGGACTTAAATCCCGATTTGAGGAAGAATTCGATCCCATGAAAAACTGATCCTGAAATCATTGATTAATCAATATGCTTATGTTATATTATCCTGGTTGTATATGAAAAAAATAAATGATGAAGTAGAGGATCCGACCTCTCGCCTTGTGACGCTAAAGCAGTCAGCTGGGCCTTGATATCAGAAAAGCAAACCTTGTATTTTAATAAGGGGTCGGGCCATCGTGCCCGACCCCTTTAATCATCTTCGGAGGTGAAGTGCTATAGCCAGTAAAAATACTGATGAACCCCGTGTTAATGAAGAGATCAGAGTAAGTGAAGTCCTGCTTATCGATGATATGGGAGTAAAACATGGAGTTACTCCTGTTAAAGAAGCTCTCGATCTGGCAGATGAACGTGATCTCGATCTTGTGGAAGTTGCGCCAGGAGCCAAACCGCCTGTTTGCCGTATCATGGATTACGGTAAGTACAGGTATCAGAAACAAAAGAAAGAGAAAGATGCAAGAAAAAAACAAAAAACCCAGACCCTTAAGGAAATCAAAATGCGTCCAAAGATCGATCAGCATGACTATGACTTTAAGGTAAAGGCAATCAAAAACTTCCTCAGTAATGGGCATCGGGTTAAAGTTTCTGTTTTCTTCAGAGGTCGCGAAATGGCTTTTCTCGATAAGGGAAGGCATGTTCTTGAGAGAGTCAAAACAGAATGTGCAGAGTTTGGAAAAGCTGAAAATCCACCAAAGATGGAAGGAAGATATATGCGCATAATGCTTTCTCCTGTTGCTCCTCAGAATGAAAATAAATGATCAGGTATCGCCTGTAATTACAGAACATGCTCTTAATTTAGTATGTTTTTGTTCCAAACTTATAAAAGAAACGTTATATTAATCCTTATTTCGCTCGGATAGGAGGTATTTTGTGTTATGGGCAAACTGAAAAGTCATTCCGGGACAAAAAAACGTTTTTCCCGTACCGGTAAAGGTAAGATCTCTTATAAGAAAAAGGGAAGGGGACACCTTCTCAGGAAAAAGAATTCCAGCAGACTCAGAAGGTTGAGAGACAAAGGTTATCTCGACAAGAACTTTGCTGACAAGATCAAAAAGTTACTTCCCTATAGCTAATATTATTATGAAAAGGTAAGAGAGGTGTGTCCCTATGCCAAGAGTCAAAGGTGGCAGTGCCAGTAATAGTAAAAGAAAGAAATTGTTTTCAATAACTAAAGGTTACTGGGGTAAAAAGAAAAATGTATACAGAAGAGCCAGAGAAGCTTATCTCCATTCTCTTTCAAATGCATATAAGGATAGAAGGTTAAAGAAAAGAGAATTCAGGAAACTCTGGATAACAAGAATAAATGCTGCAGCAAGAATAAATGGAATGTCTTACAGCACATTTATGAATGGACTGAAAAAAGCTGAGATAAATATTAACAGAAAAATGCTTGCGGATCTTGCCGTCAATGATATGCTTGCGTTTGAGAATCTTGTTGACAGGGCAAGGACTGCCCTTGAAAAATAGTGAAATACGCTCAATATAGTAAAGTCCACGTCGAAAAAATTATTCTAATGGGGTTCCTGCTTTTAATACTGGCAGGAACCTTCCTTATATATCTTTTGAACAATTGTGGATCAAGTTCAATTTCTTTTATAGACGCTATATTTACAAGTACATCAGCAGTATGTGTTACTGGTTTGACAGTTGTGGATACAGCTACAGATCTTACTCTGGGATCCCAGTTTGTTGTGATGTTACTGTTTCAGCTTGGTGGACTTGGGGTAATGACTGCGGCTACGGCCATGATGATACTTTTTAGGCAAAAGGTTGGAATAAGGCAAAGGCTTCTTTTTTCAGGTGGTATGGGGCTTGATACACTTGCCGGAGCGGTGAGGTTGCTTACCCGCGTAATAGTGCTAACATTTCTCTTTGAATTTATCGGAAGTATATTTCTGTTCATTTCCTTTTCTGAAGAATACCCAATCTTTATGGCTTTATATCATTCAGTATTTCACAGTATCAGTGCATTCTGTAATGCAGGGTTTTCCACTTTATCCGAAGGTTTGCTTGATTATTCTCTGAAGCTTATAGTTCCCGGTACGATAATGGTTTTGATATTTCTGGGGGGATTTGGTTTTATTCCTCTACTTGATCTGGTTGCATTGATCAGGGGAAAAAGAAAGATATATCACCATATGGCTTTTGTCACTTTAATTTCTTTTCTACTCATATTTTCTGGTACGATCCTTCTACTCATTACTGAATGGACAGGGGTCCTTGAAAATTACACATCAATGTTTAAAGTCTGGAATGCTTTATTCCAGAGCATAACAGCAAGGACTGCTGGTTTCAATACAGTGAAAATGCCGTCCCTTTCCTCTCTCAGTGCCATGATCCTTTGTTTTCTTATGATAATAGGTGCTTCTCCTGGATCTACTGGTGGTGGAATGAAAACGACAACCTTTGGGATCCTGATACTTTCTACAGCAGGTTTTCTCAAAGGGCAAAACAGAACCTTCCTCTGGAATCGTTCTGTTCCTTCTGCGGATATTAACAAGGCTATGTCTGTTGCAGTTATTTATATAAGTACTATACTTTTCAGTGTTGTTCTTTTATCTATTATGGAAACTGCTTCTTTCAGAGCAATTGTTTTTGAAGTTATATCTGCACTCGGTACTGTGGGACTTACAATGGGTATTACCTCGTCACTCTCTCAGGGAAGTAAACTTGTTATAGTTTTTTTGATGATCTGGGGGAGAGTTGGGATACTGACTTTATTATATGGAGTAATGAGCAGGAACAAAACTCAGGGGGATATTTCATATCCGGAAATTAATATTCCACTTGGTTGATTTCCAAGGAGGTATTCAATGTCTTCTTCCAAAAAAACTGTAATCGTTGCGGGACTTGGTCGTTTAGGAGTTTCATTATGTGACAAGCTTTCTGAGATGCAACAATATGTAATAGGAGTAGAGAGAAATGCTTCCAGAGTTAAAGAAATGGCTGACAGGATAGATATTTGCGCCCAGATGGATGCTACGGACGAAGATGCACTTGTCAGGATCGGGGCAAAAGAGGCTGATATAGCAGTAGTGACGATCGGTGAGAATATTGAAGCAAGTATTATGGCTACAACAATCCTTAAAGGTTATAATATTCCTTATCTTGTTGCGAGAGCTCAGAACTCCCTTCATGCAAGAATCCTCGCAAAGTTAGGGGCTAACCGGGTAATCTTTCCGGAAAAGGAAATTGGTGAAAGGGTTGCAGAGCAGATCGTTGACCCCTGGTTAACAGACTTTTCCCAGTTACCAGGTTCAGGTTTTTTGATTGGCGAGATATCACCTGTTAAGGAAATGATTGGCAGGTCTCTTGTTGATTTACATTTCAGGAGTGAATATAATGCCACGGTAATCCTTATAAGAAAAAACGGTAAATATCTTCTTCCAGGTCCGGATACGGTAATTGATGGTAAAGATAAATTGCTTTTAGCTGGATATAAGGGCAATATGCGCAAATGGATAAAGGATAAATAGAATATAATACAGGGAGGTTTCTTAGTCTTGACATCAAAAAAAGATGAGTTGGAAAAGGTCAGAAAGGAATTTAAGGCCGAACTTTCATCCATAAAAACGATCGATGAACTTGCAGAACTAAAAACCTGTTTTCTTGGCAAAAAAGGCAAGATAACCGTTATGCTGAAAAATCTGGGGAAGCTTGATCCTGAAGAAAGGCCTGTTTTCGGTAAAGCTGTAAATGGCCTCAGGGAGGAAGCGGAAGAAGATATCTCAGCTTCGCGTAAGCAATTGTATGACATCGAAATGACAAGAAAAGAAAAGGAAGACAGCATAGATGTTACTCTTCCTCCCAGGGGGCGGACATGTGGTGGTTTTCATCCAGTTGCCCAGGTAACCCATGAACTTGTAGAGATACTGTCAGGCCTGGGTTTTTCGGTAGCACTCGGGCCCGAAATAGAAGATGATTTTTATAATTTTGAGGCTTTGAATATCCCCAGGCATCATCCAGCAAGAGATATGCAGGATACCTTCTATTTTGATGATGGAAAATTGCTCAGGACCCATACATCTCCTGTAGAAGTAAGGGCCATGCAGGCCTTCGGTGCTCCTTTACGGGTTATCGTTCCAGGAAAGGTCTACAGGAGAGACAGTGATCCGACCCATTCTCCAATGTTTCACCAGTTGGAGGGCCTTCTGCTTGATGAGGATATTTCAATAGCAGATCTCAAAGGTTGTCTTGATTCCATGCTTGATACATTTTTTGGAAGACATCTTAAAAAACGCTATCGTGCCAGTTATTTCCCATTTACAGAACCTTCCCTTGAACTTGATATCGAATGCGTAGCTTGTTCAGGCAAAGACAGAAATTGCAGGATCTGTAAGGGAGGAGGATGGCTGGAGATATCCGGCCTTGGAATGACCCATCCCAATGTTATACGAGCTGGAGGTATCGACCCGGAAAAGTATAATGGTTTTGCATGGGGGATGGGGCTTGACAGGCTGGCTATGCTTAAATATGGCCTCAACGACCTTAGAATACTTTTTGATGGAAATGTACCATACTTACTCTCCGGGAGGGATCAATAATGCTTATTTCCTGGAACTGGTTACAGGAATATGTCACTCTTCCTGAAGGCACTGGTGTGGAAGAAGCAGCTGAAACACTTACAATGACAGGATGTGAAGTAGAAGATATCTCATATCCCTGCAGCCTTCTGAGTGGAGTTCTTACTGCAGAGATAGAGGATATAAAACCTCATCCTGCTGTTGATAATCTGTTGATCGTTGATATAGCAACTCCTTCGGAACATTCAGTCTGTATTACTGCTGCTCAGAATCTCAGTATCGGTGACATTGTTCCATATGCCCCCCCGGGAGCTGCTATTGCTGACGGGACGATATTAACGGAAAAGGATTTTTCAGGTGTAAAGAGTCAGGGCATGATGCTTTCTGCTGATGAGATAGGGCTGCCTGATGTTGCGGATGAGTTTGGAATATTGCGTTTGCCTGCAAACACACCTCTTGGTGTTGATTTTAAATCTAATTTCGGGCTTAACGATATTCTCCTTGATATATCCATTACACCCAACAGGGGAGATCTATTGAGTATAATAGGTCTTGCAAGAGAATTATATGCTCTTTTCCCGGGGGCCAGACTTGCAGAATTACCTTCTCCTACGGGGTTAAATGATAATTCCTGGAATGAGGATTTTGGAAATATTCTGCTCAATGATAAAGGGTGCAGATGTTATGCCTTGGGACTTGCAAGCAATATTTCTGTAAAACCCTCTCCCATCGAAGCTAGAATAAAACTTGCGCTTATGGGTATGAGACCCATTTCAAATGTTGTTGATGCTACAAATCTTGTTATGCTTCTGACAGGCCAGCCCCTTCATGCGTTTGACCTTTCCCTTTTACCATCAAGGAATATCGAGGTGAGGCCAGCTATAGAAGATGAACACTTTACAACTCTTGATGAGAAAGAACATATTCTCAGTGAATATGACATGCTTATAACCAGTGATGGTGAACCTATAGCTCTTGCTGGAGTTATGGGAGGCCTGAATACAGAGATAAAGGAGAATACCAGTACTGTTGTAATAGAATCAGCCAATTTTGAAGCTGCAAGAGTGAGTACCACTTCCAGGCGCCTTGGCATACCCAGCGAAGCGGCTTTTCGTTTTGCCAGGGGTGTTGATCCTCTCAAGGCCAGGCCAGCATTATTTTTTGCCCTTGGGCTTATCGCAGAATGGGGCGGTGCTGAGGCTTACCATACTATCAAATACGCTGAAACTTCATTGTGGGAACCCAGGGAGATTGTACTTAGATCATCTGTTCTCAAGAGAATGTTGCTCTGGGACGATCTTGAAAAATCCTCTGAGATTCTCGAAAGGCTTGGTCTCAGTGAAGTTGAAAGGGGAGAAGATAGTGCTAAGTTTCTTGTCCCGTCATGGAGGCCGGACCTTGGTATAGAGGAAGATCTTGTAGAGGAAGCTGGAAGGATCCGCGGATATGACAAGATCAAACCACGTCTTCCAGGTAAACTTCCGTCCCGGGGGCAGAGAGGTCCTTTTTATGTAACTTCGGACCGGCTCAGGGATATGGCTATGTCAAGGGGATATACAGAGGTTGTAACGTACAGTTTTATTGGGCCTGCTTCTATCGATCAATTGTCCCTTTCAGATGATGACCCAAGAGCTAATCCTTTTCTTCTTTCAAATCCAATGAGTAAAGAACAGTCATGCATGCGTACTAACATGCTTCCTGGTATGCTGAAATCACTTGAGAATTCAATACGTTCAGGTTGGAGGAAACCCATTCGCGTCTTTGAGATCGGCAGGGTTTTTTCCAAGGAAGTTGAAATAGACGGATCCGGCTCAGAAGAACATTCTGAAAAGGAAATCTTTGCCGGACTTGTTTTCCCCGGTTTTGATCGAAGATCTCCATATGGCAGAAATGAAGAAGACTTTTTCTCGGTTAAAGGTGATGTCCTGGCCTTTTTGCTGAGTTCTGGTATAGAAGCAGAGTTTATCCAGGGACAGGAGCCATTCGGTCATTCAGGCCAGACCGCTTTTGTGATTGCTTCTGGTGAGCGTATTGGTTCATTATTAAGAGTGAAACCGCATATCGAGGAGTCTCTTGATATTTCAGGGCCAGTTTATTACTTTGAACTCAACATGGATATTATGATGAAAGGTGCCAGAGCTAAGTTTTCACTTTTGTCACAATATCCTTCGGTATACAGAGATATCTCGATCCTTGTAAGCTCCGAAAACTCATGCAGAGATGTCACCCGGGATCTTGTGTCAATTTCGGGGGAACTGATCCATGAGATACGATTATTTGATATATACGAGGGGAAGGGTATACCAGAAGGGTATAGAAGTCTGGCTTTCAGTCTGGCATACAGAGCATCTGACAGAACATTAAGTGATGAGGACGTAGATACTGTTCATAACGATTTTCGTGCCCAACTGCAGAAAAAGGGTTATACCTTAAGATAAGGAAGATCTATACCGCAGTTATTTTGGGAGTGATTCTAATGACAGAGAAAGATCGCGAGGTTACCATAACAGTGGGTGACAGAAACTATACGATTCGTACCTTTCTTGATGAGACTGTTCTTAATAGAATACTTGAAAATGTGGAGGATGCAGTTATGGGTTGTACGGGTGACCAGGAGAAAAGGCTCCTGGCCGCCTGTCTTGATCTTTCATATAGACTTGACAGTATCAATTCCCAGTTAAAGACTCTTCAGAAACATCCGGAACGCGATGATATTTCATGAGTACTTCCAGTATTGTAGATCTGGTATTTCTACTTTTACTTGTTACATTTGCAGGCCGGGGATTCTGGAGAGGCTTTTCCGGTGAATTATTTTCTCTTGTCGGATCAATTGGTGGAGTGATAGTAGCCTGGAAAACAGGGCCTTTCATTGCTGAAATGATGGTTCCTCATTTTAACTTTTCCCCAACAGTAATTCTTGCGGGAGCTATGGTAATTATTTATATTTTAATTGCATTATTGGCTGCGGTTTTGTGTCGAGTCGTAAAAGCATTTCTAAGGATAACACAGCTTTCTTTTGTTGATCGAATATTTGGTTCCATTGCAGGGATCCTGAAAACTGCAGTAATTATTATCTTTGTGTATTTTGTTTGTCTGGTCTTTTCCCCTTTGATATCGACCGAATGGATGAACACAAGTTTTGCAATGAAGACTGCTGGTTCTGTCTGGCCTCAAATAAACAAATATGTATCTGATTTTGAATTTTCGGGACAGGATACTTTTGACCTTCCTGAGATCAAAACTGAAAATCCAGGTGCAGTATCTGATGATTCTTGACAGAGAAGTCTCAAATAAACTTGAGATAAGAAAGGTGCTTGAGAAGTTTATTGAAGAAGCCCGTTCTCAGCCAGGTGTTGACTTTCTAAATGACCTTGGGACCTCAGATGATATTTTCTTATTAAAAAAACGACAGAAGAGAATAAGGGAATTTATGCATTTTCGTGACGTTTATAATGATATGCCCTGGAAATATGATCTTCGATCGATCATCCCACTTATTCAAAGTGCTCATAAGGATGCATTTCTCTCCGGTCAGGAACTTGTCCATTTTAAAGACCTTTTTTCCATAGCTCAGAAGATAAGGAACAGGTTTTTTAAACTCAGTGAGAATTACCCTGCTATCTGGGAGATCTCAAGGAAAATAAAGGATTTTTCCAATGAGGTCGAATCCCTCTCCTCTCTGAATGATGATGGTACTCTTCTTGATTCAGCCTCAGCAGAACTCTCATTTATTCGGCGCAGGCTATTCAGTACAAAAAAGCGATTACGTGAAACTGCAAACGGGATATTGGGTGAACCGCGACTTTCCGCTTTCCTGCGTGACAGGAGTCTTATGATAAGGAACGGCAGATATGTTCTTGCAGTGAGACAGGAGATGTCAGGTCGTTTTCCTGGAATAATTCAGGATAGATCAGGTTCAGGTAATACAGTCTTCATGGAACCGAATTCCATGATCGAATCAAACAATAATCTTGCCCTTCTGTTCTCGGAAGAAAGGGAAGAGGAGGCAAAGATATTAAGAGAAATGACAGGTACGGTTCTTTCCCGAAAGACTGCGATAATTGAAGCGGAAAAAGCTGTGGGCCATCTCGACATGCTTTATGCTATTACATCCGTCATTTCTGAAAAAAAGTGGAACCTCCCCGATCTGAGCACAAAAAGTATCTTTCATTTAAAAAGAGTTATTCATCCCCTGCTGAATGTAGAGCCCGTACCTCTCGATATCAGTTGTGGAGATAGGTTCAGAATTCTTGTTATTACCGGGCCAAACACTGGCGGTAAAACTGTAGCATTAAAAACGGCAGCACTTTCGGTTATCTTAGGCTGGCTTGGCCTGCCTGTGCCAGCTGCGGAAGGCACCATTATAGGAAACTTTTCGCATGTATCCATAGATGTTGGAGATGAGCAAAGTGTTGAGCAAAACCTGTCAACTTTCAGTTCTCATATTGCAAATCTGGTCAGAATGCTTAATTACGCAGATAAAAGTTCACTTCTGTTTCTTGATGAACTTGGTTCAGGTACTGATCCCCAGGAAGGTGCTGCACTTGGGATAGCGATCCTTGATGCTTTAAAGGAAATAGATTGCTGTGCACTGGCTACTACTCACCATAATCCAATTAAGAGTTATGCTATAACTGAAAGCCGTATTGAAACAGCAAGTATGGAATTTAATGAAGAAACTCTCGCTCCAACATACAGGATGATGATTGGTGTTCCAGGAAAAAGTAATGCTTTACACATTGCAGCTAAGCTTGGCATTCCTCCTAAAATTATTGAACGGGCAAGAGCTGCTCTAAGTTCCAGGGAAGTTTCCTATGAAGAGATAGTAAATGAATTACAGTCTAAAAAGGCCAGGATCGATAAGGCCACTCTTGAAATTGAACAGGAGAAGAGACACAATAAACAGATTTATCAACAGTTGGAACAGGAACGACGATCCATGGAAAATGAAAAAAGAGCGATCCTTCAGGAGAGCAAAGAAAAAGCAGCAAGGGTAGTTTCTGATGCTGAGGAGGAAGCTCGCCATTTACTCAGACAACTTAAAGGTATTGAAAGATCTGAGGGACACAGGATAATTGCACATCAAAAAAAGAAAAAGAAACCGGTCAGAGAGATTGAGAAAAATGGATCCATCAAGGAATCAGATTCAGAAAAAACAAAACCAAGGCTCGAAACAGGGTCCTATGTTAAAGTGTCTGGTTCTGATGTTAAAGGACAGGTTCTTAAAATAAAGGGTAAAAAAGCTATTGTACAGTCAGGGCAGATAAAAGTTGAAGTCCCCGTCTCAAAACTTGCTCTCTCAAGTGCTCAGATTTCATCGGAGACAAAGGGTTCAAAGAGTGGTGTAAATGTATCCAGGCCACCCAGGGTTCAGAATTCAATAATGATAAGAGGGATGACCATATCGGAAGCGGTCCCTTTGGTTGAAAGATATCTTGATCAGGCATTTCGGGCAGGGTACTCTTCAGTTTGTATAATTCATGGTCGGGGAGAAGGTATATTGAGAAGAGAAGTCCATAAGATCTGCAGTGATCTGTCATACGTTGATTCTTACAGACTGGGTGACGGAACGGAAGGTGGCTATGGTGTCACCATAGTGAAATTTATTTCATGATAGTATTTTCACTTTTATTACATACCTTGACAAATGCAGATAAGGCATGTAGTTTCATTTATGCCAAGAGCGCCTGTAGCTCAGGGGATAGAGCGCTGGTCTCCGGAACCAGAGGTCGTGAGTTCGAATCTCGCCAGGCGCGCCAGTATTTACAGCCAATAAGTAATGCCATATTAAGATGTTCCTGGAATGATTTAAATGATAATTCCTGTTTCCCCTTTTTTTCAAAGTTCTTACGCCAGGATGTTTTCGATTTCGTGAAACACCTAAATACCTTTTACTGTAGAGTTGAACTTCCAACTGCAAAAAGGTGTTTTCTTTTGTACCACCATGTTCTGAATTTCTTTTCATTTATTCCCGGAAGGTGACCAAATGTTTCTGGCAGGCGCAATTTTTCTTGTAGTGATATTCGTTCTCATAAGCGTGATTGCATCAAGAAATATAAAAAGTTCAGAGGACTATTCTGTTGCAGGCAGATCCGCAACAATTTCAGGGGTTAGCGGAATTATTATGGGTGCTCTTGTAGGTGGCGCTTCTACCGTTGGTACGGTACAAATGGCTTATGAGTGGGGGCTATCAGCCTGGTGGTTCACTCTGGGGGCCGGTATAGGTTGTTTAATCCTGGGGGTATGGTTTGCTAAACCTCTCAGGGATTCTGGTCTGGTAACAATCCCTGCTTTTTTAAAGGTCCATTACGGTAAGTCCCTAAGTCAAGTTTCAATGCTGTCTTCTTCAGTAGGAACATTTATTTCTATCATAGCTCAATTCCTCGCAGGTGTTGCTCTTTTTAGAGGCGTTTTTCCTTTAGGTCTGTTTCAGGCTTCTTTGATCTTTGGGATACTTGTTTTGGGTTTTATATATCTGGGAGGTCTAAAAAGTTATAGCCAGATAGGCAAGGCGAAGATAGCAACGCTTTATTTGACCCTTTTTATCTGTTCGCTCTTTGCAGTTCTCGGTGGAAGTACTCCGGTAGGCTTGCTTCAGGATCTTCCCTTTAATCCTTACTTTAATATCTTCGGTCGCGGAATTTCAAGTGATGTCGGAGCTTTGATCTCAATGATAGTGGGTGTCTTCTGTACTCAGATATATATTCAGGGTATTTATGCGGCATCAGATTCACGAACAGCGAGAAAAGGTGTTATATTGGCTTCATTTCTCATGCCCCCTCTTGGCCTTATGGGAATATATATAGGTTTATCAATGAAATATGCGGGAGTACAGATAAATACTTCTCAAGCCTTGCCTTACTTTATAATTCATACTTTTCCTGCTCCTGTGGCGGGAATATTATGGGCGGGCATCCTTATTACCGTGATAGGTGCTGCTGCTGGTCTTTCACTCGGGATCTCAACCAACATTGTCATGGATCTTTTCTTTCATTCGCCTTTAGCAATTGATGAGGCCAGTGAATTTAAGATACTGATCGTCTCAAGAATAACGGTTGCTTTTATTGTGGTATCTGCTGCTTATGTCGGGACGATCCTTAATGGAAGCATGATCCTTCACTGGAGTTTTCTCAGTATGGGTCTTAGAGGGGTAGGGACATTTTTCCCGCTTATTGTGGCTATTCTATGGCCTGGAAGTTTACCTGGCAATTGGGCTCTTATTTCGGTTATAAGTGGAATATCGGTACTTTTTGCAGTTCCATTTTCTGGAAATGAAACCCTTCATCCGCTATTTACAGGGTTGATAACTTCTGGAGCTTTTGTGATTGCTGGATCTATACACAGTAAGCAGAATCGGAACAATTTAAACAGGAATTCGAGAAGATAAAAGAATCCAGTTTTTATTTAAATCAGTCTCATTTTAAAGATAGATCTGAACAAAAGACATGAAAAAGGCAGCCCAATTGCGGGCTGCCTTTTTCATGAACCTGTTTCGTTGTTATTGAAAAACAAAAAATTATTACATCTCGGGAACTTCGAGACCTGCTTCTTTGTAGAATTTTGCTGCTCCCGGATGAAGTGGTACAGATACACCTTCAAGAGCTGTATCAAGGGTTATCATTTTGGCTTTTGCATGGATCGGATAAAGCTCTTCAATATTATCCCAGAATGCTTTTGTTATGTCATAAACAAGTTCATCAGAAAGGTCGCCATCACAGACCCAGCATGCCATTACAGCTGGACTCTGTGTGTCATGATCAATACCCTTATAGGTTCCCGCTGGAATAATGCTCTTTGCGAAGAATGGGTATTCTGCAATAAGCTTATCAAGGAAGGAATCACTGAAATTAACAAGATCAATATCATGCATAGTAGCAAGATCCATAATGGATGCTGTAGGATAACCCGCTACTACAAAACCGACATCAAGCTGTTTATCCTTGAATCGCTGGGTTGTGTTATTGAAATCAAGGAAATCAGTATCCATATCAGCATATTTGATCCCTGCAACTCTCAATATAGCTGCAACATCAGCTGCAACTCCTGATCCAGGTGCTCCAACAGAAACTC
Organism: uncultured Synergistales bacterium; assembly: GCA_964410915.1. Taxonomy (GTDB): domain Bacteria; phylum Synergistota; class Synergistia; order Synergistales; family JAFGMB01; genus CAZFJG01. Next base: position 1,961 of record CAYPIU010000033.1, on the reverse strand, counting down.
TTTTGCCTTTAATGTCCATAATATCTTTAACACCGGATTCTTTAGTTGTTATGACCTGAAGGTTTTCAGGATAAAGAGATGCGATGAAGCGGACATTTTTAAATTCCTGATTGAATGGTTTCTGGCCATTATAAGCCCACATTGATACATCATTCTGTGCAAGGGCCATTTCTATCTGGTGGGTTCCAATAAGGTTAAGATTTGCCTGAGATGCATTACCTGTTTCTGAGGTCATCTGAACTTCTGGAACATACTTGGTTACTATATCTGCTATACCGCCTCCGACTGGATAATATGTTCCACCTGTTCCACCTGTAGCAAGTGAAACAAAGGTCTTAGCTGAGGCTACGCCTGCAACAGCAAAAACAAGTAAAGTTGCTACCGTCAAAAAAACTAACAATTTCTTCATTAACTGAATCCCCCTAATTTAGAATTTGTTCTTGCACTAAGAGCCAAAAGCCCTTTTGAAAATTGTACCCCCCTTTTTGACAATCACCTCCACAAACTTATTTTATATTTAAGTATAGTATAAAACTCAAAGAGAGGTACTTCAAGTGTAATTATAGAATTATTCATATCCAGTTAATATAATTGTCATTATTCTCAGCTTATTTAGAATGAAATGTATGATGTTAGGATGTTATAAAATCTTTTCCTTTTAAGAAAACGTTTTCTGCTATATAATTTTCTGGTCAGAACTGGAGAGGGGGATCACAAATGATCTGGAAAAACATGTTTTCGACTGATACGGGGGGGGGACAAAAAGGAGCAATGACTGATGTTGTTCTGGAAAAAGGTGGTAATGTTTCCAGAACGGAGAAGAATGATACATATGCTTACAGGTTCAGGGTTACAGTTGATCTCAAGGATGATAATCAGATAGGAAGGGCGGCTCTTCTTCTTGCTTCTACTTCCACATCTGCGGCAGAAAAGGAATTGAAAGCACAGATCTCGGAGCTTGATTGGAAGTCAGTAGCAACGGAAGTCGGGGGACTTGCCGGAGATCTTCCGCAAAAACTTACCAGGGCTCTTGTCGGGGCGTCTCTGAACGCAGAAGTCATAGAAAAGAATCAGAAAGAAATGCATGCTCTTATGCATGCTTCTGTTGAAGCAATGGAGGGATTTATTCAGAAGGCTATGCTTGAAGCCAGCGTTGGAGCCAAGATCGCTATTGTGCGAAATAATAAATGGATAGCAGTTGCTGTAATGGGGGATACTGCCTATCATGCGGTCGCTCATCATGAAAGATGCGGCCTTGGTGTAATGCACCTTTAAAAACAGCTTGCTTAAGGTGTTTCCATATGATAAAGTCTTTCTTTGTCAACAATAATATCTTTTCTTAAATATGATCAGGGAGGTGTGAACATAAATGAAAAAAGGAATTCACCCTGAATACAAGACCTGCAAAGTATCATGTGCTTGCGGGAATAAGTTTGAGACACGTTCTACAGTGTCTGAAATGAAAGTTGGTGTTTGTTCTGCCTGTCATCCTTTCTATACAGGTAAGCGAGGCAGTATGGTTGCATCTGAAGAAGGCAGACTTCAAAAGTTCAAAAAGAAATATAAGGGTGTAAACTACGGTCAGAGAGAAACTGACTAGCAAAAAAGGGGGGATCCTTTCCCCCCTTTTTTTCAGAAAGAAGGTGTATATATGTCTATTGAAGTACATCTGATTAATCATACTCCCAGACCTGATGAAACTGTTGCTGCGGCAGCAAAGCTCTGTTACAGTGATGCTTCGGTAGCAGATCTTCTTAAATGTAGTGATCCTGAAGGTATTGCTAAATTTATTGGACATTTAAGAAAGAGCGGACATCTTTCACCTTTCGAACATGTAAGTTTTACTTTTGGTCTGGATGGACTTAGCCGTATATGTACTCATCAGCTTGTAAGGCATAGAATGGCAAGTTACAGCCAACAGAGTCAGAGATATGTCTCAATGGAAAGACCTGAGTATGTTA
>CAYPIU010000032.1:0-20024 GCA_964410915.1 uncultured Synergistales bacterium | reverse complement strand
AGACTGACCCCCATTGATGGCCAATATTATTTTTATATATATCAGGCATAAAACTTGACAAAAACTGTCTTTGCCGGATAATTGGTAGCGTTACCATGAAGGGATCATGCAGAGTGGCACCCCCTGACGGGGGGAGTGTCACTCTTTTTGTGTTTTCGAATAATTAGGAGGATAAGAAACTACATGACTGATAACAGATTCAAAAGTTACGAACTCAGGAGTGAACTTCTTGAGACCATTGAACATAAGGGGTTTACTGAACCCACATCGGTTCAGAAAAAAATACTGGAACTTGATAACATTGAACAGGATCTAATTGTAAGGGCAAAAACCGGCTCCGGTAAAACCCTCGCATTCCTGCTCCCCCTTTTCAATGAAAGAAATACGGAAAAAGGAAGTCCCAAGGTATTGATACTCTCTCCGACAAGAGAACTCGCAATGCAGATAAACAGAGAAGCCGAATGGCTGGGCAGAAAAGAAAGACTTTTAACAACAAGTCTTGTCGGTGGTATGGATATTTCACAACAGATAAGGGACCTCCGAAAAGGTGCTTCGATCGTAACCGGGACCCCCGGAAGAACACTCGATCATCTGAAGCGAGGAACCCTGAAAGTTGACGATATACACACTGTCATCCTCGATGAGGGCGACCATATGCTTGATATGGGATTCAGGGAAGAACTTGAAGCTATTCTGGATACAGTTCCTGAAAGGCAGAGAACATGGCTTTTTTCTGCAACAATGCCTTCAGAGATCAAGGCTCTCTCAAAAAGATATCTACAGAATCCATTCTACATAAGCCTTGTTGAAGAGGGTGCACAGCACTCGGAAATAGAGCACAAGATCTACACAGTCCCCCGCAGGACAAGAGTTGAGGGACTGGTAAACGTATTGCTTTGGGAAGACTCATCAAAGGGACTTATTTTCTGCCATACAAGGGCAGAAACGATGAAAGTTGCCGAGAAACTCCAGTCTGAGGGTTTTCGTGCTTCCAGTCTTCACGGAGACATGAGTCAGAGAGAACGAAATACCGCTCTCAGCGCTCTGAGGTCCGGCAGGATATCTCTTCTTGTCGCCACGAATGTAGCAGCAAGAGGACTTGATGTTCCAGGTGTTGAACATGTTTTTCAGTTCGGTTTACCCGATGATCTTGAGACTTTTACCCATCGTAGTGGACGTACCGGAAGAGCAGGCTCTGACGGAGAAAATATCGTGGTCCTTAACCCTTCAGAATCACGTAAGTTCAAGAGTATGCTAAGAGGAACAAAGATCAAGGCAGAATGGCTTAACGTTCCTGACAGCAATGAAATAACAGCCCGCAACAGAACAAAATATGAAGAGAAGTTCTTCAAGAAGGAAAACAGTATCAGCAAGGATATACAGGAATGGACTGCAAGTCTTCTTGAAAGAAACGATCCTTTTACCCTTGTTGCCGGTCTTCTTGACCTCACAGAGAAGAATATATCTAAAGGCTACGATCTCAAGGCAGATCTGGAACGTGACATGGCACAAAAAGATCATCATTCCTCAAGAAGAAGGAACGAACAGAGAGATGGACAGAGAGACGGTCAGAGAGGCGGCAGAAATACCCGTAGAGATAAAGGTACTGTTGTCAAATTCAATATAACGGACAAGGAAGAATGGAATCCTGGAAGAGTTCTTCGCAGTATCTGCAGCTCACTCGGTGTAAATCACAAGGAGGTCGCGGAGATCAACATCAGAAAAGATCACATATATGTCGGCTTGATGCCCGAGGCTCTGGAAAAACTCAGCAGGCATAATAACAAGTTAAATGAATGGGGACTCTCTCCGTCCGAAAACGCTCCTCAGGCAAGGAAAAAAGGAACAACAGGACATAGTGAGCATAACCAGCGCCGTGAAAAGGCGGCCAGGAAAAAGCCCCGGTCCAAAACAAGGATCCATGGATAAAAATCTCTTTTAAAAGTTCAAGGCCATTCCCTGGGGAATGGCCTTTTTTATTATTCCTATGCGAAATAATGAAAACAAGGGCATCCCCCGAAGGAATGCCCTTAAAATATAACCGGATCTAATATTTATTTACCTAACCATGCAGCCAATCTTTCAGGATTTTCCTCAAGCCAGCGTTCTGCTGATTCTTCCGGATCAGAACCGGAGGCATTCCAGTCCATAACCTGACCTATCTCTGCAAGAGACCACTCAAAATTATCAAGGAAAGCAAATACTTCAGGGTGCTCTTCCTTGAGCTCTTTACGTACCACTGTATTTATGGCCTCGGACTCTCCATAAACCCCCTTCGGGTCCTCCAGGTATTTAAGATCCCATCTGGCAAACATCCAGTGTGGAGTCCAACCGGTAACAGCAACCCACTCACCATCGTCGATCCTGTCTTTGAGCGTAGCTGTCATGATAGCTCCACTACCCTCTATAAGCTCAATATCCTCAAGACCATATGCTTCCAGAACTTTCTCAGTCTTGATCATGACACCTGCACCCGGGTCGATCCCGATTATCTCACCATCGAATTTGTCCGCAACTTCATTCATATCGGCAATAGAATCAATATCAACGTAAGATGGAACAACGAGACCTATACCTGCTCCCTCTGTATTGGGACCAAGGTCAATTACATCTTCCCTGAACCTTTCAAGGTAATGACCCTGGGTAACCGGCAGCCACGCGCAGACGATACCGTCAACATCTCCACCTGAAAGGGCCTGCCACATAGCAGCAGCGCTTACAGGAATGATCTCAACTTCGTAACCCATCTCGTCCTCGAGAACTGTCTTGACGACATTAGTGGCTGCTGTTGCGCATGACCACTCAACATAGGCAAGACGCAACTCGTTATCCTCTTTTGCCATCGCTGCCGGGGCAATCATTGCAACTGCAAGTGCGGCAATAATTGCCATAATTAATACTTTTTTCAACCTTAACATCCTCCTTGAAATAATTTGATCTAAACAATATATTCCGTATCTTCTGAATTCCCCATATGAACATAGCGAAACCCGGGATAAATATCCCTTGGGAAAAAGAACTTTTCGGTTTTTTATCAGATACTGAATGAACAGAGATATCAGGAAAAGATCATCTTCAATTTTTCAATATAGGAATGGAGAACCTCAGAAAAAGCGGATATTGATAAAAGGGATTTTTCTCACCAACCTGGATCTATTCAGAATTGTTAAAAACGCAACCGTAAATTGTAGTTCATATTTTTGATCACAGGTTAAAGATATTACACCCTTTTTAACCTGTCAAATGACTGATGACCATAAAAAAAAGGCCGTCCTTAAAGGACGGCCTTGAAAATAAGCTTTTTCAGTACTTATTTACCGAGCCACTCGTTGACGATCTCGGGATTCTCTTTTATCCAGCGTCTTGCGGAATCTGCAGGATCAGCTCCCTCTGCATTCCATCCCTGAACCTCACCTATCTCAGCAAGTGTCCATTTAAAATTGTCGAGGAAAGCATATACCTCGGGCATATCCTCTTTAAGGCCCTTACGAACGATAGTATCTATCTCTTCAGCTCCGCCATAAACATTCTCTGGATCTTCAAGATATTTGAGGTCCCATCTGGCGAACTTCCAGTGAGGACTCCAACCGGTCACTGCTACCCATTCATTGTTGTCTATCTTATCTTTGAGAGTTGCAGTCATTGTAGCTCCGCTGCCTTCGACCAGTTCAATATCAGCATCTTCAAGTTCATAGACTTCAAGGGCTGATTCGGTCTTACTCATGATACCTGCACCTGGATCTATACCGATTATCTCGTTATCAAACTTTTCGGCATTTGCAGGCATTTCAGCTATGGAATCTATATCAACATATGTAGGAACAACGAGACCGATACCGGCACCCTCAAGGTTTGGCCCAAGGTTTACAATATCTTCACCGAATCTTTCAACATAGTGTCCGTGGGTAATTGGAAGCCATGCTGTGGTCATAGCGTCTACATCGCCATCAGCAAGAGCCTGCCACATTGCGGCTGCACTCACAGGGATCAACTCAACATCATAACCAAGCTCATCTTCGAGAACTGCTGCAACTACATTGGTACTCGCGGTTGCACATGACCATTCGACATATACGAGGCTAACCTCATCCTTGTCTGCGGCCATAGCAGCCGGTACGGCAAGGGCAAAAACAAGAGCACAAACAGCTAACATAGTAATAAATTTTTTCACTCTAAATACCTCCTTGTATTTTGTAACCTTATATACATGAACCATTTCATGTATAAAAGAGACTTAAAAAGGTGTTTCTACTTCTTTACTGCACTTGAACCAAGAGACTGCATTGTTCTATCAAGAATTATGGCAATGATAACTATGCCAATACCGGCATCAAAACCACTCGCCGGATCAAGTCTCTGAATTGCTCTCCAGACCTCTCCGCCAAGACCTTTGGCTCCGATCATGGCCGCAATGACTACCATTGAAAGGCCAAGCATTATGGTCTGGTTGATCCCTGCCATGATCGTTGAAGTAGCCATGGGAAGCTGAAGTTTAAACAGTTTCTGGCGTTTACTGCTTCCGAACGAATCTGCAGCTTCTATAAGTTCCTCCGGGACCTGCCGTATACCAAGACAGGTAAGTCTTATGGACGGTGGTACGGAGAAAATGACAGTCGAAAAAATGGCTGCCACGACACCGAGTCCGAAAAATGGAATCGCCGGAATAAGATAAACGAAAGCGGGCATTGTCTGCATAAAGTCCAGTATGGGCATAATTATCTTATAAGCTTTACCGTTCAAGGCTGCAAGGATTCCCAGCGGGAGACCGATCATTATCGCTATCATTGTAGCCACTACGACCAGGGCAACTGTACTAACGGTCGGTTCCCATAGCCCAAAATTCAGGATCAGCAAAAGACCTGCCCCTGCAAATATCGTTATTCCTCTCTTGCGGGTTACCAGCCAGACCAGCAAGGCAATAACTGCGATCAGGATGAGCGGATGAAAAAGCATCATTCCATCAACTATCAAGTCTATCCCGGTCTCTACAACTTCAGCAAAAGCCTTTGTAGCAAAAGAAAAATTATCAGAGAGAAACTCTATTCCAGCTTCTATAGCTTCTCCAACTGGTAGTTTAGGAATCATCATTTGAAAGCACTCCTTCAGAAAGGCCAGCCAAAAGGGCTCCCCTTACAATTATTCCAAGCAGCCTGTCCTGCTCATTGACAACCGCTACAGGATATTTGGCCTCAGCCAGTAAAGGAAATAGCTCATTAGCTGAAGTTTCAGGAGAAACTTTTTTGATATCCCTGATAAGTATTCCACCCAGGTCCTTTTCTCCTCTTTTAAGTGCCTCAGATGCATCGTCAGCTGTGACAATGCCCTCAAGAGTACGGTTCTCACTCAAGACAAATATACTTGAAATTCCTTCATGTTTCATTTTCCACAAAGCACTTCTGGGTCCGTCATTTTTATAACTTGCAACCTCTTCGGGTTTATGCATTACAGATTCAGCAGTAAGGACCTTTGAAATATCAATACCTTCGACAAACCTCTCAACATACTCATTTGCAGGTTTTGCAAGTATATCCTCGGCAGTACCTTCCTGTACGATCTGACCATCTTTCATCAGAACTATCCTGTCACCAAGCTTGAAGGCTTCGTCAAGATCATGGCTTATAAAAACGATCGTCTTTTTTACTCTGGACTGGAGCTCAAGAAGCTCATCCTGCATATCGCTTCGAATAAGAGGATCAAGAGCACTGAAAGCTTCATCCATGAGAAGTATGTCCGGATCAAGTGCAAGAGCCCTGGCAAGGCCAACCCGCTGCTGCATTCCTCCGCTCAGCTGGGCAGGGTGAGAATCTTCCCATCCTTTAAGTCCAACCTGCTCAAGCGCCTGCCTGCCTGCCTCTTCTCTTTCGTCTTTTTCGACACCCTTGATCTCAAGACCATAAACAGCATTCTGCAAAACAGTGCGATGAGGAAAAAGCGCAAAATGCTGAAAAACCATTCCGAACTTCTGCTGCCTGATCATTCGAAGTTCCTCACTATTTGCTACAGCAATATCTTCTCCATCAACCAGGATCTGACCAGCTGTAGGTTCTATAAGCCTGTTGAGACAACGGACAAGTGTTGATTTACCGCTGCCGGAAAGTCCCATCAGAACAAGGATCTCTCCCTGCCTAACATTGAAAGAAGCGTTTGAAACTCCAACTCCCAAACCGGTTTTCTCAAGAATTTCATCTTTGGACATTCCCTTTTCCAGCATTTCTACCGCTCTTTCAGGGTTTGAACCAAAGACTTTGTAGAGGTTTTTCACCTCAATTTTGTTAGTCATTCATTTCCCTCCGTTAATTTTAACGATCTATCTTATGTTAATTTATATTCTGATAATCAATGTTCATGCAAAAGAGAGATATCGGTATAACACCTGACATCTATCGACCCTGTATAGCTATTCCTGCAAAAAAAAGGAAAATAAAGTAAAGCCTTCCAAATAAGCATCGAAAGGTAACTAAGCGACGGAACAACCTCATGCTCCCGCAGAGTAAAACCGAACTATCCACACTGACAGTATGGATTTAAAAACTTGAGATCAATGGGGAACATAAAAACTAAAGGTAACTGGAGGTAAAAGCTTATTTTTTTGTACAGAGCAATTAGAGAATAGTTAAAAATATTTCGCGTCTATCACGAGCAATATTTATAACATGGTTAGACTTCTATGTCAAATATAATTTATCACAAGACCATAGCATAATAGTGCTATAATATCTATACTATGTAGGGTATATATCCAATTTTTCAGCCATTTATTCAATGCAACCATGATTTTCTTCCAGGTTCTTTCAAGTCTTTCTGTGGCATTTTCAAACTTCTTATTGATCATTATCATTTCATAAAGATGATCATCTAAAGAACGCTGGTACCTGGAAAATACAGGAAGGGTCTGTTCCACAAAAGAGCCACGGCGCGCCGTGGCTCTTTTGTGGAACTATTTATATACCGCAGCTGTTATCTTAAATAAACTACCGGTCTATGCTTTTTATCAGATGTGATAATAACTGTGGATAAGTGTTGATGAGAAATGGGAGATGGACACGTTCGGTATTTTTATGAAGATCCTTACCGACAGGGCCAAAATTAATGATCGGTATATCGATTTCAGTAAGTTCTTCAGAAGGAAATTTATACATCACGCCCCATCCGGGGGTATTATTCCCCATGGATGAGATATCCGCGGCTGTCCCTCTGTAACCACAATAACTAAGATCACAGACACCTTCAAAAAAGGACCTTATCTTAACCCTGGTCGAATATTCCTGGTCTGCATGTTTTAAAAGCTTTTCTACAGCATTTAGTATTACATTATCCCCCTTACCTGTACGAGTATTGACCTTGTGGGGATACCAGGGCGGAAGGAAACCGTATATAACAAAGGGAGGCTTAAGAGCACAAAGTTTCACCAGCTTTGTAACAACTTTTAAAGCCTTGTCTCTTTCATCCTTACCATCATTCTCCAAAAATATATCCTGGATAAAAGTACCAGGGTTGATATCGCATTTATCTCTTGCAATAGTCTCAAGTTCACTGTAAGAGTAGACATTGGGGGAAAGATCAACAGGGTTAACTTCAGAACCGGAAATTTCTGAAAAACGTTCACATCTGCTGCGATAGATATCGATAGCCTTATCCAGACTTTCCCTTGCCACCGATTTCAGCTCTTTGACTATATCACCTGGTTTTTTCGATACTGTCAGGTAACTGTATATATGAGTTCCCTGGTCAAGGATAGTTGCAGAGTACTCTTCTCTGAGATCTCTCATCTTGAGACATCCGTAAGGAGGGGAATAATAGTCTTCATACCTGTCAGAAAATTCAGGATTACCGTCCAGTTCCAGGTTAATACATGACGAGATAAGGCCTGCACTCATCCCTTTGTAATACTCCCCAACATGAGACCTTAAACCCTGAAAGTAGAAGAAGGAATTCAATTTACCCACCGTACCGAGATACGCTGTAGGATATGATTCACCGTGGTCAGGCATTGAAGGTTCGGTATCGATACACGCGATAAAATCCATACCATTTTCAGAAAGGTCTTTAAGGTATGAAACCGCCCCGAGCATTCCTGCAGAATTATTTTCTTCATCCGGAACGAACAGAACAGCAAGATTGGTATCCATGTTCGACGGATCCTCGGCAGCTTTTTTGATCTGATCTATACAACACGCCACTCCAGACTTCATATCAGCGACACCACGGCCAAAAAGCCATTCACTCGAATCAAGGTCTACCCTGGCATCAGCAGGGATATCTATTTCCAGTATCCGTCTGGTGTATTCTTCAGGATCAAAAGCAATATCACTGAGGGAACCACAAACTTCTGTGCTCACAACATCCATATGCCCCGTAAGAATAACTGTTTTTTCGGTTGACGGGTCTGCACGAACAACAGCAAAAACTATCAGCCTGTTATAAGGATCTCCCGCGCAGGGCAAAACCTGAAGGTCCTCAGGATGTTTCGTGAAATACGGGATCGATGAGAGCATTTCGGAAATAGCCTCTGCCATCTTTATCTCTCCCGATCCTGCTGTCGTGACACTTGGTATTCTAACAAGCGAGATCATATCCTGATATATTGAAGAATCTTTGAAAGACACCTTTCTCACTCCCCCATAGATCATTCAGATTTGATGAATACCTTTATGATAACACCATCATTAAAGAAAGGTTGACATCATATAAGTAAATCTCGATATCTCCATATTTTAATTTTTTTGGCATAATGCCATTTCTAACAATTTATTTGATGGATCAATATGCTTTGTTGTAAAATGGTCACACTTAAATTAATTAAGATGACCTTTCTGTTTCTTTTCTTACTCTTTTGACAGTCATTTTTACTACTTACCTCATGGAATTACAAAAACTTGACCATAAAAAATTTAAATACATTTAAATATAAGGAGGTTATTTTATGAAATATTTTAAACAAAGGTTTGTAGTCTTTATTATTTGTGCTTTGTTTCTGGTGGCTCTTACCCCAGCTTCAGGAATTACATCAGAGCAACCGATAGTTTTTCTGGATCTGAGCTGGGACAGTATTCAGCTCCATAACAGGATCGCTGGATATATTGTTGAAAATGGATACGGGGAAAAAACTGATTACCTTTTTTCTGAAACAGTGCCCGGTATGCTCGGACTTGAACGGGGGGATATTCACGTTTACATGGATGGCTGGGTAGATAATACACCCGAATGGTGGAGAGAAGTACAGGAAAGAAAGACCGTTGTAAACCTCGGATCCAATTATTATCCTGCCCCCCAGGGATGGTATGTTCCCACTTATGTGATAAAAGGGGATCCCGAAAGAGGTATTGAACCAATGGCACCTGACCTCGAATATATGGAGGATCTGGGAAAATACTGGGAACTCTTCAGGGATCCTGAAGAACCTGACAAGGGGAGATTTACTAATGCACCTCTTGGCTGGAAGATCTCTTCGATCAACAGGGACAAAATTGAATCCCTTGGACTTAAAGAATTTTTCAGCGTTTTCGAACCTGGTTCAGGCACTGCCCTGAAAACACAGGCTATCAGCAGTTATAAAAAAGGCAAACCCATTCTTTTCTATTATTGGGAACCCACCGCTCTGATGGGCTCCTATGATTTTATTCGCCTCAAACAGAGGATCCCTTACAAGGATGAGTTGTGGACCGAGGATAATGGATATAATTGCGATTTTCCTGCTCCTGTAATAATAAAGGTCCTGAACAGGGAATTCGCTGAAAATAATCAATGGATCGTGGATTTCCTCAAAAAATATAAAACTACTCTTCCAATTAACAACGCAATATTATCTACAATGGCAGAACAGGAAATGAGCACTGAAGATGCAGCAATATGGTTTCTGAAGAATTACAGGGATACCTGGCATAAATGGATCCCGGAAGACAGGCAGGATGTACTGGAAAAAGTTGAAAAAGCTCTATCAGAGGAATAAAAACTTCCATCTATTTTGAAGACAAATGTAAACCAGGGGCCCGTAGACACTCTTAGCCCCTGGTTTTTTAAAAACTTATTCGAGAAAATCCCTCAGTTTTCTGCTTCTGCTGGGATGCCGGAGTTTTCTGAGAGCTTTGGATTCGATCTGCCTTATCCGTTCCCTGGTAACACCAAAGACTCTCCCCACTTCCTCAAGTGTATGGGGTTTTTCCCCCTCAAGTCCAAATCTGAAGATAAGTACTTTCTTTTCCTTGTCAGAAAGCCCCTCAAGAGCTGAGTAAAGCTGCTCTTTCAGTAACGTACCGAGGGCTGATTCTTCAGGTGTTGGAACTTCCCTGTCTTCAAGAAAATCTCCCAATTCAGCATCGTCCTCTTCCCCCACAGGAGTTTCAAGAGAAACGGGCAACTGTGAAACTTTGCGAATATCTTCAACCTTACGTTCCTCTATTTCCATTTCTTTTGCTATCTCTTCGTCAGTTGGCTCTCTTCCATTTTGCTGAACAAGCTTTCTCGAAATTCGTATCATCTTGTTGATCGTCTCTACCATATGGACAGGTACCCTGATGGTCCTCGATTGTTCGGCTATAGCTCTGGTGATCGCCTGCCTTATCCACCATGTGGCATAAGTACTGAACTTGAAACCTTTACGGTAATCATATTTATCTGCGGCTTTCATAAGACCAAGCCCACCTTCCTGAACGAGATCAAGAAGATGAAGCCCTCTGTTCATATATTTTTTGGCAACACTTACCACGAGACGAAGATTTGCCTTGACGAGCTTATCCTTAGCCGTCTGATCTCCAGCCTCTAACCTTTTTGCAAGCTCAACTTCCTCTTCAGCTTTCAAAAGCGGGGTCTTACCAATTTCCTTTAGATACATCCTCACATGATCTGTAATAGCAATGTCATCAAGCTTACCCAACTCAAGGTTTACATCCTCAACAATGGAATCCTCCCCACTGCCGTTTCTACCTTGATCTTCAGGGCGAACTTCCTGGACCTTGATCTCAAGTTGATCCAGATTGCTGTAAATGGTTTCAAGGATCTGTGGTTCCCATAACTCTACAGGAATATGTTTTTCAATATCCTGCGTAGTTACAAAACCTTTTTCCGTTCCTTCCTGAATTAAAGAACGGATATTATCCATGTAATCGATCGCTTTTTTGGGTTGTTTTTTTTCGGGCATTTTTTTTCTGCCAGCCATTTTATACACCCCCGGGTTCCAAAAACATAGAAAAGAAACAAGTCTTATCTCTTCCAGACTACCAAGGATAGCATTAATGGCTTTTCTTTTCAAAAAGAAGGTTTTAAGCTGAATAAAAGAACCAGATGCGGGAAATGATCGAGGGATCCATTTTGGGGAAGATCCACTGAGGTTAAAAAAAGTTTATATGTATTAGAGAAATAATAATAGTTTGTTCAGTAATTAGGATTTATCTTCTTTGTGGGGAAAAGCTTTTTTGTTCGCTCTCTTCTGTTCATACATCCGCATATCAGCAATATGAAGCATTTCATCTGTATTGCTTGGGCTTCCACCATCTTCAAAGACCTGCAGTGTACTTCCTATGCTTATATCAATGAACCAGCTGTACTGACCTTCTTTTATTCTTTCTTTAAATTCCATATATATTCTGTCTTTGATCCTGTCAATACTCTGCTGTTCAACATCAGGAAGAATTACTGCAAATTCATCTCCCCCGATCCTCCCGGCTATGTCAGATCCTCGTATCGTATCAAGAAGAATTTCTGCAAACTCCACGAGTACCTCATCACCATGGGCATGGCCATAAAGATCGTTAACCATCTTGAAATTATCAAAATCTATCATAAGAATACCAATACTGCCCTGGTCTCTTCGTGCCCTGCTGTTGATCTTTGCTGCAAACTCGTGAAAACCCAGCCTGTTGTAAAGATTTGTCAAAGGATCTCTTATTGTTAAAGAGTGTACTTTCTCGAAAATCGAACGGTATGGCCTTTCGAGACCTTCAGTAATTACTCCAATATAAATACAGTAATAAGAAGCGATCTTTAGGATATGGCCAGTAAAGTTCATAACACCGTAAACATCCGTATAAAGGGTAAAAGCCAGTTCAGACATAATAGTAAGTATAATTGCACCTCTTACAGTCTTTGTAACATAATAGGTCCCCTTATCTTTCTGCTTTCTGATATGCAGGATCGCCGCGATCAGGATTCCGCAAATTACATATTCACTCACTATTTTAAATTGCGTGAGTCCATAGCCTTCCAGATAACAGTCAGGAAAAAAACCATAATATGCTATGGATGGTATCAGAAATGCTATTAATGCAGCATAGGTACCTGCAAGCATCTTTTTTGAAACTTTTTTTCCTGCAAAAAGCGGAGCAATGAACAGGGAAACCGCCTCTACATACCTTGCGGCTATCCAGAACTGTGTAGGTTGATTTGCCGTAAATTGAGGAAATACTCCTAAACCCTTGTATGAAAGGGTATGAAAAGTATCCAGACAGGCGACTGCGAGATATGCGTATCCAAGAAATAAAAAGAACGAATCTTCAGAGAAACTGTACGTTTTGGTGGCAAGAATATATATTACGGTCCCAACTACGATAGTCCATCCTTCCATCAAAAAATGGGCAAGCAGATAGTTATGTAAACTTGTAATGTAGAGTAACAGTGAAACTACAATAAAATATGCGACTTGCTTTTTATAATTTTCTCCCGGAATATTCTCTGTTTGAAACATATAATGGCTTCCCCTCTCTATTTCTAAAAAAATGCCCCCGGCTGATCCCACCGGAGGCATAAAGTATAAGCATCATTCCTACGGCAGCCCGGCTGTCATAACCATAAGGTATTAGACCCGCAACTTTGCGTCATCGTCTTTCGGCGATTTTGCCTTTTTCCAAGAATTCAATTCCCTTTTCTGCGTATATGTAGAAACCATTATAAGAGTAGAACTGAATTTTTACTGTAACCTCCGTATTAATAGATCAGGGTCCAGCGAACCAAATCAATTGGGACTTTTGTACTAATCCTCCGTAAGAGAACCGAATGATCTATAAAGTCCAGTCTACCTTGGAATATCCCATTATTATCGTATAATTTACGTGGAGAGAATTAACATCAATTTCCCAGGGAGGCATAAATGTTAAACACTGAAATTTATTACTTCACCGGAACCGGAAATTCATTATCTGCGGCTAAACATCTCGCAGATAACATTGATGGGCAAAACAGTGTTCTGCCAATGGTAGCATCAATGAACAGCGGCAAGGTAATATGCAGCGCTTCTGTTACAGGATTTGTTTTTCCTCTATACCATGGGGGACTTCCGGAAATAGTTGAACGTTTCCTCATGGGTCTGGTCTTCAGTGAAAGTCAGTATATTTTTACTGTAATAACCAGAGGCGGCTCAAAGGGCCGTGCAATAACCGATATCCGCAGAATACTAAGGCGCAAAGGAAGAGATCTTAACGCCGCATTCTACCTGACAATGCCAGGAAACTACATTCCCATGTACAGCGGATGTTCTGAAAAAAAAGCAAAACAAAAAATATCAAAAGCAGAAAAAAATATGGAAGGCATGTCAAAAATTATAAATGCCGGTGAAGACCGGATCGATAATGAAGGATTTCTTACCAGGAAGATCGCCGGAATTATTCATAAAAGGTGGAAAACCAGACTTCCCGAAAATGATTCAGTTTTTTCAGTTGACGAGGCATGTACCTCCTGCGGCCTTTGTTCAGAAATATGCCCTGTCAACAACATCCAGATGGTTGAGGGCAGACCTGTCTGGAAGCACTCATGTCAGGAGTGTATGGCATGCATTCAGTACTGTCCTGTCCAGGCAATACAGGCGGGAGAAAAAACCAGAAAAAGAAGGCGGTATCATTTTCCTGGAGTACGTGCTGATATTATTGAAAAGCAGAAAATACTGCAGGAACCAACGGATCCGGCAAAAGGATAAGTTTTCAAAAGTACAGTAATACTGGAATCTGAAACCCGAAGTTTCCTCCATAAAATGAATATGGAAGAACCTCCGGGTTTGATATGATCACTTGATAGATCATTATTTTGCCAAGTACCACTTTATCCAGAAGTACTTCCTGGTTTTTTGATCAATTTATAACGCAGCTTTTGCACCTGCCCTTATGGCAGAGATCATTTTGTCTACAGCTGCATCTTCCATGGAATAATTCAGTCCGAACATTACAGCACGGGAAAGAAGGGCGTCACTTTTCGCCATGCTTTCAGGCGCATAGGATGGAGCCCTTGTACCGAAAAAGTCCTTTCCCCCCATGTTTTCAAGAGCCTTCCAGTGTTTGGCGTAATGCCATGTGTTATCTGCTATTATCCCACAGCCGCATCCAGCTTCCTTAGCGCTCTTCTGGAATGTTTTTGCAGCATCTGCCGTTGGAAGCATGAATATAACGTGGGTAGCAGTATCACCCTCATCATCATTCATAGGACGAGGTTTGACACCTGTTTCAGCAACTGCATCAAGAACTCTCTTCTTCAAAGAACGAAGCCTTCCAAGGGCTTCAGGCATCTTTTCCAGAGCCACAAGACCAAGGGCCCCCTGGAGTTCACAGAGACGGTAATTCACCCCAAGTCCATGTTTCCCTTCATCTCCCCGGCCATGCTCTTTGCTGTGAATGTGACCATGATCATGGTAGCAGTCCATCTCGTAGTAGAGATCTTCATCATCTGTAAGGATGATCCCGCCTTCACCTACGGTAAGGGTTTTATTGGGATCAAAGCTCCATGTCCCGCATACACCCAGACTTCCGAGGTAGCGTCCCTTGTATGTTCCACCCACTACTTCACAGGCATCTTCAACAATGGGGATATCATATTTTTTCCCCAATTCAATGAACCGGTCAAGGTCTGCTGCTACCCCGAACATGTGGACAGGCATGATAACCCGGGTTTTTTCAGTGATCAGTTTTTCCGTTGATACAGGATCAAGGCTCAGCGTATCGTCTATATCCCCAAGAATCGGAACTGCATCACAAGCAACAATAGCCTCTATGGTCGAAATAAAGGTAAAGGGTGATGTTATGATCTCGTCTCCAGGTTTAACTCCAATGCCTTTAAGCGCTACGATCAGAGCTGCCGTACCATTGGCTACACCCAATGCATGCTTTGAACCAGTGATCTCCCTGGCCTTGTTCTCAAACTCCTCGACCTTATAATATCCATTACGGATATCGTGGGAACCATAGCGATGGATCATCTTTCTTTCTATAACGTCAGTTACAGCGTTTATCTCCCTATTGTCAAAAATTTCTGCTCCTGCCATTAAAAATGCCTCCTTGTCAGATCCGGCAAAAACCGGCCAGTGTTAAAATAATATTTAATTTTACTGAACTATCTTTCTGTAAATATTCTCGATAAATTTCCGCGTAGTCCTGCTTTCCCAACCATCTCCAAAATAACTGTGCCACAGCTTATCCATACGAATAGCCGTATTGGTCATTTTTTCGACCTCGCCCTCATCAATACCGTAATCCGCTGCCCTGGGATGGGGCATATTGTTTATCCTGAGAAACTCAACGGCATCTTCATAGCCATCGGGGTAAAGGTCCTCCATTGCAAGTATCGAGATCGTAACTGCCACACTATGGGGAAGTTTTGGGCCTGAATTACTCAAACCGTAGGATATAGCATGAGCTGCTCCTACCCTGCCTCCAATAGTACTGCTTCCTCCAAGAATAGATGCCATGGCCGATTTTATGGCATTGTCGGTCTTATGCTCAGTCAGGTCAGTGGAAAGTACTTCTTTACACAACCTTAGTCCATCCTCTGCATCTCTTAATGCATCCGCAGCACTGGTCCTGCTCTTCATGATCTCGTAATGATGACAATAACAGTCCATCATCGTGAAAAATCTGTTGAACTTCTTTGCTCCTGAAGACAGCTGCGGGTCAACTACAGCCACACTAGGTTCAGTGTAGGGATTATTGATCCCAAGTTTTTTTTCAGGCCCCCTGAGGACAGCTATTGGAGTGATCTCTGCTCCGGTCCCGTTCAGCGTGGGAAGTACCCATATGTCTGCACCTTTTTTCATATCCAGCCCATAACCCTGATATTCCTGAGCTGAGGCGGGGTTCGCAAGGCAAATGCCCGTCGCCTTGGCCAGATCCATTGTAGCGCCTCCTCCTGTTCCTACCAGAACATCCGGGGCAACATCCAGAGATCTGATATGTTCAACGAGTCTGTCCACATCACCAGTTCTCGGCTCCGATTCAGAAGCATTGAAAACAAATTTAGGATCCTGGCTGAAGAGAGGGGCAAAAACCGGCTGGTCTTCAAGTATCTTGTCTATAACAAAGAAGGGTTTCTTATTTTCGGCCTCAAGCTTTTCAAGAATATCCCTGACTCCGTTAGCGGATAAAACTACCTCAGTGGGCACTTCGGTCCTCCACCAGGGTTCAAGGCTAATATAACTGTCAATGTCTCTTGGTATCGTTTTCATTTAATTAATCCTCCTTAAAAAATGGACAATGGTTCTATCCCCTATTTGCAAAATATCTCTCTATCTTTTCAAGATCTTCAGGAGTATCGATCTCTATAGTATCCCTTTCTGTAATAACACACTGAAGAGAATAACCCATTTCCATGACACGGAGCATCTCAAGGCTCTCAGTCCTTTCAAGAGGAGTCTGATCCCAGCTCGAAAAATCAAGAAGAAAATCCCGACGCCATCCATATGGCCCAATATGCTTATACCATATCCCGCCGTCATTGCGGGGATACGGTATTGGTGAACGGCTGAAATAGAGTCCCCTGCCGTTCTGGTCAAAGACCATTTTAACGGTATCCTCTGATGTGATCTCTTCGCTGTGTTCAATTTTTTTTGCCAGGAGAGCAAGCATTACTGACCGATCTGCCTCAAGGGCCTCTACAAGGGGATCGACCATATCACTGCCAACAAGAGGATCATCCACCTGAACGTTTAGAACGTATTCGGAAGGGATCTGTTTTGCCACCCAGGCCACCCTGTCTCCTCCGCTGGGAAGATCTGGAGGCGTCATAACAGCCTCTCCTCCCTCATTCTGAACAACACTGGCAATACGCTCATCGTCAGTAGCAACTACTACCCTGTCGATGGTGTTACATCTTCTGATACTTGTCAATACTCGGATCACAAGCGGAGTTCCTGCAATGGGTACAAGCGGTTTACCGGGAAGTCTGGTACTGGCATAACGTGCAGGGATCACTGCAAGGGTTTTCATCCCTCCAACCTCCTTTAAGTTCCAGTCTATGCAGGATATTACCCTTAGTAAGGGGTTTCAGATGCCCACTATCTGGACAGATTCAGAATCTATACCCTTTGGAACTAAAAGTCAAATGGCTGCAAAAGCTGACATTCAGCAAAAAAGACCGACAAGTCTAAAAACCTTTATTCACTATGTACCCAGAATGAATTGGAGGTATTATTACCGAATGGTTTGAATTATTTTTCAAATTAATGACAGTAGTTTTTTCTTTAAGGTCAAAAACATTGATGATGTGTTCTATATAATATTTTCCCCGCAGCTTATCAAAACTGGCAGGTAAATAGAAAAAATAATATCGCAATGTTCCAGGATGATCTCAAAACTGACCATGGTAAAAATCAGCTTCAAATTGGTCTCCAGGCTTTGCGGTAAATAGTACATTTTAAATTATGAAAGCGTAAATCAGCCATTTACAGAGTATATCCCCGCATATCTATGTTTTAACCAGAGCATTATACTTAAAGCTTCCATGTAATGCTCAAAGGCAGGGAAGCCCTGCATATGTACATTTGTAATACACTTATCCTTACCATAGAATAGTAAACAATGAAATTCGGAATATCCACAGGATCCCTCCTTATAAGGAGGGATTTTATTTTTTCAAGGTCTATTCCGTTTAACTAAACAGGAGGTGCACTTTTAATGTGCGGTATATGTGGCATCTGGGGTGATGCCGATCCAGATACTCTTGGCTCCATGGCAAATAATATTAAACATCGAGGACCGGACGCGAAGGGGCTGTATTCCTCTCCAGCAGGAAAACTCGGTCATATGCGTCTTTCGATAATGGATCCGGAAAAAGGCGATCAGCCTATTTATAATGAAACAGGAGAACTCGCTGTCATAGCAAATGGAGAGATCTACAACTTTCCGGAACTTTACGATAAACTTTCAGCCAACCATGATTTCAAAACTACCAATGATACTGAATGCCTTCTTCACCTTTACGAAGAAAAAGGCACAGACATGGTCAGTTATCTTGACGGGATGTTCGCTTTTTCTATCACAGATGGAGAAAATATTTTTCTCGCAAGGGATCCTGTCGGGATAAAACCCCTCTATTACGTGGAGGATAAAGAGGGAAATCTCTATTTTTCTTCTGAACTTAAATCCCTTACAGATGTCAGTTTTGACATTAAAGAATTCCCTGCTGGATATTGGTATCACTCACAGAAAGGCTTCCATCAGTTTTATGAGATACCAGAAAAAGAACCAGTTAAAAAAGATCACGAATATTACTGTTCACGTATACGAGAAACTTTTGAAAAAGCTGTCAGAAAACGCCTGATGAGCGATGTTCCTCTTGGAGTTTTCCTGTCCGGCGGGCTCGACAGCAGTCTGCTCGCTTCAATGACAGGCAGGTTCGTCGCACCACTTCATTCGTTCGCCACAGGAACTGAAGGCAGTCCCGATATTCTTGCAGCCAGAAAGGTCGCTGAGTATCTCGGGACAGAACATCATGAGTTCTTCCTGACGGAAAAGAAGATCCTTGATGCACTGCCCAAAGTTATCTATCATCTTGAATCCTTTGACCAGGATCTTGTCCGTAATGCTCTTCCCTGTTATTTTACTTCAATGATAGCAGCAGAGCATGTCAAGGTCGTTCTTACGGGAGAAGGGGCAGACGAACTGTTCTGCGGATATAATTATTACAGGGATATCCATGATGAACGTTCTCTTCATAAAGAACTCAGGCGATCTATTGAAAATCTTCATAATGTTAACCTGCAGAGAGTAGACAGGATGACAATGGCACACTCCATAGAAGGAAGAGTTCCATTCCTTGATGAGGAATTGATAAGCCTGGCACAGGAAATACCCGTTGAATACAAACTCTATGGAGATGAAAATATTGAGAAATGGATATTGAGAAAATCATTTACAGATTATCTGCCTGATGAGATCCTCTGGAGAACAAAGAGCCAGTTCACCCACGGCAGCGGAACAGTTGATACTGTAAATTCCATGGTAGAAAAATACTTCTCTGAGGAACAGGCTGAAATATATAGAAATGAGAATCCCGGCATTGAACTGAGATCAGCAGAAGAATGCCTTTACCACAAGATCTACCGCGAGGTTTTTCCAAATGCAGCTGAAATGGAAAACACTGTGGGACGATGGGAAATGACAAGACCAAAATTCGTTTAAAAAGCAATAAAGGAACTCTGAAGTCAGGAGAGAAAATGTACATTTTCTCCTAAATCGCAAAGGATCCCAGCATTTCTGTTCTGGGATCCTTTTATTACTGAGTTTAACACTTGCAGAAAAACTTGTTCCTTCAAATGGGCGCCTGAGGCAGATTTTGAGTCCGGCCACATCATTTTCTTTTACTTCTCAAGCACCTCAGGATTTACAGGATTTGGCGGTATCTGACCAGAAAGACCAGCCATCATATTTTCTACAGCCATAACAGCCATTGCCTCCCTGGTTTTTATACTTGCACTGCCAATGTGAGGTGTCATAGCAATATTATCAAGCTTAATAAGAGGATGATCAGGAGCCACTGGTTCACTGTCAAATACATCAATCCCGGCCCCTGCGATCTCTCCATCTCTGAGTGCCGTGTAAAGAGCATCTGTATCAACCACCCTGCTCCTGCTTGTATTGATAAGGATGGCAGTCTTTTTCATTTTACGTAATTCCTCTTTCCCTATTAAACCTTCCGTTTCGGGTTTAAAGGGACAATGCAGGGAGACAAAATCACAGGATGAGATCAGTTCATCAAAGGGGAGAAAACTTACACCAAGCTCCCTTTCAAGATCCTGTTTCCTGGATCTGCCAGTATAGAATATTTTCATGTCAAAC